>NZ_JBBIXN010000002.1:1073468-1173778 GCF_037646455.1 Maribellus mangrovi | reverse complement strand
GAGATACTTAAATATAAACAAAACCTTGTTTCTTTTCTAATAAATTATTGTGTTTCTTATGTCGAACTGACGTTAAATAGAAAGCGTCGTATCAGATTCCTGATGCGACGCTTTTTTTTAATAGAACTCTGTAAATCTCAGCGTTTATTTTCTAGTTCTTACAATATATTTATTCGTTATTTTCTTCTTTCGTTACAATCGGAAACGGCTTGGTAACTTCACCCGTATAAAGCGTAACATGCGGGAACGGTATTTCAATTCCTTCAGTATCAAAAGTGGATTTAATGTCCTGGAAAACCGAATTTTTAACTGCCAGGTAATTGGTCTTTTCAAACCAAACACCCAGTAAAATATCGATGCTGCTGTTGCCAAATTCTTTAAAAACGATTAGCGGTTCAGGTTCATCCAGGCAAAGTGGATTTTGTTTGGCTACTTTTTCCAATAGTTCTTTTACCTGCTTTAAATCTTCTTTATAGGCCACACTCACATTAAAATCGAGCCTGCGAATCGGGAACTTGGTCACGTTTGTAAGTTCGGTACTGATGATGGTTTGGTTGGGGATGCGCAACAATAAATTATCAAAGGTTTTGATTTTAATCGACAGCAGATCAATGCTGTAAACCACGCCCGCTTTATCGCCAACTTTAATCACATCGCCAATCTCAAACGATTTTTCCGAAACCAGAAAAAATCCGCTAACAATGTTCCCAATACTGGTTTGTGAGGCTACTCCAATCACTAATCCGATAACTCCTGCCGTTCCGAAAAGTGGTGCAACCGGTATTTTCAGTTCGGCAATAATTACGGCTGCCAGTGTCAGGTAACCGGTGTAGTTGATCGCCCTGCTGATGATCATTTGCCGTTGTTTTGAAAGTGATTTAGGGAGCAGGCGCTTTACAAGATAAGAAATCCCGTGAATGAGAATTAAACCAATTACAAGAATGATCGCTGCAATGATCAAACGTTCGAGGTTTTCTTCATTAAAATATTTCGACCAGTCAAATTGCATTATTCTGTGCGGTTATAAATGTTTCTGATAAAATGAAAATTAGCTTTTAACAGGCTTTTGGTATCGTTGCTACGTGCCTTGGTCAGGAGTACAGCATTTTCGCCATGATATAATTTTGAGGTTCCGTAATTTACCGAACTAATAGTGTCCTGGCCTTTGTATTCCAATTTCACAACGCTGGTTACAATTTTTGTGTCATTCTTAAAAAGCGTCATATTATCGGCTTTAATGATCAGGCGTTGAATTTCGAGTTGTTGTTCCCAGTCGTTGAAAATAGTAACCGGGCAAACGGCTTCCACCTCAGTTGATCTTATTTCATTAAATTCAAGCTGATAACCGCTTCCCAGCGCAAATGCAGCCACTCCGTTGTCGGGTTCGCCAAACCAGGTATCGGAAAGTCGGCTCGATGAAATTTCTTTTAGCAGGTTCTCGTCCTGGATTTTTGAAAAATAAAGCTGAAGAATCAGTGGAATTTTGACAAAGAAAGTTAAACGTTGATGCGGAGCGATAAGCATTTTATTGCCTTTAAAAACCAGTGGCTTATGTTGTAGTGCCGGCGCGATGACCAGGCTGTTTGATTTACCCGAATGAAAATATTCTCCTTCACTGATCGCTTCTTTATCGACTTCATTAATATCGGTGCAATCTTCGAATACTTTTACAAACCAGCCTTCTTTTTCGCGCTTCACACCCAAAACAAAATCGTTGCAGATGAACAGTTCGGCTTCGCCCGGTTGAATGGTTCGCTTTTTAAATAATGAGTTGTTTTCCATATTAAATATTGAAAACTAAATGTACAAAATTTTGGAATTGTTGGAAATGGGCACAAAAAAAATCCGGGACACTGCCCGGATTCGTTTACGTTGAATTGATGTATCTCTATCGGTGACCCGTTTATTCCAGGTCACCTACCTCGATGTCGAGTGCTTTGGTGATCTTTCCGATCTGTTGCGGATCGATCATTCCGCGGATGCTGATCAAGGCATTATCGTCTCCACCAACAACCAGCAGCAGATCTGATAATTTTCCATTGCCGGCATCTTTGGCCAGGAAACGAACCACTTCATCGTCCTCGGTTACTTCCATCAACACTTCAAAATCGTTGTTTTTGAAAAAGCCATCAGCTTCCAGTTCTTTGTAAAAATCAATCGATCCGTTCAGTTCATCGTCTTCGACGGTAAGTACACGAATGCCGTTTAAGCTCGACAGCATTTCCTGAGTTCCTTTATCACCGGTTTCGATTTCGGCGGCAAATCCAAGCAGTTTCCCCGAAATATTAACGGTTGTAAATCCCTTTTGGTTGGCGTATTTCTCAAACAGTTTATCAACCGGGTCTTTCTGTGCGAACACTGCCATGGGCAGCAAAATCGCTAAAATGATCACTAACTTTTTCATCTCATTATTATTTTAATTTTTTGTTGCACTTAATTTCGTTCAACTCTGTGATAAACGTTTCATGTTGCATGCTCACTGATCCTTTTATCTGAGTTGTCTCTACTTTTTATTTATTGTTGTTCTTCTTCAATTTTCTGCAAACCTTCGTAGAATTCCCTCACCGGAGCAGTACCTTTTTGTATCGGTTTTTTGGCTACTCTCAATTTGTCGAAATTGCTTAACTCGGCCAGTCCCTGGCTGTATTTACCCGATACATATTGTAAGGTCTCTTTTGCGTAGGCATAAGCCTGTTCCGGATCGTCGAAAGTATCGTTGTAAGGTTTTTGCTGTTCCTGGTAAAAGAGGAAGCCTCCAAGTACAATGATCACCGAAGCTGCTACACCGGTTACAATTCTCCACATCGAACGGTAATGTGTTTTTTCGCGGTGTTCGTTTTCGAGGATGTAGTCCATTACATCTTCTTCAATGGTCGGATCGTCGGCAATGCCGGCCAGTTCAGCAATTCCTCCAAAAAACTCGGCGTATTCAGCTACCTCGTCAGCTAACTCTCCCGACTGGAAATAAGCTTCCAGTAATCTTTCATCGACGTCGGTACTTTCGCCGTTAAAGTAGCGTTGCAGTAAGTGTTTTACTTCTTCGGTCTTCATCTTCTTTCAATTTTAAAAATTCATCACGCACTTTTTTTCGTGCTCTCGACAGGTTCACCCTAATGGCATTGACTTTTAAGTCGGTAACTTCGGCAATTTCATCGTACGACATTTGCTCAATGTCGCGCAGTTGCATTACCGTGCGTTGCAGGTCGGGCAATTTCAAAATCAGTTTCCTGATCTGTCCGGCCGTTTCGCTTAATTCAACTTTTGAATGAACGTCCACCGTTTGAGCTTTTAGCTTTCTGTCGGTTTCTTCGTCGATGGCAACCACTTTATTAGCCCTTATTACATCGAGGCAGCGATTGCGCGTCATGCGCATGGTAAAGGCCTCCATGTTTTCTATTTCGTCGAGTGTATCGCGTTTTTGCCAGAGTTTCAGAAAAATGTCCTGAACCACGTCGCGCGCCTGTTGCTCATCCTTTAGAAAGTGAGTTGCAAATCGCAGCAACTTTCGGCTTAATGGTAATACACTTGTTTTAAAATCGCGGGCAACCATGCTTTGTTTTTTGCTTCTTTTCAAAGTTAAGACGCAGCTTCGGGAAAAGCATTACATGGTGGGTGAAAATTTTTTGTGATTGATAAAAGTTCTTTGAAAAAAATAGTAAGTAGAAGGTTTAACTAATTGATCTCCCCAACAATTATCTGTAAAGTCTGAGGAAGTATCTCAATTTCAAACTGGCTTGTGCCAAGAGATTCACCATCTACTTCTCCTGCCAGCGGATTTTGCGACTGGATATTTACTTTTTTAGCCTGATAACAGGAAACACGATGGTCTTTGATATAATTTCCATTGTATAATCCGATCAGATTGCGAAGAATACCTCCGAGGCTAATCTTTTTAATGATGGTAACTTCGAACAATCCGTTGTTCGGGATGGCTCCGGGTGCCTGCATCATCCCAGCACCGTTGAATTTGCCGATTCCAAGGCTGGCAGAGAAAATGTAATCTTCAAGTATATTGTCGTCAATCGATAGCTTTACCTTTTCCGTTTTGTATTCAAGGTAAGCCCTGAACACGCTCACCAGGTAGATCCACAATCCGGTGTGTCCTTTTTCTTTTAACTGATTGGCTTTTTGTGCTGTCAGTGCGTCGAAACCAAATCCTGCCATATTCAGAAAATAACGGGTAAAAGTTTCATCATTTTGTGTGTAGGTAATTCTTCCGATATCCTGACGCAAAACTTTTCGTTCGATAATTTTCCGGATAGAACCTTTATAGCTGTTTGGAATTCCAAATGTTCTGATCCAGTCGTTCCCGGTTCCAACGGGAATTACACCAACCGTTATTTCATTTTTGTTGCCTGCGTTACTTTGGAAAATTCCGTTCACTACTTCGTTTATGGTGCCGTCGCCACCGGCAACAATAAATTGTGTTGCTCCCTGTTCATTGGCATTTTGTGCTAAGAGAATGGCGTGTTTTGGATATTCCGAAATGAGTAAATCGTATTGGAAGCCCTTTGTTTTCAGGTGTTTTTCAATTTCATTTTGATCTTGTCGGCCTTTATTGCCTCCGGCATGGGGATTTAAAATGACTGTCCATTTAGATTTGCTTTCGTTCATTGCATTTAGCAAAGTAAGATAGTAAATTTCCTTTATCCTTGAGAGCGTTGTTGGTTTTTCACCTTTTCTTTTAGATAGTGATTGATTTTTTCATGCAATTCAATCAAAACGGATCGTACAAAACGTTTATTCTCGATACCAAGGATCCATTCAACACCGCAAGCTTCGCTGACCAGAAAAGCTTCGTCCAGAACCAATAAAAGGTCTGGTTTGATTTCTGCTGATTCCAGAATTTTGATTTGCATTTTAGCAGCCTGTTCCAACACAATATTTCTCAACACATCTTCGTAACAACCCGATTCAAGGGCCGGGGTAATTAAAACGCCATCTTTTACAAAAAACAAGTTGGCAGCAATAGCTTCCGAAACAAATCCGAATTGATTGCAAATGATGGAATTGTGAAAAGGTGTTTCCCGAAGTTCTTTTTTTACCGCTTCCCAAAACCGTGAATTGTGGCACCGCAAATTGTTGTATAATTGAAGCGAATATTTTTTTGCGGATGAAATGTTGACCAAGAATCCATGTTCAATGAGCGGGAAGTTGAATCCATTGTAATTCTCGGCAGCGACCATAAAGTTGACTTGTTGCTTCGTAATTGAAAACTGAAAAAGTAAATGCCCCGACCGATAGAACTTGTTTTTATTCAGCAGACGCTTGCACAAACGAAACAGCTCACGAAAATTAAGGAAGAGTGGAGGTAGATCAGCTCCAAAAGAATTAAGTTGTTGTTGCAGATTCTCAATGTTTTCGTTTAACAGCGGGATTCCACCAAAACCAAACCATGCTTTTTGCGAGATCAGAATCGGATCGTTCCATAAAAAGCTTTTGAAGTTGGCTTCTTCTTTTGCTACAATATTTCCGTTAACGATCAGGAATTGCATGGTTCAGAGAAATGAAAACAGGTGGTCGATAAAGCGGTCAAACAATTCGGGTTTTAAAAGAATCGGAAAAATAAACCCAAATACAGCTCCAAGGAAATGGGCATCGTGCGCCACGTTGTCTTTTTGTTTTTTACTCATTTGGTACGAATAAAAAAGGTAGCCTGCTGCAAACAAAATTCCAGGAATGGGCAGTATTACAAACAGGTAAAGCGGCTGCCAGGGATCGAAAAAAATAGTAGCAAACAACACTGCTGAAACGGCACCGGATGCTCCAACTGCATTGTAGTAATAATTATTTCTGTTTTTAATAAGACTCCATAGGTTTGACGCCAAAATACCACCAAAATACAACAACACGAAATAGGCATTGGCACCACGTCCAAAATAGTAGCCAAAGTAGGCCTCAATGTTGCGGCCAAAGAAATAAAGTACCAGCATATTCACACCCAGGTGAGCCCAGCCGGCATGAATAAATGCATGCGAAACCAGGCGATAATACTCTTTCCGGTGAATAATTTGCGCCGCATTGAATTGCAGCTTCGAAGCCAGTGCGGGATTCTGAAATCCGAGGTAGGAGATCAAAACGGTAATACCTATAATAAACCAGGTTATCATCAATGTAAAATTTTATAGATCATTTCTTTTTGCAGATCAGCCATGTCCACCATATTGGAGGAGTTGAATCCTTTGCTTTTCATGTCGTACTCGCGCAAAATGCCCATAATTTCATACAGTTTGGTGGGCGAGTAGCGTTTGGCAGCGGTTATATAATCTTTTGCAAAAAAAGGATGCACCCGCAATTCGGCGGCTACGCTGCGTTCCGATTTATCTTTTAAGAAATGATAGGTAAACAACTTTGAAAAATAGAAATACAAACCGGCCACGGTTTTCTGGATGGGATTTAGCGTGGGATTGGCGCCAAAATATTTGATGATCTTGTTGGCTTTCAATACATCTTTCGCACCTAGAGCATTTTGCAGTTCGAGCAGGTTAAAGTCCTTGCTTACCCCAATGTTGCGTTCAATGTGCTCAGGAGTAATCCGGTTCGTATCTTTTACTGCTATAACCAGTTTATTCAGTTCGTTGGCAATTTTGCTGAGTTCGGTACCGAGATAGGCCGTTAAGAGTTGTGCAGCTTGCGGAGTGATGGTGTACTGGCGCTCTTTCAGGTAAGTATCAATCCAACCCGGAACTTGGTTCTCATATAACTTTTTCGATGTGAAAACTAGTCCGTTCTTTTTAATGGCTTTTATTAACTT
Organism: Maribellus mangrovi; assembly: GCF_037646455.1. Classification (NCBI taxonomy): domain Bacteria; kingdom Pseudomonadati; phylum Bacteroidota; class Bacteroidia; order Marinilabiliales; family Prolixibacteraceae; genus Maribellus; species Maribellus mangrovi. The sequence goes on along the minus strand of NZ_JBBIXN010000002.1, from coordinate 1,167,024 downwards.
ACCACGTCCGTCGAGCGTTTTGTATTTATAGGCCAACACCAGAATAGTCGAATCCAGCGGCTTTTCCGCATAAGGTGCCAGGTTCTCGATCTTATTCAGACTTTGTGCTTCTTTAACCACAATTACCTGTTTATCGGCCATCATCGGAAAGCGTCTGGCACTTTCAGCAATATTTATCGGATCAGAATCTTTTCCGTAAAAAATGGTTTGATTAAATCCTTTTTCGGCGTCTGTCAGTACATGATCTTCAATGTAATCCGAAATTGCATCAATGTAATAGGATTCATCACCCTGCAACAAATAAATGGGGTGATAGATTCCCTTTTTCAGGTTTTGAAGAACGCTTGTAATCTCCATACTAAAATCTCAGGTGTTTTACAGAAAGTCCATTGTTTTTGATCTCCAGCAGCGCATCGATACCGGCCTGAATGTGTTTTTCTACATATTGCGAAGTTACTTTCTGATCGCTGGCCGAAGTTTTTACACCCGATGAAATCATGGGCTGGTCGGAAACCAGTAATAAAGCTCCGGTAGGAATAGAATTGGTAAAACCTACGGTAAACAAGGTAGCAGTTTCCATATCGATGGCAATGGCACGGGTTTTTTTGAGGTATTTTTTAAACCTGTTATCAAATTCCCAAACCCGCCGGTTGATTGTAGTAACTACGCCCGTCCAATAATCCTGTCCTGAATTACGCAAAATATGCGAGACCGCACGTTGAAGACTAAATGCAGGTAGTGCGGGTATTTCGGGGGGAAGGTAGTCGTCAGACGTACCTTCGCGACGAATGGCAGCTATCGGCAAAATCAAATCACCGAGCTGATTTTTCTTTTTCAACCCACCGCATTTGCCCAGGAAAAGTACACTTTTCGGGTGTATCGAACTTAAGAGGTCCATGATGGTTGCGGCGTTCGGACTTCCCATTCCAAAGTTGATAATGGTAATTCCTTCTGCTGTAGCATTGGGCATATTTCTGTCGCTGCCTTCCACCGGAACCTCAAACTTACGGGCAAATTTGTCGACATAATCCTGAAAATTGGTCAGTAAAATATAAGAGCCTATATCTTCGAGATTTTTGCCGGTATAGCGTGGTAACCAGTTTTCAACAATTTCTTTTTTCGTCCTCATAAACGTGAAATATTTTACCTTTGAACAATTGGAAATAATATAAGTTGAAACGAGCTTTTACATCATCTTGCACACAGGAGAATGACTATGAGCGAGTTCCATGAGTTACCATAAAAATAAACATTTCCAAACGAATGAAAGGTAGACACAAATGTACATTTTTCAGTGTCGTCGGCCAAAATGAGTTAATAAGTTTATGCAGAAACTGAATTTACCCGAATATGATCTCCGAATCAAAACAGAAGGGAACAGAACCTTAATTTTTGATGGAATCCGAAAGAAGTATGTCGCGCTGACGCCGGAGGAATGGGTACGTCAGAATTTTATTCAGTTTTTAAAAATGGAAAAGAAATTTCCGGAGAGCCTGATGGCCGTGGAAAAACAAATTTTGGTAAACGGGAATCCTCGCCGTTTCGATTTATTGATCTATTCGCGAAAGGGGCAGCCACATTTAATTGCTGAATTTAAAGCTCCGAACGTGAAAATTACCCAGGATACTTTTGATCAGGTGGTGCGTTACAACATGGCGCTTAGAGTGGAACAGGTGGTCGTGTCGAACGGAATGCAGCATTTTGCCTGCCAGATCGATTATACCAACAATTCGTATTCTTTTTTACGTGAGATACCGAAATACAAATGATCAGCATAATATTTTCTGATAAAGTTCTTCGTCTTTCCAGCCATACATGGTTTTCAGCCAGTTCTTTTTTACGCCTACCAGCTCAAACCCTGCTTTTTTAAAAAGATGAATACTTTCTTTATTGTCGGAAGCAATATTGGCAAATAGTTGTTTTAAGCCCAGCACTTCGAGTGTATAACCTGCAAGTGCCTGCAACGCATCGGTGGCATATCCGTGTTGGCGGTCTTTGGTGTTGTGGATCAAAATGCCCACTCCGGCCCGCAGGTGGTAAGGCTCAAAATCAAAAAGATCGACAGCTCCTACGGCTTCGTTTGCTTCGTTTTGGATGATCAGCCGCAGTTGTTTGGTTGCGTAAATATCTTTCGCCGACTCGGCAATGTATTCTGCCAGTATGTGTTTCGAAAATGGCGTTTTGGTATCACTTACCTCCCAAATCTCCATGCTGTTCTCCCAATTGTAGAGCAAATCGATATCCTCAGTTTCGAGGGGGCGCAAGCTGATCTTTCCGTGTGTAAGGTATTCATTCATTTCTGTCCAGCTTTTTCAATGCTTTTAGCAGAATCTCTGCATCCGTCAATATAAGATAATCTTTGGCATAAAGCATATTCAATCGCTTTATTTTATTGTTGTCGAGCTTAATATTCGTGAAAAGATCTACAGGATTCAGCAGGCCTGGCTTTAATTCAGGTAAATTCTCGTAAGTACCTTGAACACGGGCATAACCAATTATCGATTTTTTACCGGACAATACCTTCCATGCATTTGAAAAGAAGCTGATTTTTTGTTTATAGAACCAGCAAATTAACGGGCTGATCAACATTAACAGGAGGGCAATTTCAATATCGAAAATACGCTTTTTACGACGGTTTGCTGCTTTTGAGATCGCATTCACATTTACCACGTATAAATCGCCGGCCGTGTGAATGGAATTGCTGCCAATAATGCTCACACTTTCGGGCGGTGCAATTTTATATTCCACATCAAGCTGAGTGAGGTCGAGCATGGCGCGGATGATTTCGGCCGAACTGATATTGTCGGCACAAAAAATGAGTTCGTTTATGCGGTTAATGTTTATAATCTCGGATAACTGATCGATCTGTCCGATGTACTGTTCGTCACTATCTTCAGCATTGAGCGCAATAAATCCGGCCAGTTGAGAATTTAACCGGGTTTCTTCCAATAACTTTTTTACACGATTTGCTTCCTGTGGATGCCCGACAATGGCAATTCGTTTCACCCGGCTGAGATCGAGCCTGAAGCCCGGTAGTTTAAGCCCATGTCCTATAAAGCGAAGGAGAATGATAGTAACACCTGACCACGCTGCACCGAGCAAAATGAGCGCGCGCGAAAAACGGTATTGTTCATCTACGAGCGAATAAATCAGCAAGATAGCGATCAGCCCCCAGAATATTCCCCGTAAAAGTTTGTAAATGCTAAGTGGTTTGCGATAGCCCCCCGATGTGATAATCCCCAGTAAAAAGAAAAGAATGTAAACAGGTACGACAAACTTCATGAATTCGTCGGGATAATATCCGTGGTTGTGAAAGCGCATGTTTTCCCAAACAGGTGTGATCAGTAGGAAGCCGATGAAGATGAGAATGGCATCGAGCGCGGGAATTATTGCTCTGGAAAATACCCTCTTGCAGATTGAAAGGAAAGCACGAAAGTAAATGGCCAGGTGAATAAACAAGGCAAAAATGCCGGCTTTACGCGCGCTAAAATGCTTTTTCGCAAAAATAACCATGGCGTTGTAAAACACCTTTACATAATTCAAAGAACCTTTTTTGGTGCTTTCACCTTTGTAGTGAATAATGGTCGTTTCGGGGAAATAGTAGTTTTTATAACCTCCTTTTTGGATGCGGTACGACAAGTCGATGTCTTCGCCATACATAAAAAAACTTTCGTCGAGAAGTCCGACTTTATCCAGCGTTTCTTTTCGGATAAGCATAAAAGCGCCTGCCAGCACGTCAACATCGTGAATTTCGTTTTGGTTCAGGTAGGAGAGGTGATACTTCCCAAACACTTTGGATTTTGGAAAGAGGGCTGACAAACCGAACATCTTAAAAAAAGCTACCCACGGTGTTGGCAATCCTCTTTTCGATTCTGGAAGAAAACGTCCCCGGCCATCGATCATTTTTACGCCCAGTCCACCGGCCTCGGGGTGTAGGTTCATAAATGTAATTACCTTTTCAAAAGTATCTTCCTCGACTACTGTATCGGGGTTAAGCAGCAAAACGTACTTTCCTTTCGCAAGTTTAATCGCCTGGTTATTGGCCTTCGAAAAACCTACATTTTTCGCGTTCTCGATAAGATGAACCTCAGGAAATTTTTCGCGGAGAAGTTGCGTGGAACCGTCCACTGAATTATTGTCGACAACAAAAATTTCTGCAGCCACATTTTTAGTGGCCTTTTGCACCGCATGCAGGCACTGTTCGAGAAAATGTTTGACGTTGTAATTTACAATAATTACGGATAGATCCATAGTCAGCAAAAGCTAAGATGTTCAAATGTAGGCAATACTTTTGGATAACGGAAAAAACATGATAATGTGATAAGGAATCTTATTTTCCCACCGAACTTTCATAAGGAACACGGTTGAGCAAGGAACGCCCCAGCGTGATCTCATCAGTATATTCCAGTTCGTCGCCAATAGAAACGCCACGCGCCAGTGTCGATATTTTTACCTCGAAATCTTTGAGTTTACGGTAAATGTAAAAGTTGGTTGTATCGCCTTCCATGGTGGTCGAAAGCGCCAGTATAACTTCTATGATTTCACCTTCACCAATACGATTAATCAGCGATTCAATTTCGAGTTCGGCAGGTCCAATGCCATCCATCGGCGAAATTATTCCTCCAAGAACATGATAAAGCCCGTTGTACTGCTGGGTATTTTCAATCGACATTACATCACGTATGTTCTCCACAACACAAATAACACTTTTATTTCGCGAGGAGTTGGAGCAGATCTGGCAGACATCGGTATCGGAAATGTTGTAGCATACCTGGCAGTGCTTGATCTCATTTCGTAGTTCAATTAGGCTATTCCCAAAGGTTGTTACCTGTTCCTTATCTTGTCGCAAAAGGTGCAGTACCAAACGAAGGGCGCTTTTTCGTCCGATTCCCGGGAGTTTTGAAAATTCATTCACGGCGTTCTCCAACAAACGCGACGGATATTTTTCCATGTTCATGTTTCAAAAATAGATTGAAAAAAATGAAATTCCAGTTTATACGCTACTTCTTTAACAAATCAGTAAGCATTTTTACGTATATTGGAACATAATATTCAATTTTGAAAGTATGAAGTCACTGATAGTATTCCTGTTTGTTTTATTAATAAGTACAATGTCGTTTGCTCAGGTAGCCGATACCACGCAGGTTCAGGAGGAGATGCAAAAGCCCAAACTCGATAGAAGTAAAATGTATTACGGTGGGTATGTAACCTTGAATTTTAGTCGGGATTATAGTGTAATTGGTGCACAACCCATGGTGGCCTATAAGCTCACCCCAAAACTGTCGACCGGCGTACAAGCTACTTACGAGTACATTAATTACAAAAATAACTCGGATTACAGCGGCTCGAATTACGGAGCAAGTGTGTTTAGCCGATATCGGGTGACGCCGCGTTTGTATGCACATGCCGAATTTCAGTTAATGAGTTACAAATGGCTTTATTCTGATGGCGATACGCGCAAAACAGCTCCAATGCTTTACCTGGGAGGTGGATACAGTCAGCCCATTACCAGAAATACCTGGTTGACAGCACAGGTTTTATTTGATGTGTTGAACCACGAAAATTCACCCTACAAAGACTGGGAACCATATTTTAGTGTGGGTGTTGGCGTAGGATTTTAAATGCATAAAGGGCATTCAGTAAGTTACTGAGTGCCCTTTATTTTTATAACTCTTCGCAATTCGACTGAGCATCGATAACGGCTATGGCCGTCATATTTATAATTTCCCTGACGGTGCTGTCGCGCTGAAGAATATGGATCGGTTTTTTCATTCCCATCAATATCGGGCCTACGGCCTCTGCCGGTCCGAGTGACTGTAAGATCTTATAGGTGATATTTCCCGAACTCAGGTTAGGGAAGATCAGTACGTTGGCGTCTTCGTCGCCCAGTTTGTTAAACGGGTAACGGGAATATCGGAGCTTCCCGTTCAAAGCATAATTGGCTTGCATTTCGCCGTCCACTTTCAAATCTGGATATTTTTCGTGGAGCATACGCACTGCTTCTTTTACACGTATCGGGCTGCCCTCGCCTTTGTAGGCACCAAAATTGGAATACGAGAGCATGGCAATTTTGGGTTCAATGTTCAGGCACTGTACTTCGGCTGCAGTAAGAATGGTGGTATCGGCCAGTACCTGGGCCGATGGATTCATATTAACCGTTGTGTCCGAAAGGAACAGCGGACCACGTTTGGTCAGCATGATGTACATCCCGGCAATGTGATTGAACTTTTCTTTTACGCCGATCACTTGCAGCGCCGGGCGGATCGTTGATGAGTATTTTCGCGAGAAACCGGAGATAAATGCATCTGCTTCGCCGGTTTCAACCATCATCGAACCAAAATAATCACGGTTATACATTTTCTCAACGCACTCGTTATAAGTCATGCCTTTGCGCTTGCGTTTTTCATAAAGCACCTGTGCGAACTCATGTCGCTTTTCGTCGCTAACTGATTCGTAAAGATCAATCACCGGAACATTTTCAATATCCAGCTGATTTTCCTGAATTAGCGCATCAATTTTTGCCTTGTTCCCGATAAGAATCGGTTTGGCAATTCCTTCACGAAGAACAAACTGCACGGCTTTAAGAATGCGGTAACTGTTAGCCTCGGCAAATACAATCCGTTTCGGATCCTGTTTGGCTTTATTGCGGATGGCCATGATCAGTTTATTGTCGATGCCTAAGCGGTTTCGAAGTTCCTGTTCGTAGGCCGTCCAGCTTTTTACCGGTTTTCGTGCCACGCCGGTTTCCATGGCGGCGTGGGCAACGGCGGTCGACACCGTAGTTATTAGTCGAGGATCGAGTGGTTTGGGAATAATATAATCTTTTCCGAAGGTGATATTTTGCACATTGTAGGCCCGGGCTACCATTTCCGGAACATAATCTTTCGCGAGTTTTGCCAGCGCTTTTGCAGCAGCTATTTTCATCTCTTCGTTGATGGTTGTTGCCCGAACATCGAGCGCACCCCGAAAGATAAAGGGAAAGCCTAACACATTATTAATCTGATTTGGATAATCGCTTCGGCCAGTAGCCATAATAATATCATCGCGAGCCGAAGTGGCATCTTCGTAAGTAATCTCAGGATTTGGATTAGCCATGGCAAATACGATCGGATTTTTGGCCATCGATTTGATCATTTTTTTACTTACTACATCGCCGATCGAAAGCCCCAGAAAAACATCGGCGCCTTCCATGGCTTCTTCAAGGGTGTTAATTTTTTGTTTGGTGACAAACTGTTGTTTTATCGGATTTAAGCCGGTGCGTTCCTGGTTCAAAACTCCTTTGCTGTCGAGCATCACAACATTTTCAGGTTTTACGCCCATGCTTATGTACAGCTTTATACATGAAACAGCAGCTGCACCGGCGCCATTTACAACCACTTTAATGTCTTCTATTTTTTTATAGATAAGTTCCAGAGCATTTAATAACCCTGCAGCCGAAATGATTGCTGTTCCATGCTGGTCGTCGTGAAATACCGGGATGTTCAGTTCTTTCTTTAAGGTTTCCTCAATTTCGAAACATTCCGGAGCTTTTATGTCTTCAAGATTAATCCCTCCAAAAGTAGGTGCAATGGCTTTAACAACTTCAATGAGTTTTTTGGGATCTTTTTCGTTCACTTCAATGTCGAAAACATCAACATCGGCAAAAATCTTGAACAACAAACCTTTTCCTTCCATTACCGGTTTTCCGGCTTCAGGTCCAATGTCGCCAAGGCCAAGTACAGCAGTTCCGTTTGAAACCACGGCAACCAGGTTGCCTTTGGCCGTGTATTTATAAGCATTGTCAATGTTCTTTTCGATTTCGAGGCAGGGCTGTGCTACTCCTGGCGTATAAGCCAGTGAAAGATCGTATTGTGTATTATGTGGTTTGGTTGGCACGACTTCTATTTTTCCCGGCCGGTCTTTTTGATGGTAATTGAGGGCATCGACTCTTCTCAGTTTAGGCATGACAATAAATTTTTGGTTCCTTTCAAATTTAACGAGAAATAATGGGCAAATGTTAAGATAAATATCAGGTGAAAAATATTTTTATAACACATTATTTTGTTTTTATTAAATCCGGATGGAAATCAGTTTACGGTTAGAACAATAAATGATTCTATATTTAAAAGTTTTAGTCTCATGTTATTGCACGGAAGGCGAATTTTTATGTAAATTGAAAACCTAACTTAAAAACAGGCAACTCATGAATGCAGCAAATCCAGGCAATATAAACAAACAATATTGGTGGATCCCTTTAATTTCGGGATTAACACTCTTATTTTTTGGTATTTGGTTTTTACTGGCTCCGCTCGACAGTTTTAAGTCGCTGACCATTGTGTTTGGACTTATCATATCATTAAGTGGTGCGATTGAAATGTACATTGCCCTAAAGAATCGGAAAGTGGTGATAAATTATTTGTCGTTTTTGTGGGGTGGCCTGCTTAATGTAATTCTTGGGATTTTGCTCATGTTAAATCCCGAAGCCATCTTATGGATCATCAGCCTCGTCATTGGTTTTTGGATGATCTTTAAAGGGGGTGAACTCATCAAAAGAGCATTCCAGCTAAAAAAGAGCAATAGCACACACTGGAAACGTGTTCTTGTTTTTGGAATTTTACTGATTGTGGTTGCTGCAATTCTTTTGTGGCACCCCGAGATCATCGGATTTACCATTGCAATTTGGACATCTCTGGCATTTATTCTTATTGGCGTATTCCGGATTTATCTGGCGTTGCAGTTCCGAAAGATGAATGATTAAGCGTGTGACCGAACTATTGCTAGATGGTACCGGAAAGAAATTCGTTAAAATTTCCACTGATAAAAGTTGCTTTCAGATCAGGGTGAGCTTCCATAGTTTTCTCCCAGACTACCTGCATGCCCATTTCCCTAAAACGCTGGACTTTTAACTTCTGAAAGGTAATGCCGGCAAATATGTATGCTTCGGGTGCCTGCATTTTAAAGTACGATAGCATCCGATTTACCAGGTAATATGAATTGTCCAGGGAATTGGAATAGATGGAATAAAAGTAAAATACCTCGGGATTTTCGTCCTTAAACCGAGTCAGGTCGTTAACATTTAGCTCGTTCTCTTTCATTTTTCGGTCGCGTATTTTTTCGTAGACTTCAAATTTTAATGGGAATATCGAAACATGTCCGCCATGGTACCCTGATTGTTCCCGTATCAACAGGTTCAAATCGGGTAATAAACGGGCGGCGGTTTTTAATACTTCGAGAGGAAGTGGAGAACAATTCTTCTGATTTTTTTGAATATAGCTGATAAACTCAAAATCTTTATCGTAGGAAATCGTCTCGATTCGAGTGGTGTGGTATTCTTCTTCAGCAATAAAATCTTTCGAGTGTCTTACCATACTCGACAAAAGTGTGAGCGAATACCCCCATCGCTCAAAATCGAAATAAACTGGAATGGGTTGCTCGGTATTCAGGTTGCGGATCACCTGGTGTGGAATTCCCATGTTTTCGATCAGTATTTTTTCCTTCTCTCCTTTTATCAGGCTTTCGTTTTTTTCCCACCTGATTACGGTTCGTACATCAACATCAATCATTGCAGCAAGATCTATCTGCGTTATCCCGCGGTGGTTGCGGTAATCAAGAAGGAATTCACCTAATGTGTGGTACTTTTTCATGGGTTATTTTAAACATTTAAATATAGTGAAAATAAGAAAATTAACGACCTGACATTTCATGTCATGTACGCATCGGATTACTCCCCTTATTTTTGCCCTCGAAAGTTGATCGATGATGAATATATACAGAGTTTTAGATACATGCCTCGGGGAAGGTGCTCCTGTGAAATGGAGTAAAAAGATGGCCGCAGCCGACATTAAACGTTGGCTGTCGGCTGTCGACCTCGAAGCAGAAGTATTACCTGAAAAAAATGAAGATATGTTGTGTAGGTTGATCGCCTCGCTAAAGGGAGAAGAATTGAGTGTTGAGGAAGAGGCGATCATTTTTGAAATTACGAATGGGTACAGCAGAGAAAACGAGTAAAAACATACCTGGAGATGAAAACAGATATAAAGCAAAATATTAGCCTGGAAGGATTTGCACTTGGGGTATCGTTAACGGCAATGTTGGTTTATGGTGCAGTTCTGACCGTAGTGCTCTTACTCTGAGCCGTTTTGAAACAAAGTTCAGGAACGTGAAAACGGTTAACACAAAACCATAGAAATGGCTCCGGATGAGTTTCCGGGGCCATTAAATAAGAAAAACAATTAAAACAAAATATCATGTCAAAAGGAAAAAACACAGGTGGAATAAAAGAAAACTGGTTAATGGAAGACAACATCAGGGCTTGGCGCGCCGAAGCTGAAAAGAAAAACGGTAAGTCGAAAATGAGCGAGATCGGTAAACAGTATGAACGGGTTCCTCATCCAACCTTGAAGAATACCTACATATTAAAGGAAAAGAAACAGTAAGTAAATAAATACAACGCACACACTTTATAAATTAAAAGAAAGTAGGAATGAAATCGTTAAACTTGAAATATCCCAGGGGTGGCATAAAATGCACGGCGCCCTTCAGTACTAAAAATAAAATGATTGCAGTTCCGCAAATTTCGGGTACAAATCCCGGGTTGGCCATTGCCTTGAGTTTAATTGTTCCGGGTGCCGGACATATGTATATGGGGCGCGTAAATACCGGATTAAAATGGTTTATTGCGGTAATGCTCGGATACAGTTTGTTCATTGTCCCTGGAATTATATTGCACACGCTTTGTATGTATCGAACAAACTTGCACAACACGACGAAGTAGAACTTACATATAGATTGTTGTTTAATGTTTTTTGAAGGGTTTCGGCAGTTTAGCTGGAGCCCTTTTGTTTTGTTATCTGGCTGATGATTCTGACCATTAAATCAGAGCTAAAGAAACACCAGATATGCCTGAATATAAGAGATGGCATTAACCCAGGTATAAAATAATTTTGAGCTGCTTTATAAAAAACTGCTTACGCTTTCAGGATTTAAGGCCTTTCTCAAAAAGTTGGAAAAGTCTTTTGGATTTGTAACTTTACAATCAATAGACTAAGACTAATCAATCTAAACTGTAGTATTTTGAACCATCGTATCGACGCGGAATACTGGCAACTTATATGGACTAATTTCAAGGCAGGCGATCAGAATGCCTTTAAAACCATATACAACGAATTTGTTGATGCGCTTTTTTCATACGGTTCAAAAATCTCATCCGATCGCGACCTGGTAAAAGATGCCATTCAGGATCTTTTCATCGATGTTTATACCTACGGGAATAAACTGCGTAAACCCGAATCGCTCGAATTTTACCTGTACAAATCGTTAAAACGAATTCTGATTCACAAACTGACTGAAAGACACAAATTTTCATCGGTTCATGAGATCAAGGATATATTTGATCTTAAATTTTCAATCGAAGAGGATCTTGCCGATGATTATTGCGAAGGACAGATAAAAAAAATTAAGGATGAAATCGAGCAATTGACTCCCAAAAAACGTGAGATTCTTTTCCTTAAATTTAATTCCGGGCTCACCTATAAAGAAATTGGTAAACTGTTGGAAATCAATCCCGATTCTGCCAAAAAGCAAGTCTACCGAATCCTTGATACATTGCGTAAAAAGCTAAGCAACGATGTAATTGTTTTGTTTACAATATGTTGAAGAGCATAATTGTTTTTTGAAAAAATGTGTCCCCTTTTTCAATTCCCTACCTCTTATACTAAAACAGAGCCCGGCTTATGAATATATATCATCAACTAATAGAGAACCCATTATTTTTCAAATGGATTTATCAGCCATCCCCAGAAATCAATACTTATTGGACCCATTTTCTGGAACAACATCCCGACGATGCAAAAGTTATCCGCGAATTTAAAGCCGGTTTTCAAAAACATCTCAGGTACAAACAGCATATACTTTCTGAAGGTGAGAAGAAAGAGCTGGCCCTGAAGATCCTTAAACAGCTCGAATTAAAAGACAAGCAAAGCAGAAAGGGAAGAGTAGTTAAATTGATGATGCGGTATGCAGCAGTTGCTATTGTTTTTCTACTAATTGGTGCAGGATTAAGCTATTATTTTTACGACCAGTCTGAACGGTTTTCTGAATTATCAGCACCGGTAAATCCCAATATTCAGATCCCTACACTGATACTGGACGACAAGGAAGAGATTGCCTTAAATCCGGGAGAGTCGAACCTGCAATATTCCGAAAAAGGAGAAATTACAGTAGATGATAAACAAATTACCAAAGAAGAACCACGCGAAGAAGTGAAGACCAATACGTTGGTAATTCCTTACGGCAACCGATCGAACATTACTCTTGCCGACGGGACAAAGGTGTGGTTGAATGCCGGAAGCCGTTTAATTTATCCGTCGAGATTTGTAGATCGCGAGCGGGAAGTTTTCCTGGTCGGTGAAGCCTATTTCGATGTGGCCAAAAATGCGGAACAGCCTTTTGTTGTTCGAACCCCCGATATTGAGGTGGAAGTTTTAGGAACACAATTTAATATCTCGGCCTATCCTGAAGAGAATGTTGTACAAACCGTTCTTACCGAAGGTAGTATTGAGTTGGCGTGGACAAACAGCAGCATTTTCGATCAAAAAATGAAAGTTGTTCCCGGCCAGTTGGTGGTAGCCAACAAAGCAGAAAAAGAAACAAAAGTATATACCGTAAACACCAACTACTACACAAGTTGGAAGGAAGGCTACTTAACGTTCTCGAACAGCGATCTGAACCGCGTTGTAAAAAAGTTGGAACGCTACTATAACATTCATTTCCGCTACGAAGATCCGCTGGATGGAATGATGAAAATTTCGGGGAAACTGGATGTGAGCAACAGTAAAGACGAAGTCTTTAAATACATGAGCTCGTTAACAGGATTAAATTTTACAAAAATCAATGAAACCTACTATATGATAAACTAAAAAAAAGCCGGTATATGCGGCAACATAAACCGGCTTAACCAATACCATCTATCAACAGTATTAATTTAAACATTGTAAACTTATGAAAAAAAATTGGTTACGTGATTCCCTTGACCCGGGAATCCTAATGAAAATTAGTAGAACTATGCGCCTAACTATTATCTTGATCTTTGGAGTCATGTTCACGGTAAGTGCAAATGAGTCCTACTCTCAAGCCAAACGAATGGATGTACAGTTGAGCAACAGTACAATTACTGAGGTGTTCAAATACATCGAACAAAACAGTGAATTTATCTTTTTGTACCGCGAAAATGATGTGGATAAATCACAAATTGTAAATGTCGATTTACAAAACGCAAGTATTAACGAAGTACTCGAATCCGTGCTCGCTGATCAGAACTTATCCTATGAAATTTACGATCGGCAAATCGTAATCACAAAAGGAGACAGTGATGCCGCAGCGCAACAAACCGAGAAAACAATTACCGGGGTGGTTACTGATATTACAGGAGCACCCATGCCTGGGGTTACCGTAGTTGTGGAAGGTATGACCATTGGTACAATTACAAATTCCGATGGTACTTTTACATTAAATATACCTGAAGAAGCCGCAGAATTACATTTCTCCTTTGTTGGAATGAAAACACAAATTATTCCGATTGAAGGAAAAACACATTTTGTTGTTGCCCTGGAAGAGGATGCCATCGGGTTGGACGAGGTAGTTGCTATTGGTTACGGTGTAACAAAACGTAAAAACTTTACCGGTTCAGTGGCTCGGGTTGATATGGAAAATTCACCGATAATGAATAAATCAACTACCGATGCATTTTCATTATTAGACGGTATTACAACCGGTATTAACTTTTCAAAATCGGGTGAAGCAGGAGAAGAAACAGAACTTTTAGTACGTGGTCAGAAATCAATTAATGAGGAAAGTACAGCTCCTTTGTTAGTTGTTGACGGCATCATCTTCTCCGGCAGTATGAATGACATTGATCCTTCAACCGTAGAAAATATCCAGGTGTTAAAAGATGCTACATCCCTGGCCGCTTACGGATCGAAGGCAGCAAATGGTGTTATCATGATTACCCGTAAAAAAGGGATTAAAGGAAAACCGATTATCTCTGTTAGCGCAAATACAGGTTTTTCAAATCCGAATTTTCGTCCCGATATGAGAGATGAGCAGGGGTATATTGAATTGATGAATGCACGTACTGGGGCAACTACCTGGGTATCGGCTCTGGAACAAGCAAACATTGACGCCAATACACCCACCGATTATTACGATATGATCACACGAACCGGAGTTCAACAAAACTATTCTGTAAATGTTTCCGGTGGAGGTAATGCCATGGATTATTTCATCGGTACTTCGTATTTGGATAATAAAAACTTTGTTGTTGGCGACCAGTATAAACGAACAACTTTTTCAGCGAGGATCAACACCCACATTAACGATTATCTTTCGGTAAGTGCCAGTTTTGACAAATCGTTTAACAACTACGATGGTATTGTTCCTAACTACGGTGCTGCGGTAACACTTTCTCCCTGGACCGAACCATATTTGTCTGATGGGAGATGGAGATTATATGTCGACGGTCGGGAAGAAACAACACAGAACCCATTGTGGGATACAAATGTTGGCAGAGATGATGAAGATCGCAGAAACGCTACAATAATTGGCGGTACAGTAGATTTTAAAATCCCCGGCATTGAAGGATTGAGCTACAAACTAACAGGTTCGTACACCACGAACACCAGATTACAACGTGAATTCACTTACGAAACCAACTTTGTAAACCTGGCACTTGGAGAAGCAGGTTATACACCAGAAGCACAGTCTGCCTATCTCGACAGAGCCAATGGATCAATCTCCGAAAATAAAACCACTTCGTGGGTAATCGATAATATTCTGACATATACCAATCAGTTCGACGACCATTTTATTAATGCTACATTGGTATATACACGCGATTCCAGAAAAATGGATTCTTTTGGAATGACCGGTACCGATTTTACAGGAATTGGTAACACTAACCTGGGATTTTATGGATTGTCGAATGCAGTAACTCAGGCGATTGATGAGATTGGATATGAATTGCACAATGACGTTGGTTATCTGGCTCGTGCGAGTTATTCATATAAAGATACTTATCACCTGAATGCATCTTTCCGTCGCGATGGAAGTTCTGTTTTTGGTACCGATAAAAAATGGGGTAATTTCCCTGCTTTTGGTGTAGCCTGGACCATGTCGAACGAAGGATTTTTAAGTACAAACAGTTTAATCGATAACTGGAAGTTAAAAGCTTCGTGGGGTAAAAACGGTAACCAAACCTTGCAGCCTTACGGAACGCTGTCTACTATGGATGTTGGTAGAGGTGGCGGAATTGCTTATTGGTTCGATAATCAGGTAATGTGGGGTCAGAGTCTGGCAACACTTGGTAACAATGAATTGGCATGGGAAACCACAACTTCGTTCAACATTGGTACTGAAATTGATCTTATAGATCGTATTCATCTTGAAGTGGATGGTTATAAGTCGGTTACAACGGACCAGATCTTTAGCAGAACAATTCCTGTTATGGGAGCCGGTATTACAGATCAGATGGCAACCATGGGTAAAGTGGAGAACTGGGGTATCGAGGCCGTAGTAAACACTACAAATATGCAGTCGGGTGATTTCCGTTGGACTTCCGGTTTAACCTTCACAATGAACCGCAACAAGTTGGTTGAGTTATATGGTGGTGACGAAACGGGTGATATTAACGCAGGTTTCTTTATCGGCGAATCATTGTCAGCTATTTATGGTTATGAATGGATTGGTGTTGTTCAGGAAGATGACCTGGATTACATCAATGCAAATAGTGCACACCCCGGAGATGGAAAATTCGCGAATATTGACGGTAGCGAAGATGGTGTAATAACTGTAAACGACAGAAAAATCCTTGGATTCGGTAAGGAAAGTTTCAGAATGAGTTTGCAGAATACATTTACCTGGAAGAACTTCCAGTTGTATGCCTTGTTCAATGGAATTTTCAGCGGTGGCGATTACGGTTATGCCGAAAACAATATCGCTTACCTGTCAACCGATGGTTATCAGTATCATAATATGTTGAATCATCCATTCTGGACACCGGAAAATAAAAGTGATACCTATACTGCTGTAAACTGGAGCGATTCCAAGTTTACCGCCTTACAAAAATATACGTTTGTAAGACTTCAAGAGCTAAATTTATCCTATACGTTTGACAGAGCGACGCTTGATCGAATTAAATTATCAAGTTTGAAAGTATTTGTATCGGGTTCAAACTTATTCTTTTTTGCGCCTGACTGGGAATACAGTGATCCTGAAATCAGAAGTTTCGAGGCAGCGCAGTTGCCAAGAACATTTACTTTAGGTATTAATTTTACACTCTAAACATTTTTGAATAATGAAAAATCTTAAGTATATACTATTAGGCTTAATCGTCATATCATTCTTTCTACCATCTTGTGAGAGTGATAAAGATTTTCTAACGGAAGATCCAAAAACAATATACACGCCTGAAACTGCTTTTGAAAAAAGCAGTCAGGTTGATGCTCAGCTGGTTACAGCGTACAGGCAAGTTTTTAATATGTACGGTGGTTATAATATGTTTTGGACCGGATTAACTACCCAGCAATTGTTGCATGGACAGGGAGCCGACGTTTTTGATATTGTTCATACCGGTGTTGGCCAGCCTACCGCTAATGCTTATTCCAATTATGCTACCTGGTCACCCGGCAATGGGATGTTCAACAACCTTTGGGTGGACATGTACCAGTTGATCAGTTACGCAAACATGGCATTATTAGGTGCCGAGAATGTGGAGTGGTCAAGTGAAGCAGATAAAAGTTATGCGATCGCTCAGGCACGATTCTTCCGGGGCTATGGCTATTTGCGTTTAGCCGAATGTTTTGGAGGAGTGCCAATTGTTGATCAGATCAGTGAAACCTTAAAGTTAGATTATGTGCGCGATTCGCGCGAAGATGTATATAAGTTTGCCATTGCCGATTTAGAGGCTGCAGAAGCGCTTCTTCCCATGTATCCTTTGCAGGACGGACGTTTGGCACAAGGCGTAGCCAATCATTTTATCGCTGAAGCTTATATTGCACTTGGAACTGAGATGAATGATGCTGCCAGTTATGACAAAGCCATTGCAGCTGCAACAAAAACAATTGATGCTCATCCGCTTATGACTGATCGTTTTGGTACGCGTGCAAATCCTGCTGATCAGTCAGTAGTTAACGGAGTACCGGCATATCGCGAAGATGGTAATGTATTCTTCGATTTGTTCCAGGTTGGAAACTACGATTACAGTGCAGGGAATACAGAAGCAGTATGGACTTTACAGGCTGCAACATTTGAAGAAGCCCAGGCCAATGGACTGATTGGTGGTTGGCCATTCGAGAATCCTTACTATTCGCTAACAGCATTTGTTGGTCCTGTTTTCAGGAATATGACGTGGCGGGAAGATTTAATTGAAGAGGGCGCTGCCAGTTGTCCTTTTGCCGGAAACATTGATCAAAGCTTATTTCCCGGTGGAGCTACATGCGCATACCTTGGAGGTTTCTCTACCGGAGGTACAATGGAAACCAATTATGTTTCTAAGAAAGTTTGGGTCGGCGATTACGCAGATGATATGCGCAATCTTCCTATAAATCTTACCCGCGAATTCTTATGTCTTGATCAGGATCACAGTTTGTATTTACAACCTGTAACTGAAGACATGATTTCAATTCCGGATATGATGAGTCCGATGCGTTCAAAAATCAAAATGGACGATTGGGGCTGGCACCCTTCTGAAATCCCGATGCATATATCGCAGTACGGAAGAGACTGGTACGCAGTTCGCTCGGCCGAAACCTTGTTGTTACGCGCGGAGGCTTATTACAGAAAAGGTAGCTCTGATTTAGCAGCTGCCGATATCAATGAAATTCGTAGCCGTGCACAGGCAACCAAGCTTATCTCTGCCGGTGAAGTAGACATTTACACCATTTTAGATGAACGTGCACGTGAGTTATGCTACGAGGAGCACCGTTTCCCAACCCTGCTTCGTATGGGTAGCAGTAATTCAAGTGCTAATGAGGTTCTTGTCAATCAACTATCAAATCATTCAAGATTTATGGGTGATATACCTTATTACACAGGTACAATTCATTTCAAGTTCTTCCCGATTCCTCAAACTGTTATCAATGCGAATACAGAAGGAGGATTAGAACAAAATCCCGGTTGGCAATAGTCTGAAATACTTAAAGGACAGTATGTATTCTGCATACTGTCCTTTTCAACCATTAATTTCGATAGGTACCCAATTAGAATTCAAAGCCTCAAGGATTTACTAAATGTATCTCCCCAGGATTACACAATATGTTTGGATCGATTATAAACTGAAAATCAAAACCTTATGCTTAGAAATATACTAACCGTATTTGTGGTAGGTGCGTCTTTACTGCTTGTTCAGTGCACAAAAGAAACAGGTCGGCAAAACACGGAAGTTAATCTTGAAGAAGGATTTATTAATCCACCCAATGAAGCAATGCCCCGCGTTTGGTGGCACTGGATGAACGGAAACATTACCAAAGATGGAATCCGAAAGGACCTGGAATGGATGCACCGGTCGGGCATAGGTGGTTTTCAGAATTTCGATGCCGGGATGACAACCCCGAAAATTGTTGATGAACGACTGGTTTTTATGACTCCCAAATGGAAGGATGCTTTTCTGTTTACCACCGAATTGGCCGATTCGCTAAATCTTGAGATGGCCATTGCAGGATCGCCCGGTTGGAGCGAGAGTGGCGGCCCATGGGTGAAACCCGAAGAAGCCATGAAAAAAGTAGTGTGGTGCGAATTACGTGTTGAAGGGGGAAAACCTTTTTCAGGCGAACTGCCTCATCCGCCAACATCCACCGGAACTTTTCAAAACCTGGGTGCGGAGGGACCAATGGGCGCACGTTCAGAAGATATGGAGCACCTTCCCGAATTTTATAAAGATATTTCTGTGATCGCCTACCGCATTCCGGAAAATGATTTTACCATGGCTGAATTACAGCCCGTAGTTACTTCAAGCGGTGGTCATTTCAGTTTAGCACA
Organism: Maribellus mangrovi; assembly: GCF_037646455.1. Classification (NCBI taxonomy): domain Bacteria; kingdom Pseudomonadati; phylum Bacteroidota; class Bacteroidia; order Marinilabiliales; family Prolixibacteraceae; genus Maribellus; species Maribellus mangrovi. The sequence goes on along the minus strand of NZ_JBBIXN010000002.1, from coordinate 1,148,016 downwards.
GTTAACCGATGGTGACTTGGTAGAATCGACCAGCCTTCCTTATACTAATCCCGGCGAATTTGCCTGGATTCAGTTTGAATTCAAAAATCCGGTTGAGGTACAATCAATTACTCTGGTAACCGGAGGCGGAAGAAACATGTTCGATTTTGGCGGCGGAGGCCCGGCAAGTCAAATACTGGAAGTGAGTAACGATGGAAGACAGTTTGAAAAAGTTACAGATATCAGGGGAGGCCGTGCAACACAAAAAACATTGGCGTTTTCCGCAGTTACCGGTAAATTTTTTAGAGTTAAAGTAAGAACTCCTCAGCCTTCAAGAGGACCGGGTATTATGGAAATGATGGGGCTTCCGGGCAATAATGGACCAGCACCCACCGGCACTGAAATTATGGAGCTGGTTTTAAATACCGGGGCGTATGTAAATCGCTTCGAGGATAAAGCAGGTTTTGCTGCCGCTACCGATCTGGAAGAGGTTCCGACACCTGCAGTATCAAACGCAATTGCAAAGGAAAATATTATTGACCTGAGCGGTCAGTTAGCAGAAGACGGCACTTTAAAATGGGATGTTCCCGAAGGAAACTGGAATGTTATTAGATTGGGATATTCACTTACTGGACGTCAGAACCACCCGGCTTCACCTGAGGCTACCGGCTTCGAAGTCGACAAGCTGGATCCCGACTACGTACGAAATTATTTCACCAATTACCTCGACCAATATAAAGATGCCACCGGCGGTTTAATGGGAAAACATGGCTTGCAATTTATTATAACTGATAGTTGGGAAGCCGGTACGCAAAACTGGACCGACAACATGGCGGCCGAATTTAAAAACCGGCGTGGCTACGACATCACGCCGTGGTTGCTGGCGCTTACCGGAAAAGTGGTTGCCGGTGCTGCTGAAAGCGATAAATTTCTGTGGGATTTCAGAAGGACACTCGAAGAGCTGGTAGCCGAATACCATTACGATCAGGCTACCCAAATTTTGAACGAAAGAAACATGGGACGCTATTCTGAATCGCATGAAGGAGGACGAGCTTTGATCGGTGACGGAATGGAAGTAAAACGCACAGCTGCTGTTCCGATGAGTGCAACCTGGACACCGGGCGGATTTGGCGGTAATGGTCCCGGGGTTGCTACCCGATTTAAAGCCGATGTTCGTGAATCGGCTTCAGTATCGCACATTTATGGCCAGAAATATGTGGCTGCCGAGTCGCTGACTGCAATGGGTACGGCATGGGCGTGGTCACCAAGGTTGCTAAAACCTGTAGCCGATATGGAACTGGCCAGTGGTTTGAATCGATTTGTCATTCATACTTCAGTGCATCAACCGGTTGACGACAAATTACCCGGACTTAGCCTGGGGCCTTTCGGACAGTGGTTTACACGTCATGAGACATGGTCGGAACAAGCCATTGCATGGATGACTTACCTTGCCCGTAGTTCTTACATGTTACAACAAGGTGATTTTGTGGCCGATGTAGCCTATTTGTATGGCGAAAGCCACAACATTACGGAACTGTTTGGACAGCAGTTGCCACAGGTTCCGGCAGGGTATGAATTCGATTTTGTTAATGCCGATGCTGTATTGAATGTGCTAAAAGTTGAGAACGGAACAATTACAACACCCGGAGGAGCAGCATACAAACTTTTAGTGCTCGATAAAAGTACGGCGCACATGACACTTCCTGTTTTGCAAAAAATTAAGGAAATGGTTACTGCAGGAGCAGTTGTAGCCGGACAAAAACCTTTGAGTACTCCAAGTTTAAGCGACGATGCTGAGCAGTTCAATAAACTGGCGAATGAATTGTGGCCTATTGAAAATGGAATCAACACCCTTGGACAGGGGAAAATTTACATTGGTTATAATATTGATGAAGTGCTGAAAAAAGAACAAATCGTTTCTGATTTTTCATATACGAAAACCTACGACGACACGGAACTGCTTTATGTCCACCGTAAACTTGGAGATGTAGACTTTTATTGGGTAAACAACCGAAAAGACAGAGACGAAGATGTTAAAGCGACTTTCAGAGTTGAAGGAAAAGAAGCCGAAATCTGGCATCCTGAAACAGGTGAGATGACAAAAACTTCCTATAACATCGAAAATGGCACTACAACTGTTCCATTACACCTTGTTCCCAACGATGCTGTTTTTGTGGTATTCAGAAATAAAGCAGATGCAGCCACATACACAGTTCCCGAAGTTAGCGAAACCAAACTGACTGATATCACCGGACCGTGGGAAGTTGCTTTTGAATCGAAAGTGGGGACACCATTTCAGGCAAATTTTGAAACATTATCTCCATGGAACGAAAGTCCGGATAAAAACATTAAATATTTTTCAGGAATCGGAACTTATGTGAAAACTATTTCTGTACCTGCAGAATGGATCAAGGACAAAGGAAAAATTTTCCTCGATTTGGGCGAAGTTGAGAATCTTGCTGAAATACGCATCAATGATAATGACCTGGGAGTTGTTTGGAAAAAACCGTTTAGAATGGATATCAGTTCAGCACTGCATGAAGGTGAAAACGAAATTCAGATTAAAGTGGTCAACCTTTGGGTAAATCGCCTGATTGGTGATGCCCAACCAGAAGTAACTGAAAAATTGACGTACACGGTCATGCCATTTTACCGGGCCGATTCACCCTTGAAACCTTCTGGTTTGTTAGGGCCGGTTTCAATTTTAAGCATGAAATAAAATCACCTTGAGCATTTAGTTTAAATAGTTTAGTTAGCAAATATTCTGGCAGGCACTGCCTGCCGGAATATTATTTTAATGAAATAGAAATCACAAAATTTAATTAATATAAAAATGAAGAAGATATTTTCAATCTTATTGACCGCAGTTTTAAGTTCAACGATTTTCAGCACTGTGCAGGCGCAAAAGCTGAGTTCAGATAATGTTGACGAAATTGTTAAAGCAATGACTCTTGAAGAGAAGGCAAAATTGCTGGTCGGCGCAAGAAACCGAATGTTTGGTGGTGGAGCTGCCATTGGTAATACTGAAGATTTGGTACCGGGTGCGGCAGGTACTACTCAGAGAATCGATCGTTTAGGAATAAGCAGCACAGTGCTTTCCGACGGACCTGCCGGACTTCGGATCAGTCCTACCCGCGAGGGCGATTCCAATACTTATTACTGCACCGGTTTTCCGGTTGGAACTTGTTTGGCTTCTTCCTGGAATACAGAATTGGTGACCAGTGTGGGTAAATCAATTGGTAATGAAGTGCTGGAATACGGTGCAGATGTTTTACTCGCACCGGGAATGAACATTCACCGGAATCCACTCTGCGGAAGAAATTTTGAATATTATTCTGAAGATCCGGTTCTGACCGGGAAAATTGCAGCGGCGTATGTAAACGGTGTTCAAAGCAATGGGGTGGGAACCTCGGTAAAACACTTTGTGGCAAACAACCAGGAAACAAACCGCACCGGCAACGATTCACAAGTGTCGCAACGGGCCTTGCGTGAAATCTATTTAAAAGGTTTCGAAATTGCCATAAAAGAAGCCCAACCATGGACGGTAATGTCATCGTACAACAAATTAAACGGAGAATTTACCCAGGAAAGTCACGACTTGCTTACCACCATTTTGCGTGATGAGTGGGGCTTTGGTGGGATTGTAATGACCGACTGGATTGGACAAAGAAATACTGCCGCTCAGGTGCATGCCGGAAACGATTTAATGGAGCCAGGAATGCCTGAGCAGAGTGAAGAAATTGTAGCGAAAGTAAAAAGTGGTGAACTAAGCATTGAAGATGTGGACAGAAATGTAAAACGCATGCTCCAGTACATTGTAAAAACTCCGCGTTTTAAAGGTTACGAATATTCAAATAAACCCGATCTGAAAGCGCATGCCGCAGTAACCCGTCAATCGGCTACCGAAGGAATGGTGCTGTTGAAAAATAACAATGAAACACTTCCTATGGGCGACCAGGTAAGTAACATTGCGCTCTTCGGTGTAACATCGTACGATTTTATTGCAGGAGGAACAGGTTCGGGCGATGTAAACAAAGCTTATGTGATTGATCTGATGCAGGGACTTGGAAATGTTGGGTACAAAGTTCAGGAAGATCTAAAAGACCTGTACGAAAAATACAAAGCTTACGAAAGGGCAAAAGAAGACAGTGAGTCGACAGGGCGTAACTGGTTCCGTGGAAGATCAGTACTGGAAGAAATGCCGGTTGCCAAGCTTTTTGTTGAAAAACAGGCAGAAAATGCAGATATCGCCGTCGTGACCATTGGTAGGAATTCAGGTGAAGGTGGCGACAGAAAAATCCCTGCCGATTTTAACATTACCGATGATGAACGACAATTGGTAAATAACGTTTGCAATGCATTTCATGCAGCGGGTAAAAAAGTAGTGGTCATTTTAAATGTTGGCGGAGTGATTGAAACGGCCTCATGGAAAGATCTGCCAGATGCTATTTTGTTAGCCTGGCAGCCCGGTCAGGAAGGTGGAAATTCGGTTGCGGATGTTCTAAAAGGAACCGCCAATCCATCGGGTAAATTGCCGATGACTTTTCCGATTGCTATGATGGATCACCCGTCTTCACTAAACTTCCCATACGATTATACCCCTCAACCACAGGGAGGATTCTTCGGCCGCCGGAGCAGTGTGAAAAACGTTGATTACACCGTTTATGAAGAAGATATTTATGTTGGATACCGGTATTTTGCAACAGCCAACAAACAGGTTTCTTATCCTTTCGGATACGGATTAAGTTATACCGACTTTGAATACGGACAGCCAAAAATCTCCAATAAAGGAGATCAGTTCACAGCAACTATTTCGGTTAAAAATGTTGGCGAAATAGCCGGCAAGCAAGTTGTTGAATTGTTTGTAACAGCACCGGATGGCAAACTTGAAAAACCGGCCTGCGAGTTAAAAGCCTTTGGTAAAACAAAAGAACTGGCTCCGGGAGAAAGTCAAACCCTGACTTTAAGTTTTAGTGCTTACGATTTGGCTTCTTACGACGAAGAACTTCAGTCGTGGATTACTGATGCCGGAGAATATATAGCAAAATTCGGAACTTCGGTAAATGATATTTTTTCAACGATTGAGTTTGATGTCAAGGCAGCGTCATACAAAGCAAATGATGCTCTAAAACCTGAAGTTCAGATTAACCGCTTATCATTAAAATAAAAGGGGATTTTTGTAATGATGACGGAGGCAAATCTATCGCAACGATTCAACTAAAACCCAAAGAAATGAAACAAAGGCATATCACAATTTTTGTTACACTATTGCTTGTAAGTTCGTTTTCTCTTGTGCAAGCGCAAAATGTGCAAGACAGACCCGGTCCAATAACCCGGCCAATGATTGTTGAGATAGCAAAGAATACCTATTTCATCAATGAATTCGGAATGAATGCCATGTACGTTTTAGTGGGCGACAAAAGTGCACTGGTTATCGATACCGGCACAGGTTTCTGCGATTTCAAAGGAATTGTTGAAAGCTTAACAGATTTACCTTACAAAGTCGTTCTAACGCACGGACATCCCGATCATGCCGGTGGAATCAATCAGTTCGAAACAGTATATATGAACCTGGCAGATACCGCCATGGCAACGCATATTCCGTTCGAGCAAAAAGTAGAATACGGTGAGATCATGCGGAAAATGAACATAGGTTATAAGAATGTTTGGGGCTACGTAAAAGAAGACGTGATCACAAGCACCGAATTGCCGGAAATTAAGCCAATTCAGGACGAACAGGTTTTTGACCTGGGAAACCGCAAAGTTACCGCTTATTATGCGCCTGGTCACTCACCGGGTTGCACTGCCTTTCTCGATATGAACAGTAAAATTCTTTTCTCCGGCGACGCTGCGAACGGAAATGTTGGCACCCGTCTTCCTGTGAGCACCACGCTTCGTTATTTGGTGCGACTTAAAGAATTGCAGCCTTCGTACGACAGAATGTTTACAGGTCATATTTCGTATGCCGGAACCATCGATGTGTATTCACAAAAGCTCGAGGTTTTGGATGATATTATCGAAGCTTTCCGATCGATATTGCGTGGTGATGCTGAAGTAAAGGAAGTTCAGAATCATCTTTTCCCGGAGATGAAAAATACCGTGGCTGTTTATGGTAAAGCAAGTGTTGGTTTCGATCCGAACAAGTTATGGGAAGAAGGCGAAGAACATATTATTTATTGATTGGTCGATAATAATTAAAGTTGAATTGCAAATACGTAGGTGAACCGATAATGTTGACATTGTGCCGGTTTGATTGACCCGGTTAAAATAGCTGAATCATTTGATAGAATAAACTTTTCTAACGAAATGAAGTCAGAAAATTACATAACGGAAGTTAGAACTTTAAATAAAATAACTGAATACCGAATTAACCTTTAATAACTTGAAAATGATAAGAAAAATAGCGATTCTAAGTTTGGTGATGTTGGTTGTGAGCATTGCTGCTCATGCGCAGGGGGGATCAAATGGTTTATTAATTCCAAAATTCATAAAACCTACCGATAACAGTACCAGTACCGTGTTAACGGACCTTTCAAAAGAAAGACATTGGTTTCGGGAACTGCCTGCTGACAGTGAAATGAATCTTGTAAAAGATGTTGTTTTTCACGAGACAAAGAGTATTGATGGCGACCCGATGTCGCTAAAAATGGACGTGCTAACCTACAAGGATGATCAGATCCGTCCGTGTGTGGTTTATGTTATTGGTGGTGGCTTCTCTTTTGCTGCAAAAGAACGCAATCTTTACGATCGTTACGAAGTGGCAAAAGCAGGATATGTTGTGGCCAGTGTGCAGTATCATGTAATCAGCACCGGTATTTACAGCGATGCGGTAAAAGATGTAAAAGCTGCAATTCGTTATCTGCGAGCCAATGCAGAGGAATATGGAATCGATCCTGAAAGTATTGCAATTTGGGGTGAATCAGCAGGTGGTTATTTAACGGCTATGGTGGCTACAACAAATGGTGTTAAAGATTTTGAAGAAGGTGAGAATCTGGATCAAAGTAGCGATGTAAAAGCAGCTGTTGATGCTTATGGTTTATCTGATCTGACCAAAATTGGAGCCGATTATGACGAAGCAGCAGAAAAGGCTCACTTCACGGTTATCTCTCCCGACGGACAGTTTATTCACGGAAAAAACAGCGGACTAACCAGTCTTGACAAACCGGAAGTTGTGGCCAAGGCAAATCCAATAAATTATGTCGATAAAAATGATCCGCCATTTTTGCTGTTCCATGGAACAAACGATATGGCAGTTTCACCAAGCCAGACCTTATTACTGCACAATGCCTTGCGCGAACATGGTGTTTCTTCAACACGCTATGTGCTTGAAGGAGCGGGACATGCGTCTGCCGAATTTTCTGATCCGCAGGTAATAAATATTATTATTGATTTTCTGGACAAACACCTGAAAGAATAAAATTTAATTTCACCTAAAATGAACGTAAACCATATCATTTCGATGAAAATTGAACCTATGAAATCCGTAAAATTTCTTGTTGTAGCCTTTCTTTTCGCCGGACTGTTTTCGTGTCGAAGCAATCAATCGAATTCAAATAATGCAAGCTCGCAACCGGGAGCTACACCGATGATCGCCGATAGTGAAACAGGCCGAACCACTACCGAAAGCGGTGATGTAATTGGTTATGTACACGACGGAGTTTTTAATTACAAAGGAATTCCTTATGCCAAGGCCGAACGTTTCATGCCGCCACAAAAGCCCGATAAATGGGAGGGAGTAAGAAGTAGTCGTTCATATGGCCCGGTTTGTCCGATCGATGTATCATCGATGATTCTGGCTGACGAAATGGAATTTGCCCAGCAACACAATTTCTGGTTTATGAAAGAAGATGCATGTCAGAATCTAAATGTTTGGTCGCCGGGAATAAATGACGGTAAAAAACGTCCGGTAATGGTGTGGTTGCACGGTGGCGGTTACACAGCCGGTTCATCATGCGAGTTACCAAGTTACGACGGCGAGAATTTAAGTCGTACCGGCGATGTGGTGGTGGTTTCAATCAATCATCGTCTGAATGTACTTGGTTTCCTTGATCTGTCGGCTGTTGATGAAAAATATGCTCAATCGGCCAATGTTGGAATTATGGATGTTGTTGCTGCCTTGGAATGGGTGCATAACAATATTGCCAACTTTGGTGGAGACCCTGAGAATGTAACAATTTTTGGTCAGTCAGGTGGAGGAGGAAAAGTAGCGACAATGCTCTACACACCTTCAGCAAAAGGTTTGTTCCACAAAGCGATTATGCAAAGTGGCGTTGCCGGAAATTTTACCACCAAAGAAGCATCGCAGAAAGTGGGACTGGCCATTTTGGATGAATTGGGATTAAAGAAAAGCGAAGTAGATAAATTAAAAGACATTCCACATGATGAGTTACTGGCAGCAGGAAACCGTGCCATTGCTAAATCGAGAGGAGAGGGCATGGCCCGATTAGGATGGGCTCCGGTTTGCGATGGTGAGTTTATTTCACTGCAACCCGGATCTCCGGGAGCTGAAGAGCTTTCAAAAGACATTCCGGTGATTATCGGTTCTAACCAGGTGGAATTTGGTTCATTTGGCGGGCAAGATCTATTGCATGCCGGTGAAGCCACGATTATCGAATATCTGGAAGAAAGATATGGCGACAAAACCGATGCATTTGTAGCGGCATTTAAAAGTGCATATCCAAATACAAAAATGCCGTCGGATATGAAAGATGTCGATCTCATGTTCCGTCCAATGGCACTGAGTTTTGCCAGGATAAAATCTTCCGTTCCGGAAGGAGCGCCCGTTTACAATTACATATTTAAATGGAATGCCCCGCATCTGGATGGTATGTTAAAATCGAGCCACTGCATGGAAATCGCTTTTGTTTTTAACAACATTGCGCGTACCGAAGAATACAACAGCGGATCGCCGGAAGCATACGCCCTTGCTGATAAAATGAGTAAAACATGGGCAACTTTCGCTCATACAGGAGATCCGAACAGCGAAGCCATGCCGGAATGGGAACCTTTTACTCCTGAAGGCGGAGCTACTATGTTATTTGATAATCAGTCGGAATTGGTTCACAATCACGATAAAGAATTGATTGAGATTGCCACATCAGTTCCACAATCAAGAATGTTTTAATCTTTTGCGATATGAAGAAATTAGTATTGATTTTTAGCACCTTATTTCTAGCACAAATTGCTGGATTGGCGCAACCCAAATTTCAAATCGATGGGGAAGAAGTTTATAAAGGTGACGACGTTGTTTTTCACAAAATTGATGATCACACCTGGGTGGGAACCGGCAAGGCAATGTCGAACGAGAGCCTGTATTTGCTTGAAGGAAGTGATAAATCACTACTTATCGATGCTGGAACGAACATCAAGGATCTGGATAAGATCGTAGCCTCTATTTCAGATAACCCGGTAACGCTGGTTGCCACACACGTTCATCCCGATCATACCGGGCCATCCATCGATGTTTTCCCGGAATTGTACATTAATCCTGCCGATACAGTTGGAATTCCTCAGTTCATGCCCAACTACAAAGGCGAAGTAAAATTCCTGAAAGATGGCGAGATCTTCGATCTGGGAGGCAGACAAATTGAAGTCGTTTTTACTCCGGGACATACACCCGGTTCAACAACTTTTATCGATAAGGCTGCCCATTACGGCTTTAGTGGCGATTCGTTTGGTTCGGGAAATTTGCTGCTCACCACTAATTTTTCCACTTTAGAAGCTACATGTGAAAAGATGAGCGAAATAATGGCCGATAACGGAATAACTGAGCTGTATCCCGGGCATTATTTCGGCGCCAATAAAGAAACCAAAAAACGGGTTGACGACCTGTGTGAAATCAGCAAAGGCGCGCTTTCAGGAGAGATAAAAGGAGAGGAGAATCCAAGGGCTTTTCTTGGGCTAAATCTTCTTATTAACCAGAATGGTGTTCGTGTGAATTACGCACAGAGTGCTTTAAAATAGGAAATACTATAAACCAATAAAAACCTTACATAGATGAAGCAACTAGTTACATTAATTTTAATTGCGTTAGCATTTTCCATTTCCGCCCAACCCTGGAATCGCAATCAAAATAACGAATGGGATGCCAGCTGGGTGTGCGTTCCTGAAGCAGAAGCTACTGATGCAGGTCTTTACCTGTTCCGAAAGACGATAAATTTTGATGCGGTACCTGACAAATTTGAGATGCGGGTGACTGCCGATAACCGCTACAAACTTTACATCAACGAAAAGCTGGTTTCCTTAGGACCTGCTTTGGGCGATATCGAGCACTGGAATTACGAAACCGTGGATATTGCGCCCTATCTGAAAGCGGGTGAAAATATTATTGCTGCAGAGGTTTGGAACGAAGGAGATTTAAAGCCGGTGTCACAATTTTCGTACAAAACCGGATTTTTATTCCAGGGAATTGATGATGCTACAAAAGTGCTGAATAGCAATGACTCGTGGAAATGTATTGAGGACAAAAGTTATACACCAATTCGTCAGCGGGTTCGAGGATATTATGCGGCCGGCGCTGGTGAAAAAATTGACATGAACCACGCCGTAAAAGGCTGGAAAGTTCTTGATTTTGACGACAGCAACTGGAAGTCGGCGAAAGCTGTTTTCGAACGCTCAACACGAGGAATGGGCTTTAATACCCGCGGTGGCTGGACTTTGCAGCCTTCAGTAATTCCACAAATGGAAATGACTTATCAACGTTTGGTCTCAACCAGAAGGACGGAGGGAGTAACTGTTCCCGAAAAGTTTCCGGCTGAAAAAGTGGCTTTTGAAGTAACTGCAAATACTACGGCAAAAATTTTGCTCGATCAGGAAGTGTACACCAATGCTTATCCAACGCTTGTTTTTAGCGGCGGAAAAAACAGCACCATTGTACTAACGTACGCTGAAGCATTATATGGTGAAGATGGTGCAAAAAATAACCGTAACGGGATTGAAGGAAAAACCATTTCAGGACGTATGGATACCATTATTTCAGATGGTTCGTCCAATCAGAGTTTCACCTCATTAAACTGGAGAACTTATCGTTATGTGGAGTTACAGGTGGAAACAAAAGACAGTCCGTTAACTATCGAGGATTTCTATGGAACTTTTACCGGTTATCCTTTTGAAATGAATGCCAAACTGCATTCCGACGATGCGGAACTGGATAAAATCCTGGATATTGGTTGGCGAACTGCGCGCTCGTGTGCGGTTGAAACCTACATGGATTGCCCGTATTATGAGCGTTTGCAATACATAGGTGATGCACGGATACAGCTTTTTGTTTCGTATTTCAACAGTGGCGACGACCGGCTGGCAAAAAATGCGCTGAACCTGATGGATAACTCGCGCCAGAAAGATGGATACACCTTAAGTCGCTATCCCGATACGCAAAACCAGGTAATTGCAACATATTCCATGTGGTATGTTTGTATGTTGCATGATTATTTAATGTACGGCAGCGATCCTGAATTTCTGGATGATAAACTGCTGGGATCACGCCAGATACTAAACTACTTCATCAGTTTTGTGGATGACGACGGTTCGCTTAAGAATCTTCCGGGATGGAATTTTACGGACTGGGCAACGAACTGGCGCATGGGAATGGCTCCAACTGCCGAAGATGGAAGTACCGCTTTGCTCGATTTACAGTTGTTGTTGGCTCTGCAAGCCGGTATCGATCTGGAAAATGCTGAAGGAAGCAAGGAATTTGCAATGATGTATGAAAGTCTGGCGAACAAAATGGCAGCAACCATTAAAAGCAAATATTGGGACGCTTCGCGAAATTTGTTTGCGGATACACCGGATAAGAAAGATTTTTCGCAACATACCAATTCAATGGCTATTCTTGCGGGCCTTACAACTCCGGAACAAAACGTAAAAATTGCTCAACAAATGCTGGATGATGAGTCGCTTACTCAGGCAACCATCTATTTCAAATATTATTTACATCTGGCACTGGCAAAAGCAGGTATGGGCGACGATTTCCTGGATTGGCTGGACATTTGGCGTAAAAATATCGAGCTTGGGATGACGACCTGGGGAGAAACTTCTGAGGTGGAAACCACCCGTTCTGATTGTCATGCTTGGGGTGCCAGTCCGAACATTGAGGCTTACCGGATAATTCTTGGAATTGAGAGTGCTGCTCCTTATTTCAAAAAGGTAAAAATTGAGCCGAACCTAGGTGACTTTGAAATAATCAGTGGTGAAATGCCACATCCGGCCGGTACAATTTCTGTTGATTACGACAATTCCGGAAGTGGTTTAAAGGCAGAAATTAGCCTACCGGATGGAATTAACGGAACATTTGTTTGGGAAGGCGAAATCCACGATCTGAAAAGCGGAAAGAACACAATCAATCTATAACAATATCTACCAAAAATTATGAGTTTCAAATCAATCAAAACCACACTTATTGCACTGGCCGGACTTTTTATTTTTACAGCATCGCAGGCTCAGGAGATTCAACGTCGACGTGGGCCACAGGTAGTTTCACCAGAAATTGCCGGCGACAATAGTGTAACTTTTCGGCTTTATTCCGAAGATGCGAAATCAGTAAAAGTGAATGGCAGTTGGATGGGATTTGGCGAAAATGCTGAAATGACTAAAAATGAAGAAGGGGTGTGGTCAGTCAAAATTGATCAGCTTGAACCTTCCATGTATCATTACAATTTCATTCTAGATGGAGTAAGTATTCTCGATCCCCGAAATCCGCAAGCCATGCGTGATGGAACAAGGTATGCGAACACTCTCCTGATTCCTGGCGAAACTTCTGAAGTTTTTCAGGTAAACGATGTTCCGCACGGAACGATTGAGAAAGTGTGGTACGATTCGCCAACGCTGAAATTAAACCGTAGAATGTATGTATACACGCCTCCGGGATATGCCAGCAGCAAGGAAAAATACCCGGTATTGTACCTGCTCCATGGTGGTGGTGGCGACGAAGATGCCTGGACTTCGCTGGGAAGAGCCAACTACATTCTTGATAATTTGATTGCTGAAGGAAAAGCCAAGCCGATGATCGTGGTGATGACCAACGGAAATCCAAATCAGAAGGCAGCTATTACCGAAACAGAACCCGAACCGACTAATGCAGCATTCGCGATGGCTTCTGATCAATTCCCGGTGAGTTTGGTAAACGATGTTGTGCCGTATATTGAAAGTCATTTTCGTGTTCTTGCCAACAGCTCAAACCGTGCTGTTGCGGGCTTATCGATGGGCTGTTTACATACTCAGATCGTTTCTCTAAATAACCCGGAAATGTTTAAATACATGGGACTGTTCAGCCTCGGATTACATCCTGACGACAATAATCTTAAGGATATTATGAAACCGCTGATAGCTGCATACGACAAGAATCTGAAAACATTGCAAAAGAATTACAAACTGTTTTATGTAGCCTGCGGAACCGAAGACTTTGTTTATGACGGTGTGCAGAACCTACGAAAAAAACTGGACGACAACAATTTCGAATACATTTATAATGAAACAGGTGGAGGCCATACCTGGGCAAACTGGAGAGATTACCTGACCGATTTTACACCACGACTTTTTAAATAGTTCTTCTGAGCGAATGAACTACATCACCGATTAAGATGGATAAATATACTAAGCATACGATTCAACACGGATTATCAAGACGAAGCTTTTTGTCGCGTGCAGCAATTGCTTCTGCAGCAGGATTAGTAAGTTTCAGTGGTTGCACGCCAGACAGTCCGAGCGAGGAGGCGTTTGATGAAGGAGTGGTTTACGGAAGAAGTGCTGATGATGCAGCTAAGCTCTCGTTTTTGCCAAAACCGGAAAAAATTAATGAAGAAGATATTTCTTCCACTGAGACTTATGATGTGGTGGTGGTTGGTGCAGGTGCATCAGGCGTTCCTGCAGCGCTTTCAGCCCTCGAAAACGGTGCTTCAGTTGCAGTTCTTCAAAAAGAAAATATCGCCATTTCGCAGGGGAATTCAGGAGCCGGAATTGATCTTGAAAGTAGTGATAAGGCAGGTGTGGAAGCACTCGTGTCGAGACTGATGAAAGACAATGCCCATCGTTGCAACCCGAAACTTTTAAGAGAATGGGCCTACAACTCAGGGGAGGCAGTTTCGTGGGTGATCGACCGCGCTCAAAAAGCCGGAGCAAAGGTGATAAACCAGGGGAATTTGCAACAGGTAAATATCCTCGAAATGAATGGCTACAAGCTTGGATTTCATACCGCTTATTTCGGATCGAAACCATACACAAATGGCGATGGAATGCGCGATTTGGCGGCGTATGCCGAGAAGCAGGGGGTGCAGTTTTTCTACAGCACTCCTGCTGTTCAGTTGGTTCAAAACGAGTTGGGCGAAATTACCGGCGTTATTGGAAAAGGAGAGGACAGTAAGTACATCAAGTTTCTGGCAAAAAAAGGTGTTATCCTTGCTACCGGTGACTATCAGAATAATAAAGCCATGTGCGATTATTTTGTTCCCGATGCCAGGAATTTTGGTAGAAAACAGATCAATAAAACGGGTGACGGATTTGTGATGGGTTACTGGGCCGGTGGCGTGATCGAACCGATCGGGCATACCAAAATGCTGCACGATTTCGATGCGGGGCCCGCTACTATGTGCGATATGCCCTTTCTGGCTGTCGATCACAACGGGAAGCGATTTGTGGACGAAAGTGTCGAAATGTCCTTGTTGAACAACTACCTGCGTGGCCCTGAAAAGACCGGGCAATATTCGCAAATATTTGACTCGAATTACATGACGCAGGCAAAAAGCTGGCCCGGTGTTCTGGTCCCTCCCGAAGCTTTGAAGAATTATATGCCCGATGAACAGGTTCCTGACCGTCATGGTGTTTACGAAGCATTTATAAATACCCATAAAGCGGATACGATTGAAGAACTTGCCGTGAAAATTGAGGCAGATCCGGCGACTTTATCAGCTACGGTAAAAAGGTACAACGAACTTGCAGAAGCAGGTGAAGATCCGGATTTTGGAAAATCGGCAGAACATCTGAAACCGATCGATACTCCACCTTTTTATGGTATTCACCGGACATTGCGACTGTCAGCAGTTTGTTCCGGTCTTCTTGTTGACGAAAACCATCAGTGTTTGAATGCCGAAGGTAGCCCGATAAAAGGCTTGTATGCCATTGGTAATCTCGGCGGAGGTTTTTATGGCGGAGTGGATTATCCGCTAACTGTTTATGGTTTGTCGCTGGGACGCTGTTATACTTTTGGTTATCTGGCCGGGCGACATGTTGCCAATTTGCAACCTTTAGCTTAAAGCACACTTTTTACTACTTACAAGTTTTAAAACAGATAAAATGAACGATAAAACCAAGTCAGCCGGAAAGAAGTCAAAGCTCAGGATGCCGAGAGTTCTGATTCTTGCGACTGTAATAGTTGTTGTCCTCTCAGGACTCGTAACCGGCGGGGTGCACTGGCACAATCAGCCCGGTTTTTGCACCAATTGTCACACCCCGATGAATAAATATGTAGATAATTATTACGGGGGAGACACCACGTTGATGATCACACGTCATGCCACCGGAGACACCATATTTAGATGTGTTGATTGTCACTCTCAGAAACTAAATGAACAGCTTACAGAAGGAGCTCACTGGCTGACCGGAAACTATACATTTCCTCTGGAAAAGCGGCAAATTGGTACCCGCAGTTTTTGTCTAACCGAAGGTTGTCATGTGGAAGCTGAAATTATTAAAACCACAACTGCAAATCATAATATGTTGTTTGCTTTCAGCCAGCACGATCCCCGGCACGGGAAACAGGAATGTTACACCTGCCACTCGATGCACGGGCAGTCGGTTTATTCCTGTAACCAGTGTCATCATTTTGACTTACCGGAAGGCTGGATTTCGCCGCAACCCAATGGAGTAGTGGCAAGTTTAAATTAAAGTTGATATAAAACCTATTGCTTTGATATTTTTTGAATGATCACATCGTTTCCAAACCGAACTTTAACGAAATAAATACCCCGGGCCAATTCTGATAAGTCGACACTTTCCTCGTAAGAATTAATTTCCTTTTCAAAGACCTTCGTTCCATTTAAAGAATGAAAAGTAATGTCTTGTATCAGTTCACCATTAACAGATTTAATAAAAAGATGGTCATTAACAGGATTTGGAAAGATCTTCAGTTTGCCGGAAGCATTATGGATGATTTTTTCTCCGGTAATACTCGACACTTTTAATTTTCCTTCAGTATAAAGTTCTGAGGTATCCCACTGCAACCCTTCTCCGGGAATCGAAGGTATTATTTCTTCAAATTCGCCGCTAAATTTTGATGCTGTAAATAGTAAAAGCTCGTCGCCATTTTTGAACCCTGCTGTATCTGTTTTATTAATAGTTAGTTTCCCCGACACATTAAATGTTCCTGATACCTCAATTTTGTCATTTGAGTTATCATCAACCTCAATAATTACTGAGCTTCCCTGATTAAGTGTCAGGTTTGAATCAAATCCAATACTTCCGATTCCATCCTTTCCGGGTGTTAAATTTCCACCCGATAAAATAGTGGTCGATCCATGTATTGTAGCGGTTCCTGCAAGTGTTCCGTTATTTTTTACCTGAACGGTTCCACTTCCGGTTGAACTGCCAATCGATGTGATTGCCATAAGCGTACCTCCCTCTATGATTGTTCCTCCGGAGTACGTGTTCTTTCCCCGGAGCGTCAATGTTCCAGAACCTACCTTTTTTAATGATCTGCCTTCGATAATACCCGGGAAAAGACAATCCTTATTATTACTCCCGATCACCCAGTTTTCATCGTACAAACGTGAAGAAGACTTACTACCCAAAGCTCCGATTTTTACTACTGAAGCTTGCGAATCACCACCTGTGGTTCCTGTTCCACCGTGATACATTCCAATGTTGTAACCCAGGTTAATCGTTGCATTTTCATACCCGTAAGAATTCGCAATTCGGAATCTTGTATTGGAAGCGCCGGTAATGTTTATGGTACCACTAAAAGCTGACCAGTTCCCAAAGAATATTGTCCTGTCTTTTGTTCCCGGAAGGTTAAGATTAAATGTTCCGCTACCTGTTAGACGGCCTCTGTAATTGCACCGGTCATCAGTATTTAGGGTACCGCTTGCATTTTCAGGGACAATCAAATCAGAGGTAAACTCGGTATATCCGCCACTACTCATTGATAAGATCCCATTTCCGAAAGTAACTGAACCGCGGTTTAACCCGGCCGCATTGGCGGTTTCATTTCCGAGAAATAATTCTCCTTCATCTATATACGTATTCCCTTTAAAGGTATTGGCAGCTTTTAATGTTAAGGTCCCGGTACCTTTTTTCACCAGGTTTCCTGTACCGGCAAGCACACCTTCGATAACAAAAGTTGCTGAGCTTCTTTTTACATTGATCGTATCAGAATTTCCTGACAGTGTCATTCCTTTGTTTGTCAATGCCAGATTACTTCCACTGTAGATGAAGTTAGCATTGTTGATTATAAATTCCGCGGGAGACACCGACTCGTTGGCGCCAATAGAACTATTCATTCCTGACTCCGAAATTTTATTTACTTCCAGGCTTCCACCGTTAATAACAGTTTTGCCTTTATAACTGTTGGTGTTCAGTAAGGATAACCTGCCACTTCCTGTTTTCACGAGCGAAGCATTTCCGCTAATACTACCACTTCCGTTAAAGGTATAATTCACTCCGGTTGTATCGGAAACGATTACCGCACTAACCGGTAATTCTCCGTCGATATTAATTGTTTGATTGCTTTCACCACTCCCGTCAAAAATTACCGTATCGTTGGCAACAAAAGTCACTGATTCTTTTTCCAAAGTCCAGTTTGGAGTGGTAAGCAGGTCCCAAACATTGCTCTTTCCGTTCCATGTAACGGTTCCAGGGTTTCGCGATCCTTCAATCTTTAACCAAATGGTTTGGTCTGATGTTGTAAGTGAATATTTTTGTCCGTACAGCCCCTGAATTTCTATTTTATCCAGGTCTCCTGTCAATGTTCCTGAATAAGTAATTAACGGATAATTTCCCGGTTCTACCTGTTTCTCTGTTTTATTAATGATTAATGAGGTGAGGCCGCTAAATGTTATATTTCCTTTTACTGCAAGCGAATCAGAGATTTTATTCATTCCGCTTGAATCATTGGAAATATCAAAGAATAAGGAAGCATTCTCGGGTAACATGAGATCTCCATTCAGAGTTAATATTCCTGTTTGTCCTTTTAATCCCGGAGATAGAACTGATCCGCTCATTAAAGATACCGGCTGATTTACTACTCCGTTTCCTCCAAAAGTTGCTCCCGGATATACGATTACCTTACTTTCTGTCAAGGTGTCGTTAAGGTATAAAACGCCTTCTTCTATCGATGTAATGCCGGTATAAGCAGCCCGACAATCTAAATATAATTTACCATTTCCGGCTTTAATCAGCCCGGTGTTTCCTGCTAAAGTGCCATCGCCGTTAAAATGATAATTAATGGGAGTAATTACTTTAATATCTGAAGGCATAATTTCTCCGTTTAACCATACGCTGGTATCAGGATTTGCTGAAATATCAAATAGTACATCATCTCCCTGCGCGTAAATGCCTAAAGTATCTCCGACAATCCAGTTTTCTTGTCCGTCAAGCTCCCAGATGTTTGAAGTTTCACTTCCTTTCCAGATGCATTTTGCAGTTTGAATAGGTGGTGTTGGTGGTTTGTTCATGTTAGCACCAAGAAAGTAGTCGAGCATGTGCGATTGCATATATCCTTTAATGGTCATTCCGTTTCGGTAAGCCGGATTATGGGGAAGGGTATAAATACGGTGATTCGTTTCAACAGGTGTTGTGAATATCACCAACTGAGAGAAAGAACTATTTGTATAAATGATTTCTTCACGCCAGTCGCCCATAATATCGCCATAAAACATAGGAACTGCACGTGCACTACCTGTTGCAGAATGATAATGCCAGGTTGTCAACAAACGACTTACACTTTTACTTTGGTAGAGGTACTTTTCCAGCTTCCCGTCGTTCAGGTTTTCGCTTAGCAAATCTCCATCCCACCAAATCCGAAGGTTGGGGTAAGCATAGCTTGAAGAGATTCGCGTATTGGATGGTGCATTGTACAATCCACCAAATTCCCAAACTTCATACCCCGGGTAGCTGGGATCTACATCGCCGACTGATCCGCGTCCTACATCACCGATACCTCCATCAGGTGTGGTATGCTTCCAAATCAGTTCACCGGTACCGGCATCGTAATAATAATCCAGAATGGAATTGTATTGTTGAATACCATATCCTTGCAAACCCGGCCGCGTAGGATCGAGTTTTCCTACAAACCAGCGGTCTCCGTGTTGTATTCCATAGTCGCCCATATTGTAATACAACGAACCATCTTCGCCATTTAATACAAAGCCGATATGAGCAACTTCATCCTTTCCATCACCATCTAAATCTATAATTCGCATCTGATGGCCATCGCTTCCGTCTCCGTAACTGGTACCAAAAGGCATATTGGTTTTCCACTTTAATTCTATGTCTGTTCCGTTAAAATCCCAGGCACACATCAAACGATTAAAAGATTTGTCGCTGTTACGGTTTTTAAAAAAGGTTACCAGGCTTGGTGTGATTCCGTTTAAATATCCGACACCCATTGAGCAAGCCAACGGGCCAACAGAAATGTAACTATTCGGGATTTCGGCCCGTGCGCGTTCCATTCCGGTCAGTCCATCTATTACCGATACAAATTGTACATTGTTGTTATTATGCTGCAGTACTGAACCATCTCCAAAAACCACTCCGTTGGCGGTACGTACCATTACTTCGGCTTTTCCGTCCTCGTCCATATCATAGACAGTAACGCCATCCCAATTTCCTACATCAATGGCTGATGAACCAGGCGAGATATTATCCATATTCGAACTATTAGGCCCTAAATCAATGGTCCAGAGATAGGTACCATCTCCTTTGTAGGCTTCAATTTTGCAACCTACTCCCCATTGCAGACGGTCTACAATATAATCGTATTCGCCATCGCCGTCTAAATCGCCTACCCATACAAAATGAATCTCTGCTCCGCTTTTTAGAGGTAACACAATGCATGGTTCTATGCTTGTATTTGCTTTTAAAGTATAGGAATTACTCGCTTCCTGTTCCACCCCATTTACAACCGGTTTAATAAAATAGGAATTATTGACAGAAGAATTTAAGGTGTTATCGGTGAAGTTTGTGCCTTTTATCAGCACTTCATTGTTCAATTTGACAGGCTCTCCACCACCGGAATCTTTGTAGATATTAAAACCTGTATCCCACGATTCTGTTCCAAACAAACGCCAGCTTATAAAAGCACTGCCGGTTTCTGTTCGAACAGCGACTACTCCCCGCCCAAGTTTTTCCATTTTTCGTTGCCCTTGTGTCGAGAAAAAGAATACAAGCAAAAGGCCTGTTAGTAAGATATTATTTAAACGCATAAGAATTTGGTTTTAGTCCTAATCAATATTATATCCATTTGAACAGTCAGGATAGTACGACAAAGATATTAAATGAAGTGAAAGATTGGCTTTCTTGAAAAAAATGCGGGCTACTGATGAGATCAGTCCATATTGTTGTTTTATTAACAAGAAAAAATACTGTGTGCTGTTCAATTACAGAAAACAAAAAGAAATGGCTATTTTAACGCGCTCTTAAAAGAGTTAAGGCAGTCGAATTGATAACATTCGATGCCTTCCTTATTAGAACCTGAATTTAACTAAAACTGACATAATGGAAATGGCGTCTTCAAAACCTTCTAAATTCTTAGCCGTAATCTGCATTGGCTTAATCATTTTAATGTCCAGCATGCAATCGCAAGCCAACAGGTACAAATACAATTTTAATTCGGGATGGAAATTGTTTGTCGGTGACCCGGTCGGAGCTGATAATCCTGCGTTCGATGATTCGGAATGGAAAGATATTACACTTCCTTACGCCTGGAATGAGGACGAAGCCTTTAAGAAAGATATCCTAGAATTGTCGACCGGTATTGCCTGGTATCGGAAAACTTTCATTCTGCCGGAAGGTGAAGATGCAGCTAAGGTATTTCTGGAGTTTGAAGGCGTTCGGCAAGCCGGAGAGTTCTATTTAAACGGCAAAATGATCGGGCTTCACGAAAACGGAATTATGGCTGTTGGGCTTGATGTTTCTGACCTGATGAAGCCATTTCCTGAGAAAAATGTAATTGCTGTACGAACGGATAACAGCTGGGATTATGCCGAGAAGTTCTACAATCAACGTTATCAGTGGAACGATAGAAATTTCAATGCCAATTACGGCGGTATTCCAAAGAATATTTATTTACATACCACAGGCGAAGTCTATCAAACACTTCCGCTATATTCTACGCTTGGCACCACCGGTACCTATGTTTATGCCACCGATTTTAATATTCCGGAGAAGTCGGCAACGATACATGTTGAATCGGAAGTAAAGAATGAAGGCACTGAAGCTGTTGTTGCCGGACTGGAAATAACAGTTGAAGATTTGGAAGGGAATGAGGTGGCGCGTTTTGAAGGGATACCAAGAATGATTTCCCCGAACGGACAAATTGAATTGAGTGCATCACAACAAATGTCTGATCTGGAATTCTGGAGTTGGGGCTACGGCTATTTGTACACAGTTACTTCAAAAGTAGTAGTTGACGGCGTGGTGATAGATGAGGTACCTATTCGAACAGGTTTTCGTAAAACAGAGTTCAAAGATGGAATGGTTTACCTGAACGACCGAGTAATCATGATGAAAGGTTATGCCCAACGCACGAGCAACGAGTGGCCCGGGGTGGGGATGTCGGTTCCGCCGTGGCTGAGCGATTACAGCAATAAACTGATGATTGAGTCGAACGGTAATTTTGTCCGCTGGATGCACATTACACCATGGAAACAGGATGTGGAGTCGTGCGACCGTGTTGGGTTAATACAGGTGATGCCTGCCGGTGATTCGGAAAGAGATGTAAACGGGCGGAGATGGGAGCAGCGTTGTGAGGTAATGCGCGATGCGATCATTTACAACCGGAATAATCCAAGTATCCTTTTTTATGAAGGAGGAAACGAAAACATCAGCGAGGAGCATATGGCCGAACTGAAACAGATTCGCGACAATTATGATCCACATGGAGGACGTGCTGTTGGAAGCCGCGAAATGCTTGACAGTAAAGTTGCCGAGTATGGCGGGGAAATGCTCTATATCAATAAAAGTGCCGGGAAACCATTGTTTGCCACCGAATATTCGCGCGATGAAGGACTACGGAAATATTGGGATGAATTTACACCGCCGTATCACAAAAACGGATCAGGCGGAACTTATGGTACCAATGTTAATGGGGCTAAAGTTAGAGATGCTTCAGCGTACAATCATAACCAGGATTCGCATGCCATTGAAGATGTAAGACGCTGGTTCGATTATTACATCCAGCGCCCGGGCACAGGAACACGAGTAAGTAGTGGGGGAGCGAACATTATTTTTTCCGATACCAATACGCACTATCGGGGCGAACAGAATTATCGTCGTAGCGGAGAAGTTGATCCAATGCGTATTCCAAAAGATAATTTTTATGCGCATCAGGTCATGTGGAATGGCTGGGTTGATCCTGACGAACAAAACACACATCTTATCGGGCACTGGAATTACGAGCCGGGAACCGTGAAACCGATTTATGTGGTTTCGGCAGGTGAAAAAGTTGAGTTATTTGTAAACGGCAATTCGAAAGGTTATGGTGAGAATTCTTACCGTTACCTTTATACTTTCCCTGAAATTAAATGGGAAGCAGGCGAAATAAAGGCAGTTTCTTATAACAAAGCCGGCGAAATTGTATCGGAAGATGTGATAAAAACAGCCGGAGAACCTTATGCCATTAAGCTGACTTCCATGCAATCTCCCGTTGGATTTAAAGCTGATGGCGTTGATTTAGCCATGGTGCAGGTTGAGGTGGTTGATAAAAATGGACAACGTTGTCCCACAGCTTTAAACGAGATTGATTTTGATTTAAACGGTGAAGCTGTTTGGGTAGGCGGGATTGCTGAAGGTCCGGAAAATTACGTCGGTTCAACGACTTTGCCCGTTCAGTGTGGAGTGAATCGTGTGTTGGTTCGTTCAACAACAAAAGCCGGAAACATTAAAGTAAAAGCTTCGGCCAAAGGATTAAAGGG
Organism: Maribellus mangrovi; assembly: GCF_037646455.1. NCBI lineage: Bacteria > Pseudomonadati > Bacteroidota > Bacteroidia > Marinilabiliales > Prolixibacteraceae > Maribellus > Maribellus mangrovi. The sequence goes on along the minus strand of NZ_JBBIXN010000002.1, from coordinate 1,124,920 downwards.
AGCGAGTGTTGAGTTCGAGACACTGCCAGTTAAAGTCACAACTGGTTTGCGTAAAGAACTTGTTTCTGAAGGGCTTCCTTCGAATTTAGAAAAAGGACCGACACCGCTGACTCCTTCTTATAAAGTTACCCGACGCACGATCGCCATTGTAGCAGCAGTTGCCGGTGCTAACCAGGAAAAAGCAGTACTGAGTTACGATGATAATGAAATGAGTGAATGGACCAATGACGGTAAAATGTCAACCGGATGGATTACGTACCAATTGGAGGAAGAAGCTGAAATTGATGAAGTCTCGCTTAAACTTACAGGCTGGCGACGAAGAACTTATCCTATAGATATTTATGTGGATAACCAAAAAGTATGGCAGGGTGAAACAGAACGCAGCCTCGGCTATATTCTAATTCCAATTGCGCCAACTACCGGAAAATCGGTAACCATAAAATTAACTGGTGCCGGAATTGAAGGCGACCTGTATCAGAATATGATTGAATTAAACGGAAACGTGGAACTGGATGGCTTTAGAGATCCGGAAGATCTGGATACAAAAGGTCAGCTACGAATAATTGAGGCTGAATTTATGGATGTGCTGGGAAAATAAAACCTCGAGCAGAAAAGCTTTCGGTCAGTCGTCAAATTCAATTCTTAGGTTCAATGACTTATTGTGCCAGATAGCTTATTCTGTAATCACTTTATTTTAAAGGTTCATATTTAAAATTCTTAAAAATGACTTTTCCATTGCCGATAGAGCAAAGCCCGATGCGCAGACTCAGAAAACCGCTTAGCACGTTGTGGTGTAATGCTGATGTTTCAAACGAATTTTCAATCTTGATCCAGTCTTTTCCGTCCAGACTATAAAACATATCTACTGTATTCTCAACGCTTTTCAAACGAAGAAAAACGTGACGATCGATGACCTGGCTTTCAGTGGCAAATTGCCATCCTCTAAGGTTAGCCAGAATATCATTATCGTCGGCCAAAATACCTGACGAGGCCTGACGGTTGTAAAACAATACTAGTCCGCCAATGGCATCACCTTCAGTTTCAATTTCAACCTGCGCACTATAAGAATGATCTTGTGGAATGCACAACATGGGAGAACAATCGGATATCGAATTTCCTTTTCCTTCAATTATAATACTGTTGTTCCTCACTTCGAAACGATCGTTGTCGAAACCACCAAAAAATTTCCAGTGTGGTTTAAGTTCGTTGCCTTCAAATTTGTCGCTCAACTCAAAAGGTATTCGTTTGGTATTGGCTTTTCCGGGAAGTGTCATCGATTCATCAATTTTAATATCACCCGGAATTTTATACCAGTCATCTTCTGTCCATTCAACCGGTGCCAGCATGGTTTGGCGCCCCATGTTGTAATAACCGTTTTCGTAACCATGGAAGAGCATAAAAGTATTGCCGTCAACATCATCGAAAATGGTTCCGTGACCTACCGACCACCACTGATCTTTATTCGATTGTGCTCTGAGAATCGGATTAAAAGGCGAATTTTCCCATGGGCCGAGTGGTGATTTCGACCGGGCTGAAATTACCATGTGTCCGGTTGCCGGGCCGGCGGTTCCTCCCTCGGCAACGGTTAAATAATAGTATTCGCCCCGTTTGAAAAGTTTCGGGCCTTCCATACAAAAACATTCGATCGACCACTCGCGCGGAATTTCCCAACCGTCGTAACTGTGTACCGGGTCGCCAGCAACAGTTAGTCCGTCATCGGTTAAAGGGACATAACTTCCGCTGCTGAAATAGAGGTAGCGGTTTCCGTTTTCATCAACCACATGACCCGGATCGATCATGCTAATATCGATCAGTACCGGTTCCGTCCATGGGCCTTCAATATTTTCAGCGGTGATGACATAATTTTTGTTATCGGCCGGAAAGTAGATGTAGTATTTATCGTCGTATTTTGCAATGTCGGGTGCCCAAACCGATCCAATATACGTATGCAATGCGTTTGCAACCGGGGTCCAGTTCATGAGGTCGATTGAATGCCAGATTAAAAGCCCGGGGTAATATTCAAACGAGGAGTGCACCATGTAATAGTCGTCCCCGTCGCATAAAATGCTGGGATCGGGATAGTCACCGGCAAGCAGAGGATTAGTAAAAGGGTAGCTTTTATTTGTAGTGCTTTGGTTTTGTGCATTGGTCGTTTGAAATATTAGCAACGACACAAGAGCTCCGACAAAAAATAATAGTTTCATGCTGTTTTATTGATTGTAAGATTCATTAACTCCTTCCATTAGTGCATCCAGAGCCTGCTGGTCGAAAACCGTATTGTTTTGGCGATTGAAAAGTGCCGAGGCATTTTCTCCCATGTTTCCGGCGTCCCAGTAAAATGGTAGCAATCCGTTTGCCCGTGCCTGTTTGGCCAGGTATTTCAGGAAATGAGCTCTCGAATTCAGGTGCAACTGTAGCTTATCTCCCGTTAAAGATGTCCGTTTAATCGCTGCAAATTCACCCAAAACCACCGGTATTCCTTTGTCGACAAATTGTGTTTTCATTCGTCCCATCAGGTCATCGAGGGTTGATTCTTCTCCCCAACTGGCGTTGCGTTCGGTATCGGTTGTTGAGTGGTAGTCTTTTCCCCAGTAGTAAAACATTTTTCCCCAACTTGCATCTTCCGTCATTAAACAGAACTGGTAAGGCGTATAATAATGAATTTCAGCCATCATGCGTCCTTCAACTTCGTCGTTTGGTAATGTCGACATCAGGTTATTGGTTTTTTCAATATCGGTCGATGGTCCCTGAACGACCAAAGTACGGTAACTATTTTTTCCACCCGTTGAGCGCACCGCATCAACAAAGGTTTGGTGATAGGAGAGAAGCACATTCATTTGTGTTTCATCATCCACGTTAGGTTCGTTGGCCCCGGCAAATAGAAGGTGCTCGTCGAAATCGCGCAAATGAGTGGCTATTTGTTCCCAGAACGCCTTTTGCTTGGCGTTGTTTTCGTCCTGTTTCTCAGGCGTACAGTTATTTTCGAGCCAACCTCCGTCCCAGTGAATATTTAAAATTGCATACATGTCGTTATCAACACAATATTGCACCACCTCTTTTACGCGGTCGAGCCACGACGATTTGATTTTTGCGGTAGTACTGTTCTCCATATTCTGATCCCACGAGCAGGGAATACGAATTGCATTGAAACCGTTTTCTTTTACCAGTTGAATCAGTGATTCGGTAACCTTTGGGTTTCCCCAGGCTGTTTCTCCACCAATAGCTTCGAGCGTGTTCCCGATGTTCCAGCCGATTTTAATTTGAGCGGCAATTTCCTGCGCACTGCTGTTCATCCCGGTCATATCAGGCTCCAGTGGATTGATATTGTAGTTTGGATAGCCGCCCTTTTGCAAAACCGCAATTTCTGATGTTGGCGCTTTATCTCCGCTTAATGTAATCGTGGTTGTTCTTTCTGAAAGGACCTCGTTCGCCTCAGTACTTAATACAACTGAAAAGGTTCCTTCGGCTCCAGTAGTTTTGCTAATTTGCAGCCATTCGGCATCACAGGATAAATTCCATTCCGATGTTTCTGAGCTGATTTCTATCGTTATTTCGTCGGCAGAAAAGCTAAACTCGGCGTAATTGATATTCGCACTCAAATCATAAAGATAGTCGGACGCTGCCTGCACCACTTTTATCTCCAGCGGATCTGCATTTCCTGCGCTTAGCGTCAGCTTAGTTTCGCGCTTCTCTAAGGATTTTGAGGAAACGCTAATATCAACTGTTTCCGATTCAAGTGTACCCGATGTTTTTGATAAGTTCACCCAGTCGGTTGAGGGATTACTGATACGCCATCCGTCTGCTGCGTCAGTTTTTATGGTAATGGTTGATGTACCTCCCGATGCCGGAATGTTGATTTCTGATTGCGAAAGCCACAAGGTGTCGGATTCTTCATCAGCACATGATTCTAAAAACAGGAACAACAATAATGCAATGGAATAAAATGAAAGTCTGCAAAATTTGATAGCGGAAATCAATACAGTTTTTGTCATGATTTACTCAAAATTTAGTTAACGGTTTGAGTTGCAATATTAATAATTTGTCTTTTTGTGTTTTTTACAAAATATACAAATTCTTTTACAAAAGCTGTCAGCTTTGGTTTTCGCGGTACTCCGAAGGATTTTTTCCGGTTTCGGCTTTAAAAACACGGTTGAAATGACTTTGATTGTTGAAGCCTACTTTATACGAGATCTCTCCAATATTCAGGTTCGATTCAAGCAATAATCGTTTGGCTTCATTTAATCGAATGCGGTTCAGGTAGGTTTTAAAATTGCAATTAAACTTGTTGCTTATAATTTTTGCCACGCGTCGGGGTGTGGTTGCAGTTTCCTCCGCTATTTTTTCGAGTGTGAGGCTGCTTTCGCTGTAATTGGAGTTGATGAACTCCAAACATCTGGCTTCACTTGAATTAATATCCTCAATATCAAGCGATTTGTATTCGACTACAATCTCTTTTTCTTTCTCCTTTCTTTTTAGTATGAAATAATTTAGGCTTAAAATTAACAGTACCAAAACAAAATAGCCTATTCCAATCATCAGAAACAACTCCTTATTGTCTCGGGTGAACGCAATCTGGAAAATATCAATGGTTTTTGGAGCTTTTATCTCAGGCGAGAATGCGGTCCCGATGTTGATATGAAGCAGGTTTTTTAAATCGAGAGTATGTTTTTTATCCTCTTCCAACTGATGCAAATCCACCCACCAATCGGGAAATTGAAATTGAGAAAGTGGAACATTGTACTGAATTTTTTGATCGCTAACACCCAAATAAGAATGATAAAGCGTTTCGTCCGAACTTTGTTCGGGATCCAAGGGCGGTGTATACAACGAAATACCAATTCTTTCGATGTTTTTGCCTGAAATGGTGATGCTGATTTGGTTGTATTTGGCCACATTTATTGTTCCCATATTTTTGGGCGAAAGAATCAAACCAACATAAGGACTGTAAAACTGATCATTAAGCTGAAATTTAAAATGAATGAGGGTATCGGAAACCGTGTATTCCTGCATTTCGGAATTTCCGCTGTTTGCCTGGTCGGTGTAATAATTGTAGTTGTAATTTTCCAGATTCGGAAAAATTATACGATCGCTAATGCTTGAAATATAGATGAGAACAGCAACCAGTATAAGAGTAAAAGCAGCAACAGGAATATAAAAATACTTCGCATTTAATATTTTCAAGGCCTGTTTATTCATACAATCTTTGCGCGAAGCTTTTGTGCTTCGGCCCGAAGATACAAAATATCATTTTTCCGTCTGATTTCTTTTAAGGAAGAATCGGTTCATTAAAATTTGTTCAGCGAAACAGGAATCGTTAACTTATCGGAAGGAAATCTAACGGATTTTTAAGCGGAATTAAACGATAATTAAATCTATATCGATGAACCTAAATCATTTCAATTTTCCGGCTTTAGTACTACTGTTGCTCGCCGTGGCCTGTTCCTCTGGTCCGAAAAAAACAGTTGAAAAGGAGGACGCGATAAAACTGTATACCGAGAAGTACCGTCCGCAATTCCATTTTTCGCCGGATTCCGCATGGATGAATGATCCGAATGGAATGGTTTACTACGATGGCGAATACCACTTGTTTTATCAATATTACCCCGACAGTACAGTTTGGGGACCAATGCATTGGGGACATGCCATTAGCACTGATCTTGTACATTGGCAAAACATGCCCATTGCTTTATATCCTGATAGTTTGGGGTATATTTTTTCTGGAAGCGCTGTGGTAGACTGGAACAATTCAAGCGGATTTGGCTCCGGAGAAAATCCCCCGTTGGTGGCATTTTATACTTACCACGATCCTGTTATTGTTGAGGCCGGAGGAGTTGATGTTGAATCGCAAGCCATTGCCTACAGTTTGGATAAAGGACGAAGTTGGACAAAATATAAAGGGAATCCGGTGATCCCGAATGACGGGAATCGGGATTTTCGTGATCCAAATGTGATTTGGAATGAAGATATTCAGAAGTGGAACCTCTTACTTTCTGCAAATGATCATGTTCAAATTTATACTTCTGACGATCTTAAAAACTGGAAATATGAAAGTGACTTTGGAATCGATGCTGGAACACATGATGGCGTTTGGGAATGTCCCGATCTCTTCCCGCTGCAGGTTGAAGGAAGTGACGAAATTAAATGGGTATTGATTGTGAATATAAATCCGGGCGGGCCAAATGGTGGTTCCGGAACACAATACTTTACAGGAGATTTTGACGGACACCAATTTACTGCCGACTCAAAAGAAACCAAATGGGTGGATTGGGGGCGAGATAATTATGCCGGCGTTACCTGGTCGGATGTGCCCAAAGAAGACGGCCGCCGGATTTTTCTGGGGTGGATGAGCAACTGGGATTATGCATCGGTTGTACCTACTGAGCGATGGCGCAGTGCAATGACCTTACCCCGAACGCTTTCGTTGACTAAAAAGAATAACCAATACGTTCTGAAATCGGCTACTGTAAAAGAGATGGAATTGATCTTCGATAAATCGAGTGAAATAAGTCTCGATGAGGCTTTGATAATTTCAGGAGTTAAAGAACTGGATATTCAGGGATTGACATTAAATCAGAGTCACTTATCGGCGGAATTTGAAACGGGTGAAACGCTGCCTGAATCATTTGGAATTACACTTGAAAATGAGTTGGGTGAGAATGTAACACTCAGTTATTCCGTAACAGCTCATCAGTTTCAATTCGATCGGACCAAATCCGGTGATATGAGCTTCTCAGATAAGTTTTCGGGAATCGCGTTTGCTCCATACAAAATTGGATGGACCGTAAAACTTGAAATGTTTGTCGACGCCGCATCAGTAGAACTTTTTGTGGATGGTGGAGAGCTGGTAATGACAGAGATCTTTTTCAATTCTCAAGCCTTCAGTAAACTGCAGGTTTTTGCCAATGGTGGCCATGTAAGCTTAACAAAAGCAAAGTTTGTTAATATCAACAGTATCTTTTGAGTAATTAGAAGAATATGTCCGATAAATTCTGACGCTACACTTCGTTAAATTGTCGGACTTATGCATTGCGGGGGAGACGTGGGAGATTCAACGAATTCATTTTTATCAAATTAAATTTTAAGGTTAAAAACTTCAATAATAAATGGTTTAAATATGAAAATCTTAGCATCAAAAGAGTTTATAAAAAGAAAAGATGTGATGATTATAAAAATAATAATCATATCAATGGTTTTTGGTACCTTCTCGTTCATAACGACTGCGCAAAGTTCATTTGCCCAAACAAAAATTTCAGAGGAGGAACGAATAAAAGCTGACCTGGACAGGATATTTGACTACCTCGATAAAAATACTCCGGCGAGGATTGTTGATCGCGAATCTAATGAGGTTATTACTGATTATAAAAATATAGATGCGTCAAGCGTTTTGGAAAGGGGCGATTTTGGGATCACAAGTTATGAATGGGGAGTTACCTATTCTGGAATGCTTAAAGTAGCTGAAATTACGGAGGACAAGAAATATGCAGATTATACCTTTGAACGTTTAAAATTGCTGGGAGAAGCTTATCCTTATTTTAAGAAAGTAAATGACGAAACGGGTAGGAGCGGGCTGCGCGGATTAGTAGCTCCAATATGGCTTGATGACTGCGGTTCAATGGGAGCTGCAATGATGAAAGCCTCGTTAGTAAATCCTGTACTGGCAGAAACCATTCGTCCGGTTATTGATAATGCATTTGATTTTGTAATGTATAAAGAGTTTCGCTTATACAATGGGATACTGGCGCGTTTACGCCCAACTAAAAATTCCGTATGGCTTGATGATATGTATATGGGAATTCCGCCTATAGCTTACATGGCCAAACTTCTCGAAAATGAGGATCCAGAGAAAGCCAGACTTTTATACGACGAAGCGGCTCTTCAAATCGAGTTCTTCAAAATGATTTTATGGCGCCCTGAAAAGAATTTGTACCGCCACGGTTGGATAGAAATTATGGAGGAACATCCTTCATTCTATTGGGCAAGGGCAAACGGTTGGGCGCTGCTTGCAATAAGCGATGTACTCGATGTATTACCTGAAGACCACATTGCAAGAGGTGAAATTATGGAACTATTCAAAAATCATATAAGGGGTTTGGCTGCTTTGCAATCGGGCGAGGGTTCCTGGCATCAGTTGCTCGATCGTAACGACTCGTACCTCGAAACAAGTGCTTCCGCAATGTACACCTATTGTATTGCACATGCCATAAATAAGGACTGGATTGATGGTATGGTTTATGGTCCAATTGCTCTCGCCGGCTGGAATGCTGTTGCAGCCCAGATAAATGAAATTGGCCAGGTAGAAAATACATGTGTTGGTACCGGCTTGGGATTTAATCCTGGTTTCTACTATAAGAGGCCTGTTAGTGTATTTGCTGCTCATGGCTATGGGCCTGTGCTTTTAGCGAGTGCAGAAGTGTTGCAACTTCTTGATAGTCAGAAGAGATGAGACGCTTTGAAAATCTATTTATTTAATATCGACGACTTTGAGAAAAAGATGATGAGGGAGAACACATATTCTGATTTCAAAACCTGGAAACAGGATTGAATAAATACACTGTAAATGAAAGTCACATCAGTACCGAAATATTTATGATAACTTTATAAAATTCAAAAACCTGATTTATGCTAACAAATTTCAGAACTCGAGGATACAAAGGGAAATTATTTCAAACAATAGTGTTGTTTTCAGTGCTACTTTGTTTCGGTTCGTGTAACGAGAATAAGCATAAGTTGTATGATATAAGCGATTTTGGTGCTGTAAGCGATTCAATGGTTGTAAATACAAATGCAATACAAGCTGCAATTGATAAATGTGCAGAAGATGGAGGCGGGACCGTTGTTGTGCCGGCGGGTACATTTATCACAGGGGCAGTGTTTTTTAAGCAGGGCGTTAACCTTAAAATAGAAGCGGGCGGAGTTCTTAAGGGCACCACAAATATGGCAGACTACAATTTGGTTCAGACGCGTTGGGAAGGCGAAGAGCGTATTTGGGTTAGTGCACTGGTAAATGTTTTTGATGTGACAGGTTTTCACCTTAGTGGTGAGGGTACCATCGATGGTTCTGGCGACATTTGGTTTTCGCGCGGAAGAAGTTGGTTTGGCAGGTCACGAGGAACAGAGGCTTCGCAGCCCATTGTTCCAAAATATGTTGGTCCTGTCCGGGAAGGTCCGCCTTCTCTTGGAGTTAAAGGAGGATTGAATCTCACGCCGGAATCACCGGCTTACCATTTTAGGGAAGTAGAATTACCAGCCTATGCTCGTCCGCGATTGATTGCCATTCAGAACTGCAGTGATGTTGTTGTTGAGAATCTGACTTTTATGAATCAGTCGAGCTGGTGTTTATTTGTACTCTACAGTAAAAAAGTTGAGATTCGAAACCTTATTATACGTTCAGAACATTATATCCCAAGTTCCGATGGTATCGACATCGATTCTTCCGATGGAGTTCATATTATAAATGTAGATATTGACGTAAACGATGATTGTATAGCCATCAAATCAGGCAAAGACGAAGATGGACGTCGCGTAAACAGGCCCGCAGAAAATATTCTGGTTGAGAATTGTATTTTCAGGTACGGTCATGGAGGTGTTTCGATGGGCAGCGAAATGTCGGGAGGAATTCGTAATGTCACCATCAGTAATTGCACTATGATGGCAGACAATTGGGCACCCATCCGTTTTAAAACGCAACCGAGCCGTGGCGGAGTAGTAGAAAACATAACCTATCGCGATCTGGTATTGGATAATACAAAGCAGGCCTTTGAGTTTAATATGGAATGGCGTATGGTACCACCAGTCAAACCACCATCCGATCCACTTCCTGTTGTTCGTAATATCAAAATTATAAATGTAAGCGGCACCGTAGGCGATGCCGGATTTATGCACGGTTTAAAAGAAAGCCCAATTGAAAATGTAACATTTGAGAACTGTAGTATTAAGGCAAAAAAAGGTTTGTTACTCGATAATGTGAAGAACCTGGATTTGTCGGGTCTTAAAATTTCAGTTGAAGAAGGCGAGGCGATTATCCAAAGGAACATCACCGAGGAATAAGGCAAATAGCATAGTTTGGAGAAGTGAAAAACAACGGTGCATTACACTTTGAAATAGTAAGGTTAATACTCCATGTATTTACATTTCGATTGTTTCCATTCGCATGTATCCGCTTTGTTAGTTTTTGAAGGTCTTTTTTTGATGCAAATTTGGTGCAAATAAAAAGGGCTCACAACTTAATTCGGTTGTGAACCCCTTTGTTTTCAGTAGCGAGAGGCGGGCTTGAACCGCCGACCTCATGATTATGAATCATGCGCTCTAACCAGCTGAGCTACCTCGCCATTTGCCTTGAAAAAGGCGGTGCAAATATAGTATTTATTTTTATTTCGATGCCCTTTTGCCCATTTTTTTCAAATGAAGTTTTATGTGGTAAATTTTGCCGCTTGTAAGTTCCATTCTTATTAACTATATTGCCGAAAATCAGACTTATGACAAAAATAAAAGTACAACTGGAGTACCTGATAAACTGCTCTCCAAAAGTTTTATACAACAGACTTAGTACGGCTTCTGGATTAACAGAATGGTTTGCCGACGATGTGAAAGTTAGAGGTAAAAAATATACTTTTATTTGGGACAATTCGGAACAAACCGCCGAGATGACACTTCACAAAGAAAACCGCCTGGTGAGATATACCTGGTTGGATGAGGAGGATGAATCGTATTTCGAATTTAAAATTACACGCGACGAACTTACCGGTGATGTATCCTTAATTATTACCGATTTTACCGAAGAAGATGAAGAGGATGAAACCCGCGGACTTTGGAATACACAGGTTGCCGATTTGAAACATGTACTCGGATCGTAAATCAACTTCCCAAACACATATGGTTCTTTAGTTTCTGCTAACCATTATTAACTTTTTTTACTTTAGTAATTCCCAAAATAACTTAGCTTTGTACACGTTTCTCAAAAGGAACCGGAAAACATGAAGCGTTTAGATTTATACGTTATACGATCGTTTATTGGGCCATTTTTCATGACCTTCTTCATCGTACTTTTTATCCTGCTCATGCAGTTTTTATGGAAGTATGTTGACGACCTCGTGGGCAAGGGATTGGATTTTATGGTTTTAGCCGAAATGATGTTCTACGCTTCTTTTGCATTATTACCGCTGGCCTTTCCTTTGGCTATGTTATTGGCTTCCATCATGACTTTTGGTTCGCTGGGCGAGAACTATGAACTGGTTGCCATAAAAGCATCCGGTATATCATTATTCCGAATAATGAAACCGCTGGTTGTTATCGCAATAGCAATTACTGCTGCTGCTTTTTATTTCTCGAATAATATCATCCCCAAAACCAACCTTAAATTTTCGACTTTGCTTTACAGTGTAAAAAAGCAAAAGCCGGAACTGGTGGTACAGCCCGGAATTTTTACCAATGAAATGGACGGTTACAGTATTAAGGTGAGCCGCAAAAACAGTAAAACAAAAATGCTCTACGATGTGATGATCTATGATCATACAAAAGGCCAGGCGAACGAAAGTGTGACTGTGGCCGATTCCGGTTTTATGAAGATCACTGAGGATAAAAAGTTTATGGTACTAAACCTTTTTCACGGCATTAATTATACCGAGGAAAAATCGAAAGGCGACAGAGATCGGGATAATCACGCTTTTCAACGCAATAAATTTGAAGAGCAGACCATTCGTGTTGCACTTCGTGGTTTTGATTTTAACCGTCGCGACGAAAGCATTTTCAGAAATCAGTACCGAATGCTTAACATCGATCAGTTGAGGTGGGCCGAAGATTCAATCTCGTCAGATTACCGTACTCGTCTTAATAAATACATGTTGCAGCTTTCACCAAACCAGGTCATTAATCGGAAGATGGTGAATTTAATAGCCCTTCACGATTCACTAAAACGAGATATACCTGTACCTGAAGCCGATTCGGTTTTCGATTTTGATGCCTATTTCTCGGGACTTGACAAATGGGTACAAGCCGACATAACCAGAACAGCGATCCAGAATGCCCGTTCGAATATGCAAACCATTAATATGTACCAGGGGCAACTTTATGTGAAAAAGAAGAACCTGAACAAATACTCGATGGAATTCCACCGGAAGTTTACCCTTTCAATTGCAGTACTTATTTTCTTTTTCATAGGGGCGCCGCTTGGAGCAATCATTCGAAAAGGCGGACTTGGAATGCCTGTAATCGTTTCCATCCTGCTTTTCATTTTTTACTACATAGTTTCCATGAGTGGCGAGAAATCGGCGCGTGAAGATGCCTGGTCGATGTTCAACGGGATGTGGTTTTCATCTTTTATTTTTCTGCCGGTGGGTGTATGGTTGACCTATAAGGCAGTAACCGATTCGGCCATTATGTCCGCCGAAACTTATACCCGCTTTTTCAATCGCCTGGGCTTATCGAAGCTGTTCGGTAAAAAGAACAAATCGGAATAAATGTTTTTATGAGAATACTACAGGTAAGTAATAAAGTTCCTTATCCTACCAAAGATGGTGGAGCCATTGCCGCAATGAACCTAATTAAGGGATTCTCGCACCTTGGTCACGAGGTAACCGTACTTTCCATGAGTACACTAAAGCATCGAATTTCGGTTGAAGAACTTCCGGAAGGAGTCGCCGACCTGGCCAATTTTCGTTTTGTTGACGTGCCGGCCCGGATAAGCGCCTTGAGGGCAATTGTCAATCTTTTATTTTCATCGCAACCCTACAACGCCATTCGTTTTATCGATAAAAATTTTTCGGATGAACTGGAACAGGTACTTGACGAAAAGGAGTTCGATGTAATTCAGCTCGAAGGTTTGTATGTTTGTCCCTATATTCCACTGATTCGAAAAAAATCGAAAGCACTGATCGTTTATCGTGCCCATAATGTTGAATTCGAAATTTGGCAGCGTACAGCTAAATTGTCGAAAGGACTTTTTAAATATTACCTGGCTAATCTGACCAAACGAATCAAGAATTTCGAAACAAAGTTACTGAACAGTTACGATGTTATTGTGCCGATCACGGATCGGGATAAGAACAAGCTGAATGAAATGGGTAATACAAAGCCCGCACAGGTTTCCCAAACGGGTATCGACAGTTCGGTGCTGATTCCCAATGCACGAAATCTCGAATATCCTTCATTGTTTCATATTGGCTCCATGGAATGGTCGCCAAACCAGGAAGGTTTGATGTGGTTTATTGACAAGTGCTGGCCTGTTTTGAATGAAAAATTTACGGATTTGAAATTTTATGTGGCCGGACGAGGAACGCCAGATTGGCTGCAAAAGAGACTTAAAATGCCAAATGTCGAGTTTTTAGGTGAAGTTGATGATGCTTATCAGTTCATGAACTCGAAAGCAATAATGGTGGTACCCCTATTCTCGGGAAGTGGGATGCGCATTAAAATCATTGAAGGAATGGCCCTTGGGAAAAGCATTGTATCAACTACAATTGGCGCCGAAGGTATTGATTTAGAGCCCGGAAAACATTTATTGGTGGCTAACAATGAAGATGAATTTGTTGAAGCTATTTCGAAACTGGTGGAGGACAAAGAACTGTTCACGCAATTGGGAGAAAATGCCATCGACTTTATCCATGAAAAATTTGATAACTTAGCCACGGCAGGCAAACTGATTGACTTTTATAAACAGCATTTGTAATGATCTTAACCACCTTATTCTGGTTGTTGTTTTTTATTATCGTTTATACCTACGCCGGGTATGGAATACTTTTGTGGGGGCTGGTTCAACTCAAAAAACTATTCTCCAAAAACGATACACCCTTCGATGAAAGTTACGAGCCCGAAGTCTGTCTTTTTGTGACTGCCTTTAATGAAAAGGACTACATTGCTGAAAAGGTGGAAAATTCTTTCTCCCTGGATTATCCAAAGGAAAAGATCCAATACGTGTGGGTGACCGACGGTTCGGACGACGGTACACCTGATCTGTTAAAAAAATACAGCGAACTGGAAGTGTATCATCAACCCGAGCGGAGAGGGAAGATGCATGCCATGAATCGTGGAATGAAATTCGTAAAGGCACCGATCGTTATTTTTTCTGATACAAACACAATCCTGGGTAAGCAATCGATTCGTGAAATTGTGAGGCAATTCAGCAACGAAAAAGTGGGATGCGTTGCCGGCGAAAAAAGAATTATTGAACACGATACCGAAAGTGCTGCGGGGGCAGGAGAGGGGCTTTACTGGAAACTGGAGTCGTGGATAAAAAAATACGATTCGGAGCTTAATACGGCCGTTGGTGCCGTTGGGGAATTGTTTGCTGTTCGAACTCATCTTTTTGAAGATGTGGAAACCGATACCTTGCTCGATGATTTTATAATTTCGTTGCGAATTGCACAAAAAGGGTATAAAATTGCTTACACTCCTGAAGCCTATGCGCAGGAAACCGCATCATTAAATGTAAAGGAAGAACTAAAAAGAAAAGTAAGGATCGCAGCCGGTGGTGTGCAGACCATTTTCAGATTGAGCTCGTTATTGAACATATTTAGAAACGGATTACTAACCTGGCAATATATTTCACATAAAGTTTTGCGATGGACGATCACTCCAATATCTGTTTTTCTGTTATATGTCGTTAACTTTTTTGTGGTCGTGAAAAACAGAAGTTGGGCACCGGATGATTTCTACACCGTGTTCTTTTACATCCAGAGTTTGTGTTATTGGGTAGCATTGATAGGCTGGTATTTCGAGAATAAAAAAATAAGGCTGAAGTTATTTTTTGCGCCCTATTATTTTGTGATGATCAATTATGCTGCCATTCTGGGAATTCTGCGCTATTTCAAAGGGAGGCAGTCTGTGAACTGGGAAAAATCGAAACGTGCTATGTAATCATTTTTAAAGATCCCCTTTCAGAAAACGTTGCTCAATTAATTCGCTTCGTTTTATGGTTTTCCTGATCCATTCAAGTTTAATCTCGTCTTTTTCTGTGTCACTTAATTGCCAGTTGATTCTTTCGTCCTGGCGCATTTTTAAAGTAAGGTGGTGAAGAATTATGGCTGCCGAAACCGAAATATTAAAACTTTCGGTGAAACCGTACATCGGAATCTTCAGAAATTCATCCGCTTCATTCATTATTCGGCTTGTAATGCCCGGAAGTTCGGAGCCAAAAACAAGGGCGGCTTTTCCTTTCGAAACATCAAAATCGTGCAGTTGCTGATCATTGGTGTGTGGAGTTGTGGCTACAATCCGGTAGCCTTGAGCTTTTAGATGTTTGATAGCCTGCAGACTGTTCTGTTCCTTTTCGTTGTATTTTTTTAGCGATAACCACTTTGAAGAACCCAGCGAAACCTCTCGGTTGACTTCAAAGGTATTTCGGTTCTCAATAATGTGTACATCTTGTAACCCAAAACAATCGCAGGTACGCAAAACGGCACTGGCATTTTGCGGCTGGTAAATGTCTTCCAGTACAACCGTTAAATAACGCGTGCGCATTTCAAGCACTTTGTTAAATAAATCTTGGCGCTGCGGGGTCAGGTATCCTGATAAATAAGTAAGCAGATCTTTGTTCATGGTTAAAAGCTTAGGCTACAAACATAAAAAAGGGAAGCAATAGTGCCTCCCTTTAAATTTTTTTGCCAGGTATCGTTATGATACTGCGTCTGCTAATTCAGCGCCAGCTTTAAATTTAACAACCTTTTTAGCAGGGATTTGAATTTCTTTACCAGTTTGTGGATTTCTACCTGTTCTGGCACCACGTTCAGAGATAGAGAAGGAACCAAATCCAATAAGAGCTACTCTATCACCGCTTTTAAGAGCGTCAGTAGTTGCATCAACAAATGCGTCTAAAGCTTTTTTTGCGTCAGCTTTGCTTAGGCCAGCTTTTTCGGCCATTGCTTCAATTAATTGTGCTTTATTCATAAGGCAAAATTTAAAAAATTAATTAAGTGATTGAAATTAAAATACTTAGTATTTATAATTTGTTAAAACATAAGTTTCGTTTAGTTCTGAAGTTCATACTGTATTTCTTTCGAACAATCAGTAAAATCAAGCGTTTCAGAAGCCTTTTCTTAAGGCATAGCTAAATTCAGAAATAAGTTTTAAAAAACCAAGCGCTGCAACCCTTTTTTTTTCAGCATTTTCAGAAAAATTTGTAAAAAATGGTTTTGCGGTTTAAAAAAATCATATACTTTTGCACCGCATCCGGAGAGATGGCAGAGTGGTCGAATGCGGCGGTCTTGAAAACCGTTGTACCGCGAGGTACCGGGGGTTCGAATCCCTCTCTCTCCGCAAAAGGTTCATCGGATTTTACGGTGGACCTTTCCTTTTTTTATCCTGTTGATAACTTTTTTACAGGTCGCCCGGTATTCGGGCATTTCAGCAGGATTTGGACAGTTTTTTTATTTCGGAAAATAAATTTTACTCCGCTTAGGTAATTTAGAATGAATTATTATATTTGCAGTCGCTAAAGCGAAAGGGGTGAAAAGCTCCAAAATACGGGTGTAGCTCAGTTGGTAGAGCACTGGTCTCCAAAACCAGGTGTCGGGCGTTCGAGTCGCTCCTCCCGTGCCGTTCAAGAGAGGTTTTACATTGTAAGACCTCTTTTTTTATGTGTTTATTTAAAACTGCAACGAAACACGAATTCCCCATCTTTTCACTATTTTCAATTCCAAAATGAATCGTATGCAAGTTGAAGCTTTTATTCCATGTTTTATCGATCAGTTTTATCCCGAAACTGCCTCGAATTTTATAAAGGTGTTGGAAAGGGCTGGATGTGAAGTCTATTACAATCCCGAACAAACCTGTTGTGGTCAGCCGGCATTTAACAGCGGTTACTGGGATGAAGCGCATAAAGTGGCTTCAAAGTTTATTGATGACTTTTCTGGGTCAGAGCTAGTTGTTACTCCTTCGGCCTCATGCAGTGGGTTTGTACGCAATTATTATCCTGAGGTTTTTAAAGATCATTCGGAAAAAGAAGAGGCTTCAACAATCGGCAGAAAGCTAATAGAGTTTTCCGATTTTTTGGTGAATCACATAAACGTGGTGGACATCGGAGCTGAATTCAATCATAAAGTTACTTTTCACGATTCTTGTGCCGGATTGAGGGAATATGGAATAGAGGATGAGCCGCGCAAATTACTGGCGCACGTTACAGGACTGGAACTTATTGAAATGGAAAACCGTGCAACTTGTTGCGGCTTTGGTGGTACATTCGCTGCAAAATTCCATAATATTTCGACGGCTATGACTGAGCAGAAAGTTGAAAACGCGTTAAAAACAGGAGCCGAATACATTGTTTCTACCGAAGCATCGTGTTTGATGAACCTGGAAGCGTACATACGAAAACAGCAACTTCCGATAAAGACTATTCATTTAGCCGATATATTGGCCAGCGGTTGGTAGAATCTTTTGCTTTTTGGGCCCAAAGCTCCAGGCTCTGAGCTCGTGGTTCGATATTAAAATACCTGCATTTTGTGCAAGCGTGTATATCTGCCATTTTGTTTCAGAAGCTCATCGTGCGTGCCGCGTTCAACTATTCTGCCTTCATCAAGTACACAGATCAGGTCGGCATTTTTTATGGTAGAAAGCCGGTGTGCGATCACCAGCGAAGTGCGGTTTTTCATTAGGTTCTCAAGCGCTTCCTGAACCAGACGTTCCGATTCAGTATCCAAAGCTGATGTAGCTTCGTCGAGGATAAGAATTGGAGGATTCCGCAGGATAGCCCTGGCAATAGAGATCCGCTGTTTTTGTCCTCCTGAAAGTTTGTCGCCGCGGTCTCCGATTTTGGTTTGGTAGCCATTTTCGCTGGCCATAATAAATTCGTGCGCATTGGCAATTTTCGCTGCTTTTATGACGGCTTCAACCGAAGCATCTTCCACCCCAAAAGCAATGTTGTTAAAAATGGTGTCGTTAAACAAAATCGGCTCCTGGTTTACATTCCCGATCAGGTTACGAAGTGAATGAAGCTTCAAGTCGCGAATGTCGGTCCCGTCAATTTTAATGCTGCCGGTACTGATGTCCCAAAAGCGAGGTAACAAATCGACAAAAGTAGTTTTTCCGCTCCCTGATGAACCCACCAAAGCAATGGTTTTTCCTTTCTTAATTTCGAGTGAAACCTCGTTAAGTACAGTAGCTTTTTCGTAGGCAAAGCTCACATTTTCGTATTCAATACTCTTATTAAATGCACTTATTTCTTTTGCATCCGGTTTATCAGTAATTGTAACTTCAGCGGCCAGAACATGATCGATGCGTTGCATGGAAGCCAAACCTTTTTCGATGCTGTAAAGTGCCGTTGAGAATGCTTTCGCAGGGTTGATTATTCCGTAGAAAAATACCAGGTAACCTATAAATTCAGCAGCCGATAACGACGATTTACCACTTCCCAAAATAATGGTTCCACCGTACCAAAGTACAATTACAATAACAATGGTTCCGAGGAATTCGCTGGCCGGGTGTGCCAAATGACGTCGCCACATCAGGCGGTTCATAATTGAGCGGTAGTTGCTGTTCTCGTTTTGAAAACGATTAATGGCTTTACCTTCGGCATTGAACGATTTTATGATCCGTAATCCGGAAAGATCTTCCTCTATGATCGATAAAATCTCGCCCAGTTTATCCTGTCCTTTTGATGAAACACGTTTCAGGCTCCTTCCAATTCGCCCGATGATAAAACCGGTAACGGGAAGCATGATGAACACAAACAAAGTCAGCGACCAACTCATATAAATCATTGCTGCCAGAAAGACAGCAATCAATATGGGATTCTTGATCATCATTCCCAATGAGTTGGCAATGGAATTCTCAACTTCCTGCACATCGCTGGTAATACGCGCCATAATATCGCCTTTACGCTCTTCTGAAAAATACCCCAGCGGCAAGCCGATGATTTTCCTGTAAATTAGGGTGCGGATATCGAAAACAATGCCGTTGCGCAAACCAATCAATACAAAATCCGACAGGTAAGTAAAACCGACTTTGAATAAAGTGGTGGTAACTAAAATTACTCCGATGAGTAATAAAGCCTGCTGCTGGCCATGTTCAATAATAAACTGACTGATGTAATAGTTAATGTTGTGGGTGATGGCATCGGCAGAAAATGAAAATTCCACCTTTTCGGTGACCAGTTCTTTGGTTTGGAAGAGTATATCCAACGCGGGAATAAGCATGGCAAACGAAAAGACGCCAAAAATCGCTCCCAGCAAGTTGTAAAAGATATTCAAAACGACCTTCCACTTGTAAGGCGGAACAAATCGTTTCATTAATTTCAGAAAATCTCTCATAGTTATTAAGCAGCCGGGTTACCTTTTTCTAAATCGAAGCACTTTAAAAGATACCGGTGTAATTCTGCGGTGTTATGGCTTTCAGTTCATCTTTCACACTATCATTAACGTCGAGTGTGTCGATAAAATTATGGATCGCTTCTTTATTGATCACCTCATTTTTACGGGTGAGGTCTTTTAATGCTTCATATGGATTCGGGAAAAACTCACGGCGCAGAATGGTTTGAATGGCTTCGGCCACAACTGCCCAGTTATCTTCCAGGTCTTTTTCGATGGCCGGAGTATTGATCAGCAGTTTATTTAACCCTTTTAACGTTGATTTGATGGCTATAATGGTGTGACCAAACGGCACACCTATAAAGCGTGTAACGGTGGAATCGGTCAGGTCGCGCTGCAAACGCGAAACCGGAAGTTTTTGTGCCAGTTGCTCGAAACCTGCATTGGCAATCCCGATGTTTCCTTCCGAATTCTCAAAATCGATCGGATTCACTTTGTGTGGCATGGTCGACGAGCCTACTTCCCCTTTTTTGATTTTTTGCTTGAAATAGTTCATCGACACATAAGTCCAGATATCACGGTCCAGGTCGAGAATGATATTATTGATCCGTTTCAATGCATCGAAAATGGCGCTATGATTGTCGTAATGCGAAATTTGCGTAGTGAATTGCGAACGGTGAAGCCCCAGTTTTTCCTTCAGAAAATTGTTGGCAAATTCTTCCCAGTTAATGTCGGGATAAGCCACATGGTGTGCGTTAAAGTTTCCGGTTGCACCGCCAAATTTAGCGTCGATGGCAATTGATTTTAAATGCACCACCTGCACCATAATCCGTTCAATAAAGACTTTAATTTCTTTTCCCAGTTTTGTTGGCGATGCGGGCTGGCCATGGGTTTTTGCCAGCATCGGAATTTCATTCCACTCATTAGCTAAAGTCAACAGTTTTTCAATCAATTGCTGCAATATCGGGTGGTATTCGTTTTCAAGTGCATCCTGAATCGATTTTGGAATGGCTGTATTGTTGGCGTCCTGCGATGTGAGTGCAAAGTGAATAAACTCTTTATACTTTGCCAAACCCAGTTTGTCGAATTCTTCTTTAATGAAATACTCAACAGCTTTAACATCATGATTGGTAACGCTTTCGATATCCTTAATGCGTTGTGCATCATCCACTGAGAAGTTCGTATAAAGATCGCGTAACTTTTCCAGTTTGTCTCTTTCAATGCCGGCAAGCTGAGGCAAAGGAATCTCGCACAGGGCAATAAAATATTCAACTTCGGTGAGCAAACGATATTTGATTAGTGCAAATTCGCTAAAATAATTACCCAGTCCTTCAACTTTGTTGCTGTATCTTCCGTCAACCGGAGATATGGCTGTCAACGTATTCAATTCCATTTCGCTAATAATATTAAGCCGCAAATTTAACAATTTAAAAGGATGAAGAGGTAGTTCAGAAGTCAATTTCAAAACTTTAACGATTAGCAAATCTAAGCACTTGAAATCTGTTTGTCTTTTAACATCGTCAAATTTGATCGTTCAAAGCCGGGATCAGTAAACGTCATGTGTTTTGTACCTCTTGTATTACCAATCTGTTTACTTTTAATGTATCTTCGTAAAAATCGTGATCGGTAAACTGTATCAACTATGAGGAAATACTGGATACTTCTTTTGTTATTGGTTTCACTGGTGGTTTACGCACAGGAAACACAAAAAGCGCTGGTGTATAAAATTAACATCATGCAGAACATTACACCTGCCACGCAGCGTCAGGTAAAACAGGCATTTGCAGAAGCAGATTCTCTGCATGCCGATTATTTTCTGATTCATATGAATACGTATGGAGGAACAGTGCTCGATGCCGATTCCATTCGTACAATGATCCTGCAAAGCAAAATTCCAGTGTATGTTTTTATCGATAACAACGCGGCTTCAGCTGGAGCGCTTATTTCTATTGCTTGCGATGGCATCTACATGCGTCCGGGTTCCAGCATTGGGGCAGCAACGGTGGTGAACCAAACCGGAGAAGCCATGCCCGATAAATACCAGAGTTACATGCGTTCGACAATGCGTGCAACTGCGGAGGCCCATGGAAAAGATACAATAATTACAGCCGAAAATGATACTCTGTTTGAGTGGTTTCGCGATCCCTTAATTGCCGAAGCCATGGTTGATCAAAGTATTTATGTGGAGGGGATCTCCGATACCGGAAAGGTGTTGACATTTACCCCTATGGAAGCAATGGAACATGGATTCTGCGAGGGAATTGCCGAAACTGTTGATGAGGTGATGGAGCAAATCGGAGTTGAAGACTTTGAGTTGGTGACTTATGAACCAACCTTGATCGAAAAAATCATCGGATTCCTGGTTAACCCGGTTGTTTCGGGACTGCTGATCATGGCGATAATAGGAGGTATTTATTTCGAAATGCAATCGCCCGGAATAGGCTTTCCTCTTGGAATTGCCATACTGGCCGCCATTTTGTATTTCGCTCCGCTTTACCTCGAAGGATTGGCTGCCAACTGGGAAATTGTAATTTTCGTGGTAGGTATCATCCTGATCTTTATTGAGATCTTTGCCATTCCCGGCTTTGGAGTGGCGGGTATTATTGGAGTTATACTGGTGTTTACAGGTTTGGTTTTAAGCCTGGTCGACAATGTTAATTTCGATTTTGAAGGTGTTCAACTTCGTGGTTTTGGTGTGGCAGTAACTACGGTCGTTTTGGGTATATTCGGTGGATTTTTGATGGCACTGTACCTCGGCAGAAAAGTTTTTACAGCCGAATCCGGTATGTTTAAGAACTTTGCTTTGAATACCGTTCAGCATGCCAATGAGGGATACATAAGTGTTGAAACGAGTATGCTAACCTTAAAAGGGAAAGAAGGGCACGCACATACCGTTCTTCGCCCGGGTGGAAAAGTAATGATCGAAGGTGAAGTTTACGATGCGATAGCCGAAACCGGATTTATCGAAAGAGCTGAACAAGTTGTTGTAACACGCATTGAAGCTACTCAAATTTATGTAGATAAACCTGAAAACAGTTAGTTCGTTCGGTTCCCTTTACTTCGACGTATCCCTAAAATCTGAAATTTATTTCCGGAATTCTGTAAAAGGAATTGCCTTTTATCCTGTTTACTTTGTAAGCAACAAAACAAGCCATTGGTTGAGTTGTTTATTTATTTGCTATGATTGAATTTGTTGGTAATTATATTACAGAATTGTGGAGACTGGTGCTGGAAATGGCGCCGTGGTTGTTGCTGGGATTAATATTTGCGGGTTTGCTTAAAGTTTACTTTCCGCAAAAGCATATAGATAAATACCTGGGGAAGAAGAACTTTAAATCGGCATTAAACGGTTCGGTACTCGGAATTCCAATGCCGCTGTGTTCGTGTGGTGTAATTCCGACGGGGATTTCGTTTTACAAAGATGGTGCTTCAAAAGGTGCCACAAATTCATTCCTGATTTCAACGCCGCAAACCGGTGTCGATTCCATATTTGCCACCTATTCGATGTTAGGCTGGCCGTTTGCGGTCCTTCGCCCGATTGTAGCCTTTATTACTGGTGTTGTTGGAGGAACACTTACAAACTGGTTGGTTAAAGATCAGCCCAAACCAAGACCGGCCTCACCTTTTGCTGATTTTAAACTGGATGTGAAAACAGTAAGCGGAACTGAAACATGTAATGATGATTCGTGTGGTTGTCATGAGCCACGAAAAAACGATAGCCGTCATTCGCTGGTGCGGGCTGCCGACTATGCTTTTGTTGAATTGCTGCAGGATATTGCAAGGTGGTTGGTTATCGGATTTCTTCTGGCTGCCCTGATTTCAGTTCTGATTCCCGACGATTTTTTTAGTCGTTTTCAAGGCTGGGGAATTGTAGAGATTTTACTGGTTTTGGCAGCTTCCGTTCCTATTTATATTTGTGCTACTGGTTCTATTCCGGTTGCTGCGGTGCTTTTGATGAAAGGTGTTTCACCCGGAGCGGCCCTGGTATTTTTAATGGCCGGTCCGGCTACAAATGTGGCCACCATGACAGTTTTGGGTAAAACCATGGGAAGGAAATCATTGACGGTTTATATGGCCACTATTATTGGTGGAGCCGTGTTGTTTGGTTTACTTACCAACTGGCTGATTCCTGCTGATTTTATTTTAAGCAAAGTCATGCATGTTCATGGCGATGGAAGTGAGCATCAAATGCTTCCGAACTGGTTGGAATGGACTTCAGCAATTCTCCTGATTGGATCAATTGCAGGTGGTTACTTTTATTTGAAATACAGAAAAAGTGCAGGGATGAAAGAAATGGAGGGTACCACATACATTGTTGAAGGTATGACCTGTTCTCACTGCGAAGCCAGTGTGAAACGTAACCTGGAATCGATAAAAGGTATTCAGGAAGTAATGGCCAGCAATGATTCAAATACCGTAAAAATTATTGGATCGGGGTATAAAGAAGATAAAATAAGGCAGACAATTCAGGAAATAGGTTATAAATTTGTAGGTAAAGCATAGACTGTTACCGCAAAATGTTGTCGAAAGTTTTTATCATTTTGATTTTAATTGCACTTATTGCCTGTACTTCGGGAAATAAGTCCGAAGAAAATCAGACCGTGGTTTCCTTGCAAGAGAATATCCCGGAGCAGGCTCAAGCTTTGTTCAATGGTAAAACGCTTGATAATTGGGAAATCACCAATTTTGGAACACAAGGTCCCGTTCGGGTTTCGGGTGGAAAAATTGTTATTGGAATGGGCGACGGTTGCAGTGGGATCAATTTTACTGAAGCTTTTCCAAAGGTCAATTACGAAGTGGGCCTTGACGCTCGAAAAACATCAGGAAACGATTTTTTCTGCGGATTAACATTTCCTGTTAATGAAAAGTTTTGTTCACTGATTGTTGGAGGCTGGGGAGGCCCGGTTGTGGGACTAAGTACCATTGATGGTATTGATGCGTCGGAGAATGAAACAGAAACGCTGATGCGTTTTGAGAAGGATCAATGGTACAACATTCGGTTAAAGGTTAGTGAATCCAAAATTACTGCATGGATTGATGATGAGCTTGTTGTGGATTTTGATTACCAAAATCGGGAGCTTGGAATTCGTCCTGAAGTCAGCCTTTCACGGCCGCTGGGTATTTGTACCTGGATGACCACTGCTGAAATTAAAAACATCTGGTTCAGGGAATTTTCAGAATAAGCTATGCACTCTTTCTTACAAACTCGCCCATATTCTGGCCAGTGAATATCCCGGTGCTTTTATCTGCAGATCAAGAAAATAGCCAAATGGTGTTTGTGCCGTTTCAAAATCAGCATTTTGAAGACGTTTTTCCGCAAGGTCGAACAATTCTTTTGTGAACTCCACAGATGCTTTAGATTCTGAAAGATGCGCAAATGAATGCAAAATTACCTTTTTACAGTTGTTTTTTCGGGCCGTCCATTTGAGGTGGTTCACCAGTTTTTTTTCGCGGCTTTTGACGTCATTTTCTTCATCACTTTCTTCTACCTGAATAAAAGCCAGAATGGAGTCTGTAAAACTCGCACCTTCAGTATTTTCTTCCGCCGATTCCAGATTTTTTATTTGAGGAGTGTAGCCAAATTCCTCGACATACATAACAAGCACCTTCATTTTTCGAATTTTACATTCAAATATAGGGCATTTATGCACTTGACGAAAACTACTCTGAAAAACTGTTTTTTAAAAGTTCTTCGCTCAGTTCGGTCGTCCATTTTTCAATGGCAGCTATTTGTTCGTCGCTCAACCGGGCATTTGGGTGCATAAATTTATACGATTTTAAGGGCATGGTTTTTCGCTTGGTTTCCTGCGCAATTTCCTCAAGCGTGGTAATTTTATCGTAAATATCCAGTTTGCCCCATTCCGAGAAATTTAACTCGTCTTTTCCTTCACGGATGTGGTCATCCACCATCCACGAAACCGGAGAAATTCTGTCGTACCAAGGGTATCGGGTAATGTTGGAATGGCAATCGAAACACGATTCCTTTAAGATTGTTCCGATATTTTCGGGAACATCATGTTGCTGAAGAATATCGGCATCCGTTATTTCTCCTTTGTTGGGGGTAGGTTGAAAAAACTGGATGACAATAAATCCTAAGATAAGGACAATGAGAACTGCACGGATGATTTTGCGCATTTTACATTCCTTTCACCAGTTTTTCGGCTTCGGCTTTTGCCCACTTCATCAACACTTTTTTCTCGTCTTCCGTTAGCTTTTTATCCGGGTAATGATCAAGAAATTTCTTGGGTGGCATTTCGTTTTCGCCCAGTACCTCGTTAATTTTCTTGTAAGAACTGATTTGCTTCATTTTCGACAGATCGGCAAAGGCTTTAAAATCCAGGTCTTCCTTGGCTTTGTCGTTTTTCGAGTCGGTATTGTGGCAGCCAAAGCATTTGTTCTGGATTACGGCTTTCACATCGTCAGGCATACTAGTCGGAGGATAACTTTCGGTTTTATCCGAATCGTTGGCCATTACTGACAAGGAAAAAATGCCTAAGAAAAAAAAGCTAAGTGTAAATTTCGTTTTCATAAGGATCAATATTAAGTTTCTAACAGTTTCACATAATAACATCAAAGAGCATCATTTTGTTGAAAATTTAATGCTGATAATGCTGTCGAAAATATTTTATGTATTTTTCTATCGATTTTAAAACAGAACAACTAATGCCGAAGGTTATCCGTAAGGTTTTTATCATTGCACTCTTTTTTTTCGCACTGGGAGCTCCTGTTTTCGGGCAAGTTTCCGATGGTGGTTATCCGCTTGAAACAAATACGCTTAAAAGTGCAAACCATCAGATTATTGATCTGCCACCAGTGTCACAAATTGAAATCGACCGGGCAATGGAAGCGAACAGAAATAATGTTCAGCTAAAACCTTTTCGTTTTGCTTTGCCGATTGCTGTTGATTTAAATCCTGCAAATTCAGGGCAATGGAGCAAGTCAGTTGATGGTTACAACGTTTGGCAATTAACACTTCACTCAAGCGATGCAAAATCACTGATCGTAATGTTCGAAGATTTTCATTTGCAGGAAGGAAGCCGCTTGTTTGTGTTCAATAAAAACGAGGACCATTACCTGGGTGCGTTTACGACAAAAAACAATAAAGCAGGGGGTAAATTTGCTGTTTCTCCTTTACGAGGCGATGAAGTTACCATTCAGTATGAAGTTCCTGAAAATTTAGGAACACCATCAGATTTTCAAATATCGGGCATTAACCACGACTTTATCGGTATTTTAAAGTCCGACAGGCGCCCTTTGGGACAACCGGCCGGCTCGTGCAATATCGATGTGAACTGTTTGCTTGGTGAAGATTACGATGAATTAAAGAATTCGATTTGTCGTGTGATTGTAAACAGTAATGAAGGTTCGGAGTTGTGCAGCGGTACACTGGTAAACAATACTGCAGAAGATGGAAGGCCTTTAATTCTTTCGGCGGCGCATTGTTATGACGAGTGGGAATATGCCGAAACTACGGTTTACACGTTCAATTACGAAAGTCCATACTGTGCACCGCTAGATGGCGATCCGTCGCATTCGGTATCAGGAGCAGTAATGCTGGCACAACACGACAGCCTTGATTTTGCGTTGGTTGAAATGTCGATGATCCCGCCACCGGAATACCGCCCTTATTACGCCGGGTGGAAGCATTCAGCAGAAATGCCCGATTCCACCGCAAGCATTCATCATCCGTATGGCGATATAAAGAAAATCGCACTGGATCATGATCCGCCCGAACGATCAAATTTTGGGAGACGTAGTGAGTACATCAAAAATGCCTTCCTGAAAATAAAGGAATGGGATGAAGGAGTTACCGAGATTGGTTCGTCCGGAGGAGGTTTATTTACACCCCGCGGCGAATTGATAGGTACTTTAACCGGAGGAGAGGCATTTTGTGGCAAACCGGTTAACGATTATTTTGCCAGTTTTGCGGTATACTGGGATTACAGGGCTGATTCGACCAAACAGGTGAAATACTGGCTCGACCCATTGAAATCGGGAGTTATTGAGTTACCGGGACGTGAATACTACAGCAATAAAAACCTGTGTAAGGCTTTTACAAACCTCAATGACAACGATGAACATGCCAATGTGCAGTTGACTTCCGGAGGTATTTTTTCGGGATACTGGGGAGGCTCGAACAACGTTGGAATTGATGAGATCGCTGAGCGGTTTTCTGTTCCGGGCGATGAAAGCCTGATGGGTGTATCAGTAGGTGTTGGAAGACTGGTACTTGCCTCGTTGCCGGGAAGTGAAATTACCCTCAAGGTTTACAACGGAGATAACACCCCGAAATCGTTGATTTACAGCAAAGTGGTAGAACTGGATGAACTGGTGGAAGATGCAATGAATTATATTCCTTTTGATAGAGATGTTCAGCCGTTGGAAACCTTTTTTATTGGCTTCGATCTCAGCAACATTAACGAACAGGATACTTTTGTGATGTACCAGTCGTTGAGGGAGGAAACGGAAGAAAACAATTATTACTTCAAATTAAACGGCGAGTGGACTGATTTTAAAAGTAACAGTGAGGGATCGATGGTAAATGTAATGGAACTTGTTGCCTGCAATTACGGCGACGATATAAGTGATACAGCGGTAGTGGATACTCCTGCCTACGTACGACTTTTCCCGAATCCGACACGTTCAGAATTAACCATTCAATCGGATCAGGAGATCGTGGTTGAAACTGTTTCAGTATTTAATTTGATTGGTCAGGAAGTAAATGCTCCGCTTTTGCGTGTTCATGATTACGAGGTAAAACTTGATCTTTCAGGGAATACTCCCGGAGTTTATGTGGTTCGCTTCAATTACAATGATTCTTTTGTCACGCGAAAATTCTCACTTGTTCCGTATTAAGTCTTTTTCTTTTTACGTGGCTGAGTAACTTTTTCGATCACTTCTGTTACCGGATCTTTCACCGGATCGGTAGGATTTTCCTGCCCCGGGATAGTTGACGCGTTACCGTCGCGCATGGCCGTGTAGTGTGGGGACATAATTTCAACCCCGGCATTATTAAATTCATTTAGAATGCTCTTGTTCAATTCTGAATAAAAATGAGCCATTTTGCCCGGTTGTTTTGTGTATACATTCAGTTCGTATTCCACGTAAAAATCACTCAAACTTTTCTGCATTACAAACGGCTTGAAATCGCGGGTGAGGTTGGGTGTATTTTGGGCAGCTTTAAGAAGCAGGTTAATCACAGTATCTGCAGGAACGTCGTAACCTATGGTAATCGAGGGATGCAAAATGATTCCAAGATCGCTAGCATTCTTTGTATAATTCATTAAATGAGTGTTGATAATCTGCGCATTGGGAATGGTTACATCCTCATTTTTTAATGTTTTCAGCCGGGTAACCAACAGGTTTTTCTCCACAACATCACCAAGGGTTTGGTTGATCATAACACGGTCACCAATTTGGAAAGGGCGCATGTAGGTAATTACAATTCCTGCCACTATATTGGCGATAGCCGATGTTGATCCGAGCGAGAATAAAATACCAAGGAAAATGGAAACGCCCTGGAAAGCTTTTGAGTCGGAGCCCGGTAAATATGGGAACATAAAAACAAGGGTGAAAGCAATCACAAGTATCCTGAAAATATTATACGTAGGTTTTGCCCATTCGCGGTGAAAACCTTTTATTTTGAGCTTATCCTTATCAATCTCACTCGAAACATAACCCATGATACGAAGTATGTATCGCGAAATAAAAAAAATAATGACGATATAGATGAGTTTTTGAGAAATGAACACCCACAGACCAAGGAAAATCGCTTTTATCGGTCCGGAAATAAAGGTGTAAAATTTGGAAACTATATTTTCCGTCCACGGCAGGAAGCTGAACATCAGGGGCAGATACAAAAATAAGATAATGATGAACAACAGGATTTTCGTAACTTTTAAGATGAAGCCAAAGAAATTATCCGGTCCTTTAGGTGCCAGGTAGCGCCAAAAACTTTTTCGCTTTTGCTTAATCTGTTTCTGATAACTTTCTACATACTTTGTCAGCCAACTAAACAACCTGTTAATGAGTTTAAAGATTACGATCAATCCAGCGATGGCCAGCAGTGTATAAAAAATGTGTAGTACCCAGTAAAACACATCTCTGCTTTCTTTTACCTTTTGAAATTCTACCTGAATGCTGTTAAAGTATTCCTTCGTAAGCTCCGATCTTTCTGCTTGGAAAGCTTTTGCATCTTCGTTGCTAATACTCAAAATCGGCATATCATCGTACAGGATCATGGAAAAGTACATATCCTCTTCGGCATGAAACAAGTCGGTATTTATCCGGGGAAGGTTTTGAACTTGTTTCAATCTTTTGCTTATCGCATCTGCACGTTCTTTTGGGGTGTACGGACCAAAGCCTTTCCTTATCTCAAACAAGGTATCCTTGTGCAAAATAACAAATCCCGGCTCGGCTACAATTGTTTCAGGTTCTTCCGGCTGATTGACGGGAATTGTATCCTGTTGCTGAGCACTAAGTGAAAAAGCGACGAAAAACAGCAAAATAAATAAAAGGATCCTGAACCACATTGCTGGTGTTTGTTATGTTTTAGTTTTGTTCCAATTAAGATAAGGATTCTTTCCCATTTAACAATTGATGTTCTTCTATATTTTAATCGCGTTTCACGGAATAAACGGGAAGGAGGAGTGATGTAGCCAAAGTTTTACACTTCTGTCTTTTGAGCGGTAAAAAACCATGGTGTATTCAACTTTCAGTTGTTCACCTTCGAGGTTGGTAAAGAAGTAATGTCCCATTGACACGGCTTCGTTTTCCGAGATCGAAATCGCGGCATTTTTAAACCGAACGTCGGTAATGGGAAGTAAAGCAAAACCCTGATCTTCGGGATATTCTTCGTTTCCGCTAACAAAATAGGAAACGGCTCCTTCTTTTGTTACGCGAAATGGAAGTTCGCTGGCTTTGGTAGGTTTAAAAAGAACAGTTCTTTCATCGAAACCGTAATTTTTGTCAACAAATTCTTCGGCAGCTTTTTTGTAATCTTTTTTTTCTGAAAAGAGTTTGCCAATGCGCACAATTCCATCACCCCATTGTTGTTGGGCAATTTTTACTTCTTCTTCGGTAATCATTTTTGTGAATCTTATTTTTTATAAGTTAATCCAATCCAACCAAAATCAACAGATAAAAAAGCATGTTGTTCGAAATAAAACACAATTATTGCAGCCGTTCTTTCATCAGTACATCCAACTGTTCCATGTCAAGTCGCTTGGCAATTATCGTTTTATCACGATCGAGTACATATACACCGGGAGTTGTTCGTCCGTCGTAAAGTATCTTAAACCTCGAGGTGTGGTCTTTATCCCAAACATTGATCCAGTCCCACAAATCGTGTTTTACCAAAAAGTCCGTCCAGTCCTGTTTATTTTCCATCGAGTAAATGGCATAAACTTCAAGGCCCTTGTCTTTATATTTCTGATAAACTTTGTCGTAAAACTCGGGTACAAAGACTTTACAGTGGCCGCAATCCGGTTCATAGATCAGCACAACTGTAATTTCGGCATCAATCTGGTGCAGGCTTATATACTCACCATTATAACTTTCCAGCATTAATTCCGGACCGGTTTTCCCGATCAGGTTATCTTTCAGAAAAAGTACATTCTCGCGAATTTTATCGAGCGATTCTTCAGCGGCCCAAAACGCTTTACCGCTCAGGTAATAGTCGTTGGCCAAATCGACAAACAGTGCGTCCATGCCTAAAACATTGCTGTTGATGCTGGCATTCACAAAAAAAGATGTTGCAAACTGAAAAATACGCGGATTGCTTTCCACCTCATCCAGAAAACTGTATACATAAGGTTTCACCGAATCGTACGCTGGGTACAAAACCTTGTTAAACCAGGTTTCGAGCTTGGATTTATAAAACGGGGTGTAAAGCATTCTTTCGTCGGTATAATCGAAGTAATCCCAGTAATGTTCACGCTGGTAGTTAAACCGGGCCAATAACAGAAGCGAATCGTTTTGCCGAATCTCTGCCGGTAAAGTACTAATGTCGATTGTTGGTACTTCGTTAGCTACCATAAATTTGTAAAGCAAAGAGCCGGGGAACTCCCGGTTTATTTTGTCGCGGTAAGCTATCATTTCATCATTCAAACTGACTTGTTGTGCTCGTATCTCTTTCTTTTGTTCGTCTGCAGTTGCGCTTTTAAATTGCTGATTTAATACACGGCTTTGGGTCTGCAGATTTCGTAAAAACACGAGATAATCAACAAACGCCTCACTTTCTTTCGATCCTTCTATTTTCATTTTCGAGGCATCAAGGCCATTGTTGTAAAGGTAGAATTCCTGATCGCTACCTATCAAAAAATCGAAATGCCCGCTTTCGTCAATCAGGATTTTATACAATCCCTGAGGCAATAATGTGTCGCCCTGAAAAGTACCACTTCCTTTATCGTTGAGCAGCACGGTATCGCGCGCATAAATCTTATCCAGATAATGGTAAGCTAACTTTACTTCCCGGTTGGCTGCATTAGGCAGTTCAACATCTATTTTGTAGCCCTGTGCAAAAAGGAACTCAGCAGAGATTATAAACAAAACAAACAAGAGAATTTTCCTCATAATTCCTGAATTATCTTTAGGAGTTTATCTCCGTTAAAATCGTTGGTAAAAGCCGTTAATTTCCGATTTCTTTCTTCTACCTCTTCCGAAGTAAACTCCCTGTTTGAGATTTTGTTTACAGCTGCAACAAATTCTTCGGCGGAATTGGCAATCTCACACAAATCTTTGAGACCGGTGTTGCCGGCCATGGTGTTATTGGCAATAACAAAACGTGAAGAGAACAGTGAAATCAAGAGTTTTAGTTTGAGTCCCGTTCCCTGAAAAGTGGGCAAAATACAGGCTTGCGCATTTTGCAGTAATTCGGTCATGCGATCTTCCGAAGGATTTTCTTCCAGAGTTACATTCTTCAGTAGTTTCGCTTTTTCAATTAAACTTTTTCCCGGATTCTTCCCGGCAACGATTAGCTTCTGTTCTATGTGCTTAAATACTTTTTCGAGTAAAAAATGAACAGCACTGTCATTTTCTTCTACCGAAAGATTTCCGTGGTATAAAAAATAGTCGCCCTTTCCGGAACGTGATTTTAATTTGTTAAAAGGATGAAATGCCGGGATAAAATCAACCTGTGGAAACAGCTTGGAAAGATACACATAGTCGTTTGGTGAAATGGCAAGAATGCGGTCGGCATGTTCCAAAGCTGCTTCAAAACGATTTAGTTTTCGGCTTTCGATACCGTAATATATTTTCTTAGGAATATTAGTCGAAGATTTCTGCAATCCTTTATAATAGTCGTGTTCTATGTTATGCGTCCGAACGATTTTTTTCTGGTCTGCTAATTCCGTGGCATTTAAAAAAGCGCAGGAATGCATTCCTTCAAAAAGAATCGGATAGCTATTTGTTTGTAAATTCTCCAGCAATTTTTTGTTTTTTCGGGTTACTACGATGTAGGGAAGGGGAGAGAACATAAAACGCAGTCCTCTTTTCCTGGGATAATAAATCACTTTTTCGCAATATTTCTCCAGCTCTGTTTGTTCAGTTTTGTTGTATTGAAAACAATGGAGCACAATCCTGACACCTTTTTCTTTTAAGGTTTTCAGTTTGTAAAATATATCGATGCTACCCCCGTAAGTTGCCGGGTAAGGAATATCGAAAGCTACAATATTTATGCTTGTTTCAGGCATTGGGTAACAAATGTAATTAAACCCGAATGTTTTACAAACGCAGAGGACGCTCTGAAATTATGTTTGAAAGTAAAGTGCCGATACAAAATGGCATAAAAAAACGCTCCATGAATTCACAGAGCGTTTTTTGAGCGTCGAATATATTGCTTAGTCTTTCAGCTTTATATCGCCGTATTGGCTTTTTACATTAACAACGCCGCCGGTTCCTTTACCTATTTTCCCTGTAATCTGGAAACTGTTGTTTTCTTTAATCCGGTTGCCGACGAATTCATCTTCAGGATAAGAGATTCCGCAATAGCGACAGCTGGCATCCACATCATAACTGGCGTTGTCGAGGCCTAAGGATATTTGACCGTAATTGTTGGTTATTGTGATAAATTCGAAACCTTCGTCTATTTCACCAACCTGAACACCACCGTAACCCGACTCAACTTTCAGACTTTTAGCCAACTCGCCAATTTTCATATTACTGTATTTAGTATTGGCAGTCACCGATTCCACTTCTTCGAAATTCAGTTTATCGTATTTTGATTCGATCTGCAGATCCCCGCCTTCTTCCACTTCAATGGTGGAATATTTCGATTCGAGTACGAGTGTTTTTAATTCTTCGATGCTAACCGGAGAGTAACCCACCTCCACCTCAAGGAATGATGCGGTTCCGATACTGGCATTGCCGTATTTTAATTCGAGTTTCAGGTCGCCGCTTTCAGGAGTAAGCAATTCGTTTGCAGTGAAATTTCCGTATTTAATATCGAAGATTCCATCTCCTGTAAGCGAGTTAACCAGTGTGTTTCCGTATTTGTTTTCGATCATCAGGTTTTTGTCCGACGGAATATTGACCGTGTAATCGATGCTGAATTTCCGCTGACTTTTAAAATTGTTCTCAATTTCAGTAACTGCCTTTATAGTAGAACCGCTTTTACTAAATTTCACTTCAATCATGTCCAGCAATTCTTCCGCTTTTCTTTCATTGGCTGCTTCAACGGTTATTTCGACATCGATTGTTATGGTGTCACTGTCATCGTTATTGATTCGTACTTCACCAAACTTATTCGAGATCTCAAGTGTGGTAACTTTACTTACTGACCAGCCTTCGTTGTATTCTTTCGTTTTTTCCTCAGCCTGCACCTGGCCGGCAAAAAGGATGCTTGTTACAAATAATGTAACAAAGAGTTTAAATGCTTTCATCGTGGTTATTTTTTTGTTGTTTTACTTCTTCCAGTTTATTTACAATCATATTAATCAAACTGAGTTTTGTCTGATAGAACTCAAGCATGGCATTAATTACCCGCTCGTCGTTGGGATTGGAGGCCAAATCACTTTGCAGGTTCTTATACAATCGTTCAAATTCCTTAAGTTCATTTTGCATCATCGCTTCTTCGTCTTCCGAGATCATGCCTTCCCGGGTTAATGCATTCCATTGCTCAAGCCCGGTGTTTATCGAGGTAGTATAATAAAATTCCACTTCCTGGTATTCAGGAGAAACGGATGCCAGCGTGATATCTTCGTTTTTTGTGGCATTAAGCAACAATCCCTGCGAATCGGACGAAAAATAAATAAATGCCTGGTTGGTAGCCAGCAGGGCAAACACAACCACTGCAGCTACTTTCAAAACCATGTTCCAGGTTAATTTTCTCGTTTTGTGTTGTGCTTTCAGCTTTTCCTCAAATCTATCGAAATGACCTTCAAACGGTTCGTTGTCGTTCAACGCTTCCAGGTTGTTCGCAATCAGTTCTTCTATGTAATCTTTTTCCTTCATCTTGTTTTTAATTGTAAGAGAAAACTTCTTTTCCTTTCAGTAATTCCCTCAGTTTATTTTTGGCTCGTAACAGTTGTGTCCGCGATGACGAATTCGAAATACCAAGTATCTGGCTGATTTCTTCGTGATCGTATCCTTCAATCAAATAAAGACTCAAAACTACACGGTAACCGTCGGACAGGTCTTGAATGGCTGCTTTTAGTACTTCGGATTTTACCTCGTGCGTTGGCATTTGGTAATCCTCAATTTGTGTAGTACGTTCGTTTATCTCCTCGAGCTGTACTTTCCTTTTTTTCAAATAATCCAAAGAGCGGTTTACAACTATTTTCTTCAACCAGGCGCCAAAACTAACTTCGCCTTTGTAAGAATTCATTTTTTTGAACGCGCTTAAAAAAGCTTCCTGCATTACATCTTCAGCTTCCATAGCATCATTTACTATCCTCAGGCTCACACTGTACATTGCTTTGTAATACAATTTGTACAACTGAAACTGTGCCTTTTCATCGCCTTCACGACACCTGTCGATAATGTCCTGATGTATGTTTTTGTAAAGCTTGTTCACTGTTGTATTTTCTGATTGAATGACGAAGGTAATATTTCAATGTTGCATACGTTGCCAATATATTTTTAGTTTTTTTCAGAAGTCGTCATTTTTTTTGTGTTTTTCTATTCTGATTTTGTGAAACAGACCACTATTTGACTGTGGATTTGAGGTGTTGCACAAAAAAAAGGGTGATCCTGAATCATTCAAAATCACCCTGTTTCTGACCAAAAGACTTTACTAAAGTGAATTGTAGTATTCTACCAGTTCTTTTAATTTATCTTCCTTACGGTGGTTTACTTTATTCTTTTTAATAAAAGAGGCTATTTCTTTTTTGTGATCCGGGAAAACAGCTTCCAGGTCTTTTTTATTCTCGATTTCAAGGGCAGCTTCCTTTCCTATCCGAATAAAATAAGTGTCAGGTTTTTCGAGAAATCGGGCAGGTTCGGGATCTTTATAAGCTCCGGCCGGAACGGGTTGGCGGTATTCAATATTAGAACGGGCATACAGTGTTGCGTTTCCCTTAAGCAGTACTTTAAAGAAACCCCTTCTCATTTTTTTTGCTATGATGTAAGGAATATATTCGATGGTATAATCGCCAAAAACCACTTTCTCTATTATTTCGGGTGCGGCAATGGCTGAAACATTTCCTTCAGGCGATTTAAATTGCATTTCGTCGTTGTATACATTGTAACGCAGCGGAATATCGTTGTATTGTATTTTTGATGTGGTGAACACCGAACCTGTAATAAATTCGTCGTTTAGGTAAGGAGATCCTTCAATTTCGGATTCGGTAAGCATATTTTTGATTTCACCCTGAATCATTCTGTTCGACTGAAAAAAATCGATCGCCTGATTGAGTTGGTAATCGCTTTGCGCCAGCGCCGAAAAACCAATGGAAAGAAAAATAAGCAGTGTCAGCGTTTTCATATAAAAGCAGTATTATTTGATTACAGATTGTAATGCTTCTAAAATAGAAAAACGTCATCAAAAATTAAGCCATGTTTCAATGTTTTTATGGTAGTGCTTATGAAGTGGAGATTTGTTTATGTTAACAAACAATTTGGAATTGCCGGGCCTGGCACAACGAAATATAAAAAGCAAGCTGAGCAGCTTGCTTTTTATAATGTATATCGTTTTGTTATTTATCCATCGTTCATCGATGTTAGGAATTCTTCCATGCTGGCTGCCCGCATTAGTCTTGTTTTCATGAATTCCATGGCTTCCAGCGAATTCATATCGCCCAGGTAGTTGCGTAAGATCCAAAGCTTGTCCAGTACTTCTTTCGAGAACAGCAGGTCTTCGCGACGTGTACTTGATGTAGGAATATCCACTGAAGGGAAAATTCGTTTGTTCGAAAGTTTCCGGTCGAGTTGGAGTTCCATGTTACCTGTTCCTTTAAATTCTTCGAAAATAACTTCATCCATTTTCGATCCGGTTTCGGTAAGTGCAGTTGATAAGATTGTTAGCGATCCGCCTTCTTCGATGTTACGTGCAGCACCAAAGAATCGTTTTGGTTTGTGCAGTGCATTGGCGTCAACACCACCCGAAAGTACTTTACCCGATGCCGGCTGAACAGTGTTATAAGCTCGTGCCAAACGAGTAATCGAGTCGAGCAGGATAACTACGTCGTGACCGCATTCCACCATTCTTTTTGCTTTCTCGAGAACGATATTGGCTACTTTTACGTGTTTGTCGGCCGGTTCATCAAAGGTCGATGAAATAACTTCGGCATTTACACTACGTGCCATATCAGTAACTTCTTCCGGGCGCTCATCGATCAAAAGAACGATCATGTAAACCTCGGGGTGGTTAGCTGCAATAGCATTAGCTACTTCCTTCAGCAAAACAGTTTTACCCGTTTTTGGCTGAGCTACGATCAAACCCCTTTGTCCCTTACCAATTGGAGCGAACATGTCAACAATTCGGGTTGAAATGTTGTCGTGTCCATTTCCGGTTAGTTGGAATTTCTCATCGGGAAAAAGCGGTGTTAAATGATCAAAAGGAACACGGTCGCGGATGTATTCCGGACTGCGTCCGTTAATTTCCAGTACTTTAATAAGTGGAAAATATTTTTCTCCTTCTTTTGGCGGACGAACAGTTCCTTTGACCGTATCACCGGTTTTTAAACCAAACAGTTTGATTTGCGATTGCGAAACGTAAATATCGTCGGGCGAATTGAGGTAATTGTAATCTGACGAGCGTAGGAATCCGTAACCATCCTGCAGAATTTCGAGAACACCGGTATTGGTTATAATTCCGTCGAATTCAAATTGTCTTGACTTCTGACGGTTATTTTGATGCTGGTGTTGCCCGTTATCGTGTTTCTGCTGCTTTTGGCCTGAATCACCTTGTCGCTTATCTTGCTTTTTAACTTCCTGCGCTTTTGGTTGAGCTTCTTTCTTCTCTTCTTTTTTAGGTGCTTGCTCGGTTTGTTGCTTATCCTGAGGCTTTTTCTCTTGCTGAGTTGCCTGAGGTGCTTTTGTCTCTTTTTCCGGTTCTTTCGGTGCTTGTGGCTTCTCTGCTTTTGGAGCTGATTCCTGCCCTTTATCCCGGTTAAAACCTTTAATAATGGCTTTTATCTGATCCTGGCGAGATGGAGCGTTGTCGGCCGATTCCGGTTTTTGACCTTCGCCTTTTTTCTGACCGCCTTTGTTTTTTGGGCCCGAACCAACTTTTTCGCGCTTCACTGTTTCAATGCGCTGGCGTGGACGTTTTCCACGACGTGGCTCGTCTTTTGCCTCTTCTTTTGATTCGTTCTTTTTACGGCGTCCGATTAGGTTGCCTTTTTGATCTTTTTGTGCTGGTTTAGTTTCTTTTTTTTCAGCTTCAATTATGGCTTGAGTGTCTAATATCTTGTAAATCAAGTCTTGCTTTTTGAAGGAATCAACACGCTTGATCTTTAATTCCTTAGCTATTTCCTTCAACTCAGGAAGGAGCTTCTTGTTTAATTCTAAAATGTCGTACATATGATAAGATTAAATCTTTTTCCCGATTAATAATTGTCTGATAAAAGTTTTGGAACAATTTACGAGGGGAGTGATTTCAACGGAAATCGAATGCAAGTATAATACAATACTGCCAACTAAACAAAATCTCAATTGCTTTTTTATTCTCCCTTACACGAAATTATAATGTTTTTGCGTAATTGTCAAGAAAATGTAATTCTTATGAACTTTAATTGTTTTGTTCGCTAACAATCAATTATATCAACCTAATACGTTGTAAACGCATAAAAGGTTCATTTTGTTGTATCTGAACACAAACAGATTCAGTTCTTTATACCATTTCCAGGAAGATTTATTTTCGGGCTATAACCCGGATTATACTTGCTGTTCCCCTGTGAAATTTACCTTCATTTAGTTCGGTTTCTGTTTCTGAAACGGATAATTCACTGGCCGCTGAAAAATCATTGCTAAGTTCCGCCTCAGAGAAAAGCATGTCGATATTTTTTGGTCCGCCCGAGTTTCTGAAGATTTGATTCTTATGAAAGCCTTCCAGCAGGAGTGTACCGCCAGGTTTTAGGAAGGACCACAGTTTCTGATGGTATTCGCTACGTTTAGCCGGCGGCATGTGAGCGAAAACCAAAACGACGCAGTCAAAACTTTCGGTCTGAAAATTTACTTCTTCGTAAGTGGTAATTCGATAATCGATGTTTACATTGTATTTTTTAGCAAGCTGAAAGGCTTTTTTACGGCCTTCGCTACTGGAGTCGAAAGCACTCACTTTCCAGTTTTGGAGGGCAGCATATACTGCATTTCGGCCTTCACCTTCGGCAGGGAAGAGAATGGTACCCGGTTGTAATTTCGAAAGTTGCACTTTTACAAATTCGTTGGGTGCCTCGCCGTAGGCATATTCAATACTGCTATATCGTTGATTCCAGAAATCGTTCATCGTCTTCATTTAAGATAGAGAGAACAAATAAACTTCGAAGAGGTTTATCTGTTGAGCAAATGTCCCCATGAATTCGTTTTTAACTTCAGCTGATTGCATGTCAGTATTCTTATTTTGATTAAGCCAGTAGCAGACTTTTCTCTAAATTATCGGTCAGCAGTAAAATGGCACACTGCATCTTTAACAAGTCAGTATATTTTTCAAAGGAATCCTGTTTTAGAGGAATGGTGATCGTGAGTGGGGAGCTAAAATCGTAGGGTTAAAATTAAGTATATTAGATTTCGTATCAGAACGGGCTATTGTTCTTCCCCGCCTTTTTTTGTTTCGATGAGAACAACTCCATTTGCCCCGCTGGCTCCATAAATAGCAGAAGCACCATCTTTTATAATATCAATACTTTTTACCGTATGTGGGGGGAGAATACTTAAAATACTTTCATCCCTCACTATTCCATCAACTACAATTAATGCGGCATTGCTACTTCCCATCGTATTTTTACCTCGGATTATAATTTCAGTACCATCTACCTGAACACCCGAAAATCTTCCTTCTATTAAATCATACATATCTGCATACTTCGAAAAATCATCATTGTCATCTCTTAAACTGGTAATCGCACTCAATTTATCTTTATCCAATACATGGCCATAACCGATTGCCAATTCTTTCCCTTTCTCGCCGGGTTTAAGGTGAAGATTAACGGCTACAAACTTTGTATTATCTTTTAGTTTAACGTTTTGCTTATTAAATCCATGGGCAAAAAAACTTAATTTATCTTTTTCATTACAAGCAACTGCAAACCTGCCAAGCGTATCAGTTTTAACTATCTGCTTTGTACTTTTTACCTGAATTTCCACTCCGGATACGGGAATATTTTCAAAGGTAGTTACTTTACCCTGAATAATTCGATCCTGAGCCTGAACGTTACTTAGAATCAAAAAACAGATGATCAGTATTGTTGGTGTAAAAAAACGCATATCCACGGCTTATTGGTTTTAGTTGATTATCTAGATTAGATTAAAATTAAGGTAAAAATTTGAATTAATTCTTTGATCTATGCAAAATTCTCCGGAATAAAATCGCTGAATAGCTTGATCGGGCCTGCAGGTGAATCACATCCCAAATTACTTGTATTAGGATTAGTCTCTTCACGTATCGAGTCCTGAAGAATCTTACAAAATTGCTGTTGTATTTAATCATTCCAATGAATTCATTTGTGTTTGGTAATATAAATTGCCCGGAAGATATTTTTGTTACCAGATTACATGTGCCATTAAAATCGGTTCAGTAGAAGGAGGCATACGAGCAAAAATCAAAACGATGCAATCAAAATTTTCGGTCTGAAAATTTACTTCTTCGTAAGTGGCAAATCGATAATCGATGTTTACATTGTGTTTTTTAGCCAGCTGAAGGGCCTTTTTACGGCCTTCGCTACTAGGATCGAAAGCACTTACTTTCCAGTTTTGGGTGGCGGCATATACCGCATTTCGGCCTTCGCCTTCGGCAGGGCCGAGAATGTTTCCCGGTTGTATTTTCGAAAGTTGCGTTTTTACAAATTCGTTGGGTGTCTCGCCGTAAGCATATTCTTTTGCAGCGTATCGTTCGTCCCAGAAATTCATGGCATTTGTTTTATTCCCTTCAAACAAACGAAGGATTGTTTGGTTTAGAACAGAAAAAAAAGGCTGCCCAAAGCAGCCTTTTCCTATTCCCCTTCACTCAATCCCACTCAAATTTATCAACAACTTGTTTAGTAGCAGTATTGCACGTTTAGTTCTACTGTATAATAATTGTAACCTTCTAACGGTCCATAATAGTAATAAATTGGCCGCTCCGGTGAAAGCGGAATCCCTGAATAAATTAGTTGTCCGTTTGTACCTAATTCATTGTAACCGGTAACAACCACTTCGGGTTCAACAAGAGTAGTAAACATCCACTCCTGATCAAAATTGAATATGATATTTCCTGAATCGAAGCTTAAATAACCAATATCTAACCAATTGTTTTCCCCAATTTTAGCTACAATCCTTTGGTCAACAACATCTGTAGGATCAAGATAGAACGCTTTGTTCATCATTGTTCCGCAGTATGCCGGAAATGGGAAACAGCCTCCGCTTAAGGTGGGCGTATCAGGCAAATATTTGGTGCTTGTTGCATTGCTTTTAGGACTAAGTGTTTCTCCTTCACTCCAGGACGATTCACTTTTACCTGTTTGTCGGTTACTTGTTTCGACGTGAGCCACCAGAAATACGGGGCCACCTTCAGATAA
This sequence comes from Maribellus mangrovi, assembly GCF_037646455.1. Classification (NCBI taxonomy): domain Bacteria; kingdom Pseudomonadati; phylum Bacteroidota; class Bacteroidia; order Marinilabiliales; family Prolixibacteraceae; genus Maribellus; species Maribellus mangrovi. The sequence goes on along the minus strand of NZ_JBBIXN010000002.1, from coordinate 1,083,534 downwards.
AAAATAATCTTCTGCAATTTGATCTTGTGGGATCAGGAAAATAAAATTGTTGAAACCGAAGTTCTTGAACGGAAATCTGCCAGGAGTAGGTTTATTTACCGGATTTGAGGGGACCTCCTCAATATTGGTACCTACCCAAAGTTGAACCCGGTCGATGGAATGATTCTGGTTGCCCAGAAAAACTACAACAAGGCAGTTATAGCTATGCATTACATTCATCGTACCTACTTCTTCACCTTTATGTAGCACAGGGAATGATTGCGGATCATCGATACTCATTATCCCTGCCTCGCCACTTTTCAATCCGACGATTTCCTGGTTTAAGTCTGCCGCTACAGCTAGCATTTCTCCTTCGTAGTCTGGTAAAATCTGGTCGCTGTTACAGCTCCAGAATAAACTTCCCACTACTAACATCACCCCTAATAAGATACTAGTTTTCATTGATTTAAATTTTGTTGTGTTTTTTCAATTCAATAAATTGTTTTCAGCTGAGCCGGTTGGTATTGGATCATCCGAATTTTTTTAGGGGTTGATAATTAATGCAGAAGTTTTGCTGTTGGTTCCGAAATGATTGATGCCAACAGTCGTCTTTCAAAGCGTCCTAAAACGAAGACAATAACTTTTGTAATTTCAGTTCTCGCCTCTCACGGGCGGTGTCCGTTTCTTTCAAAATGTGTTTCAATATAGGTTATTTCTTAAATGCGTATCAATCAGTTAAATAAAAGTTTTTAACTATAAAACCTTAAAACGCTTGGTCTGATGTTAAAAACCTCTCAATCGCTTTGTAGCCTTGAAGTTTGAGGAAATCAAAAATATCTGTTGTTAATTTCTTTTCTGGCATTACTAGAGCTGTCTTATTTAATTTTCAGGTTAAGGTAAACATAAAAAAGGCGCACAAGAGCGCGCCTTTTAACTATTAACAGTTTTGATTTTTATTGATGAACTACCTTTCCGTTGATTACTTCATTGTTAAATTGCATGCGATAAAACAGCATGTTGGCAGAAACTTTGTTTGCATCATACCCCACTTTGTATTTTTGCCCGGCTTTTATTATTTGGTCGAATACAACATCAAGTTTTCGTCCGGAAACATCAAATACTTCGATGAGGCATTTTTCATCATTTTCGCGAGTAAATTCGAAAACGAGTTTATCGGTAAACGGGTTGGGGTAGACGTTGATGCCATTCCCAACCGATTGATCAGCAAGTATTCTTGCACTCTTTATCGTGCAATCAGAAACAGGTTCCACAAAATCATAACCATCAGCAATTATATCAGTAATATGAATACACCATGAAACACTTCCTTTGAACGGAAGAGATTCAATTGTTACTTGCCCATTGTTGTCTGTTTCGAAGAATTTAGGCGAATCGCCATCAAAATAACCGGTAACTGCGGCTCCCTCCACAACAGGATCCACCGTAACTATTACTGAGTACTGTTTTTCCCCTTTTGACAAGTTGATCGTTTCCCAGGGGCCAAACAAAGCCGTAATATAATCAGGTCCTGAATTGTCTAGAACATTTATGTAATCTGTTTTAGTTTCGATATTACTTCCGTTGTCATTTGTTACAATTAGCGAAACAGTGTAAGTATCGGGAGTGGTGTATTCATGAGTTGGATTTTGTTCAGTGGACGATTCTCCATCACCAAAATCCCAATTCCATGTTGTAGGAGCATTTGAACTGGCGTCTGTAAAACTAACTGTCAGTGGAGCTTTTCCTGAAGTAGGAGATGCAGTGAAATCGGCAACAGGAGGACTTAACAGCACAGATTTTTCATTCATTAAAACGGGGGCAGATCTGCCATTGTTTTCCCATAAACTGAGGATCTCAGTTCCACGTGTGTTGGTTTTATTTTCAGAGGCAAGAAAATCAATGAATTCTTTTGACGCTGTTTGATAGTATAATCTGGCGACAATCTTTGCTGTTCCATCTGGTATCGAATAAGGGGTACTGTCCCAGTTTTGACCGTCAGGATACATCGTTGTACTGACAACACCATCATGATCAACTACTGGAGATTGTTTCTCCAGAAGGTCGGAGTTGGTGAATCCTGCGGGTGGAATCCGGTTATCGTGATAGATCATATCGTTAAGTGCCATGTGAAAAGATGGACCTGCAGGAATTCCTGTTATATCGGACATAGCTTCACTTATACCGGGTTCGCAGTGGTAGATTTTAATTTCGTCATCCTCTGCTAAAATTCCGGTTGAATTATCGTATGTACCTGATTCTTTGATAACAGCTCCGTCAGCATTGTAAAACAATACATTTATCCACATTCGCCTTCCTTCCGGATAACCTGTAGGTAATTTATGTCCGGTTTTATTTGTTACTACGACGATCGCTTCACCATTTAGAGAGGTAAGATCCATTTCAGCAGCCGACCTCAGTGTGTTGGTTGCTCTTATAATTCCAGCATCCAATGCATCTGCATCTACTTCAGAAGGATATAGCTGTTTAACCAGGTTGGGAACAAAGGTGTTACCTCCGGTCATATCATGTAACGGGAGGTTTGTCCGAACCCTGGCATCTTTCATTTTGGCACCTTTACCGGTAACATCATGCATGTGGCAATCCTGGCAGGTTTTTGTCTCTTCCACTCCTATCCCTGTTGCATATCCACTGGCTAACCATTCGCTGTAGGTGCGTTCGATCGGAAACATAAACCTGACATTAAAATCTTCAGCTTCTACTCCCAAAGCATTTGCGATATATTCATTGGTTTGCGTTGAAATTCTCGTTAACTCCGGATTGCTCACATCGTGACAGGTGCCACAATGCTCGCTGCGCGAATGAAATGGTGACGCGAACATATGGTGCCTTCCTGTTGCATCTGCAAACGGACCACGTTTGGCATTGTTGGCATCAGCCACGTACATCCCGTTTCCGGGTGATCCCGGAAGAGGAATGATATCGGCAAGATATGACTGGTCCTGCGGCCATGTTTCATTTTTATAGGCCGCTCTTATATCATCAGGAACAGTTTCATCATCGTAAGGATTGGAAGCGTAGGCTCTTGGATCAAGCATTTTATGGCAAAAATCGCATTGTACACCTTCCCGGTCGTTTTGATTGAGTGCCGAACCATCAGTGGGTTCGCAACGTCCGTTGAGCCAGCCGTCGGGTGTGTGGCAACGCAGACACATATCACCAACGCCGGGTGCATCCTGTTCAGCAATTGCCAGGCAAGCATAGAATAAGGGATCGCGGGCAGCTTGCGACATCATGCTTCCCCGCCAATTAAATGCAGGTTCTACAGTCTGATCGTAGCCTCCGTGGCAATTGTCGCAACGGTCGGGTGTTTCAAGGTTTCCTGATTGTCCGACTTGAGAACCCGGTAGGAAAAAGTCATCAATTGTTGTGGGTACAATCACAGCAATAGCTAGCAGTGATATTACTGCCATTATTGTTACTAAAGTTGATTTTTTCATGGTATTACGGTTTGGTTTATTAATGATCTTTTGTTTGTTATTGAAGTTACGGTGTTTTTGTGTAATTGTTCTTGATTTAGTGGGCTTTATTAATATTTGGAATCAGTCTTAGTAAGAATAATAATGACCAACTTTATTGTTCGGTGTAAAGGCTGGCACAAAAAAACCGACAGAAATAAATCCTGCCGGTTTTCATCAATTCAGTTAAGTTCAATTAATCATTCTTTTTTATAAACCAGTTTGCCGTTGTATAGCTGATCACCAAGTTGCATTTTGTAGAAATATAAACCGCTGCCTTGATTTACAGGTTGAAACTCGGCATTGTAGTACGTGTTCTCCTCAATATATTCATCAAAAATAGTTTGAACCATTTGTCCGGCCAGATTGTAAATGTCGATTTTTGCCTGAGCAGCAACCGGCGAAACAAATTCAAAACGTGCCTGATCCTTAAACGGATTTGGGAAAACTTTTAGATCCGGTCCATCGATTGCTATTTGAGAATCGCTTGGAATAAACGCGGATTTGTTTTTGTTGCCTTTTGAGCTTGCCTGAACTTCGACTTCTGCTTCTTCCTTCCAGATTGTAATTTCACCACTCACTTCCTGGTCAAGGGTAACCGGATTTTCAAGAACTCCAACAGCTGACCAGTCCCAATAGCTTGAGAACCATACACCACCGTCTTTCCGGTAATAAGTAATTCCAATAGAATCGAGTCCTTCACGACCATCAAAGTCCCCATCAATAAATGTTACATGCAATGGTGAGTTGCCATCGATCTCAACGGTACTTCCATCGTCCATTTTTTCTGAGATATTAGCTTTCGCATCAAAAATGGCCTGGTTGTCAGCAAGAGGAAATTCTGAATTTGGTCCTATGGCAAACAGGTTGATGGCATTGCTTTCGATGACGTAAGTATGCAATTCTCCGTCAAGTGTTCCATCCGGATTGTACCAGCTTTTCACTTCAATTGTCATGCTTCCCTGCGGATTCGTCTGCTTATTATTGTATTCAACATTGAAATTAAAAGAGGTTGTTTCTTCTGACGCGCCTTTTATCATTCCCTCAGAATTGGTGTTCGCCAGTTCTCCTTCTCCTTCTGCTGTTCCATCAGCAGTAGGTTTGGCAAGTGAAACAGTTGCAATCGCGGGATCTGCTGCCGGATCATTTATATATCCGCCAGAAAGTATCACACCGATCTTTATTTCTTCTACTTTACGAATATCGATTTGAACATCGGCACTGGCTGCACCATAAGTTCCATCCAGAATATTGATTAAACCGGCAGGAAGTTTTTTAGCACTTGGTATTGCTTTGTAAGTAGTATCTTGTCCTTCGATTTCTACAAAACAGAAAGTAACATCTGCACCTCTTAAATCACCTTCCGGATCATTGTTGTCTTTCATGATGGCTGCCATTGTGATGGTTCCCGATGAAGAATTTGGTCCGGTGGTCCAGGCCAGCATATTGTCAGTGTAGAATCCTGAGATAGCCACGAACGGATCAATTTTACGTGGGTAGATCAATAATGTGGTATCGTCTTCGCTGCCGGCATAATATTCAGAGGTCGGCATAAATTCAGCGGTGACGGTCCTTGGATCACTGTCATAATTAGCCTCAGGAATAACCTTGATCTTGTAGATGAGAGTGGCACGAAGTTTTCCATAACCGGCTTCGCCTAAGGGAATCGGATAAGCTGGAGCACTTCCAACAAATGTGGTATCATCAAGGTAGAAGTCGACGTTTCCGGTTAACTTGTTATCCGGACATTCGCCGTCGATTTCAGCATAAAGTGTTACTTCATCGCAATATCGAGCTGCTTCAGCACTAACGAAGGCTTCGGTAGTTGTAGGTATTTTTACTACAACATTAAAGCTATCTATTGCAGCATTTCCGCATTCGTCTTCGGCAATTACCTTAACAGTTGTTGTCCCAACTTCGAAGAAATAAGGGAATTCTATTGTATCAGCACCCACTTTGTAGGTAACAGTCGCCTCTCCGCAATTATCAACTGCAGTGGCTTCGAAAGAACGTTCAGTTCCTTCGCAGCGTGTGGCTTCATCGGTAGGGTAGAACTCATCAACTTCGGGGAGAGAAAGTGTTGGTGGAGTAGTGTCGATAATGGTAATTAACTGGCTGAACACAGTACTTATATTCCCGCAATCATCAGCTACCGTCCAGGTATTGTTGTAAATACCTGATTGAGGACATTCAGCTGAGGCTTCAAAATCACCAGCTACTTTTTGGATATCACTTACATCAGCATCGCAATTGTCCATGGCAATCGGGAACCATCCTTGCACTAAAGTCAGTCCTTCCGCATCATCGCACGATAAAGTTGAATCGAGCGCGAATTCTTCAGTAATCCAAACCGGAGCAACTGTATCAACAATCGTGATTATTTGTGTGTAAACAGCACTTGTGTTCCCACAGTCATCAGTCACGGTCCACGTGTTGGTGTAGGTTCCAGACTGGTCACATTCAAGAGATGGAACAAATTCACCGGTGACTTTTACAATATCAGTAACATTTGCATCACAATTATCCATGGCAACCGGGAACCATCCCTGCACTAAGGTCAATCCTTCAGAATCGTCACAAGCCAGAGTTGAGTCGAGCGCGAAATCTTCCGTTGTCCATACAGGAGCCACTGTATCAATAATGGTAATTATCTGGGTATAAACAGCACTTGTGTTTCCGCAGTCATCGGTCGCGGTCCATGTGTTGGTGTAGCTTCCAGACTGGTCACATTCAAGGGAAGGAACAAATTCTCCGGGGACTTTTACAATATCAGTAACATCTGCATCACAATTATCCACGGCTACCGGGAACCATCCCTGCACTAAGGTCAATCCTTCAGAATCGTCACAAGCCAGAGTTGAGTCGAGCGCGAATTCTTCCGTTGTCCATACAGGAGCTACTGTATCAATTATGGTAATTACCTGGGTATAAATTGCACTTGTATTTCCGCAATCATCTGTAACGGTCCATGTATTAGTGTAGGAACCTGATTGGTCACACTCCAGTGATGGAACAAAATTGCCGGCGACTTTTAAAATATTGGATACATCAGCATCACAATTATCCAAAGCCACAGGATACCAACCTTGTACTAATGTTAAACCATCACCATCGTCGCAAGCTAAAGTTGAGTCGAGTGCGAATTCCTCAGTAGTCCAAACGGGTGCAACTGTGTCAACAATTGTAATTACCTGGGTAAAAACCGTACTTGTATTTCCACTACTGTCGGTTGCTTTCCAGGTATTTGTAATCGTACCTGATTGTTGACATTCCTGCGAAGGAATAAAAGCTCCGGGAGTTTTATCGATGCTTGTGACCCCACAATTATCGGTGGCTGCTGGTCCCCATGATTGAGCAAGAATCAAACCTTCATCATCGTCACAGGCAAGCATAGTGTCCAGTTCCTGAGAGCCGGTTGTCCAGGTTGGTGCTTCGTTATCTTCTACCGTAATATCAAAGTTGCATTCAGCTGCTTGGCCTAATCCGTTGTCAGCTCTTAAATATACAGTGGTTGTTCCTTTAAGATAGGTTAATCCACTGCCATCACCAGGAAGATAATTTGTTCCATCTAAAGAATAATAAATGTCAGGTTCGGGAATTCCGTGATATTGCCCTTCGGTAAGTGTTAAATCTGTATCGGAGATATAATTCAGGGAGTATGAAACATCAGCTTCACATTCGCCTTCATCGGTGTCTTGTGTAATATTCGCCGGACAAACAATTGCCGGAGGAACTCCAAGTTGGAAGATTCCAGTTAGAGCTTCTTCGAAATCTCCGATTGCGATATTGCAACCGTCGTTCGTTGTTGCCGGGTACCAGGCTCTTACTCCAAATTCAACAGCGGTTGTGTTGTTCATTGCAGAGTCAACATGAATAGTCAATGTAGTAGTCACAACACTATCTTTAATATTCTGCCCCCAGAGCATTACCGGGACTGCAGGATCAAAGGAGTAGGAAATACTGTCATGACTGAATATTTGCGAGCCGTCTCCATTTCTAAGACATAGTCCAATATTGAGTTCCCCGTTGTTTCCGGGATCTTTGGCTCTGTATATGGTTACCAGATATGTAACTGATCCGGTTTCCCCGGGTAAAACATATCCTTGTTGCGGACCAATAGCCACACTATCAATTTTATTTTGTTTAGCGAAGCTCATATTCGCTGACAAAATAAAGATCCCCATTAACAGCAATAACATTGCCATTCGGGTCGTTCGTAATTTTTTGTAGATTTTTTTCATTTCTTGTTTGTTTTGAGTTAAGGTATTTTTGTATTGGTTAAATACTTGTCATAATATTCGTCGTTGAATCAATAGTATCGATTCTGTCGGTTCTTGTGAATGGGTATTGTGTTGTAATGAGTTAGAGGTTTTCAGCGCGTGTCCATAGAATATAGGTTTTTAAATTAAAGTAATTTGAATGCGTCCCTTGAAAAATTAAGAGCGTCCGGTATTCCATGCAGACAAAATTGTTCCGCAAGGCGTAAATACACAAAACCAGGAAAGAAAATGTTGAATTTTTCCATCGGTTCCAGTTTAAAAAGTAAGTGGTGTTAAAAGAAGAGACCCTTATTTTTTATCCTCAATTAACAGTACGAAAATTACGAAATATTATAATAGGCTGGTAATCAATGCTGTCCCAAAATGAAAAAACGTAAGATGCCGTGCCTTGCCTTGGTTTGCTGTAGTTACAAAACAGAATGTTATGTAAATTTTCAACATTTTAGCTTATTATTCCATTTTTGAGAATGTGCTGAAAATGCATGAAAGGCGAATCCAGAATATAAGTGTCATCAAATCAGTGTGATAATTCATTCAGGTTGTTGATTGGTTTAAATAAACAAAACATAAAAAAACCGGCAGGCCACTGCCTGCCGGTTTATTGTCCCTCAGATGTTTTTATTTCACCTGAGCACAACAAACGATATTTTTATTTTCGTTGATATATCATTTTGCCGTTATAGATCGCATCGCCAAGCTGCATGCGGTAGAAGTACATGCCACTTACGCTAACTTCGGGTTTAAACGCCGCATTGTACCTGGTGTTCTCTTTCACAAAGTCGTCGAAAATGGTTTGTACGTGGCGGCCGGTCATGTCGTAGACATCAATCTTAGCCTGTGTGGCTACCGGCGAAACAAACTCAAAACGTACCCTCTCGCTAAATGGGTTCGGGTAAACTTTTAATTCCGCGCCTTCAACCATTCCCGGTTCTATAGCTGTGGTAATCTCAGCAGCTTTTTCCTGGTTGGTAGGTCCAGCATGAACTTGTGTATTTCCCTTTGTTAAATCTTGCAATAACACAGGGTACGATTCATCATCAACCATATATCCTGGCAATATTCTGTCATAGTCAAAATCGTTGGTTGCATACAGTAGATTGTCCTTATTATCCAGTACGGCAAATCCAAATAGATCTGGCTGTGGTTGTGCCGGATTGGTTGAGCCTGGTTCGCCCCAGTCATAGAAGGTCATGATAATGTATCCTGCCCCTCCACCGTAAATACCTTTAAGTTCAATAATATTTACATTGCTAAATATTAAATCTACACGATATCCTGTTAATTTGGATGGATCGACTGGATCTGTAAACTGTTCAGTAATAATCAATGTAGAAGGTTTATTTGACCTGGCCTGGTACATATGAATAATCTCTCCGTACTCATTGGTAACCCTCCAAATAGTGTTAATATTCCCTTTTAACCGGGAGTAGTTTTTGGCCCATTTTACATTAAATCCGAAATTGTTTTTAGTGCCAATTGAGCCAGCCAATTCTCCGCGCGGATCCGGATTTTCCAATAGTAGATATCCTCCGCCAGTTACAAAGTCATCGGAAGGTTTCGAAACAGTGATTAACATTAAGTTATCACAAACATTTGTATTAATTGTATAACTACATCCTTCTGCAAATTCCCATGTTAATTGGAGTACATCGGAGTAATCAACTTCCTCCAGACTTACGTTACAAACTTTTGTATACGTGTAAGACACAGGATCTTCATTTTCATCAAACTCTGTGGTCCAAATTCCATCATCCGACGTCCAGCCAGATGGGGTGGCCACTGTCCAACCTGGATTATCACCAGGTTTTAATTTTGCCTTTCCATCGGGGATTAGAGTCAATTCAAGGCCGCAAGGACCACAAATGAGTTCGCTTGCCGGGAATGTAACATTAATTGTAATTAATGCTGGTGCTAATTCAGTCTCATCCTTGTCTATTTCGGTATTGGCAAACAGTGTTCCTGTGTAATCGCCACAAACTTCTATTGGGTTTACAGTTACAGTTGGATAACAGTAACCAATATTTCCGGCACAATCGGTAGCGGAAACAGTTACTGTATTATCTCCAACATCACTACAGCCGAAAGTGTATGGTCCAACGAGTGATGGTGTTACGGAACCGCCACAATTATCTGAAGCACTTACAAATACATCATCCAGAACAATGGATGCTTCACCATTTTCATCTAAATCAACCGTTACATTTTTACAAACTAATTCTGGTGCTGTATTATCATCTACGGTGTAAGTATAAGTCCATTCGAAATCGAGTCCGGCACAGTCAGTCCAGGTGTAGGTGTATGTAATTGCACCTTCACAACCGTCAAATCCGG
>NZ_JBBIXN010000002.1:253693-1073372 GCF_037646455.1 Maribellus mangrovi | reverse complement strand
GTTGTACCGCAAACATCTTCCACTGTTGGCAGTGTAGGAGCTACAGCTCCAGCTTCACATTCGACGGTGCTTGAAGTAGAAACAGCTTGTTGTCCTTCTGCAATCACTTCAGCAGGATCAATAGTACGGTCTACGGTGTAAGTATAAGTCCAGTAACTGACATTATTTGCTAAATCAGTGTAGGAATATGTATATACCCGTGTACCTTCACAGGTGATTGTTCCTTCAACTCCATCTACGTAATCTACAGTACTAACCAATACTCCCTGGATGGTCCCGTCACAAACATCTGTTGCTGTGGGAATAGGATCTGGTGGAGATGCAGCAGAGAGGCATTCAACTGTTTCAGAACCATTTGCTATATCAACAACAGGGGGAGTGTCATCCAAACTCAAAGTTGCCGCACTGGAAGTTACAGATTGTCCACAGGCATTGGTTGCAATTACATAATAACTACCAGCATCATCTATACTAACGGATGAAATTGTATAAGTAGCACTAGTTGCACCAACAATTAATGTTCCGGTAGGAGGAGTACCTTTGTACCACTGGAAATCGTGTGAAGCTGCACTACCCTGAACAGTTACCGAAAAGCTTGCTGTACTATTAATACAAACATTACTTAAACTTAATGGCCCTGATGTTATTACTGGTTGAGGACAAGAAGCAGGCGGTAAAATAGTTGCAGTTTCGCTTGGAGTTTCACAACCATCCACAATACTAACAATACAACGATAAGCATAAGTTTCATAGTTTTGAGCATTTTCAATGGTCAACGATGAACTGGTTTCACCATCCAAATCAACCCATGTAGGAGTTTCGCCTGCACCAACCGGTTCCTGAACTTGCCATTGGTAGGATAAAATACCATCACCGGTAGCACTAACATTAAAGGTAGCGTTTGCAGTAGCATAAGTTCCATCCGTATTATAAGTAAGATTAAAATCTTGTGGTTGACCAGTTATAGTAGGTCCGGGTACTACTGTTATTGTTGCTGGGAGAGATGGAAGCAAATCTTCCTCCTCGCAGCCAGGAACGGCAACCATTGCCCTGAAATAGGTTGTTCCCGTCAATGGTTCAGATGGTGTAAACTCTGTTAAATCAACGTTAAAAGTTCCTTCAATTCCACTAGTAATATCGTTCCAAGGATCGTCATTAGTGGTTGAATATTGCCATTTAGAAACGGTTCCTTTTTGTCCATTTAATGATAATTTCCCTGGGATTTCACCCGAGCAGATTTCTATGTCGGGTGTTACCATTCCACCTACTCCAATCTGGAGGGAAAGTGTGTCAACACCACATCGGTTGGAACCGATACTATTTCCACTTACCGCGACATATTCGGCTATATTTATTACTCCTGAAGGATCACAGATATCAAATCCTATATCTTCAAAAGGAATGTAAATTTCAAAAAACTCTCCATCACCTGGATTTTCAAAATCTCCTGCAACTCCAGATATACCAGTATCATCAGTAATCTCGGTTAAATATTCATCAAAAACTTTGAAATTTCCATTATCTCCAACACCTATTTGTAAGATATAATCAGCACCAGAAACAGGGAAATCAGGATTCAGATCAGTATCCACGGTTAAACCGGTTCCTGGTTCTGTATCCAGATATATTCTGAATATTGCCGCACCATTGTTCCCGTTCTGAAATCCGAGTTGAATAGCAGTTGGTTCACCAGATCCGTTGGTAATTAATTTTGCCCAAACCTGTTCAACATCACAGGTGCCACTAGCCTGCCCATAGTATTTTGTAAATGAATCATAATACTCATCATTTGGATCAGTTAGATAGTCCGTCTTCAAGGAATAATTCCCATCAACCTGTCCGTTAATTGTAGTTGCTGTTTCCAGCAGAAAGATCCCCATCAGCAGCACCATCAGCACTGCGCGGGATGTACTAAAAGTTTGGTAAAGTTTTTTCATCTTGTTTGTTTTTAAGGTTATTATACTTTTTAAAATTTTGGCATATATATAGGTTAGCCCGGCCACGTGGCAAGGCATAAACACACAGCGCATAAATAAGAACTCGGGGTTTGTAAGATTACTCGGGGTTTGTAAGATTACACGGGGTTTGTAAGATAAAGCGGGATTTGTTTGGACACAATTACAAGACACTGCCGTCCACAGCAATGGCATGTAATTTTACCCTTTGGTTAGTTGAACTAACTTTAAGAGGTAGATCTGCTAATGGAAAAGAAATTAGTACTTTCCATATGTTCAGTTTAAAAGAAAAATTCTGTGATTGGTGAAGAAACCCTAATTTTTTATCACAAATCACATATGTAATTTATGAATAATTATAATAGGTTCATATACAATGATGTCCCATTATGAGAAAACGATGGTCAAAATGTATAAAAGCGCTATTTTTAGGTATGAAATAAGGTATCACTTGTACCAAAATGAAAAATAATTTGTGATTTATTACTTTCAATTGATCATAATTACATAAAAAATACGCTATTGAGCATAGGTTTGGAACCCGGTTTTTGCTCAAATTCCGACAGAATAAAGCCAGAATTATCAAAAGGAGATGGGGTGGCTTCGGTCGCTTTGCTCCCTCGCCATGACGCTTTATAAAGGATAGTATCTGGCAGCAGACAGCGACAGTTTTGTTAAAAGTTAATATGCATTGTCCGCTGCCAGTTCATTTGCTAAAAGGAAAGTCATTGCGAACGGAGAGAAGCAATCTCTTCTACTAGTACTTGAGTTAATATACACGTGCCAGAGCATAAGAAAGGTGGCTTTGGTCGCTTTACTCCCTCGCCATGACGTTTTATCGAGGATAGTATCCGGCAGCGGACAGTCACAGTTTCGTTAAAAGATAATACGCATTGTCCGCTGCCAGTTCATAGGTTAAAAGAAGGTCATTGCGAAGACGACGGAGGAGGAGGAAGCAATCTCCTCTTCTTCATGAGTCGTGTAAAGGATAAGCGGGCTCTTTAGTTGACTGAAAACCATGAGTATTAACCAGTTGATCCTTCAATCGTCAGAAGTCAGTAGAATGGCTGGGTGAAGACAAATGTTATTGTCAATATCCCTGTAAATATAATATTAGATATAAAAAATGCAGGAATAATGTATATATTTGTAGTATGTATATAAACAGGAAAATAGAAGAAGAGGCACTGAAACTGTTGACATTTTTTCCGGTAATCGGAATTATTGGTCCCCGTCAAGCTGGAAAAACAACCTTGGTAAAAGAGCTTATGAAACTTATTCCAAAGGAGACTATTTATCTTGATTTGGAAAGTTCTGAAGATTATACTTTGCTGAATGAAGCTGAATTGTATTTAAAGGAACAATCCGATAATTGTGTCATTATTGATGAAATTCAGCGCATGCCAGCATTATTTCCATTGTTACGTTCGTTGATTGACAGAGACCGAAACCCGGGAAGATTTATTATTCTTGGTTCGGCATCGCCGGAATTGATAAGGGACAGTTCTGAGTCGTTGGCAGGAAGGATCAGTTACCTGGAATTAATGCCATTTAGTTTGACAGAATTACCTCAGGAAATTCCAATGAACAAGCATTGGATTTTGGGCGGTTTTCCGGAAGCTTTATTGTCTGGAAATATCTTCTTTGCAAACAAATGGCACGAAAGTTTTGTAAAAACTTATATTGAGCGGGACTTACCGAATCTGGGATTTCAATCAGATCCAATAAGGGTAGAAAGAATAATTCGGATAATAGCAAGTCTTCATGGACAAATACTGAATTATTCTACCATTGCCAATGCTGTAAATTATTCTGTATTTAACGTACGTAGGATAATCAACATATTGGAGCATGCATTCATGTTAGTTTCATTGCCTCCCTATTTTGTAAATACGAAGAAACGACTCGTAAAATCTTCCAAAATTTATATCAGAGACTCAGGAATCCTACATTATATTTTAAAAATTAATGATTATAAACAACTCGTATCTCACGCAGCATTGGGAATGTCGTGGGAAGGATATGTAATTGAACAAATACGGAATAATATTAGCACCCAGATTCGTTTATCTTTTTATCGAACACAAGATCAGTCAGAAATTGATTTGATATTTGAAAAGGGTATTGAAGTGGTTGCAACGGCTGAAATTAAATATACAGCCACTCCTAAGCTATCGAAAGGCAATACGCTGGCCATTCAGACTATTGGCTGCAAAAATAATTTTATCATTACACCTGATTCGCGGAATTATTTATTGCGAGAAGATGTTCGGGTCTGTTCACTTAAGTGTTTTTTGGAGAACTATTTACCAGTGTAATTTTGAAAACGTATTCAGATGGCTTCGTTTGTTTCACTCGCTCGCCAATGACAGATTTCATTTCCAGACCCTGAAACAAGTTCAGGGAGACGTTCATAAGATTCTTTGCAAGACATTACTTGAGTCGTCATGCTGAACTTCTTTCAGCATCTCTGTTATCGCCTCATTGTGCCCAAAATTTTTGGGTGAACTCTCGCCATGACGCGATAATAGGGTACATCCGGCAGCGGACCGCGACCTTTTTGTCAGAAGCTAATACGCCTTGTCCGCTGCCAGTTCATAGGTTAAAAGAAGGTCATTGCGATGACGACGCAGGAGGAGGAAGCAATCTGTTATACATGTACTTAAATTATGATGCACGTGCCAGGGCATAATAAAGATGGCTTCGGTCTCCGTCAGCTGACGGATCCCTCGCCATGACGCGATAATAGGGTACATCCGGCAGCGGACAGAGACAGTTTTGTCAAAAGCTAATACGCCTTGTCCGCTGCCAGTTTTGTGGTAAGTTGGGTGTCATTGCGATGACGACGCAGGAGGGGGAAGCAATCTGTTATACATGTACTTAAAATATGATGCACGTGCCAGGGCATAATAAAGATGGCTTGGTCTCCGTCAGCTGACGGATTCCTCGCCAAGACGATAAAGTAGAGGACCCCCGGCAGCGGATAGCGACAGTTTCGTTAAAAGATAATATGCATTGTCCGCTGCCCGTTCGAATTAAAAAATGCCAGTCATTGCGATCCCGAGTAATCGGGAGAAGCAATCCGTTTCATGGATAAGCAGGAGAGGAGAATATCCAATAATCAATGCTCAATATTCAATATTCAACGATTCTACTTAGTTGAAATTTCTACATTGGAAATTGGATATTAAAATTTGGGATATACGGTTATTTAATAGTTGCAAATTAATTCTGTCTTTTTACCGCTTACCCTAAAGGGTGAAGACAGAATCAATTCGCTCCCTTTAGGGATGGGGTAATCGAATTGAAATTCAGGTTTAGAATCTGACATAAGCAAAAGAGAACAATCTTATAGTTTTGTCTGATTTTATTAAATCCAAAGGATTGGACACGAAGTTCGAGCGATTTTACCTTAAACCAGTGCATCATACAACACCTCCACCGGATGCAAAGCCTTTTTTCCGGTGCCGTCTTTTATCTGGTGGCGGCATGAGGTTCCGGGAGCAGCAATGATCGTTTCGGCGTTGGCATTTTTCACAGCAGGGAACAATACCATAGCACCAATTTTCATCGACAATTCGTAATGCTCTTTTTCATAACCAAACGATCCTGCCATACCACAGCAACCCGACGGGATCTCCTGAATACTATAATTTTTAGGGAACGACAGTACCTTTTTCGACGGATCTGTTGATGCAACGGCTTTTTGCTGACAGTGTCCGTGAAGAAGAATTTGTTTTTCTTCGTTGGTAAAAAGTGACTGATCGATATTGCCTTTATCGATCTCGGCAGCCATAAATTCTTCAAACAGCAAAGCATTTTTTGCCAGTTTATTCGCGGCTTCCTGCAAGTTGTCGGCAACCAGGTCGGGGTATTCATCGCGGAAAGCCAGAATAGCTGAAGGTTCTATACCGATCAGTGGCGATGCTTCAGAAACAATGTCTTTTAACAGGCTAACATTCTCGCTGGCTATTTTTTGCGCTGTTCTTACCAATCCTTTTGAGAGGAAGGTTCTACCTGATTCTTTGCTAAACGGGATTTTAACCTCGTAGCCCAGTTTTGTGAGCAACAGGATGGCTTTTATACCAATATCGCTTTCGTTGTAATTGGTAAACTCGTCGTTAAACAAGTATACGGTTCCTTTCGAAGTTTCGGGCTTTGGTATTCCGTTCCCGGTCCATTTATTCAATGTAATATTCGACAGCTCCGGAACATTTCTTTGGGTTGAAAAACCAATCAGACTTTTTGTGAATGATAGGTTCATTACCAGATTTGAGAACGGACGAAATACCATGGCCAATTTGTTCAAACGTGGGAGATAAGCGATCAGTTTCGAACGCATCGGAATGCCGTGAATGTCGTAATAATGCTGCAAAAATTCGGCTTTGAGTTTGGCCATGTCAACATTCGACGGGCACTCGCTTTTACAGGCTTTACATGAAATACACAGGTCTAGAATATCGTAGATCTCTTTGTGATCGAAGGCTTGCTCTTTCTCGTTGTTGTACAGAAACTCGCGCAAAATATTGGCTCGGCCTCGAGTAGTTTTATCTTCGTCGCCGGTAGCCATAAAAGTGGGGCACATGGTTCCGCCAATTTTATCGCTTTTGCGGCAATCACCCGATCCGTTACATTTCTCAATGCTTCGGAAATAGCCGCGGTTTTCAGAGAAATCAAAGTTCGTAATGTAATCAGGGATGGCTTTGCCCGGAATTACTCTCAGACTTTCAGTGATCTCAGGTGTTTCCACAATTTTTCCGGGATTAAAGATATTGTCCGGGTCCCAGGCTTTTTTCACCGATCGGATCAATTCGTCGTTTTTCTCACCCAGCATGAAAGGAATAAATTTACCCCGCACGCGTCCGTCGCCATGCTCGCCGCTCATCGAACCGCGGTATTTTTTAACAAGTTTGGCTACCTCGTTCATCAGCGTGTTGAACAGCTCAACATCTTTCGGATCTTTAAAATTGATAAGCGGGCGGAAATGAATTTCTCCGGTAGCAATGTGCGCGTAATAAATACTTTCGAGCCCCAGTTTTTTCAATACTTTTTTAAGGTCGGCAATGTAATCGGGCAGGTACTCCGGATGAACGGCTGTGTCTTCAATACCCGGAACGCCTTTTCGGTCGCCCGGAATGTTGGCCAGCAATCCCAGTCCCGCAGTTCGTAAGGACCAAACCCGCTTTATTTTGTCTTCGCCTGTAATAAGGGGGTAGTGGTAGCCCAGTTTTGCTTTGCTCAATTCCTTTTCCAAACGGGCAGCAGTGCTTGTTAATTCTTCCTCTGTTTCAAACGAAAACTCAATCATAAGCATGGCGCCCGGATCGCCTTTAACAAACCACCTGTTTTTATTTTGCTCGCGGTTTTGTTTGGCAGCCTGCATTACCGGATCGTCCATCAACTCGATGGCCGTAGGTTTATATTTTAATGCTACCAGATTGCCGTGCAGTGATTCTTCCAGCGTTTCGAAGTGTGCACATACCAGTCCTTTATATTTCGGAGGAAGTGGAATGACATTTAATTTTAATTTCGTTGAAAACGCCAGCGTTCCTTCCGAACCGGCCAGCAGTTTACTGAAATTAAAAGTGGGACCACCATCGGTATAAATTTCAGAATCGAGAAGCACATCGATAGCATAACCCATATTTCGGCGGGTGAGTTTCGGATCAGGAAATTGCCCGCGTATCTCTTTTTGATTGGCTTTATCGGTAAGCAGCTCATTTATATTCTCATAAATCGCTTTTTCAAGCTGATTTGGATTGCCGTTTAGTTTTGCCTTGAATTCTTCTTTTGTCAGCGGCTTGAAAACGGTTTCAGAGCCATCAGATAAAACAGCGTCAACTTCCAGAATATGTTCGCGCACACTGCCATAAACCAGCGAATGCAGTCCGCAGGAGTTGTTTCCGAGCATCCCACCCACAACGCAACGGTTGGCAGTGGAAGTTTCAGGGCCGAATTGCATACCGTATGTGGCAAGGAACTGATTTAGTTCAGCCAGTACCACTCCGGGTTCGATAAGCACATAGTTTTCCTTCTCATTGAATTCAAGGATGCGGTTCATGTATTTCGATACATCGACCACAATACCCGGTCCAACTACCTGACCTGCCAGTGACGTCCCGGCACCCCGTGGAATGATCGAGGTACCGTTCTCACGCGCAAAATTGATGATCTTCTTTACGTCTTCTTTATTTTTTGGACGGGTAACAGCCAGCGGCATTTCTTTGTATTGCGAAGCATCGGTCGAATAAAGAACACGCTGCACATTATCGGTAAACAGATCTCCTTCGAGTTGGGATTTCAGCAGATCAAAATCGGGTATCATATTTCTGTTTTTGTAGCGAGGTAAAAATAGAAGATAAAAGGTGTGCTTGCAAGTTCCTTTCAAAAAAAACAATGAAAGAATACCACAAGCTAAAACAACCATTTTAGTTGAAGATTTGATTCCCATATTCGTTTATTCTTTTGGAACATTTATCAATATTATTTCTGATGATTAGTAGTGTGGAACATTCAGTCGAATGATTGTACTTCTGTTCAAAATTTTGTAAATTATACATAGGGGATCGTTTAATGTTTTACTGTAAAAACCAATGAATCAGAAATCCATTGATGATCAGCACTTTTTAAAGCAGCTGGAATCAATTGTTGAATATAACCTGAAGAACGAGAAATTTGGGGTGGCTCAACTTGCTGAGGCAATGGATTTAAGCCGGTCGGCACTTCACAGGCATTTAAAACGACTTACACAGAAATCAGTAAGCCAGTATATCCGCGAACAGCGCCTTCAAAAGGCGCTTGAAATGTTGAGCCAGGATGGTAAAACAGTTGCAGAAATTTCTTACGAAGTAGGATTTAGCAGTCCTGCATATTTTAATCATTGTTTTCACGAACACTACGGCTATCCGCCTGGTGAATCGAAAAAGCATCTTAAAAATTTGCAACACGGGGGTAAGAGAGATGAAAATGGAGTGAGAACTTTGGTAAAGGCAGGTCGTTCATTTTTGCTTAAACGAATTGGTATTGCAGCGGTGCTTGTTGTTGTCGTTCTCGCCGGATGGCTCGTGATCGACAGGTGGATGGTGCATAGTCCCCGTGATTTAAGCATTGCCATTCTTCGGTTCGAGAACCTTAGCTCTGATGATAATTCCCGTTATTTTGCCGATGGGATAAGGGAAGATATTATAAATGACCTGCAATGGATTACGGCATTAAAAGTTGTTTCGCGTACTTCAACTGATCAATTCATAGGAAATAATTATTCCATCCGGGAGATTGCTAAAAAATTGAAGGTGAGGTATATTGTTGAGGGAAGCGTTCGGAGGATGGATGGAAAAGTAAGAATAAGTGTTCAGTTGATCGATGCCAGGGAAGATGTTCATTTGTGGTCGGATAATTTCGACAGGAATTTGGAGGATATTATGGGCGTTCAATCTCAGATTGCGCTGCAGGTAGCCAATAATCTAAAAACTGCTATTTCGGAAGATGAGCAGATACGGATCGAAAGAATTTCTACCCGGAGTGCAGAAGCTTACGACAATTACCTGAAAGCACGTTTCTTTCTGCACAGAGCAAATAGTCCGGAACGAATGGGATTCGATCAGTCAGGTGTGCGTAACTGCATTAGGTATTATGAAAAAGCCATCGAGGCCGATCCAAATTTCGCTGAAGCATATGCAGGTTTGGCCAATGCAAGTTTCAATTTGTCGGCATGGGGATTTATAAACAACAGAGAAGGGTTTTTGAAGGCACGGGAAATGAGTATGAAAGCTTTGGAGATTGATCCCGAATGTGCAGAAGCACATGCTGTACTTGGAGCTTTCCTGGTTTGGGCAGCACGCGATTTTGAGAATGGTGGCAGGGAATTAAAAACATCGGTTGAATTAAATCCCAATTTTGCCACCTCGCGGCAGTGGTATGCTCAATACCTGATGATTACAGGTCCCATCAGCGAGGCACGCATACAGGAAAACAAAGCCGTAGAATTGGAACCCTATTTTTGGGTGGTAAAAAATTTGGATGCCTGGATCGCTTATTTCGAAAAAGACTATAAGCGATCGTTAATAGTGGCAAATGAGGCTCATGATTATAATCCGAATTACCCGGACAATATGTGGTTATTTTTTTTGAATTATGTGAAACTTCATGAGGGAGAAAATGCAAGAGATCAACTCAAAAAAATTGATAAGCAGTTTTCTTCTAACGGTTCACGAGCTAATGAGATCGACGAAGCTTACGAGAAAAAGGGGATTGACGGATTGTTCGAGTGGATGATAGCAATTAACAAATCTGATCCAATTGCAGTTGAAGGCCTTAACGGCGATTACTTTTACCTGGCCTGGTGGAATGCCATTCTTAAACACACCGATCAAGCACTATACTGGCTCGATGAGAACCTCACTTATAAACGACCGGATTACCATTATTTTAACCTGATTCTCTTTCATCCCGATTTTGAATACCTGCATGATGAACTTCGTTTTCGTGTAGTGGTAGATAAACTGGGGCTTTCCAGGTATTGGATCAATGTCCGTTCGTAAGCGAATTTTTACTTCTGAA
This sequence comes from Maribellus mangrovi, assembly GCF_037646455.1. NCBI lineage: Bacteria > Pseudomonadati > Bacteroidota > Bacteroidia > Marinilabiliales > Prolixibacteraceae > Maribellus > Maribellus mangrovi. The sequence continues at coordinate 1,062,858 of NZ_JBBIXN010000002.1, read as the reverse complement.
ATCCGGTCCTAGTTGATTTATTCCAGAGAATTCCAGGATTGCAGTTAGCCCCTCCTTTAGGATCTTTCGAAGGAGGGGTTTTTTATTGCTTACGAGTGAACCGGCAATTGCTTATCGGTTAAATTCTTCGTAAATTCATTAAGCAAAAAGATTAAATCAGCAACCGCAAACCATGAGTTCCAACTCCGTTGACGATAAAGCTTTTTTAAGTCGTTTGACATCCATTGTAGAAGCCAATATGAAGAATGAACATTTTGGGGTAAGTGAATTGGCTCAGGAATATGGTAAAAGCCGATCGTATATTCATCGAAGGCTAAAAACATTAACAGGTCAATCCATTAGTCAGTTTATCAGAACCGTCCGGTTGCAGAAGGCAATGAAGTTGCTTAAAGAAAATGACATTTCGGCAGCGGAAGTAGCTTATGATGTTGGTTTTAGCAGTCCGGCCTACTTTAGTCATTGTTTTCACGAACACTATGGTTTTACACCGGGTGAGGTAAAAAACAGGTTTGTTGAGTTCGTTTCGGATGAAGCGGAATTACACAGTGAAATTGCTGATTTCCCGGATAAATCGAGTGATGAGCAAATTTTAAAACGGAAAAAATCGGCGTATAAAAAGTTAATACTGCTGGCTGGTCTCGTGATTATTTTGGTAGCCGGCACCTGGTTCTTCTATTTTAGCCGCGATTTATCGATTATCGTTTTGCCTTTCGAAAATTTTAGCAATAATCCCGAAAGCGAACACTTTACAGAAGGAATCAGAGAAGATATTCTGGATGATCTGCAAATGATAGAAGGCTTAAGAGTTCTTTCGCGAACTTCAGCCGAACAGTTTCGGAACAGTTCCTTGTCGGTTAAAGAAATTGCGCGAAAGATGAAAGTTAAATATGTGCTTGAAGGAAGTGTACGGTGGCATGAAAATGAAATCAGGATTAGCTGCCAGTTGATTGATGCATTCCCTTTCCGCGAGGATCACGTTTGGTCTGATAGTTTCAATCGAAAACCGGATGATTTTATTGGAGTTCAGAGTGAAATATCATTAGAGGTGGCTTCTAATATCAAAGCATCTGTTTCGGAAGACGAAATAAAACAGATTCAGAAAATCCCGACTCAAAACTCAAAAGCCTACAATTATTATTTACAGGCTCGTTTTTTACATCATAAAGCCGATAGCCCGCAACGTTCAGGATTTGACAGAGTTGGAGTAACAAACTGTATTCAATACTACGAAAAAGCGATTGCTGAAGATGAAAATTTTGCTCAAGCATATGCCGGATTGGCAAAAGCGTGGTTTAGTCTTAGTGCCTGGGGCTTTCTAAATTCAAATGAAGGATTTTTAAATGCTCGTAAACTAAGTTTGAAAGCTTTGGAAATTGATCCGGATTGTGCGCAGGCACATGAGGTACTTGGAGATTTTCTTATTTGGGGACAACGCAATTTTGAGGAAGGAGGTAAGGAGTTAAAAACATCCATTCGTTTAAATCCTAATATTGCATCATCGCGCCAGGCATACGCTCAGTATTTAATGATCACTGGCCCAATCGAGGAAGCTCGGGTACAAGTTAATCATGCTATAGAACTGGAACCTTATTTTTGGGTTATTCAAAATTTGAATTCGTGGATTTATTATTTCGAAGGAAAATACGAAGAGGCCCTTGAGGCATGTACAATTGCGTACGATTATAATCCAAATTTTAGTAGTAATGATTGGTTGTTTGTACTAAATTATGCAAAACTTGGTAAAGGAGAAAAAATGGCAGAAAAGCTAAAATATATTGCTAAACGTTATTCTGAAACCGATGATTACACTACGCAAATCCAACAGGCATACGACAAATCTGGTATTGAAGGACTATTCCAATGGATGATTGATGTAAATAAAAATAATCCAATTCGAGTAGAAGGATTAAGCGGTCATCCCTTTTTTATTGCATGGTGGTACGCCATGTTGGGAAATAAGGACGAAGCTGTTTTCTGGCTTGAAAAAAATATGCAGGCAAAACATAAACTTTACCACTATTTTAATTTAATAGCTACCAATCCCGATTTTGATTTACTGCGTGACAATCCCCGATTTTTGAAAATTGTGGATGATATCGGATTAACTCCATATTATAAGCGAAACGCAAAGTAGAGATTCTAACTGTGTCTTTAATCCCCATCAACATAGTTGTAATAAAAACAACATAATTGAAACAGCTATCAACATAGCTGTTATGCACTACCATCTGCTTTTCCCGAAATTGAATATAGATTAAATCAATTCCAAAATCGATTTTAAACTTTCAAAAATTACAATTATGAAAACACTTGTAAGACTATGTTTTATTTTGCTTTCTATGAGCCTGTTAATAGGCTGCTCAAAAACCGATGAGTTTTTAGAAGATTCTCAGCCAGAACTTAAAAAAGCAAAAACGAATGTTATGCCAAGTGCAGCCACAGATGTACTTGTCAAGGCTGAAGAAGACTGGAACAACATTAACGAAGCACTACAAAATGCGGGTTCGGGCGAAGTTGTGCAACTTGGCGAAGGGCTTTTTTATTTGCACAAAAGTATTATTCGCTGGGATTTTAATGGAACACTTAGAGGTTCTGGGATGAATGAAACAATTATTCAGACGGTGCCCGGAGAATTGTTCGATGTTAGTGAATGCCCTCCAATTCATTGGACATTCGAGGAGAATGACGGGGGCTTTATGTTTTGTTTCCCACATAACTTTACTACCGATGAACGAATTGTAATGGTATCAGAACTGTCGATTGTTGTAAGTGAACCAACTACCCATTACCTGCGGTGGAAAGGCTTAGAAAAAGAGATGGAATTTAATTCGTTGCAGGCAATCAATGTATTTTATACTAACCTGGATAATGATTTAGCAAATCCCATAAATTTAAATGTTCTCTATAAAAATCTTTGTATTACTGGCGAAAAAGATGAAAAGTATGCATATGAGGGTTTCAGCATTTTTCACGGCTTAGCCGCTTGTGGATATTCAAACGGAAGCTTTGAAGCTAAAAATGTATATGTTGAGAATGCGGCAGGGTGTATCACACCCTTTGGTTTCTATGGTGATGATGCAACAGTGACTGTAAAAAATTCCACTTTAAAATCTTGCGTTCATGGAGTCTACTCTTTCCTTAACCATAGTTGGACAATTGTTAACAATGTTATTGAGGATAGTAAACTTGGTGTTGTCATGTTAAAGCAAAGCATATCAGGAGAAATACCGGATGGAGTCGACGGAGTTTCATTTGTTAAGGATAACAGAATCTGTTTTGAGTATAAGCAAGGATTAGGAGTAGGAATACAAAATGTAAACAATGTAGAGATTAAAAATAATACTTTCGTGGGAAGTAGTATGTTTGGTGGCATTGGTGGGGCAGGAGCCATAACCGGAGGAGAAAACTGGATTATTAAAGACAATGACTTTTGTGGCGTAGTTCCTCAACCTCCCTTCAATTGCACCATCTGGTTAAATAACTTAACGAATTCAGAAATTAAAAATAATACCAACCAGCTAATTGGTGGCCCGGGAGCCGCTGAGTCATCTGTTATCATTGGGCCTGGCCATGAATGCGATGAATAATTACAGGATGATACTGAAGTTCTAACGTTGAAAAAATTTTAAAAAATGAAAAAACTAAAATTATTATTTATAATTATTACCTGCTTTGGCCTGATAATGGGCTGTAGCAAGGACGAAACCCTGGTAAACGACCCGGGTGAAATGAACCTGAAAAATGCATCGACGGCACCAACCTTTGTGGTTGAACCTAACGGTGTTGACGACACTGAAAACCTGAAAAATGCTTTTGCCGATGCGATGGCTGCTGAACCCGGTTCGATAGTTAAATTAGTTGAAGGTGAATACCATATCAATTTAATTGAAGTTTTTGAATTTCACGGTTTATTAAAAGGAGCAGGAAAGGGTAAAACCATAATTACAACCGTTGCCGACTTAAATGTAGATGATTTGATCAGTCAAGACCTGAAACCCAATTTATTATGCTTTATTGGGGGCAATGTTTGTGTACGCGATTTAACAATTCATACTCCTCACAAACCATTAAGTTCAGGAAGTATAGACTGGATACATGGTCAGCTTGCTTTTTGTTCTATTACGGCCCAGTATGTTGCAGAAAACGAATATGTTAATGCAATGGTTGATAACGTTGAGTTTATTTCAGAAGGATGGGTATTAAATGGATTATTGGCAGAGTCAGGCTTTTTCGAACCTGATCCTGAGAGTGTTCCTCGTGCGGATATCGATATATCAATAAGCGGGTGTTCTTTTAGCGGTCCTTATTGGTGGGGCTATGGTGTGCTACTGCAGGAAATTCGGGCAGGAAATGTTATCGTGGGTTCTCAAGGGAGCACCAATGTTTTTGATAACTGTGATTTGGGCATCTGGCATAATGTAAGCTTAAATACGGTGGTGTATGGAAACGAATTTACCGGTCAGGGAAGATGGTTCCCGTTGCAAATTGTAAATGGCACCTATTTTACGCAGATTCACATGGAACAAGTTTTTCAGTCAGTATGTAACGTGGAGAAAAACACATTTAATGTGTCGTCTTCTACGGGTGCAGTTCTTATCAACGACAACCGTCGAACTCAATATGAGAATGAACTACCCATGTGGGTGCAGGTTAAAAACAACAAAATTCACACAGAAGGAAGTATGAAAACTGCTATTGCATGTTTAAATGCAAGTGGGGCGGTAATACGTAATAATAAATTTACAGGGGAAGCTGAGTTTGGACTTCGGATATTTCCCCAGGTGGCAGAGATATATTCAGATAATGGACTTATACTTGGAAATAATTTCTCAAATTCAGAATATTCAGTAACAACAGTTCTTTTAGGCCGGGGAACTCGAAATTGGTCGGTTGTTGGTGGAGACTTAGGAGAAAGCATAATCGATGAAGGTGAAAATAATCTTATCTCTGGATTCAACAATACCACTTCAGATATCCCGTTTGGACAAACCATTTCCGATAACCTGCAGGAAATAAAAGGGCCAATGGACAATTTTAAAAATGATTGAAACTACCTGATATTAAAAATTTTATCGCAAAACTGCACCTGAAATCCAATCTTTATTGATTTAATCCAAAGGATTTTAAGAGTGCAGTTGGCCCCTCTTTTGGATCTTTCAAAGTAGGGATTTTTATTTTAATGCTCAGGAAGTTGTAATTGTTTATCCGTTAATTTCTTCGTAAATTCAAGAAGCCAAAAGAATTAATCAGCGACCACAATCCATGAACTCCAATTCTGGAAATGATAGGGCCTTTATAGCTCGTTTGACTTCTGTTATTGAAGCCAATCTGGGTGACGAGAATTTTGGAGTAAACGAACTGGCAGAAAAGATTGGTCTGAATCGTTCTCAGGTTCACCGAAGGTTAAAAAAGGCGACAAACAAATCGGTGAGCCAGTTTATACGGGAAATGCGGCTGGGAAAAGCAAAGGAATTACTCGAGAAGGGAAATCTGACCGTTTCCGAGATAGCTTATAATGTAGGTTTTGGCAGCCCTTCGTATTTTATCCGGAGTTTTCATGATTATTTTGGATATCCTCCCGGCGAAGCTAAAAATCTGATCCGGCAAAACAACGAATCGGAAAATGAGGTTCAATCTCAATCTAAACAAAAGAGATTGCTTACAAACCACAGGAAGCTCTTTGTTGGTATTGCAGTTATCACTGTTTTTCTGACTGCCTGCTTTATTTATTATATTTTTACTGTAGGATCATCCGTAAAAATCGATAACCACAATATTGAAAAATCGATTCTTGTTCTGCCCCTGAATAATTTCTCACCTGAAAAAAGTGATTCTATCTTTTCCAATATGCTTTCTTTTGAAATCCGGAGCCGTCTCGTAAAAATAAAAGGATTAAATGTTATTTCCAGTCTCACTGCAAACCAACTTCGGCAGAGTAAACTTTCATCACCCGAAATAGCAAGGAAGGTAAATGCTGACTTTATTTTGGACGGTAGTATACAAAATCAAGACAAAGATTTACTCATTAATATTCAATTGATAGATGCCTTGCATGATCGTATTCTATGGCCGGGAAATTATAACCGTAAATATTTGGATATTCTTGGTATCGAGGATGATATTGCAATAAATGTGGCTAACTCGTTACAATTATTCCTGCCTCCCGAAGAAATAAAACAAATAAAAAAATTACGTTCTATAAATCCTGAAGCAGAGTATAATTGCCGAATGGGGCAATATCTTTGTCACACAAGAAATGTCACGTCAATTCAAGACGGTATTAAATATTTTGAAAAAGCCATTGAAATCGATTCGAATTATACTGTGGCTTATGCCGGCCTGGCTGATGCCTATTATGCGCTAGCCTTTACAGGAAATGTGGAAAGAAAAGCAGGGTATGACAAAGCATATAAACTGGCTGAAAAAGCTTTGGAAAAGGATTCAATGCTTGCCGAGGCGTATGCTGTGAAAGGAGTTGTCAGTTATTTTGGTTATTGGGAATGGGAAAAAGCAAGAGGTTTTCTCGAAAAAGCTCTTGAAGTTGATTCCAATTGTATGGTAGCCCATTTGTATTACAGCAGTTTTCTGGATATAGTGGGGGAACCGGATAAAGCGCTTCAACAAGTCAACAAGGCTATTGAACTGGAACCTTTATATTTCAGGTCCTACTTTTTTAAGGGATTAATTTACCGGAATGCAAAAAAATACGCCGAATCTACAGATGCTTTAATGATGAGCAGTGAACTTGGAATGCAAGCATATGCAGGAATTTTTTTTAATTACCTGCATTTAAATAATGATAGTTTAGCTATTGAATACCTGCAGAAACATTTTTCCAGCAGACCTGTTTTTCAAAAATATACTGACGATATTTTGCCAGCATATAAATCATCAGGAATGAATGGTGTTTTAAAGCTATTGCTCAAAGCAAACTTAGAGTTGAAGTATCCTGATTTGCGCAGCATTGCATCAATTTATAACATGCTCGGGATGCAAAATGAAGCACTGACCTATCTTGAAAAGGCGTGCCGAATAGGCCAGTATGATGTCCCACGAATAATAAGATACTCGAAGCTTGAAAATCTATATTCCGAACCTCGTTTCCAGGCGCTTGTCGATACCATGAACCTCAGGCTCTATTTCCCAAAACCTTCGAAATAAATTGTATCATTTCCCCCCTAAAAATCATAATTACCGCATTCCTGGTGTTCATGCACACATGTTTTCATTAAATACATCATTGTTAATAGGTTCTGCCTACAGCTTTTCCCGAAATTGACGTTGGATTAAATCAATTCCATTCTGTCATGTTAAACCAAAAATGAATGATTATGAAAACTCTAACAGTTTTATTTTTAGGAGTTATCCTCATACTTGCAGGATGCTCAAAAACCGATGATTTTCCGGAAGGAAATATGTCTGACATCCAACTAAAATCTGCCGATTCAAGAACTATCAATTTTGAATTAACTGATTTCCTCCCCGTTCCATATTACACGGAAGTATATTGCGACGGAGAGGTCGTTGATATTCTGGAGGAATATGATCCCGGATCCGAAATTACAGTACATGTAACCGCACACATAATTGATGGCATATTTGTATGGGCGGTAATGCATGCCGAAGGAACACTGACAAGCAAAGTGACAGGTGAGATATTTAAAGTAAATGATAATACCAGAATAACATTCGATGAAAATGGTGAGGTTACTTCAAATATTTATCATGTTCATGCAAAAGGGGATCAAGGTACTCATATTATGAATTTTTTTGAATTAGATTTTGAAGCACAGACATATGTGCTGACAAAAAGCGTTTGTCCCGGAGATGACGAATAATCCAACTCATGTACAGCCCTTTGAAGTGTAACTTCCCATATCAAACGAAAAAACAAATCGTGTTTAAACTGTGTCTGGAATCAAGTCTATCATTGATTTAATCCATTGATTGGTTCTTAAATAGGTGCAGTTAGCTCCTCCTTTAATTTTCTGAAGGAGGGGTTTTTAGTTTATGCTCGTTCTATGTTGTAATTGCTTATACGTGAATTTCTTCGTAAATTCAATAAGCCAAAGAATTAATCAGCAACCACAGACCATGAACTCCAACGACGGAAATGATAAAGCTTTTCTAAATCGAGTTAGCTCCATTGTAGAAGCCAACGTCGGAGACGAGAATTTTGGAGTGAGTGAACTGGCGCAGGAAATTGGAATGAGCCGCTCCCAACTCTTTTTCAGGGTGAAATCTGATACAGGAAAATCTGTAAGTCAGTTTATTCGGGAGATCAGGTTGAAGAAAGGGCTGGATCTGTTAAAACAATCGAGGTTGACAGTTTCCGAGGTTTCTTACCGGGTAGGTTTTAGCAGCCCGGCTTATTTTAACAAGTGTTTTCACGAGCAGTTCGGTTATCCGCCCGGAGAAGCAAAAAATCATGTTCAGGCAGAATTTGATTCTCAAGAACAGGGTAAAGCCTCAAAAGAAATGAATAAAAACGCTACCAGACATTCTTCCATACTTAAATTAGCTGTCATCGCATTAGTTGTTCTGATAGGGGCTTACCTGGGATTTCAAACATTTTCCGACAACGAATCTCAAAACGATTCCAAAACAGCACAAAAATCCATTGTCGTTCTTCCCTTAAAAAACCTTAGCAATAATTCAGAAATTCAATACCTCGCTGATGGAATTATGGAAGATATTTTAACCCGCCTTTCCTATATTGAGGATTTGGTTGTAAAATCCAGGATTTCGTCTGAAAAAATGGGTGGCGAAAATTTAACGGCCAAAGAAGTTGCTAAAGAAATGGATGTGGAATACCTGCTCGAAGGTAGTATTATTCCGGAGGGTGAAAAAATCAGGATCAATGTACAGTTAATAAGTGCAAAAGAAGATAAACACTTGTGGGCAAATCATTTCGACAAAGACTTAACCGAAGTTCTTCCTTTTATCACTGAAGTTTCCGGACAAATAACCGACCAACTTGAAATCATACTCTCACCAGAAGAAAGACACCAGATAGAAAAGCATTTTACAGAAAGTCAGGAAGCATATGATCTGTTTCTGCAGGGACGCTATTACTATTTGTTGCGGACAAAGGAAGGAGTTGAGAAAAGCATTACACTATACAACCAAGCACTTGCACTCGATTCAAATTTTTGCCTGGCTTATGCAGGTTTGGCTGACTCGTATGTTTCCGGTTCGTTTGATAAGTTTATTCCAAAAGGTGTAGGCATCCCTAAAGGAAAAATGTTTGCAAAAAAAGCCTTAAGTATTGAACCGAATCTGGCAGAACCACATGCAACTCTGGGTGCAATAGCTACTTTTTTCGAACAGGATTGTGATAGGGCGGAACGTGAATTTCAACAGGCTTTGACAATCAATCCGGGTTATGCAAGAGGATATAAATTGTATTCAGAGTATTTGAGTCTTGCGGGAAGGCTGGATGAAGCAAGAACCAATCTTAATAAAACCTTGGAACTTCAACCAATGTATTTACGACATATAAAGCTAAGTCAGGAGCTTTATGTTAGAGAAATGAAGTTTGACAAAGCACGTGAAGAGGCGGAAAGGATTTTTTTCATGGATAAAGATGAAGTTGGTTATCATATCAGGAATTTTTATAGTTATCTCCTGCAAAATGAAATCCCAGAAGCCATGAATGAGTTTAAAAAGTATATGGTTAGCCTTTCGCCTAGCTCTGATGCGAATATTATAGATAGTATCTATGCGAAATCAGGAAGAGTTGGTTTTATTCGATTTGTAATAAACGATGCAAAAGAAGCGGTGGGATACGATATTCTGGCAGGATTTTATTTAATGATTAATGAAAAGGACTCGGCCTTTTATTACCTGAATAAAGTCTTTAATGAGTATGAGAAAGAGTATGTTTACGGGATTGAATATAATCCGATATTTAAAGATGTCCAATCAGATCCTCATTTTACGGAGATGCTTAAAAAAATCTATCAGGCTGATGAATAGAAAGTATCTTAACAAGTGTTGATAATACTGACCAAAGAATATCATCACACATTTCAGAACATAATTTCAACAAACAGAACATAGTTGCAATACTTGAAAACGATATTGCTATGTCTTGCACCTGCATTCTCACGAACTTTTCTTTTGGATTAAATCAATTTCAATCCGCATGTTTAACTTAAAATTTCGTGATATGAAAACAAAAGTTTTATTATTCGTTTGCCTTTTTACAGGCATTGCCGTTCTCTTTCCTTCTTGCTCTGAAAAAAACGCTTTGGTTCCGGACTTGAACCAAAATGATGAGATGAATATTTTGAAATCGAAGAAAATCCCGACCCAGTTTTCCGGGATTTGTACACCCATCGATAATATGGGATATGACATTATTTCATGGTACGATACCACAGATGATCCAAGAGTTACAGGAGTTTCCTATTGGGTATTTACCGGCATTGAACCAATCGATGAAGTTACCATTGAACTTACCGGAACGACTGAAATATTTGTTGGTGCAGTTACAGTAGATGATGTTGTTAACGGGAGATATACTGGTAAATGGGAAATGACCTGGAAGGGGTATCAAACCTATACAAGTCCTGAAAGTATCACTTTTAAAATAGTGGCTCACGGTACTGGAGCAGGTACTGAAGGAGAAGTTCTTGGTTTAACTGCCCGATGGAAATATACCATGGACTTTGATGGAACTCCTGAGAGTGGTGCAATTTACTACTCCAAAGGCAAAATTACTGAAACCGTTTCCAAAGATTTTTAGCCGTAATCTGATTCTTCCGTTAGAAATTATAGCCCTTTTAAATGTTAACAATAAAAACTTAAAAAATTATGATTATGAAAACACTTAAATTTTTACTTGCATTCATTATTACAATGACATTTTTCTCTCTGAATTCTTATTCTCAGTGGCCGGATGATCCAAACGACACTTATTCGTACGGGAATAAAACAACGTACTATTATTATACGGGTATATTTTCACCTGATCTGCCCGGAGTAAGTGAAACAGTTACCGGTTCTGCTGAAGCCTGGTGGACAATCTCGGATATTAAAGCAAAGCAGCATGAATTAGTTAAGGGTAAATATGTTGGCGATGTTACGGGAACAATTTACTACACATCGAATGTTACAAACTATTGGTATATAGATGGAGTAATGGTAAAGTTTAGTCAAACATTATGCATTGAAGACGAATATGGTAATATTTACTATACTTCACATGGTAATGTTCATGTAGATTTTACGGATGGCATACCTAATCATGCACATTTCTTTTGATCATTTTTATTCATACCATAAAGTTTAATAAATGAGACCTTTCCCACCTTCCTATTTAAGATTTTAAATATCTGCACCTGAAGTCCAATCTTAACTGATTTAATCCAACGGATTTCAATAGTTCAGTTGGCCCCTCCTTTTGGTTCTTTCAGAGGAGGGGTTTCTTTGTTTTTGTGAAAATTATTGAGTTGTATTTTGATTATTAGTAACTTGAAGCGAAATCATTTAAGCCAATAACTATGAAATCGCGCACAATTTCCATGTTCGTTGCCTTCATTGCACTTGTGTTGAATTCCTGTAGTAATAAAGAAACTGTCCCTTTTGAGGCCACTTTTACCGGCGAATATGCTCAGGTACTTACCGGCGATGATGTCAAAGGTTGCCCTGATGGATTCGAATGTCACGTAACTGTGAATTTTAAAGGAACAGCAACCGAACTGGGTAACATTTCAGGTACGTTTAATTTTTGCGCCTGCGGCCCTGAAGGGGAATATGCGCCAACCGAATCATACCTGGTATCGGAAGATGGAGATTCATTGTTCTTCACATGCAGCGGGAAAGTGATCGAAGGAAGACTTCCTAATCATCCTGAGTTTGTGACTTCTTACTGGAAAGATCCCTTTGTTTTTAAAGGTGGTACAGGTAAATTTGAAGGTGCATCGGGTGGCGGTTCAACCGATGATTATAACAGTTCAGAAGATCCGAATTCACATCATCACTGGACAGGAAAATTAAGTTTGAAAAAATAGTAGTCGGCAAAAAGTTTAGGGCTCAATTCTGAAGACTTTATAAATACAATAGTTTCCCGATTTCGGCCATAATTTCAGCTGCATCACCCTGCAGAAAAACATCGGTTATTTCGCGGGTAAAATGCGTTTCTTCAATGTTAATTTCAATGATTTTTGCACCATGTTTTTTGGCGGTAACCGGAATGTCGGCAGCAGGAAGAACTTCAGCATTGGTTCCGATTATCAGGAGCACATCGGCTTGTTGGGCTTCTTCAAACGCATGTCTTTTGGCATATACCGGAATCGGTTCATTAAAGAATACGATATCGGGCTTTAAAATGCCTTTGCACACAAAACAGGTGGGGGGGAGAAAGTTGAGGTCGGCAAAGCTTATGTCGTACTCCGAACTGCAATCCATGCAAACCAGTTGTTTGTAGGTTCCGTGAATTTCATAAACACGTTTGCTTCCGGCTTCCTGGTGGAGGTGGTCGATGTTTTGCGTTATTATGCTTTCCAGAAAACTGCGCAGCTGCATTTTTGCCAGTACTTTGTGGGCTTCATTGGGTTGGGCTTCACCCAAAGTATCGTAAAAAATCTCCTTTATTTTAAGCCAGGATTGCAGCGGTTTCTTTTTAAAGAATTCAATTTCAAGGAAAATAGGATCGGTTCTGTTCCACAATCCGTTTTCGCCCCTGAATGGTGGAATGCCGCTGGGAACGGAAATGCCGGCACCGGTAAATGCCACGGCATACTTTGCTTTTCGAATAATTTGTACGGCTTGATTTATTTTGTTGCGATCCATGTATTTAAAAAACTCCCGGGAAATTAAGATTTTTTCCCGGGAGCATACTTTTTATATTCAATTTTGTTATTCTTCCTCATCCAGGTTTTTGCTCACTGAAACCGTGGTATCTTCATTAAACCGGATTTTGAAATTGAGTTTCCGGAACACAGTGATCATCGGTTTATTGTCGCGGGTAGTTTCGGCTACCAGCTTTTTAATTCCCCGGCCTTTTGCAATTTCAAGGCAATATTTGGTCAGTGTAAATCCCAACTCTTTTTTCTGCCAGGCATCGGTAATTAAAATCGCATATTCCATAATCTCAACATCAGGATCGGCAATCAAGCGACCAACACCCATCAGTTCTTTTGTTCCGTCGGCTTTTTCATGTTCGGCAACAATGGCAATCTCACGGTCGTAATCAATAAAGCAGAACTGCGAGGCCACTTCATGTGAGTCGAAGTAAAAGTCGTAACGGAAGCGGTGATAGATCGATTCTTTTGAACAACTACCCAGCAATTCCAGCCACATCGGCTCGTCTTCCGGACGTATTGGTCGTAACATTACCGGCGTGTCGTCTTTCAGCTTGCAGGAACAGGTTAAACTTTCCGGGTAAGGGCGAAGTACCAGGTGAGAATATTCTTTTACCGGTTTTTTCAGCAGGTCGTGATCCACTACAATCCGGGCATCGAGTGCAATTACATCCTTTGGCGTAACGATCAACGGATTTATATCAAGTTCCTCAATTTCGGGATAATCCGCTGCCAGGTACGACATTCGGATCAGCACCTCAATCAGTTTATCAATGTTTTTCGGAGTGTCTCCGCGCCAGCCGGTCAGCAATGGATAGATTTTTAGCGATGATAGCATCTGGCGAGCCAGCCGCTCGTTTAAGGGAGGGAACTCAAGTCGTTTATCCTTAAACAATTCGGCAGAGGTTCCGCCCATTCCCACCAGCATAACCGTTCCGAATACCGGATCTTTCTTTGTCCCTACGATCAGTTCGATACCGTCTTTGTTATCGACCATTTTCTGAACGGTAACGCCGTCAATTTTTGCGTCAGGTCGTTTTTGCGCCGCAGTTTTTATCATGTTCCGGAAAGTAGCACGCACCATTTCTTCATTTTCAATATTCAGGGCAACGCCTCCAACATCCGATTTATGGGTAATGTCGGGCGAATAGATCTTGAGCACCACCGGATAACCCTTTTCTTCTGCAATGCGAACTGCATCATCTTCAGTGGCTGCAGGTGTGGGGTGAGTAGTATCAATGCCATAATCGTTCACCAACATTTTTGAATCGTCTTCGTTCAAAATTTTGGTTTTCTGAAAGACATCGCTCAGGTATTTTTTACGAAGTTCGTTTCTGTCGTATTGGAATGAAACTGGCACTTCGCGTGGTGTTTCGTAAAGCATTTCCTGGTTTTCGGAATAATACGAAAGTGTCATAAATGCACGTATGGCCTGTTCGGGTGTCGGGTAGCTCGAAATACCAGCGTTGTTAAATATTTGAATACCCTCGTGCATGGCCTTTCCTCCCAACCACGCTGCCATTACCGATTTGGTAGTGTTCTTTGTCATTTCGGCAATCGCTTTTGCCGTAGCCGTTGGGTCTGTCATGGCCTGAGGAGTTAACAGCACCAGCACGGCGTCTACCATTTTATCTTCCAGAACGATCTCGGTGGCGCGTGCAAAGCGTTCAGGTGTGGCATCTCCAAGTACATCAACAGGATTACCATGCGACCAGAAAGGTGGCAGGTAATCATTTAGCTTGTCCATGGTTTCGTCGGAAAGCTTTACCAGTTTCCCACCCATTGAGATCAGCGAGTCGGTGGCCATTACACCGGGGCCACCGGCATTGGTTACAATAGCCAGCCTGTTGCCTTTTGGAATACGTTTTCTACCTACCAGGTCGGTAAAATCGAAAATATTACCAAAGTCGAATACCCGGGCTAAACCGGCACGGCGGAAAACGGCATCGTAAATGGAATCTTCAGAGGCCATTGCGCCGGTGTGAGAAGCTGCCGCGGCTGCCGACTCGGGGAATCGACCTGATTTGTATACAATGATCGGTTTTTCACGCGAAAAGGCACGCGCTGCCGACATGAAAGTACGCGCATTATCAATCGATTCAACATAAAGTACAATCGATTTGGTATTCGGATCCTGGCCAAAATAGTCGATGAGATCACCAAAACTTACGTCCATCGAGTTACCGATGGATACGAAATAGGAGAATCCGATATTCGACTCGTAGGCCCAGTCAAGCACGGAAGTACACAATGCTCCGGATTGTGAGATAAAAGCCACGTGTCCTTTTTTCGGCATTCCATCGGCAAAGCTAACGTTCATATTTAATCCCGGAACGAGTATTCCCAGGCAGTTCGGACCGATAATTCGCATGTCGGGGAATTTGGCTTTTTCGGCTTTTACCTGGGCTTCCAGCTGTTTTCCTTCCTCGCCCGATTCTTTAAAACCGGCCGACATAATTATTAAACCGTGAACACCAACTTCACCACATTCCCTAACCAGCTGTGGAACCCACTTTGCTGCCGTCATTATAACCGCCAGATCGGGCACTTTTGGAAGGCTTTTTATATCGGGGTAGCACGGAATGCCAAATACCGCCTCGCGTTTGGGATTGATGGGATATACAACGCCGCTGAAACCTCCGCTAACGAGATTTCTTAGCGTGATCCCGCCAACACTGTCGGGATTATTGGATACACCAATAAGTGCAATTCGTTTTGGTTTAAAGATACTGTCTAACTTCTTGATAGCCATTGTTCAATATTTTTGGGTTGATCGATTGTTGTATTGCTTTGAAAGGTTTTGCAATACAGCTTGTTTTGGTTTCTAAATTTCATCAAAAAAAGTCAGCTTTAAAAATTGCAAATGGCGAAAGAGAAAGCAGCTTAAATTGTGTAAGAAGTTGATATTTAATGATTACTGGGTGTGATTCTAATTTCGAACATTATTAGAATATGTTTAAAAACAATCGTAGGGGCAGGTGTTTTAGAACACAAGTTGCCGGAAGCCAAAAAAAAGCACCCCGAAATGGAGTGCTTTTTCACATAATGTGGTGTGTATTTTATTCTTGTGGTGTCTTTACAAATGAAATTAATATGGTTCCGATTAGAACGGCGGCTCCCGAAATAGTGAAAGCAAGTGCAAAGTTATTCAGGTCGCCCATTCTTCCACCCAAAATAGGACCGAAGATACCACCAACACCGTAGGCCAGAAATACAAAGGGGTAGTTTTGCCCAACATTTTTAGCTCCAAAAGTATCGGCTGTGATGGTAGGGAACAGGGCAAAGTTTCCGCCAAAGTTAAAACCAATGAGTGTAGCTCCCAGGTAAAGCAGGATTTCGTTACCGGCCATAAAAGTAAATAGGATAACCGTAATACCCTGAATAGCTGTCATCAAGGTTATGGATAGTTTACGCCCAAGCTTATCGCTTATAAGGCCCCACAAAATCCGACCGAGGCCATTAGCAAGGCTAAAAAATACGGCCATTGCCGTTCCTGCAATCGCACTCGCCGCCGTTTCACTTATTCCTGATTCCATAAGTGCCTGCATCGGGTAAAGTTTCATCAACCCGATGGACATTAATCCGGCACCGGCACTAAACACAAAAGTTAAAAAGATAAGGTAAAACTGAACTTTGCCCAGCATCTCGTTGCTTGTTAAGTTCAGGCTGGTTTTTGGTTTGGTTTCTTTGGCACTTTCTTCGGCTTCAAAACCTTCGGGTTGCCAGCCTTCGGGAGGAAATTTCATCCAAAATCCGCCTATAATAACCATCAATGCAAATGCAAATCCATAGATCACGAATGTTGTTGACAGGCCAAAATTTTCAATCAGATGACCCCACGAACCGGCTAATTTTACCCAGAGCATGGCTCCAAAACCGAAACCGGCAACGGCAAGCCCGGTTATCATTCCTTTTTTATCCGGATACCAGCGCATGCCTACCGCGATCGGCACCACGTAGGCAAAGCCGATTCCCATTCCGCCTACCAGCCCAACCAGAATAAGCACCGTGATGAAGTTGGTACCCCCAAATAAACCGGCCAGCAAATAGCCAAGCCCCAGAATTACTCCGCCTGTCCAGGAAAGTGTTCGTGGCCCCCATGATTTTAATTTTTTGCCGGCAAATACCATAAAAAGTGCAAACGAAGCAAGTCCGACAGCAAAAACCCACTGGGTGTTCTCACTCGACCAGCCTGCTACTTTTAAAGAAGGAGTGAAAACCGACCAGGCATAAATAGCGCCAAGTGCCAGTTGGATCAAAATAGCTCCAAGAACCACAAAACCGCGGTTAAAAGTTTTTTGATTGTTCATAGTTTGGTTTTTTATATGAAAACAAAAAGACACCTTCATGTTGAAGGTGTCTTTTGTGATATTGCTTAGCGTTTAACTTCTACTTTTGCTCCTTGTATAATGTCGTCAACAACACCCGGATCGAGCAATGTTGAGGTGTCGCCAAGGTTGGTCGCATCACCCTCACCAATTTTACGAAGAATTCGGCGCATGATCTTTCCGGAACGGGTTTTTGGCAGTCCGCTCACAATTTGAATTTTATCGGGTTTCGCAATCGGGCCAATAAATTTATTTACCGTTGCCCTGATCTCATTTTCAATGCCATTCAGTTCTGCATCGGTCATCTCTTCGCAGATCACATAAGCATAAATACCCGATCCTTTGATATCATGCGGGTAGCCAACTACAGCCGATTCCACCACTTTAGGATGCTGGTTAATGGCATCTTCCACTTCGGCAGTACCGATGCGGTGACCCGATACATTGATTACATCGTCAATTCTGCCTATAATTCGATAATAGCCCTCTTCGTCGCGTTTGGCTCCGTCGCCGGTGAGGTAATAACCTGGGAACGATGCGAAATATGTTTGATAACAACGTTGATGATCTCCCCAGGTGGTACGTAACATTCCAGGCCATGGATGTTTGATGCACAAAATGCCTTCCTGGCTGTTTCCTTTTAGTTCGTTTCCTTCATGATCGAGCAGAACAGGTTGAATCCCCGGAAGCGGGAGAGTTGCCAGCGATGGTTTAGTGGGTGTAATTCCGGCCAGCGGTGTGATCATAATACCTCCGGTTTCAGTTTGCCACCAGGTATCTACAATCGGACATTTACTTTTTCCTACCAGGTCGTGGTACCAACGCCAGGCTTCTTCATTAATCGGTTCGCCAACGGTTCCCAGTACTTTCAGCGAACTGAGGTCGTGAGAATTCACCCAATCGTCGCCTTGGGCTACAAGTGCACGTATAGCTGTTGGAGCCGTGTAGAACTGTGTGATTTTGTATTTGTCGACAATGTCCCAGAAACGGCCGGCATCGGGCCATGTGGGAACTCCTTCGAACATCACCGAAGTAGCACCGGCCAGTAACGGACCATAAACAATGTAAGAGTGCCCGGTTACCCAGCCAATGTCGGCGGTACACCAGTACACATCACCATCGCCATACTGGAACACATTTTTAAAGCTGTATTCGGCATACACCATGTAACCTCCGGTAGTGTGCACCACGCCTTTGGGTTTTCCTGTCGATCCCGAAGTGTAAAGAATGAACAGCACATCTTCGGCATCCATGGTTTCGGCTTTGTTTTCAGTTGAAACACCATCGATAAGATCGTGCCACCACATGTCTTTCTCCTTATTCCAGTTAATTTCTTCTTTGGTGCGTTCGAGTACCACACAATGCTCTACCGATGGACAGGTTTCCAAAGCTTCATCCACAATACTTTTTAGAGGGATGGTTTTTGTTCCCCGGTAACCACCATCAGAAGTGATTACTGCCTTGGCTTCAGCATCGATCACGCGATCAGCCAGTGCAGTTGCCGAGAATCCTGCAAATACAATGGAGTGAATGGCACCGATACGAGCGCAGGCCATCATTGCAATGGCCAGTTCAGGAACCATAGGTAGATAAATAGCTACACGATCGCCTTTTTGAATACCAATTTTTTTCAGCCCGTTGGCAAATTGTTTTACTTTTTCGAACAACTCGCCATAAGTGAGTTTAATTTCTTTTTCCGCCGGATCGTTAGGCTCCCAGATAATCGCTACCTGGTCTTTGTGCATAAACATGTTGCGCTCAAAAATATTCTCAGTAATATTTAATTTGCCATTAACGAACCAGTTGACGTCCGGGGCACCATCGCCCTCAAACTTGTACTGAAGTACCTGATCCCACTTTTTTTGCCAGTAATGGCTTTCGGCTATTTTCCCCCAAAAACCATCGGGATCGGCTACACTTTCCCTGTACTTTTCGAAGTACTCGGCCAAACTTGTAATTTTATTTACCATAGTTATAACTTTTAGGTTGTTTATGTTAGATATTGAATTAGATACCAGCCGATTTACGACACGGTATTATAAAATTCCATTTGAACGATTCATGCTTGTTGAGAATCTATTGAAGTCTTGTCCATGTTTCTCACCATTCGATGAACCCGCAAACATCTCAAAAATAAAATCGTATGACAGGCAGTGTTGAAGCAAGTTGATAGTATTTGATTTACAACTTAATAGGTTTTGAAATTAGTACATTTATTAATTTATTAAAAAGATTGAGATATATTATAAAACAGCAATTTGATGTTTTGGTTTCTGGTTATAAAACATACCCTGAGGTGTTGAATTAAAGGATGAAATTGTATATATTTTAAGACAATAAAAACCGGAAATTACACCACTTCTTTACAAGTTAAATATGCGGGTAAACGCAAGTTCGAAGGCCTTGGATAATAGATGTATACATTCGTTAAAATGGCAATTTGCAAGCTGCAGCAACACTTTAGTAACAAAGTTTCGTTTTTGTATGTATGGTTCTATCTATTTAAAAAAATAAAATTACAGCTCATGGTTTATAACATAAAATATACTGAGAAAAGTTACGAATTGCACCGGCTGTTTGCTGTAATTTCGTAGTATAACTAAAAGTCATAAAATGAAGAGCTTTAGTGAATTACTGGATGCAGCCCAAAAACAGCCGACCAAACGGCTGGTGGTAGTCAATGGTGTTGATGTAAACACCTTGGAAGCATTGAACAAAGCTGTTGAAATGGGCTTTGTAAAACCCATACTGACGGGAGTCCAAAAACGCATTGAAGAAAAACTGAAGGCACTGCATATTAATTCGGGTAAGTACGAAATCGTGAATGTGGAAAGTTCGAAAGAAGCAACCGAAAAATCAGTACAACTGGTACACGATGGCGAGGCAGACCTGATTATGAAAGGGATGGTTTCTACCGACCAGTTTATGAAAGTCCTGCTAAAAAAAGAATACGGTCTGCTGCCATCGAAGGCAACACTCAGCCATATTTCGGTAATGGACAATGCCAATTACAGCAAACTGCTGATCTTTACTGATCCTGCAGTAATTCCTTATCCTGATCTAACGCAGAAAATATTAATGACCAAATACCTCATCGATGCTGCTCACGGATTGGGAATTGAAGTACCTAAAGTAGCCGTGATTGCGCCAACAGAGCAAATCATCATTTCAATTCAGTCGTGCATGGATGGAGCAACAATCGCAAAAATGTCGGAGCACGGACAAATTGAAGGCGGAATAGTAGATGGTCCGATGGCGCTCGATGTAGCGATTAACGTCGAGGCCGCCGAAATAAAAGGTTTTACATCGGTTGTAGCCGGTGATGCCGACTGCCTGCTGTTCCCAAATATTGATGCGGCCAATGTATTTTATAAAACCAATTCAAAATTGTGTAAAGCCGAGATGGCCGGAATAATAGCCGGTGCTAAAGTTCCGGCGGTGGTGTCATCGCGTGGCGACAGCGAAAAAACAAAACTGAACTCCATCGCTTTGGCTTCGTTATTAAGTTGATATGTATCGTGTTCTCGCCATAAATCCCGGTTCAACCTCTACAAAATTTGCTGTCTATTTTGGTGACGAATGTGTTTTGCGAAAAACCATCCGTCATCCTCTGGAACAACTGCTGCGTTTTAAAAGTGTTGTCGATCAGTTTGATCTGCGTAAAGGACTCATCATTGAAGTCTTGCAGGAAGAAGGTATCGAGGTCGATTCCATAAAATACATCATTGGCAGGGGAGGTTTGACTTATCCGCTTGAATCGGGTGTGTACCGTGTGAATAACCGCATGATTGAACACTTGCGCGAAGGAGTTCTAGGGCATCACGCAAGTAATCTTGGTCCTATGCTGGCCGATTATATTGCGCTGCAGATACCCGGCGCGAAAGCATTTATGGCCGATCCGGTAGTAACCGATGAACTTGAAGATGTAGCACGGTTCGCAGGGCATCCTAAATTTCAACGACGTTCGATTTTTCATGCACTTAATCAAAAAGCTACAGCACGAATCCATGCTCAAAAAGTCGGAAAATCTTATGAATCGTTGAATTTGATCATTGCGCATTTAGGTGGTGGAATTTCAGTTGGTGCACATAAAAACGGTCGTGTGATCGACGTGAACAATGCATTGGACGGCGAAGGCAGTTTTAGCCCTGAACGATCGGGAACACTTCCGGTTGGCCAGTTGATCGATATTTGTTTTAGCGGGAAATACAGCAAAGAGCAGATTCGAAGAATGGTGGTTGGCGAAGGTGGTTTTGTAGCTTACCTGGGGACTAATGATGCCCAAAAAGTGGAGAAAAGAGCTGATCATGGTGATACAGAAGCGGCTATTGTTCAGGAAGCGCTTTTTTACCAGGTGGCTAAAATGATCGGTGAAATGGCCGTTGTACTCGAAGGTAAAATCGATGGAATATTGTTAACAGGTGGCCTTGCTTTTAATCCTGAACTCGAAAAATACATACGCACAAAATGTGGTTTTATTGCTGAAATTTATTCCTATCCCGGAGAAGACGAGTTGGAAGCTTTGGCGATGAACGGACTTCGTGTGGCACGCGGCGAAATAGAAGTGAAGGAATACAAAAAATAAAGTCCCCAAAAACTGGAGACTTTATACGCCCTAAAAGCTACTTGTATTATTTATTGTTATTCATGGCATACGGTTCGGTGTACAAGTAGTTTTTGTGCGATTTGCGTAGACACCAACATTTTTCATCCACCATCCAGTCTTCGAGTTTAAGCGGTTCTTCTTTTGTAATTGCCAGGAACTCTTTACATTTTCTTTCGTACTCGATGGCTTCGTAAACCGCTTCGTTTTTAGCTGACAGCAATCCTGCCAGGTAGCGGTTTTCAGAAAGGCTGGTGTTGTCGGGTGCGGGGGAAATCTCTTCAATGTAAATATCTTCCAGGCTCCAAGGTTCTTCTTCTGAATCCAGTGCCAGAAATTCATTTACAATATGATTCATTTCAATTTCACGTTCTACTGCCTGATTTTTTTCTGCCAGCATGTTTTCCAGAAATTCTTCAAAATCATCGTTGGCCTGATCGCTGGACATCGCAGATTGAGCGACCATCCAGGCTTCAACGTTCAATTCTGTTTCATTTTCAGTAACTAAGAGTTTTCTGATCTTGCGCTCATTTTCCAGGCTGGTAAATACTTCCTCGTTTTTTTGAGTGTACAGATCGTTCAGGAATTCATTTTCAAGCGTTACAAAACGTCGATCGTTCTTTTCATTAAAATAATGTTCTTGAAATTCACTAATCGAAGCGATGTCTTCAAGCAGCAAATCAGGTTCTTCAAAATTTGAAAAGTCTTCTAATGCCTGGTTCATTGCGTCGTGGTGCTGTTGAGTGATGAATCTTCTAAGTTTATCGAGTTCAAGACTGTAAACCTGATTTGGCACAAGTTGAGCTTCGATGGAATTAAGTGTTCTAAACGTCTGATCTTCGGTGTGCAATGTATAAGATCTTGCTTCAATTTTAGTAAATGATGTTGTAGTTAAAAGTACATAGCAAATTACCATTATAAAGATCATGGTTTGGTTATTCCGGGTTTGTTCGCTTTGAAATTTGTTTGATTGCGTTTTCATTTTTATTTCCTCCTGACTTTAAATGTTTCGAAAATTACAATTCAAAGGTAGTTCAACAGCCAGGTGGATTTCTACCACTGATGTTCCAATAAATGAAACTGAAATTTTGTTGTACGCAAGTTATATTGCGGGGTACGGAATATCTACCACAGGAGTACCAAAACATAAAACAGATGTTTCAGATTGCAGTGAAGTAACGTTTTGAAAGGCTTAAAAAGCAAGGTTGGATTTATTCCTTTTTCAGGTATTCCGACGGAAGCATTCCAAACAGTTCTTTAAAGCATTTGGCAAAATAGGAAGGATTATTAAATCCTACTTCGTAGGTTATTTGTGCAATATTCCCGAATTTCTGATCCATTAAACTGGCGGCTCTTTTTAAACGAATCGTTCTGATAAAATCTCCCGGAGATTGATTGGTAAGCGCCTTAATTTTCCGGAAAAGCTGAGTTCGGCTCATAAGCAGTTCATCCTGCAACTGGCCAACCTCAAATTCGGTATTGCCCATATTCTCCTCAATAATCTCCATAATTCGTTCGAGGAACTTCTCGTCGGCTGAGGTAACCGCAATATCCTTAGGCTCTAGTTTTAGATTTTTATTAAAACGCTCGCGGAGTTTCTGGCGTTGTTCAATAATTTTTTCAACCCGCAGTGCAAGTTCTTTCATGTTGAATGGCTTGGGAATAAAAGCATCAACACCGGTTTCCAAACCCTGCATTTTATCTTTATGACTGGCTTTACCGGTAAGCAAAATTATTGGAATATGACTGGTGCGTTGGTCTTGCTTTATTTTTTTGCTCATTTCAATTCCGTCCATTTCGGGCATCATCACATCCGATATAATCAGGTCGGGAATGTTTTGGATGGCTGTTTCAAGACCGGATTTTCCGTTTGTTTCGGTAACTACCCGATAACATTTACGAAGGTTTTCCCGAATGAATTCACTGATCTCGATGTGGTCTTCAACGATTAAAATTTCAGGTACATTTTCATTTTCAAGGGCGGTGGTATCTTCACAAGTTGCAGTCTCCTCGTCGTTGGTACTTGTCGGGCTTATTGCTGAAGTGTACTGCTCCAAAATCGTATACTCATTATTTTGCAGGTGTTCTTTTCCGAGTGGCAGGCTCACTTTGAATTTGGTTCCTTCGCCAACAATACTTGCTACGCTGATTTGCCCGTACATGAGTTCTACTAATTCTTTTGTCAACGACAAACCAATTCCCGTACCGATAGCATTACCGTCATTTGAACCACTGGATTGGTGAAAACGATCGAAAACCCGGGTGAGTTCTTCAGGCTGAATTCCTTTTCCAGTGTCCTGAATCACGAGTTCCAGTAGATCCGGTTTTGGGAAATTGGCAAAACAAAATACCTGTCCGTTTTCTGGAGTGAATTTTAATGCATTGGAGACAAGATTATTTATGATCTTCTCCAATTTGGAGGCATCAAAAAATCGCAGCTTTTTATCGGGTGGTGTATAGCTGTTAAAACTGATGTTTTTTTGTCGTGCCATTGACGCGAAGGCTGCAAAATGTGCTCTGATAAATGAGACAATATCAGATTCAACCAATTCCAACTTCATGCTTTTTGCATCGATCTTTGAGAGATCGAGAATCTGGTTCACTAGGTTAAGAATAGCATTTGCGTTTTTTCGCATCAGTTTGATCTGCTTACGCGAAGGTTTTTTCTCCGCCTCTTTCGAAAGCATTTGTTCGAGCGGTGCAATAATAAGCGTTAGCGGAGTTCGTAATTCATGGGAAATATTCGAGAACAACCGGGTTTTCAACTCATCCATTTCGGTAAGCAGACGATTGGCTTTTTGCTTGTGTTTGTAACTGCGATAAACCGAGAATAAAACTATCAGTGTCAGAAAAATTATGGCTGCAGCCACAGCAATAATGGTTTCACGGCTTTTTTGTTTCCTCTCTGCATCCAATTGGGCAATATTCAAATCCATCTGATATTGCATTCGATCAAGTTCCAACTGGGACTCAATTAACTTATTATCGGCTTCGTATTTGTTGAAACGTTGTAAGTAGACATAAGCGTTCGCGTAGTCGTGACTTGCAGCAAAATATCTGCTTAAAGTTGCGGTAAATTCAGCTTTATATTTTAACGATATTACATTTGAATATTCCGGATTCTCAAAAATCTTTAATGCAGCATTTAAATGCGAATCTGCTTCTTCAAGGTTATTTTGCTCAAAAAGGAATTTTCCGAGGAAATAATTTCCCAGAAATCTTGTTGACATATTATCTAATGATTCTGATAATTTTTCCCCTTCAGAAAAATATAGGAGAGCAGAATCTGATTTTTCTTCTTTACTATAGACGATGCCAAGGTTAAAATAACTATTTACCAGTCCGTCTATATCTTTTTGTTCCGATAATATTTTTATTGCCTTCAAGAGGAATTCTTCAGCAAGACCTAATTTGTTTTGTTCTTCAAACATTCCTCCGATATTGAGGTAAACATAGGTTAACCAGATTGTATCATTGCTTTGCTCGTACAATTCTGCACTTTTTGTATAGTTGTCAGACGAGAGTTGATATAGACCTAAATCTTTGTAAAGCCCCCCAAAACCATTATAAGTTCTTGCTAAACCTTTGATGTCTTTGGCAATTTCATAGTAATCGGCGCTGTAACCGAAATATTGATGGCTTTGAAAGTAATTTCCCGCCGTCCTATGCAATCTTGCCATTCGGTAAGCACAGAAACCTGCAGATCCGTAAAACTCCCTCTGATCGCAATACTCTAGCAAATCGTGCCAAAAAGCCAAAGCCAAAGTGTCGCTGGATTGTTCGAGAATTCCTGTAACATCCTTCAGGATATCTTCTCTTAGCGAATCTGTCTTGAGCGATTTAAACACCGCAATCATTGAGTCGAGCGGTCCTGGTTCTGAACAGTAAGTTCGATGCGAAAACCAACCGGAAAAGAGGAATAAAATAAGTATAACTTTTAAAAGTTGCTTCAATCGATTTTGTTTGATAATTCGACCACTCCCAATCTTTGCATTTTCTTTAACCAAGATAGTATTTCTTTTTTAGATCCCACTGATTTATTCTTTTTTACATAATCCGAGAAATTAAGTTTCGAAAGATTTTCTAAAAAATGTACTTCTTTCTGGTTTAGCCTTATTTTTTTGCATTTTATGGGTGAAATGGCAACGATCAGGTAGTAGTACAGACCTTTTCGCAGGTGCTTTTTATTGTTCCTCCAGCCATTCTTAGATGGAATAATGCTTTCAAGAATGTAATTTGTTTTTAAAATTTTCCAGACAGGTGTCGGCAGTATTTGAGAATCATTGGAGACAACCTTTTGAGTTTTTGGGATATGATTTAATCGCCATTTTGAATTTATTGTGAGTATAAGTGCTACATAAGAATCCAGGTTGAAGATATCTCTAAAATATGGCGGTAGATTATTGTTGCGTTGTTCAATGTAATGTGAAAGAATGTGTATCCAATGGACAACAACTGGAAGGTTTGATTCCTTTTTGGGATGCAACTGCTTGTATACTTCTTTGACCACATGTACGAGTTCAACTGTTTTAGCATCAGCGCGAATGGAATCCGATAAAAGGTAGATGGTATTTCGAAACAAGTTCATTTTATTGATCAACTTATTCAGGAAAACCATTTCTTCACGTTTCAGTGTCTTTACCGGTAGATAGTAAAAAGAACTGAATAGTTCGGGATATTTGCGTATTAGTTTCAGTTCTTCTTTCCCGCAAAGTGTATTGGAAAAATTAGAAAAATTTCCGTCGTACTTAAGCTTGTCTTTATGGGACTCATAAAGAGGTGTTCCAGGAAGCAGCGAAAGTTCTGAACTTTGCACAAAACACCCTTTTGATGCCAATTTTAGAAGTGTTTCCAGTGTTTGTTCGAAGTCTGATTTTGTTTCTTCCGGAAAGCCAAGGATAAAGGAGGCAAACATATTCAAACCAATCGCCCTACATGTATCTGCAAGTGCATAGGACTTTTTAATATCCAGATTTTTCTGAATTTGTTTCTGAACTCTTGGTGAGCCGGTTTCTATTCCAAAAAACACGGACTCACATCCTGCCTTTTCCATTTGCACAAGCATTTCTTTCGATATGCAATCGATACGCGCAGAACACGTCCATTTGAATTCAATCTCTTTTTCATTTTTTAGTTGAATCAGCCCATCACACAGTTCGAAAACAAATTTTCTGTTCATAGTCAGCATATCGTGTGCAAAACCAATATTCGAAATGTGCAGTTTTTCACGAACTGATAACATTTCCTGAATGACACGATTTACCGATTTAGTACGGTGTTTTTTTGAGAAAAAGTCGTTGGTAGTGCAATAGGTACATTTAAACGGGCAGCCCCTGCCAATATCCAGTTTTACCGTTTTTTTTGCAGGGAAAAGATCGTATGCAGGAATAGGCAGATCATCGAGCTTTTGAATCGGAAGTGCCAGGCAATTTTCTTTTATTTCGTCGGTTGAATTTCTGTAAATAAGGCCGGGAACTTGACTAAGATCTGATTTATTACCGGCAATTTCATCAAGTAATAGGGGTAATGACAAATCTGCTTCACCTTTCAGGATATAATCCACGAAAGTGAATTGGCTGAGTGTTTCTTTTGCCGTGATGGACGCTTGGGGTCCTCCAAAAATGATTTTTATATTTGGCTGCAAAGATTTTATGGCCTTTGCAATCAATAGTGATGAAGCATAGGATATGCACCACGTAGAAAATCCTAAGACATCAGGTTGATGAGATAATATATCCCTTGCAACTGTCAGGTAATCTTCCGATTCAATTAAGCGGTGTTTAGGCTCATAAATAGCTACTTCGTTTTTGATACGAAGAATAGATGCCAACGTCAATAAACCTAAGGGCACAAAATCATCTTCCCGCTTTTTAACTATTGGATTTATTAGCGGGGGTATCAACAGGATTTTGTGCTGCTTTTTAATTGGGATTTAGTTAATTAGAGATAGATTCAAACCACTATTCGTATGAATTTACATCGTCGGGATCTATATCATTACCATAATAGTCGAAATCTTCAAACATGATGGATGATTTAGTCGTCAGTTTTCCCTCATTTCTCAAAAATTGAACAAAAGCTGAAATTACAGTAGTATCACTACCGTATTCTTCTGCAAGAATTCCCCCTGTCTTATGAAAGAACTCAGCTATTGCTGAATCAAATGTTTTACTTCCATTTTCATCGTAGTGAGTTCCGAAACCTCTCAATTTGATTGTAAATTTTCTTTTTTTTCTGGGTGGTTTTAAATAATCCATTATTTTTCCCTCCTTTTTTGGTTAATAATAATTTGAAAATATTGATGTACTTTCTATTTGGTCCATCATTTTGATGGTTGTGTCAATAAACCGGCTACAGCTCCAATGGCTGCTGAGCCAATTGCTGTTATCAAGGTTGGTAATTCTGTCTCATTAGAAATTTTGCCAAAAGCATACAAAGTAAATATTCCTACGATTATTAGAATGATAACAATAATCAAACCAGTTACAGCAGTTTTATAAACTTGTGAAGGTATATCCGTCACCGAGTAGTCTCCTAGAGCAGAAACAGGATCTTTTTTGAATTCTTCCACTAATTTGGGATCAGAGATTAATTTTTTTCTAAGGTCGTCGAGAGATTTTACTGTCAATTTAGCCATAGCTAAAAATTTTAGGTTAGTATTTTAACTCAATGGGATTCTATATTGGTATTTGAATTGACTGTTTTAACGGTGATACTTTACAAAGGTTTCATATTGTCAATTAATTCTATGTTCGTAAGTCTGTGAATTAGTTGCTGATTATCAGCGATTAAAATAATACAAAAATGTATTTTTATAGTTTGTGTGTCAGCTGTTGAAGGTATCATAATTTGTATTTCTGATTGGAGTTCAGTAACTTGTAGTAACGTGATTTAACCGGAGTAGGCAGAAGTTTTACGAAAATAAGCAACCATAATCATGAACCCGGTTAAAAGCAACAGACGCTTACAATCTACGTATTTATGTGTTCTGATCAACATGATCGGAAAATGTCGTGTTACGATGAATTTGGACTTTAAACCCCATGTAAAATGACTACCGTAAATCGATTTGCAGACTTGCATTGTCATCCTCATATGCGCTCATACAACTGGCTGCATAAACGGCGACGTCCTGAAAAGCAGAGCCGGTATAATCCATGGTGGATCGTACTTCCCAAGCAAAAATCGGAAGAGAAAGGGAAACGTGCGGCGGCCTACACTCAATGCGACATGGCCAAAATTACCAATGGTAATTTAAAGCTGGCATTTGTATCACTTTATCCGCTGGAACAAGGTTGGGTCACCGGCCGAAAGGATTCGAAAAAGATAGTAGCCCGTAATCTGAAAAAATTCCTGGGCGATACTGTACTGAATGAAGTAGTAAGTTCGGTCTTAAACAGATTTCTTCGTTTTATCGGAAACGATGAAGGAGGTGGATTGGCAGTTCGCGATTTTATTCAGGCGATTTATATGAAAATCCCACTTCGCCGGGTTAATTATGTACAGAGCCGCCATTACGATTATTACAAAGAATTGAACGAGGAAAGAGAATTTCTGCTAAAACGAAATGAAAAGCCTACTGAGACGGAGTTATATATTCCCTTTCCCAAACGTTTGTTCGTGAGCAAAAAGAAAGTTCTGGAAAATCACGCCGGGGATTTGAAAGCGAACGGCACCTATGAAATTGCCTTGAACGGAGCTGATGTTGAGAAAATTGTAAAAAACGATAAAACAGCTTTTGTACTTACTATTGAAGGCGCCAATGTCTTTAACAGTCATGAAGATTATAAAGCCATCGAACAAAAGCTGGCTCAAATTAAAAGATGGGAACAGCCGCTGTTTTTCATCACTTTTACCCATCACTTTTATAACCACCTGGCGGGGCACGCTCACAGTATCCCCGATATTGGGAATCTTCTGCTTGATCAGTCGGAAGGAATGAATACAGGCATTACTGAAAAAGGAAAAAAGGTGCTGCGTTACCTGCTTGCACTGGATGAAAACGGGAAATACGTTCCGATGAAACTTGGACGCCGAATACTGATCGATGTTAAGCATTTAAGTGCCAGGGCACGCAGGGAATATTACAAAGAGTTTGTGTTGCCGAGTTTGAAAACGGATCACCCTATTCCGGTGATTGCAAGCCACGTGGCCTATTCGGGAGTGAAAACACTGGATGATCATATTACGCGAATGCCGGATGAAAAGAACGGAGATTTTAGCGAACGTTACGGGCACAAATTCAACAACTGGAACATCAATATTTGTGATGAGGATGTTGTTATCATTTTTAAAACAGGTGGAGTAGTGGGCATCAATCTCGATCAACGGGTATTGGGAGTTGCCAAAGACGACATCGAAAAAAATGAAACGCATGCCTCCTATGTTTGGCAAAATATAAAATCGATGATGAAAGCGGTTGTTTTATCGGATGATCCCGAGATTAAATCGAAAAAAGAAATCGTAAATACTTTTTGTTTGGGAACCGATTTTGATGGATTTATCGATCCGCTGAACAGTTACCCAACAGTTCTTGATTTTAAACAACTCGCCGGCGACCTTATTGCCGAAATTGAAGCAGACCCTGAAAAGGAAAGCCTGTTGTTTGGGGTAAGTCACGAAAAATTTGTTCAGAAAGTTTGTTTCGACAATGCCTTCGATTTCGTTGTAAAACATTTCAATTAAGAATTTTCTAATTACAAAACTTACAATATGGATCTATTTAAAAAACTATTTAGTAAAGGCATTACCGACGTTGTTGACAGCGTAGGAAATGTGATTGATCGGTTTACACTGAGTAAAGAAGAAAAACAGGAATTCAAGCTCGAAATGCAGAGCCGTATGATGAAACTGGAAGGCGAACTGGAAGAAACCTACCGAAAAGAACTTGATGCCCGGCAGGAGATCATTAAAGCTGAGCTGGCACAGGGTGACAAGTACACCAAGCGTGCCCGCCCTACAATCGTTTATTCCGGATTGGCATTTATTTTTCTGGTCTACGTTATCGTGCCGGTTATAGCTTATATATCCGGGGCTAATGAAATGCCTGATATTCAGTTGCCCAACGAATTTTGGTGGGCCTGGGGAACTGTGGTTGGTGTATACGGAGTAGGCCGGTCGGCTGAAAAAATGGGCATAACCAACAAGTTGACCAACTATATGACAGGATCGGGAGCAACTAACGTAACAACGAAAACTAATAAAGCTGAAGGATGATTGCAATTGAAGAACATAAACTTAAAGATGCTGAAGGAAAAGTAAAAATTTCGTTTCAGGAAACACCGAATGTATCCGGACCGTTTAGTTCCGGATTACCCGATACGATTGTAATTCACTATACAGCCGGAAGTTCTGCTGCTTCATCGGCAAGTTGGTTGCAAAATCCTAAAGCCAAGGCTTCGGCTCACCTTGTTGTTGGGAAAAAGGGTGAGATCATTCAGTTGGCGCCTTTTGATATTCGAACCTGGCATGCCGGCCGTAGTTCGTGGAAGGGCAGGAGCGGCCTCAACCAATACAGCATAGGAATTGAAATTGATAATGCAGGAGTGCTGACTCAAACAGCCGAAGGATATATGACGAATTTTAGCAAGTTAGTATCCAATAAAAACGTGGTTTTGGCGGCACATAAACTCGATAGCAACCAGCGTGGCTGGGAAGCTTACACTGCAGAACAAATCGAAGCAGTTGAAGAAATTTGTCTGGCTTTGGTTGAAACTTATAACATTACAGAGATTGTGGGGCACGATGATATTGCTCCTTCTCGGAAACGAGATCCCGGGCCGGCATTTCCCATGGAGTCGTTAAGGAACCGGGTATTGTTTGGCAGAGATGAAGATCTGCCCGACGAGCCAGATGACACACTGGATGAGCTCGCGATTGTTTCAGCCGATAATCTGAATATTCGTACCTCGCCAGGCACCGGTTCATCTCTGGTATCGAATCCGCTTCCAAGAGGAACCAAGGTAAAAATCACAAAAACACAGGGTGGCTGGTCGTATGTAAAAACCGATATCGAAGGTTGGGTCAGCAACCAATGGTTACGAACCGTTTAACAAATAGGTATAATTAAACAGCAGAATTCACCTGTCCGAAGTTCGGGCAGGTGTTTTTTATACCAGGCTAAAAACTTTGGTAATAACCAGGTTGAGCAACTTGGCTTTCAATTCATCAAGTTTTATCAAAGTAAGTCCGGCTTGTTTCAGTCCAACCATTTCAATCAACTCTTTTTTCGACATCACCAGCCATTCAAATTCATCTTTCGACAATTGTCCGTTAGCCAGCATAATTGTCCACTTTTTTATGTCTTCTTTTAAAGAGCCGATCAGGTTTAGCGCATCTTCTTCGGCTTCTGCCTTAAACTTTTTAAACGTAGCTTTTGCAAGAGCTGCACTTTCTTCTTTTAATTCTTTCAGTAATTGTTCAATATCTATCGATGCCATACTTGTTATTTTAAATTTCCGAAGGTTTTATTTTTTTACTTTCCAGTTGTGCAATCTGGTCGAATGCCGGGCCAATTGTTTTTTTTGCTTCATTAATAAAGAACTCACTAAGTGAACTGTCCTCCTCCCATTTTTCAAGAAATCCGCCAATCAAGTGACCATCTTCATCCAGGAGTTTGTCCCACATTTTTATGGTGATTTCGTTCTTTGGTCGGTTTTTTTCGTATTCATATATTTTCTGCAGATTGGCTTTAAGCGTTTTCACTTCATCGGCATGGTCATTAAACTCATCAACGGCAAGATCCATCACCTGTAGTGCGTCTACCTTTAGCGAAGTGGTTTGAACGTAAGCATACTGGTCGAATTGCGAAATGGAGGCACAGCCTATAACGATAATAACACTGATGATCAGCAGGATTTTTTGCCCGAATGTTTGGGTTGAAGTAATTTTTTGCATGATGTATAAATTTGATGAGAACCATGATTTAATGGATTCAGTATGTAATTTACGGAAAATAGGTTTGGAAATCAATGTTTAGAAGAAAATCAGGCCGGATTATCCGGTTTATCCATTATCTGAGGATTCAAAAAATTGACGGTGGTAGTCGTCTTTACGCAAGGAATAATTTACTTTTAAGGTCTGAATCAATAATAAAACTGATGTCGTTAAAAACTATTTTTATCCTGGCCTGTGTGTCGTTTTTCATTTTTGCAGTCACGAATGCCAAAGCTCAGGAACTTCCAAAACTTGATAACCCTATATCGGTTGAGTACCTGAAAAAGAACCTTAGTAAATCTCAACCTCGATTGGTACTGAACCGAAAATTGGAAAAGAATCTGAAAAAGAAACTCAAAATCGATCCGGTTTTGCAGAATATGTATTCAGCTATTCAGCTCAATGCCGAAAGTATTTTTGATGAAGAGTTGCTTACCCGAAAGATGGTTGGTCGAAGGTTGCTGGGTACTTCGCGCGAGATGCTGTACCGGATAAATATGCTGGCCTTTGTTTACCGGATGGAAAAAGACGACCGCATTTTGAAACGCATTAACGATGAGGTGCTGGCAGTGTGTGCTTTTAGCGACTGGAATCCTTCGCATTTTCTGGATGTTGCTGAAATGTCGCTGGCGGTTGCTTTGGCACTCGACTGGACTGCCGGTGATTTGCCGCAATCGACCATAGAAATGGCTAAACAGGCATTAATTGAAAAGGGATTAAAACCCAGCTGGCCCGAGAGTGGGGAACCTCTGTGGTGGACAAACGGCGATAACAACTGGAACCAGGTCTGTAACGGGGGAATGATAGCTGCTGCTATAACCATTGCTGAGGATGAACCGGAATTGGCAGCACGAACTATTTCAAGGGCTCTCGATGGCCTGCCGCATGCTATGGCCGCTTACATGCCTGACGGAGTCTATCCCGAGGGATCGACTTATTGGTATTATGGCACCAGCTTTTCGGTGACGATTGCTGCTATGCTCGAAAGTACTTTTGGTAGTGATTTTGGACATTGGGATTTTCCAGGATTTAAGGAAAGTGCACTATTTCGAGTGCTCACCAACGCACCCTCTGGAATGTACTACAACTTTGCCGATTGCGGCGATCGCAGAAGTGAGAATGGTGATCTGATTCTGGCCTGGTTTGCAATGAAATCGGGCAACGAACTTTTTTTCGAGCGCGAAAGATTTTTGAGACCGGCCGAAGATATGGGAAAATTAACGCGTTTGGCAGGTGTGGCAATGGTTTGGCTCGCGCAGTTCGAAAAAGATGACAATGCAGTCCCGCCAACATCATGGAAAGGAGAGGG
The DNA here is from genome assembly GCF_037646455.1 of Maribellus mangrovi. Taxonomy (NCBI): domain Bacteria; kingdom Pseudomonadati; phylum Bacteroidota; class Bacteroidia; order Marinilabiliales; family Prolixibacteraceae; genus Maribellus; species Maribellus mangrovi. The sequence goes on along the minus strand of NZ_JBBIXN010000002.1, from coordinate 1,028,874 downwards.
GAGTAATCCCATTGCAATTTTTACAGGAGGTGAGAACGATCCGCATGCTTATTACCTCGGCACAAAAGGTGGCCGCGGGATGGTGAATCACGGAAACATGGATGGAGGATCTTTTGTGTTTGAACTAAACGGCGTCCGTTGGGTGGTCGATCCCGGGAACCAGAATTACAATACTTTGGAACAGGCCGGTTTCGATCTTTGGAATAAAAGCCAGAACAGCCAGCGCTGGACCTTGCTTACAAAAAATAATTTCGGACATAGTACCATCAGCATCAACAACTCGCTTCATCGGACAGAAGGTTTGGTAACCATTCTTGATTTTAAGGAAGGAGAACAGCCGGAAGGAAGTTACGACATGACACCGGCGCTGGGCGGTGTGGTGACAAAAGCCACGCGTAAGTTTACAAAAGAAAGTCCGGTTTCGGTTTTAATAGAAGATGATATGGTGAAATCGGATAAAACGGAACTGATCACCTGGCAACTTATGACTACAGCCGATGTGGAAATTGTAGATGGAGGTGCAGTTTTAACTCAGGACGGAAAAACGCTTAAACTTGAAAATCTGTCGCATCCCGAACTGATGGTTTCGCTGGTTTCATTAGATCCTACTCCCCTGGAACTCGACCGGCAAATACCGGGTTTAAAAAGAATTGAACTCCGAATTCCTGCATGGACGATTGACGGGGATCGGGCAAAAATTAAGGTTCGCTTAATTGGCGAGTAAATCGAGATTACGTTTGTAATAAAATTAGCAGAATCATTTTCCTGAAAATTGAAATTGGCTTATTCAGAGAATAACTTTATTTTAGTCGGGCACAAATCTAAAATCACAGCATGCAAAACATATACACCTTGATTATGGCGGGTGGTTCGGGAACAAGATTCTGGCCACGAAGTAAAACGCGCAAACCAAAACAATACCTCAATATTTTTGGTGAAGATTCTTTGCTGGAAGATACCATAAAACGCTTTTCATCTTTTACTGCCGAAGAAAACATATACATTGTTTCGAGTGCTGCCCAGGCCGAAGTGCTGGAAAAGCAAGCGACCATGCTGCCAAAGAAGAACCTGATCTACGAACCGATCGGACGAAATACGTTACCGTGTATAGGTCTGGCAGCTATGTATGCCGAGCAGGAAAACAAAGACGGGATTATGGTGGTCTCACCTTCCGATCATTTGATTACCAATACGGAGCTTTTTAAAGACACTGTTTTGGCGGCTACAAAAATTGCCGACGAGCGCGACGGAATTGTTACCATCGGGATCAGTCCTACATATCCGGCTACCGGCTATGGCTACGTGAAAACAGCTGATAACATTACCGGCGACGAAAAAATTCCTCAGTTTAAAGTAGAACGTTTTGTTGAAAAACCGGATGAGGCAACGGCTACTTCTTACCTCGAGCAAGGTGGATTCTATTGGAACAGCGGTTTGTTTGTGTTTAAGGTTTCTGTTTTTCTTGATGCCGTCGAGAAATTTGCACCATCCCTCTATGCCGACCTCCGCAAGATTCAGGCCGACTTTGGAAATCCAACTTATCCACAAACGTTGGATACCATTTACCGGGCTGTAGAAAGTATTTCTGTGGATTATGGAATCATGGAACACGCCGATAACATATACCTGGTTGAAGGAAATTTTGACTGGAATGACCTGGGAAGTTGGGAATCGGTTTATCTGACGGATGATAAAAAAGATGAAAACGGAAATGCAGGTTCGCAGGAAACCGTATTGGTGGATACCAAAAACTCGTATGTGTATTCCGATAAAGGGCTGGTTGCCGTGGTTGGCCTCGAGGATGTTATCGTCGTTCAGGACGGAAATACGACCTTGGTGTGCAAACGTGATCGCGCAGAGGATGTGAAAAAAGTGGTTGATCAACTCAAAGCTAAAAACAGAGACGGATACCTGTAGTTAAAATACGAAATCACCTAAATAGATTAAGAACAGGTAAGTACAGGGTGCCAGATCTAACTTATTTTGTAATATTTGATGCCTGTTTCAAAAAACTAAAACCAATAAAAAATGAAAGACCAGAAAAAGGTTGTGGTGGAAAAGAAGATACTTCTCCCGTTTATTCTGATTACTAGCTTATTTGCTTTGTGGGGCTTTGCCAACGATATTACCAATCCAATGGTGGCGGCCTTTAAAACGGTAATGGAAATCTCAAATGCCAAAGCTGCTATGGTACAGTTTGCGTTTTACGGCGGCTATGCAACTATGGCCATTCCGGCTGCACTCATCATAAAACGTTATTCTTACAAACTTGGAATCATTATCGGGCTTGGACTGTATGCCATTGGGGCCTTGTTGTTCTACCCCGCAGCGCAATTCGAAATCTTTAGCTTTTTCCTGGTTTCACTGTACATCTTAACTTTTGGATTAGCATTTCTGGAGACGACTGCGAATCCCTATATTCTGTCGATGGGAGATCCTGCCACGGCTACACGTCGTTTAAATCTGGCACAGTCGTTTAATCCGATGGGATCGATTTTGGGGATGTTTGTGGCGTCAAAAGTTATTTTGTCAGCATTAGAATCGGATAAACGAGATGCTGCAGGCAACCTGATTTTTGATACTTTAAGTGCTGCAGAAAAGGCTGCAATCCGAACAAACGACCTGGCTGTAATCCGAAATCCATATGTGATCCTGGGATTTGTGGTCATTTTAATGCTGATTATAATCGCAGTTGCCAAGATGCCAAAACGTGAAAGCGCTGATCACGAGATTCATCCCTGGCACTCGGCAAAAAAATTATTCAAAAATAATATCTATCGCGAAGGTGTAATTGCCCAGGTGTTTTATGTGGGAGCACAAATCATGTGCTGGACTTTTATCATTCAGTATGCTGATAATCTAGGAATTCCAAAGGCTGAAGCACAAAATTACAACATTGTTGCCATGGCTATTTTTATTACCAGTCGCTTTATTAGTACTGCGTTGATGAAATACCTGAATCCGAGGTTTATGCTGACTCTTTTTGCTGTTGGTGGAATGCTTACTACAACTGGAGTTATCCTTATTCAGGGCATGCCGGGATTGTATTTGCTGGTGGCTACATCGGCGTTTATGTCGCTGATGTTTCCAACCATTTACGGAATTGCACTCGAAGACGTTGGCGACGATGCTACACTTGGAGCAGCAGGTTTGGTGATGGCCATTGTGGGCGGTGCATTGATGCCGCCGCTGCAGGGATTTATTATCGACCAGGGAACCATCGGATTTTTGCCTGCAGTAAATTTCTCGTTTATCCTGCCGTTTATTTGTTTTGTGGTGATTGCCATTTACGGATATCGAACTTATCGGGCGCTGAAAGCTTAAACGTATCAATATAAAAGTATGGAATACAAAAGATATTGCAAGGCACTAAAACTGGAAGATGATCTGCAGTTGATAGAAGAATACAAAAAGGTACATGCTCCCGGGGCAGCCTGGCCTGAAATTACACAGGGAATGCGTGAAGTGGGTATTATCGATATGGAGATTTACTTGCTCGGTAACCAGCTTTTTATGATTATGGATACCATTCCGGATTTCGACCATGATACGGCAATGAAAGAATTGGCTACCAAGCCACGTCAGTCCGAATGGGAAGCATATGTATCACAATTTCAGAAGACCTCCGCAGAAGCTTCAGCCGATGAAAAATGGCAGCTTATGGAACGCATTTATAAAATGGACAAATAGAGCTTTAGTTTTGCAGCTCACAAAAAAGCCATTATCTGTTCTCAGGTAATGGCTTTTTTGCTTCGATTAATGTTTGTTAGAATCTAAATCCAAACGACATTAAAATATTGTGGTTGTTATTTTCTCTCGGAACCTGGTAATAATTGGGCTGTTCTGCACCTTCCGAAATTTTGCTCATCGAATTCGTGTACGCTACATTAATGGAAAAGGCGTTTATGGTATAACCAAATCCCGCCGACAGTACATTTACATTGTCGGTCAATGTAGCCTGTTGCGCCAGCGTGTTTTCATAAGGATTTCCGTACATTTGGTAACCTGCGCGAACGGCAAACTGGTTGGTAAGTTTATATTCGGCACCAACCCGAAGATTGATCACGCTGTTGAACACATTGCCCATTTCTGAATTTAGATCGTTAAAATTATCCGATCCGTAACCTCCGCGGCGATAACGCATTGAAGCATAATCCTGGTATTCAGCATCCACACTGATCAATCCACGTTTGGCAAAAACAGCGGCTCCGCTAAGTACAACTTTCCAGGGCGAATTGAAATCATAATCGTACGTATTTACCCCATAGTTGGAATAATTCTGTGCCAGGTACGATTCCATACTCAATACCGATTTCTCACTGATCTGATAAAAAGTAGGCGAGTGGAATGCCAAACCTAAACGAACGGTTTGTACCGGCTTATAAATGGCACCAATTTTAAAATTGAAGCCGCTTCCGCTCATGTAATAGTCGTTATCGTATAGGTAAGAATTATTATCCTCGAGCAGTTCTTCATATCTCGCATGACTATCGTAACGAATATCGTGGAATGCAAGCGTTGTTCCCAGGTAGAACTTGTGGTTGAAATTCAAACTTACATTAAAAAGGTATTCATCCAATCTTCCATCCTGCGAATAGGTTTTAAGCTGATCAACTTTTTCATCCTGATAAAGGATGCTTTGGTATTGACCGTCGATCGCATTTCCATTCTCATCATATATCGGATCGATCAGGTATGTATCCCAAGCCAGTTTTGTTGTCCAATCTCGGTATTGAATGGCTCCTATGTCTTGTTCAAGGTAGGCATTTGCCAGCGCTTCATTGTTGGCGTAAGCCGTAATATCATCAAGCCATGAAACAGAAGACTGATCAAAATTACCAAAGGAATTACTGTTGTAATTGGCCAGTCGATTATAACCTATTCCGTAGTTAACGCTAACAATTCCTGCCTCCGAACGGTTGGTTCTGAAGGTTCCTACAGCCCCAACATTGTTTAACGCGAAGGATTGCTCATTGTCTGAGAAGGTTCCGCCGCCGACGGTCATATCGCTTTTGTTGATGTAATAACTGGGTGTTATTACAAACTCTCCGGTTTGGTAAACAGCGCTACCTGCAGGATTAATGGAAAGCGAAGTAAAGTCGCCTCCCAGTGCGCCAAATGCATTTCCCATTCCGGCCGCTCGTGCCGTTCCCTGTATTTCGTTATACGACATGCGAAATGCATCCGCGAAATTCTGTGCCAACAAGAGTTGAGGCAATACAATCATCAGTGCGATTAAAACATAATATCGTTTCATGGCATTAGCTTTTTTTGTTAATAGATTTTATTAAGTCAGTGATGTTCGGTTATCTTCTGCCTCCCGAGCGGCTACCTCCTCCGGATGACCGGCTTCCACCTGAACTGCTTCTTGAAACTCCTGAACTACCTGAACTTCTTGACCCTCCTGAAGAGTATGAAGAACCTGAACTTCTTGAACTCCCTGAAGAGTATGAACTTCTGTACGATGACGAAGAACTTCTGCCGTAACTGCTGCTGCCCGATTTTGTTGAGGCAGGAGCACGGTATGTTCTAGATGAAGTTCCACGACTTGTACTTCTGTTGTACGTTGAACTTGAGCGGTAACTTTTGTTATACGATGCCGAAGAACGAGCGGTGGAGTACGAACCCGATTTTGTTGATGAGTTGCGCACTACCCGTGGTCGGGTGTAACTGCTATTGCTACTGCTCTTAGTACTAGTTGCCGGGCGGGTATATGTTCTGTTCTGAACACTTGTACCCGGACGGGTATAACTTTGAGTCCTCGATCTGGTCGTAGCTTGAGTTACATTGGCATCACTACCTGCCTGACCGGAACGGGTATATCTTGAATTTGTGGTTGCTCTCCGCTTTTCAGTTAAAACTCGTGAATTATCGGTAGCCGATTTAGTGGTACCTCTTGTCGAAGTAATTCCTGAACTGCGGCGCGCTTCTGTAGTTCCGCTTTTACTTACTGTTCTGTCTCTTGATGCAGCAACTCCTGAAGTACCGGCTCTTCCTCCGACATTTCTGGCAACACTGCTACCACCGGCACCGGTATTGGTTCTTCTGCCATATCTATAGTGATCGCTGTTACCGTAACCCGGGTATATTGGGTGTGAAGGATATCCCGGATAGTATCCGCCACCCCAGCAACCGTAACAAGGATAGCCCCATCCGTAACCGGGATAACCCCATCCGTAACCGGGATAACCCCATCCATAACCGGGATAGCCCCAACCATAACCAGGATATCCCCATCCCCAGCTCCATGAGAATGACCAGGAAGGACCATAATACCATGGATCATAGTAGAACGGATCATAATAAGCCCAGCTGTCCCAGTAAAACGGGTCGTAAAAATACGGACGGTGGAAACGACGAATACGGTAAGCGTAATCCAGTTCTTCGCCTTCGTAATAATTGTTGATGACGTATTTCATCTCATCATCATTATAGTAAACAGTCGTGTCGCTGTCTTGCATTTCCATCTGATCCATGTTGTAACGCAAAACATCGGCATCTTCTTCGCTACCATCAAAAATGTAATTGTTCATGGTATTCGAACCGTCTTCCGATTTTTCAATATCGCTTATAATAAGTGTATTTGCCGATTTCTTTGCCGGCTTTTCAGCTACCGTTTCTTCTACGGTGATTGGCGGAGGAACATCGCCTGGCGAAAAGTAGATGTCGTCAGAATACGTTCCGGAAACATACCCCCCAGTAGAACAAGCTCCAAGCGCCAGTCCTATAAGTCCTAATAATGTTAATCTTGTTTTCATTACGAATCCTCCGTTTATTTAATGTCAATAATAATTACTTTCTTTGTAAGCTCAAAATTTAAATATTTAAAAACAAAATCTATACCAAAGATTAGATTATGGCTAAAGAATTGACTTCGAGGAGCGAGAATTACTCACAATGGTACCAGGATCTGGTGATAAAAGCTGATCTCGCTGAGAACTCTGCAGTAAGGGGCAGTATGGTAATAAAACCATACGGATACGCCATTTGGGAGAAGATGCAGGCCCAGCTCGATAAAATGTTTAAAGAAACCGGTCATGTTAATGCATATTTCCCGTTATTTATTCCAAAATCGTTTTTTAGCAAAGAAGCCGATCACGTTGAAGGATTTGCCAAAGAGTGTGCAGTTGTTACGCATTACCGCCTTAAGAATGATAAGGAGAACGGTGGGGTAGTTGTTGATCCTGATGCCAAACTTGAAGAGGAACTGATCGTTCGTCCTACCTCGGAAACCATAATCTGGAATACTTACAAGAACTGGATCCAGTCGTACCGCGATCTGCCTATTTTGATAAACCAGTGGGCCAATGTGGTGCGTTGGGAAATGCGTACCCGTTTGTTTTTACGTACTGCCGAATTCTTGTGGCAGGAAGGTCATACGGCTCATGCTACTAAAGTGGAAGCCATAGAAGAAACAGAAAAGATCATTAATGTATATGCCGATTTTGCTGAGCAATACATGGCTGTTCCTGTTATTAAAGGATTGAAATCAGCCAACGAACGTTTTGCGGGCGCTTTGGAAACCTATTCCATTGAGGCTCTGATGCAGGATGGAAAAGCTTTGCAATCGGGAACCTCTCACTTTCTGGGGCAGAATTTTGCAAAAGCTTTCGATGTAAAATTCGCCACCAAAGAAGGAAAAGAAGATTACGTTTGGGCGACATCGTGGGGTGTTTCTACGCGTTTGATGGGGGCACTTATTATGGCGCACTCCGATGATAACGGACTGGTACTTCCTCCAAAGTTAGCGCCTTTCCAGGTGGTAATTGTTCCAATTTACCGTAAAGAGGAGCAACTGGCAACCATCACTGAAAAAGTGGATGAGATCATTGCCAAACTTAAAACCAAAGGCATCAGCGTGAAATACGATGATCGTGACACCCGTAAACCCGGTTGGAAATTTGCTGAATACGAATTAAAAGGAGTGCCGGTTCGTTTGGCCATTGGTCCGCGCGACCTTGAAAACGGAACCGTGGAAGTAGCCCGCCGCGATACGCTGGAGAAAAATACAACTCAGTTGGAAGGAATCGAAGACTACGTGGAGAACTTGCTGGAAGCTATCCAAAACAATATTTACCAGAAAGCTTACGATTTCAGGGCTGCGAATACAACCAAAGTAGATACCTGGAAAGAATTCAAAGAGGTACTCAATAACAAAGGTGGTTTTATTTCGGCGCACTGGGATGGTACTGTAGAAACCGAGGATCAGATTAAAAACGAAACCAAAGCAACCATTCGTTGTATGCCTCTGGAATACGAAGAGGAAGAAGGTAAATGTATTTACTCGGGAAAACCTTCAAAACGAAGGGTACTTTTTGCACTTGCCTATTAAGGTACCGTCATTCCATGCCGATAGTTATCGGGAATTTTCGGAATCTGTCCTAGTTAGATGCTGAAATAAATTCAGCATAACGGACTATAAAATATTCAAAGCAGCTCAGTTTGGGCTGCTTTCTTTTTTTGCCGGATTTGCGTACATTTATTCATCAAACTTTGAGTTATGAACGACAAGGAAGTTAGGGCTTCATTTCTGGAAGCACTGGTGATAAAAGCCTCGGTAAAACAGCAAGTTTACAACAACACGCTCCAAACTTTCAAAATACTGAAAAAGGTATTGGGGCAGCTCGAAAAAGAATACAATAAAACCATTATCGATAAGATTCCGGTAAAGGCTTTGCCGCATTTCAAGGATAAAGGTGCCTTCGAGGCCGAGTTTAAGGTTGGGGGCGACCTCCTCTTCTTCAGCATGCACTCCAATGTGTTTCAGTTCGATGATAAACATCCCGTGTGGAAAACAAAATACATCGAGGAAGATCCGATGCGATCGTATTGTGGTACTATAAATTTGTATAATTTTTTGGCCGACTCGTTCAAGTACGATCGAATGAACGATATTGGTTACTTGGTGGCCCGCATATTTATTAATAAGGAAAATCATTTTTTTGTGGAAGGGAAGCGACAATCGGATGAAGTGGTAAAAGATTTTGCCATCGATACTATTTCGCCGGGAATTCTCAGACAGATCATTGAAACTGCCATTCAGTACAGCATTGAATTCGATCTGCTGGTTCCGCTTTACGACCAGGTAAAAATGGCTACGGTGGAACAAATGCGCGAAAAGATTAGCCATTCAAAAATGGTGACCGGTAAGCGTGTTGGTTTTGGCTTTAATGCAGACGATGTCTGACAAATGTATTTTTAAAAAGGCTCCTGTTTAGTCACTAAAATCCGTTCAGGACTCCGTCTATGACGGTCTTAATTTCTGCCAGGTCTTCTTCAAACGTTGTTTTGAAACTTTCCCAATCTTCTTGCGAGACATTTTTTATTTCGTGCATACGTTTGTTAATCGAAGCCTGTTTGGCTTCAAAATCATCGAGTGCGGTATTTTGGGCCTCGCTTAGTTTGCCCCCTTCCTGAATCTTGTCGTTCAGGTCTCTCACTTTTTGATTGATAATTGCCAGCTCTTCGTTGGCCTTTGCCAGCAAATCGCAATGTGCCTTGTGTAACTCTTCGCTAATAACGTTTTCTGTTGTTCCGGCCTTCTCGGTTTCATGTTTCGAACGGTCTGTACATCCGTAAAAAACGAAGAAACTGATCCCGATCAGAATGATTCCTATTAAACTTTTTCGGTTCATGATTCTATTGATTACTGGTTCATTATTTATCGATAATACGAGGTTTGAATAGTAGAGTTATATTTCTGTATGTGTTTAATAACTAAGTTTTTGAGGGCATGATAAAAGTCAGTTTTTGCCGAGTGTTATTAAGGCGTAATAACTATTATCTTTAATAAAAGGATTGAACGAGATATTAAGGATGAACAGGCTCATTGTCTGCTCCAATAAAAAAGGTCGCAGGAGTTTTAAATTTGTATCTTTGAATTCTACAAAAACATAAATATTGCACAAAACAGATGGAAAAAGTAGTAGAACGATTTATTAATTATGCGAAACAATATACCACTTCCGATCCGGAGAGTACCACTTATCCGAGTACCGACCGGCAGTTGGTTTTTATGAAAAAACTGGTGGAAGAGTTAAAAGAGATTGGCATGCAGGAAGTGGAAATGGACAAATACGGTTATGTCACTGCAACCATTCCCGCCAATGGAGTTGAGAATAGTCTGGTAGTTGGGTTTATTGCACATGTGGATACCAGCCCCGATTTTTCGGGTGAAAACGTTAATCCACAGATTTTGGAAAACTACAACGGTAAACCGGTTCATCTTAAAAATGGGGTGGTCATCGATCCAAAAGAGTTTCCCGAGATTCTGAATTACAAAGGACAGGACATTATTACTGCCGACGGAACAACATTGCTTGGGGCCGACGATAAAGCCGGTGTAGCCGAGATAGTTACAGCGGCTGATATTTTGCGTAATACAAAAAGCTTCAAACACGGAAAGATCAGGGTGGCATTTACACCCGATGAAGAAGTAGGGAAGGGCACCGACTTTTTTGATGTGAAGAAATTTGGAGCCGACTTTGCCTACACCCTCGATGGAGGCGAAATTGGCGAACTGGAATATGAAAACTTCAACGCGGCCAGCGCAAAAATTAAAATCAGCGGGCGAAGTGTGCATCCCGGTTCGGCAAAGAATAAGATGATCAATGCGCTGAATGTGGCCAACCAGCTGATCAGCATGTTGCCGGCTACACAACGCCCGGAGCACACTGAGAAATTCGAAGGATTTTATCACTTGTTGTCGTTGAGCGGAAACGTTGAAAGTGCCGAAATGCAATACCTGATACGTGACCACAGTGCCGAAAAATTCAAGCAGAAAAAGAAGCTGCTCAAAAAAGTGGTTAAGATGATTAACACTGAATATTGTAAAGAAATTGTCGATTTGAAGATGGAGGACCAGTACTATAACATGCTCGAGAAAATTAGACCGGTGATGCATGTGATCGACATTGCTGAAGAAGCGATGAAGCTGTCGGAGGTGGAACCTAAAATAAAAGCTATTCGCGGTGGTACCGACGGTGCACGTCTGTCATACGACGGACTTCCATGTCCGAATGTGTTTGCTGGTGGTCATAATTTCCACGGACCTTTTGAATTCGTTCCAATCCCTTCGATGTTAAAATCAGTGGAGGTGATCCTGAATATTGCACAGTTGGTTGGAAAACTGAATAAATAGTTCTGAAAATTCACCGGGAGACTATCAGTTGTCAATAATAGTAACCAGGTGAATAGTTGAAAAGAATATGCTGCAACAATTCATCCGAAATATTGAGGAGAAGCTGCTGATCGTTACAGGTCAGAAAGTGCTGCTGGCAGTTAGCGGCGGTATCGACAGTATGGTGCTGCTTCATCTTTTCGAACGCTCGGGTTTTGAATACGGCGTTGTACACTGTAATTTTCATTTGCGGGATGATGAGTCCGATGGCGATGAGCAGTTTGTTCGCCAGCAGGTGCAGGAACACGGTATTCCTTCGTGGTTCAAAGATTTCGATACCAAAGAATATGCACATTTAAGTGGTATTTCCATCGAAATGGCAGCGCGTGAACTCCGCTACGAGTATTTTGAGCAGTTGCGCCAGGAACACGGCTACCAACTGATCGCCACAGCCCATCATCAGGACGACCTGATCGAAACCTTTTTTTTGAATCTGTCGCGCAAAACGGGAATCAAAGGCCTGACCGGTATCAAGGAAAAAACCGGAAATATTATTCGTCCGTTGTTGTTTGCCTCAAGAGAAGAAATTGAAAAATACGCCGCGAAACATTACATCGAATACCGTGAAGATTCTACCAACAACGATGTGGTATACCAGCGCAACTTTCTGCGCCACAAGATCCTTCCTTTGCTAAACGAATGGAATCCGGCCTTCAATAAAAACCTGCTGGCCAGTATCGAAAACTTACGCGATGCCGAACGAGTTTACAAGTCAGCGCTGGATAAGGATAAAGAGCAATTGCTTGAAGAAACAAAGGGCGAAATGCAGATTAATATTGGAAAACTCCGCACCACAACATTTCCGAGGTTGCTCTTGTTGGAGGTGCTTTCCCCCTTGAATTTTAATCCGGCTGTTATCGAAGAGGTGTTTCAGGGTTTGGATGCCGAATCCGGCAAGCAGTTCTTTTCATCGTCGCACCGCCTGGTAAAAGACCGCGAGCTGCTGTATATAACTCCGCGAAAAGAGGACGATGAACGGATCTATTATTTGGAAGAGCACGACATGGAGTTGTTTGAACCTTTCGATATCAATATTGAAACAAAAGCTGCTAAAGAATTTCAGCTCATTCGCGATGCAAAAGTAGCCTGTATCGACCACGATACAGTGGAATTTCCTTTGCTGATCCGTAAATGGAAACAGGGCGATTACTTTCAACCACTGGGGATGAGCGGAATGAAAAAGGTTAGCGACTTTTTTATCGATCAGAAAGTACCTTTACACGAAAAGGAAAACACCTGGCTGCTGTGCAGTGGCAAAAAAATTGTCTGGATCATGGGGCACCGTCTCGATGAACGTTTTAAAATCGGCATCGAAACACAAAAGGTGCTGGTGCTCAAAATAAGCTAATTCAGCTCCAACTTGCATAGGTAACCGTTGTCTTTCCAAAAACCACTTAATAATTATCCCAGTTGTAAAATTCGAAAGGCCCCCCGTACCACAATCAGAAATACGATTGAACCAATAATTAAATCGGGATATTTCGATTGAGTGAGCAAGACCAGGATACCTGCCAGTATCACTCCTGCATTAATGATCACATCGTTCGACGTAAAGATCATACTGGCTTTCATATGCGCTTCTTTGCTTTTCGATTTTTGCAGCAGGTACAAACAAATTCCATTGGCAATTAGTGCAAGAACCGATATGCCGATCATCATTCGAAAATCGGGCATTTCTTCAAATCCGATAAACCGACGGATCACTTCAGCTATTCCCAGGGTAGCCAGTGTCAGCTGAAAGTATCCGCTTAACCGGGCCACTTTCTTTTTCCGGATAAGTGTTGATCCCACCGCCCAGAGACTTAATCCATAAACAAATGAATCGGCCAGCATGTCGAGTGAATCGGCCACCAGACCCATGGATCTGGAAATAAGTCCCGTAGTCATCTCGATAATAAAGAATCCAAAGTTGATGATCAATACCGTCCAAAGGAGTTTTGACTGTGCGTCGGATGATTCTTGCACGACCTCAGTATCCTCCACATATTGGGTGTTTACCAGTTTGGCGCCAAAGTTTAAGGCTTCTAAACGCGATGTTATATCCCGGTCTTCATTGGTATGATAAACTGTCAGGCTGCGGTTTTCAATGTCAAACTCCAGTTTTCGGATCACATTCAGACCGTCGAGTTTCATCCGGATCATATTCTCTTCCGACGGGCAATCCATCTTTGGAATGTTGTACGCTGATTTTAACATAGCTCTTTCTTTACTACAATATACTAATCTTAACGCCACCGTTAAACACAAAACCATCAGTAGGTGCCCAAATATCAGTAAAAGTTGGATTACTGGTTGGTGGCAGTACCAAAGGCTCAAATTTAGATTGATTGGTATTTGTAAAATTTTCAAAATTGATAAACACCGAAAAGTTTTCGAACATCCGCATCAGCATGGCACCCATTATCCAGTAATCGGTTTTCGGGTGGTACGCGTTGTCGTATTGCTCTCCCGTGTAATATAATTCGTAGCCAGCCGACCATTTTTCTTCAATCTCATACATTAGGACAAACCCTGCATTGTGTTTTGGCGTTAGTGGTTTCTGACGGTTGATGTTGTCGTATTTCATCTGTGTATTTATAAAGGCATAGTTGAAGTACAGCTTAATGGCACTGTAGCTTAATTTTACATTGGTCTCAAAACCTGAACTCAGAATATTGCCGTCGGCACTTTCAAAATAAGCCGTGTTTGAACTATTGTCTTCCCTGAGAACCAGGGCATTTTTAAGTTGTGTGAGATAAAAGAGTTGATTGATCGAGAAGGTCATCTTTTCGCCCAAGGCTGTTTTGTAGTTTACATCAAAATTGGCTCCTGCCGAGGTTTCGGCATCTACCTGATCCGACAAGGGGAGAATGCCTTTGAAGTAAAGTACTTCGGCATCTTCGGTAAATATGGTGGGTAATTTATAACCCATAGCACCACCGAGACGGGTACTCAGTTTAGGATTGGCTTTGTAAAGCAGGGAAAAGCGCGGCAACACAAAAGTACCGTATTCGGCATTGTAATCTGTTCTCAAACCGGCTTCCAATACCAGCTTTTCGCTAAAATCAGTTGTATTTTGAATAAAGCCCCCGATGGTGTTGTGTGTGTAATCTCTTACGCCCGTTGTATCGGTATGCTCTTCGGTAAATTGTTCGAGGTAATGGTTGATCCCGAATTGCCAGTCCGATTTTTTATTCTTGTGCAGATTGTACATAGCTTCGGAAAAGCCGGAAACCTGATGGCCATTGAAGCGGTAATCGGGGACAGTAAGTTCTCGGTCGAACCAGGAAATGCTGTTTTTGAATGATAGAGTTCTGGAATCGGTCGAATGTAGGAAGCTGAGCTGGGTGGAATAGCGTTCCGATTTGTTTTTTTCGAAAAAAACATGATTGGCATCCGTTTTCCCTTTTATCACTTCAATATCGCCACCGTTCCGTTTGTCGATGGTGGAATTAAAACCAATACTGAGTTGGGTGTTTGGATTGAAATAAAAGTACAATTTTGGATTCAGTCCGAAAGTTTTTGCTTCGGGCATGTTCGAAAAGCCATCGTTGTCGGGATCGTACGGAACCTGGAAACTCCCCGAGCCATAAACCGACAATCCGATCTTGCCGTATTTCTGCGCATAAAATAAATTGCCTGTTGAACCCAACGCACTGGTTTGATTGACCATGACGTCCAGCACAGGCTCATCTTCTGGCTGAATGCTTACCAGGTTTACCAAACCCGCAATAGCTCCGCCACCATAAAGGGTCGAGTTGCTTCCTTTGATCAATTCCACCTGTCTTAAGTCCAGCGGAGGGATCTGCATAATTGAAAGTCCGCCGGCAAAACCGCCGTAAAGTGGCATTCCGTCTTTTAGGATTTGTGTGTACCTGCCGTCGAGTCCCTGTATCCTGATGTTCATATTACCTGAACTCAGCGAAGTTTGTTGCATCAGTACTCCAGTGGTTTCTCTGAGCAGCATCCCGATATTCGAAGAGTTCATGGCTGCTTTTTCGCCCAGTTCTTCACCGGTAATGGCTTCAATCCGCGTTGGAATATCCTGGATGCTTCGCGATGAACGGGTGGTGGCAATAATAACTTCTTCCAGTTCTTCTCCGGCTTCCAGTTCAACTTCAATCACTTTGTTGTTGTCGTCAGGGAAGGTCAGTTCAATTTCCTTTTCTTCGTAACCGACAAAGGAAATCACAAAGGTGATTTCTCCACCAGGCAGCTTTCTGAATGTAGCCAGGCCCTCATCGTCAGTAACCGTACCAGTGCTTGTTCCTTCAATGATCACACTTGCCCCGGGCAATGCTTCGCCCGACTCTTCAACCACTTTAATACTTACGGTATTTTGTGCCCATATCATTCCTGAAAAAAGAAGAAAAAGTAAACTCGACAGAATTATTCTCATTGCATATTAGTTTATAGCTTCAATGGTGCAAAAGTAAAGCAATACTGCGTGCAACAGTAGTGCAAAAGTGTTACCGGCAATTCGGGCAGGTGCCTTTTAATACGAAGTTGGCGCTTTCGAAGGAAAAGCCTTCGGGGAGATCGGTTTGAGGAACGGGCATGTCTTTCATGCAATGTGTTTGCCCGCATTTCGTGCATAAAAAGTGAATGTGAAGGTCTTCCGGTTCGCAGGTGCAATCATCATCACACAAAGCATATTTTACCGCCCCGGTTCCATCATCGATACTATGGATCAGATGATTATCCTGAAATGTTTTGAGTGTTCTAAAGATGGTCGAACGGTCGACATCGTCAAATTGCTGCTCGATCTCGTAAAGGCTCAATGCCTTTTTCTGATGGTCGAGTACTTCATAAACCAGCTGTCGCATAGCTGTTGGTTTAATATTCTTTTGTTGGAGTTTCTGATCTGTTTCGACTTTCATAATCACAAAGGTAGAAGGATTCTGTGAATGGCTAATTTGCGAATAACTTTCTTAAACTTAATAAGACAGGAAGCAAAAAACATCTGAAGGATTATTGCAGGACTTTTATAAATTGAGACTTAACCGTTTTGAAAAGTACGCCACAGTACAAAGACTACACCTACAGTAAAGAGTAAGGTAAAAATTAGCTTGTTGTGTTTGGCCAGCCAGTGGGGGAGAAAGATATCGAAATTGGCCCTGTTGGAATCGGAGTACTTTCGCGCCAAAATTGTAAGCGGACAAAACGAGCGAAAGGCAAGCAATACAAGTCCTTCTGCTACTACCAAACCAATACCAATCCAGGTGCAAGTATTTACTGCGTCGATTATGCCGGAGTACAGTATATAAATGATAACGCCCACAAAAAATACCCAGATGATGGTGTGTGCAATTTTTATGCTCAGTAATTTATTTTCAGGATTCATAGGTGTAAAAATAGTACATAAACGCATTGAAGATGCACCTATGTTGCATCTCATTTACGTTGAGAAGTCAATATTGTGTCGATTACATCGGCAAAGAAAATACTTAAGACTCATATCAGGACAAGATTCCTTTTTTACAAATGTGCTTATCAATGTTTTGCTGCCTGCCGGTTGTTTAGATAAGTGGAGACCTGACAGGGCATTTTTCACGGTACCATTTTTCAGAATCGAATTCGAAGAGTAAGACCCATTTGATTGCCTTGAGCCATGTAATTATGAAAGCTGCAGGGAGCGATCTTAAGGGACAGCTTATCTTGCATGGATTTGTTTATTTTCTTAACTCTTGATGAGTTCACAAGAAGCATTGGTATTCCGATTATAGTTACCAATGCTCCACCGAAAAACAGAAGACCCGCTGTTTGAAAGCTGATTCCGTCCGAAACTTCATTAAAAACAAACATTGAGGCCATGGAAACAGGACCAACAATTGTAAATACCCAGGCTATCGTTTTGTTTTCATTCGCTTGTTTCAGCAAAACGTTGATTTCCTCCGGGGAAAGTTGAGCCAGATTTTCTTCCGAATAGGTTCTTTGAGCGAAGCCCGTGAAGGTAAAGAGTAACAAAAGTACCCCAAGAGTTAATGTTGTTTTCATGGTGTAAAGCTTTGTTACTACAAGGTAAGAAATAAAACAGACAAATTACTCTTTATTGGTATATTTGTCATTTTACATTGCTCATCACCCTTCTCCCTCTCGTTTGCAAAGAGGAGGAAAAGGGCTTGATAAATTTATCTGCTGCTGCCCTGCCGTTCGATCATCCAACCCGGATATTCAGGATCGAGGCGACTTACTTCATCCAGTTTCTTTAACTCGCTTTCTTCAAATTCCACGTTTACGGAATCCAGGTTGTCAGCCAACTGTTCGGGTTTGTTTGCGCCAATAATGACCGTCGAAACTGCAGGTTGATGCAGCAGCCA
Source organism: Maribellus mangrovi (assembly GCF_037646455.1). NCBI lineage: Bacteria > Pseudomonadati > Bacteroidota > Bacteroidia > Marinilabiliales > Prolixibacteraceae > Maribellus > Maribellus mangrovi. Next base: position 1,011,396 of record NZ_JBBIXN010000002.1, on the reverse strand, counting down.
TGCTAAAGCGATTTGTGCTACGGTAACTCCTTTGTTGTTGGCAATTTTGCGCATCACATCAACAATGTCGAAGGCTTTTTCCTTGTTCACCGGCGGGAAGTCGAAATTTACCCTTCGGCCTTCTTTGGTTTCCATATCGCGGCTGTATTTGCCACTCAGCAAACCTCCTGCAAGGGGACTCCAAACCATCAATCCCACTTTCTGATCGAGCAGCAGCGGGATTACTTCGCGTTCCAGATCGCGTCCTGCAATGGTGTAATAGGCCTGTAGCGAAACAAATTTACTCAGGTGCTGCTGTGCCGAAATACCCAGAACTTTCATCAATTGCCAGGCAGCCAGGTTGCTGCAGCCGATGTACCTAACTTTGCCGCTTTTAACCAACATATCCATCGCTTCGAGCGTTTCTTCAAAAGGAGTCAGCTGATCGAAACCATGGATCTGGTACAGGTCGATGTAGTCCATGTTCAGGCGGGAAAGACTTTCGTCGGCCTGTTGCAGGATGTGCTTTTTGCTGAGCCCTACCTCGTTGGGGCCCTCACCCATTTGACCACGCACTTTGGTGGCAATCACCAGGTTATCGCGTTTTAATCCGAGGTCGCGGATGGCCTGCCCGGTCATTTGTTCGCTCAATCCTTCACTGTAAATGTTGGCAGTATCAATAAAGTTTATTCCGCCGTCGACTGACTGTTTAACCAGGCCGTTTACCTGGTCCTGGGGCAGTGTGCCAATGGCTGTCCACATACCGCGGCCGCCAAAAGTCATGGTGCCCAAACAAAGTTCTGATACGTATAATCCCGTGTTTCCCAATAAATTGTATTTCATAATGTGTATTTTTTGGATATAAAGTTCAAATCAGTCGGCGGTGTTTTTTAAAAGAACAATATGGTTTGCGAATGGTTCTTGCAACCGCGATGTTATTCAAAACGATAGGCCATAGGGCAGGATAAGAGGCGGTTGAAAGAGAGAACAGTCAATGAACTGAATCATATTTTACGGTATTATTGGTCGCTTGTTTCAAGCGAAGCATCGATTATAAATCGGCGCCGGCCGAGATGCTTTTTACTCATTATCCAACTCGTCGGCAATGGATCGTATAAAGTTTTCGACTGCGAAATGTCGGATGTTACTATCCGCTTCCGGCCATGCACTGTTTATGGCAACCACAAGTTTCCTTGAAGGGTCGATATAAATCATCTGACCATGAATCCCCAATGCCTCGAAGCTATGGTCGTTAAAAATCCACCACCCATAGCCGTAACCTCCGCCGGGCCATAGCGGCATTTGTAATTGGGTTGCTTCCTTGAACCAATCGTCGGGCACAATGGATTCCCCGTTAATGGTTCCGTCCTCAAGCACGAATTGTCCAAACCTCCCAAAATCACGAAGCCGCATTTGGAGACAACAGCCTGCCATTTCCTGGCCGGTGCGATCCAGTCTCCAGGTAGCCGTTTGCTCCATGCCATAAGGAATCCAGATTTTAGAGGAAAGATAGTGCGACAAGCTTTGCTGGGTAGCTGAGCTGATGAGGGCACCTAAAAGGTGCGTTTCACCTGTACTGTAATTAAACTTCTTGCCGGGCTCTGCTTCAGCCGGTTGTCGCCGCATATAGCTAACTATGGCTTTCATGTCATCTGCGGTGGTATAGTTATCAAATCCGGCGATGTCGGAATCCGGATCTGTGTAATTTTCGTTCCATTTTATACCGGAGATCATCGTAAGCAGATGGCGGATTTTTACACTGTCGAAAGCGCTCCCTTTTAATTTGGGCAGGTGATCTGTTACATAATCGTCCACGCTCTTAATATATCCATCCATGATAGCAACTCCCACAAGAGTGCTCGTTACCGACTTTGCAACAGATAATGACGACCACAGGTTTGTAGCGCTGTGTCCGAGCGCATAGCGTTCCATCCTTATCTTTCCGTCTTGTAAAACAAGGAAGCCGGCTACTTTCTGTTCCGTTAAAAAATCTTCCAATGCCTTTTCTTTTTCTCCACCCGGACTAAAGGCAGCTAAGGGCGATCCCTCCGGAAGCTCACGAATTTTATCCCCGTTAGGCACTACGCGCTCTTCCGGAATCCATTGAGTTGGTTTTTGTGAAATTGAATCCGGGTTAGAATTGTCTTGGGCAAAGGAGGAGGAAGCTAAGGTCAGTGTGAGAGCCAATCCTGCAACTGCCAGGATTTGTGAATTAAGGAGTGTACGCATGATTTTATTTTGTTGATTCTAATTTTGATTTGCTGTTATTTCAATTTGATTCATTCTCTACATAACAACTAGTTACTTTCTAATGTTTGCTGGCGGCTATACATTGTTCTGCGTTCGTATATCTTTTTAGAATTGCTGTTCAAATGTTTTCCCATTGAACTGATATACATTTCCATCTGCCATTCCAAACCATAATTTTTCATTATGATCTTCATAAATCGAGAGAGCAAAGTCATTTGTCAGCCCATCCTTTTTTGTGTAATTCACCATATTCTCTCCGTCATATTTCCAGATTCCTGCATCTCTATCTCCAAACCAAATGTTTCCCTGGCTATCTTCTGTGATTCTAAAAACGTGTTCGAGTGTACCGGGTAGCGACATGTCGCCTTTTCTTCCACTTGTAGGGTGTATTAGGTTTTTTTCTTCCGAAAAATTAATTATTGAATCCCCCTGTTTTAGTAATACACCTATTCCATTATTCCCAATCCAAAGTCTGCCTTTAGAATCTTCGAGTATACTTCGTATATGAAGCGGTGCGATATTTCTGTCAAAACCTAAGGTTTCATCATTGATGATTGTGAAATCACTTCCATTATAGCCAAAAACACCAGCGTAAGTACCGAACCATATCCTATTGTTTTTTCCTGTTGAAATACCGGTTACAGCATATAAATTATTAGAAGGATTAAGGACTTTATGGGGAGGAAAGGTCAAATAATTTAATTTTTGTCCATCAAATCGATAAACTCCTTCTTTAGTTCCAGCTTCAAACCAAAGGTCGTTATCCGATTTCATCCACTTACCCTGCAAAGGTTCATTACTCTGAATTTGGAAAATATCTTGTGAAGTTTCTGTATCCGTTTTGGTGTGATTCTTTATCCTTGTCCCATTATAACTGCTCACGCCATTTTGAGTATTAAACCAAATAACGCCTTTTTTATCTTCTTGTACAGAATGGATTTGGTTGTCAGTCAATCCGTCATTATTAGTAAAGTAAGTGAATGATTTCCCATTAAAAACCGCAACTCCTTCCTGAACACTTCCAAACCAATAATTGCCTTTGCTGTCTTGAAAAATAGATCTAATTCCTGAAGTGAATTTCAGGGTGTCGGTTTTTGAAGTTACTACCAATTCATACTTGTTAGTTTCTTTATCTGTTGATTTCTTTTCAACGCAAGAATAGTTTGGAATCAATACGATTATCAGATAAATTAATTTTAGTTTATTGCTCATTTTTAGTTTTACTAGATCATGCTAACGGTTGGTACATGTTGTTGTTGCGACCTGGTAGTTATCGGGATTGGATTTCGTTCCTGTCCGGCAGAATTGAACGATGTTACGAGAATCCAGCGAATGACACACCACGAACCCCGCAATACAATTTGCATTTGTTACAATGCGTTTTTTTTTTTACATTTTTACGTTTTTTAATTCCGTGATATAATTCTCAATAAAATCTACTGAAATGTAGTTTGCTACATATGTTTTTCCTTCTAAAGCAGCTTGTTTTGCTTTGTTTGCAGATATTATGGCTTCTTCGTTTTTACCTATTTGTTCCAGAAGCTTAGCTTTACAATACAAATTAGACTGAGTTGGTCTGGCTTCAATACTTTTATTAATCCAAACAATTGCTTTGTTCATTAATTCAGAATCTTTGTGTTTGTCAAAGTTGTTCGATACAGACCAGGCTGCTTCTTGAAGTTTATTCCAATTAAGGTATTGATATTCCATATAATCCTCACATGTTTTTACTAATGCTTCTTTGTTCTTTGAATTTGGTTTTTTATCAAAGTCGCCTGCATAAGATTTTACTAATCCTGCTGTTATGCACCTATCTGTTAATGGATGCGCCTTCTCCGATAGCTTTTCAGCGGCTTTATCTCTTTGTGATTTCTTTCCCCATCTCCAAACGGAAAACGATAGTTTATCTTCGATTAACTGAATAACTTCCTTCTCACCAACAGATGGGAAATATTTTGAATACTCTCTTAAAATAAAACTATTGAATATAGTGTCGTTATTTGAAATACTTTCAGTCAATAAATTCCATGCATCTTTGGAATATAGATTTTCAATGGAAGCTGAATTTACGAATTGTTTAATTGCTTCTTTCTTCCCTTCATCATACTTATTACAGCTATAATATCCATAAATTGTTTCTAGAGAATTATCTCCTGATTTCAATTTATTTTTAAACCACAACATGTTTTTCTCAGAAATAGCAGTTTTTCCAGCTTGTAGAAATTCTTGTGCTGCTGTTCCGCTAACTTTCATGTGTTGAAGTTGTCCATTACTATCAACAAAAAGATAAGTTGGATAGGCATGTATTGGGTATAATTCCTTTATAAATTCCCATTCTTTTTTGTCAGGATTGACTTTTATACAAATGAAATGACTTTTATAGAAATCAGCAATTTCAGGAATAGTGAAAACTGTTTTTTCCATTACTTTACAATGTCCACACCAGTCTGTGGAGCAGTCAATAAATAGTAATTTATTTTCATCTTTTGCCAAATGAAAAGCTTCCTCTAAATTTTTTATGGGTGTAAATTCAATTTCCTGACTAAAGGCATTTATGGACAGTAAAAGTGAAAAGGTTAATATCAGATATTGCTTCATTAGGAAGGTATTGATTGGTTTCAAATTTTAATAGTTTAAATATACTTCGCCATTTTCGGTTGAAGGATTAGTATCGTATATCTGATAACTAAGATTGCCAGCCTTTTCGGTAAAAATAGAAACTGATTCTTTCTGCATATAAACCTTTGGATTCTGCGCATTACCAATCGCTATCTTTCTGTCTTCTTGTACATCATCATAATATAATTTGTAAAATATTCGCCAGCCTCTTGGTTCAACATCGGGACTTGTTGTATGGTCGCTAAAGTCGATATTAATTTTATTCGTTTGAAATGGTATAAGAGGTACTGGAAAAAGTTTATTCTGGTCTGCTATCATAACAGTCTTTTGACCATCTTCAAATCCGATACTTCCGTGTTTCATTGAAATTAATGCAAAACCAGTATTATCAGAATAATCATTGTCTTCTACTTGTATCCTAAATTCCAAGTCTTCAGTTGGAATAAAGCAATAGTCAGATTTGAAGCACAAATAATCAGAATTTCTTTCTTCTCCTAATTCATTTCCTAATTGATACATGTAATTAGGAACTCCAAAATCTACCCTTACCCAGTGCTTTTGTCCATTATAGTTTTGGATTGCATTGTAGTTGTAGTTTGAGAAATCCAATGACAAAGTATAAGTTTGTCCTTTTTTTAAAGCGAATGAATAGAAGTTGTCATCTTGCGCTTCTATTTTCAATTCACCAACCTCTGGAATTATAGGTTCGTCATCTTCTGTACATCCTGCAAGCATGAGTAGCGAAGAAAATAAAAGTAAGCAGATTGAATAAAATTGATTTTTAGTGTTCTTTGGTTTTACCATAGTTTTGGATTTTTATTTGTTCTTAAGAAATATTTGAAAGTTTTACAAATTTCATACCACTAAACAATAAATTATTGCTGTTTATATCAAATTTGCACTGAGTTTAAAATGCCCACTAACGTATGTGGAGCCCAACCGCTTGGTTAATATCTTTATTGTCGGGTTGGGTTATACGCCCAATTTGGGGAGATAAACCAACTTTTTGTATTCTTAAGGGAGGGAGTATTTCCATTAGTAAACGTTTGAATTTTAGTTTCCCCGAAGATAAAAAGAAAAAGGCTTTGTCGGGCTATTTAACAGTACATTTTTTGATAGGGTGAAGAGAAGTTAGATGTAGCGATCAGTTGCCGAATCCGTATTTTCGGAAAGTTAAATTGATCCGAGGTTCTGTACAAGTTGGATCGGGTGGCAAGGCATGCTCATACCTTTCCTCGCTGCCTTCGCCCATGAGCAGTAAACTGCCGTTCTTTAACAGGATCGTATCCACCTTACTGGTTAGTTTTTCCCTGAAATGGAAGTTTCTTTCGGCTCCAAGGCTTAGCGATGCAATGTTGGTGGTGTCGCCAAATGCAGCCTGATCGGAATGATAATCAACACCCGCATTTCCATCGGGATAGTAGATGCATACACAGGTTTCAAACTGAATCCCGGTGCAGCTTTCGATACGGTCTTTTACCGCCGTCATTTTTTCCGACCAGATTTGATTATGGCCCCATATCGAATCCGGAAATTTCCCGGCTTCATATAAATTTCGGTCCATAAACATCATCTTGCCATAGTTTTCCCGGTACTGCTCTCCCGTGGCCAAAGTCAGTGAAAACCCGGCAGTAAGTTCTTTGTACGTCAGTAGTTCCTTATACAATTCCATCGATTCCGAAGGTGTCAAAAACGCATCAAAATACTCAGCATTACAATTCAGATCTAATTTCATTTCGTTCGCAGCTTTGCCCTCCAAGATACAATTTTAGAGCCATCTTGTCTTAACTTATTGTCCGATGAAAGGTTGCTATATCAATCCTTAATACATTAATCACAGAAAAGGATGCAGTTTACTGGAGCAATGTATCGTTAGTGGTGAATAATTTTAAATACCTCCGATGATTGATCTGTACTAACCTTAACGATATAAAGCTGTGTTTCAGGTAAAGTAAATTCGGTCTCTCTTGCTGTAACAGTAAATTGTTTTACCACGTTTCCCCCCAGGTTATATACCTGAACCAAAGCAGGCATATCATCAAGCCTCAAGGTAAAAGTACCCGTAGGCGACACCGTTGGGAAGATGCTGATATTTGCTGTTTCAAGATGGCCGAATGGCGCAGCAGTATTAGAGCCCCCGGTCATTAAATCGGCGATTTCCGCCTGACTCATGGATGCATTATAAATTTGTAATTCATCTATCCAGCCCTTAAAAATTGGATCGGGCCACTGTGATTTACCCACATAATTTTGCGTGGTATATCCCAAATCAGACGGATTGATGGTTGTGCCGGTATTCCTTCCGGCAACCTCTCCGTCGATATACATGGTAGCCGTGTTTTCCGATTTAGTAACTGCAATATGTGTCCAACTATGTGTAGGGATGGTTTTAGTTGTCCTGATCTGCTGTTCACTTCCACCTGCTTTAATGGCAAAACGAACAAAGCCATCGTTTGTTTTTGGGGTAAGAAACATGTTATAATCAGTATTGATGCCAAAATCCCAGATTCTGGCCCAAGTATCAAGTGCGGCAGGTTTTACCCAAACCGAGATGGTGAAATCGTTTAAAGTATTCAGGAAATTATTAGGCAGGCGCACATACGACGAAGCTGCCCCGTTAAACTGAATTCCACCATTGGTTTTACCCTGTGTTGTCCACCTACAGGAATTAATGTTGCCGTTATTCCCGCTCCAGATATCGTGTGCTATGGTTCCATTATTTTCATCCATGGGCCAGTAAGCGAATGCATTTTCATTGGGGATAAGAATTATGGAATACGTTAGTGAATATTCATTCCCGTTTCTTAAGTAGGTAAGCGAAACTTCCCGCTCTTCCTGAACGTTCTCGAGGACCAGGTTCTGTGTTTCTTCTCCGCTGCTCCACCGCCATATTCCACCTTTCAGCCCAGGTTTTACTGTGGGCATTAGTGTTACTGTTTCACCGGCAACAACAGTTACCTTATCTCCAAATTCCACACCGCTGTTACCGACCTGATAACTATACCCGAGTGGATCAGTTTTTATCCGGAAATTAACAGTGTATTCTGCTCCTCCGAGGTTTGTTCCGGTTACTGAAAACACCGTATCACTTTTTCCAATCTCAGCTTCTTTTGTACCGGATGTTTCCCCGGTGTTCCACTGATACGTGGAATGCCATGATGATGCCGACACCGCTATCCTGACCGTTGAATGTTGTTTTGCCGATACAATGGTATCATTAAAAATGCCTGCGTCGGTGTTAACGGTATAGGTATATACATCGGGCAAACAGTCGCCATGCACTGAAATACTGAATAGCTGGGTACTCTCATTTCCCTTTTCGTTGGTGTATTTTACGCGGTATAAGGCGCTACTGTCAGCCGTAATTTCCAGATTTCTGGTTTCGCTTCCGGTATTCCAAAGCCAGTTACCGGCATCGCTGACGGTGTCGGGTAGAACAGGGATCAAAATTAAGGAACTACCTGCAGTAACATTGTTAAGTTCAGCTTTACGGTAAGTTGTTCCATTGTAAAGGATATTGGCTTCAAGGGGTGTTGGTGCATTCGCAGTTGATAGTACCGGGCGGGTACAGGTTAATGTGCTGAAGCCAAGATGGTCGTATCCTCCGCTTGTACTGCCGTGAGCGCCGTCATCGGCAGTTACTTTGGCTGCCATTTGGTGTGCATAGTTCAACGAAATTCCTTTTATGCCTTCATAGTGACCGATTATTCGATCCCAGTAAGGTCTGAATTGTCCCCGGCTTCCTGCGTTGGGGCCGGTTTGCTTCCACGAGTTGTTATACGATGTTCTCACATCATGATACCAGTAATCTGTCCAGGGTAAATCATCAGCGCCTGTGTTATAAGCAGCCACCCATTCAATACCGGCAAGCAGTCGGTTATCCATATACCCAAATAAATCATCTCCCTGGTTCCAGGCTGTTTGACAGATGTCAACCGCTAAGCCAAGGGCCAGCGTGGCATGTCCCTGGTCGCGTCCCGATTCCTGCATCTGCCCCAGGTGTCCCAAAGGCCCCCTCTCATCTTCGTGAACAACCGGAACAAGATTTCCAATAAATTCGGTCAGTCCCCAGTTATCAACCCGTGGCAGAGTATTATCATCTTTAAATGTTCCTACTTTATCGTATTTATAAAATGCAAGGCCCTGGTTGTAAATAAATTCATCATCGCATAAAATACCGATACTCATTAAAGCCAGTACATTGCACAAGCCCCAGTTCGACCAGTAGTGCCCGGGAGTTCCGTTTGCCCAGGTATCATGTCTTCGGCTTAAGAAATCGTAGACATAAGGATACCACACGGTTTGCATCCATCGTTGAAATTTTTTGAAATCGGCAGGATCCCAACCTTCATAGTCACGCATCAGTTCGGCTGCATTGGCAAATTCGTAACCGTACAGACCTGCTGCAAGCGATACATTGGTATTGCCGGCAAGACCAGTGGTAACACTGGCCCAGCGGTTCAGGATATAAACTGCCCTGTTTGCGTGCGCCACATTGCCGCTGATTTTCCAGCGTAAAGCATTCAGATAAGCGGCGTGCGCTCCCCGGGCTGCATTTATATAATTTTCATCACCCGCAATTCCCCGTTTAATGGTTTCAACCGGCCAGGTTCCAATGTTTGACTGCGACCACTCGTTGGCTTTTAAATTTTCGTAGCCTGCCACAACGGCCGGTTCACCGGCTGCCAACTGGTTCTTTATTCGTTCAAAATCTTCGTTGGTATGTAGCATGCCCGGATGTACAAACTGCTGAGCATGCACGATTAGTGATGCAAAAACCAATAACAAAGTGGCAAAGTTTTTCATTTTAAGGTTTTTTCTTCTCCTCCATGTTTGATGAAAAAGTATCATTCTTTGAACTCTAATTATTCCAGCATACTTTTTCTCACGATGGAACTAGATAATGCGGAATCAGATGGACTCGTTTATCAGGAAAAAACAGTACCGGTTTTCGGGTATGCTGTTTTACAATCCTGCCTGTCCAACGGCACCAAATCCTGATTTAGAATGCTAAAGTAGAAATTTGCACAGATCCGTCAATAAAGCACCGAAAAAAAATGGTGTTTCATCAAAAATTTTGTGAACTCATGGGAGAACTATATTACCCTGAAGAAGGGAAGCAAGGTAAAGGACCCTGTTATTGAATGTATTTTTTTAGAAACACTATTTTCTTGAATGCAGCGCCACACGGTTGCCTTCAGTGTCGAGGATCAGCGCCATAAAACCATATTCATCCGAGATCTTTGTTTTGGGCTGCAACACTTTTCCACCTGCCGTTTCAACGCGGGCCAGTTCGTTGGCCAAATCGCCCGAGTGAGCTGTGAGGTAAATCAAAACACCATCGGCGGAAGGTTTGTAAAATTCTTCATGTCGGACGAGTGAACCGGGTGATCCCAAACCCTCTTCATTCCATGGAAACCAGGCCATGTCGAGTGGTCCCATCTGGTTCCTGTCCATTTTCAAATCGAGTACGGTTTCATAAAAACCCATGGCCCGCTCCATATTGCTTACCGGAATTTCGAACCAACCTACTGCATTGTTTTTCATAACGTTTCTTTGTTAGTGTGCAAATAGTATAACAATGCAGGTTGGCAACTGGTTTATTCTAAAAAGATTCACCGGATGACTATGAACAGAATCATAGCGTCACCCGGTGAATCAGAGAATGTTAAATCCTACTTATTTTAAAAGCTCTTTTACGGCAGCTTCGAGTTGTTGGTCTTCTCCGGCAGCCATTTTGCCCGGCTCGTTCATCACCCTGATATCGGGCTCCAGCTGGTGGTTTTCGAGGAAAGGTTCACCCAGAGGTTTCCATCCGCCCATGGGAATACCAAATACAATGGTAGGATCGATTTGACGTTCCCACCAAACGAAAGTTCCCGTTCCGGGAACCGGCATTCCGAGGTTTTTGCCAATGCCTTTTATTTTGTAGGCTACCGGGAATAAATGCGCATCGGAATAGTTGCTTTCGCCCATAATAACGATCGATGGTTTTGTCCACTTGTCGCCCGGTTGCGAACCGATGTATTGTCCGTGAGGAATGATGTCCATGTATTTCTTACCGTTCAGGAAATCTGACAGTACATCGTGCAGGTTGCCACCGCCGTTAAAGCGCGTATCCACTACCAATGCATCGGCACCGATGTATCTGCCCAGCGATTCTTCGATCACAGTGCGCATGCTCACATCGTTCATGCCACGCACATGCACATAACCCAGTTTTCCGTCCGAAAGTTTTTCCACTTCCTTGCGCCGGGTTTCCACCCAACGATTGTACAGTAACTGGTTTTCTTCGCCCAGCGTAATGGGTTTCACTACTTCCTGCCAGCGCTTGCCGCTTGCCGGATCGTAAAGATCGAGCAGTACATTTTTGTTGTTTTTCCAGTTTAGGAACTGATAGAAATCAACGCCAGTCGTTAATTCATTGCCATCGATTTTCTCTACGATATTACCGGCTTCAATTTTAAGTTCTGCTTTATCTGCCGGCCCGCCGATCAATACTTCGGCTATTTTTAATCCCTCGTCCTTGTGTTCATAATCAAACAAAAGACCCAGCGAACTGGTCTGGTCGCCTCCTTCAGCCCTGTGACTGTAACGACCACCTGTGTGCGAAGCATTTAACTCGCCCAGCATTTCGCCAAGGAGTTCAGCAAAATCGTAATTGTTATTAATGTCGGGCAAAAATTTGCGATAGGCAGTGTAGTAGTAATCCCAATCGACGCCCTGCATGTCTTCCACGTAAAATTTCTCGCGGACCTGTCGCCAGCAATGGTCGAAAATGTATTCGCGTTCGCGTTCGGTTTGCAGCAGCATGTTCCCTGATGTGTTGATTGGTTTCACCTTACCGTCATTTACATCCACTTTCATCGGTTTGCCATCGGCCAGTACAAAAATAAATTTCCCGTCGTCGGATAATTCCATGGAAGTACTGTTCGCGTTGATCTTCGAGAACAACTTGGTTTCTTTTGTTTTCAGGTCGGTCGACCAGAGGTCGTTCTTGCCTTCGAAGCGGGTCATATAAAACAATTTATCGCCTTCTTTCGATAACAACCAGTCGTTCAGATTTGAGGTATTTACGGTAAGGCGTTTCACCCTCTTGTCCATGTTTTCCCAATCGAATGTTACCGGCTCAATTTCTTTCTCTTTTTCATCCTCTTTGGCTGCGTTGTCTTCGTCATCTTTTTTCTTTTCCTCGTCTTTGTCTTTTAGTTCCTTGGCCAGTTCGGCATCCTCTTTACTGAGGTTAAATTCATCGAAAGCGGCCTGGGTGAAGAACATGGCATACACATCGCCGCTGCGTGTGCGACCCTGTTCCGATTTATTGGCTTCGCGGGTTGAACCGTAAATCATTATTTTTCCATCCATTTCCCATTTGGGCATTACTTCGTCGTATCCGCTTTTCGTGAGGTTTTTAAGTTCGCCTTCACCCGAAGCGCTAACCAGCCCGATTTCATCATTCCAGATGTTTTCTTTTGGCCCGAAACGTGCCAGCAGCCATTTGCTGTCGGGCGACCAGGTAAAATACTGGTCTCCGTCGGAGTAGGAATAGTTATGTTCCGGCCCGAGTACCACTGTTGATGTTTTGGTGTCGAGATCGATCACTTTCAGGGTTGTACGGTTTTCGAGGTAAGCCACTTTTTTGCCATCCGGCGAATATTCAGGCTGAAATTCTTCGGCTGCTGTGGCGGTTACCACATCGTCCTTCAAAATGGTCGACATAAAGAAATAAGGTTCTTCTTCGCGGATCAGCGATTTGGTGTAGATGTTCCAGCTGCTGTCGGTTTCCGCTGCATATAGAATTGATTTACCATCGGGACTAAAGCTTACACTGCGCTCCTGGCGCGAAGTATTAGCAATGCGTTTGGTGGTGCCGTGTTCAACACTGCTTACAAATATTTCGCCGCGGTACACATATACAAATTCTTTTCCGTTGGGCGATAAACGCGCTTCAGTAAAGTTTTTTACGGCGGAAGGTTTGGCCAGGTTATCGCGCCCGTCGTAGGAAATGCTGATGTTTACTTTTTGAGGCTGTTCCCCTTCTGCGAGGGTGTAGATTTCACCGTCGAAACTAAAGCAAAGCAGGTTATTGTCCGAGTTGCTTATAAAACGAACAGGATGCTTTTCAAAATTGGTAACGGCCGTATTTTCTTCAGGATCGCTGAGTGAACTTTTATGAATGTTGTACGAGCCTGTTTCTTCCGAGAGGTAATAAAATGCATCATTGTCGATAAATACCGGGTTGCGGTCTTCGCCGTCAAAACCTGATAACTGTTTATAGCTTTTGTTTTCGAGATCGTATACCCAAATATCGCGGGTGACTGCCGACGTGTGGTGTTTTCGCCATTCGTCTTCATAACCTTTCCGGTCGTGAAAGATCAGTTTTGTTCCGTCGGGGCTAAAGTTAGCGTCGTGTGCGGGTGATGTCAGAATCTGGTCCACCCGTCCTCCGTTTACCGGAACACTGTACAATTCAGTCATCACTCCGGAAGGGAATTGCACGTTGGTGTACAAATCCTGACGAAGTGCAGAGAAGATGATGGCCGAATCGTCGTTGGTAAAACTGCTGGGTTTTTCATTGCCCGAATGGAAGGTCAGGCGTTTTGCTTCACCACCGGATGCCGGCATTACAAAAACATCGAAATTGCCGTAACGATCGGAGGCAAAAGCAATGGATTTGCCATCATTGCTCCAAACTGCGGAATATTCATAACTATCGCTTATGGTCAGTGGAACGGCTGTTCCACCGGCAGTTGGTACTTTGTAAATGTCGCCTTTGTAATTGAACAAAATGGTTTGTCCGTCGGGCGAAATGGCAGGGTAACGCAACCATAGCGGATTGTCTTCGGCATAAGTTGTTCCTGTTAGTGTCAGTAAAAGCACTGAGAAAAGGAATGTGATTTTTTTAATCATAATATAGAATTTAAGGATAGTCGGAACGATATCACAAGTATTTAATGCTTTAAATTATAAAATATTAAGGTTAATACACCTTACTTTTATCATGTAGCAGGGAAACGTTTTTTTTGAATCCTGCGCAACACTTAACAACTAAGTTTCACAATGGTTGATTCAAAATCTTAAGCTTCTTCTGAAATTTTCTTTCTCACAAACGCTGAAGGCACATGTAACTTCAATTCAAATTATGCGTCCTACTTATTGTATGTAATTAAATTCTACCTGATTAAATCGATTGTACCATGATCAAAAACTTACTGAAGCACAGTTTGCGCGCCTTGAAAAAACAGAAAGGTTACGTTGCCATAAATGTGTTTGGCCTTTCGGTGGGCATTGCCTGTAGTTTAATCATCACGTTGTTTGTTATTCATCAGTTGAGTTACGACCAGTACAACCTGAAAAAAGACCGTATCTACCGCCTGACACTCGACGGGAAAATAGGGGAGCAGGAAATAAAAGCGTCTTATACGGCATCTGTGATTGGACCAACCATGGCCATCGATTTTCCGGAGGTTGAAAGATTTTGCCGACTGAACACATTCGGCGAAACCATTGTAAAAGATGGCGACCGCGTATTTACCGTAAAAGATTTTGCCGAAATTGATTCTTCGTTTTTTGAAATATTTTCGATCCCTCTTTTACAGGGAAATGTAAAAACGGTGTTGAATGAACCCAACACGATGGTTTTATCCGAATCGATGGCTAAAATTATTTTTGGCGACCAGAATCCGATTGATAAAATATTACGCATTAATACCCGTCAAGAGCCATACAGAATTACCGGAGTGATGGCAGATTTTCCGGAAGAATCGCATTTTAATGCCGACATCCTGACTTCGTTTATTACCAATCCGAGGGCAAACGATCCGGAATGGCTGAACAACAGCTTTTCGACCTACGTTTTATTAAAACCAAATACTTCGCACGATGATGTAGAAGCTAAATTTCCGGGAATGGTTGAAAAGTATATCGGACCTCGGGTGCAGGAATTGTTTGGAATTTCGCTCAGTGATTTCAAGAGCCAGGGTAACAGGTATAATTTTCACCTGCAGCCGCTTACCGAAATACATCTCGATCCGTCGGTGGAAAGTGAAGTGAAACCGGCTACTGATCCCAAGTATCTGATTATTTTCGGTAGCATTGCGATACTGATCATCGTGATTGCCTCCATTAACTTTATGAATCTGTCAACGGCTCAGGCCACCAAACGAGCCAAAGAGATAGGAATAAAAAAGGTGAGTGGTTCATCAAAGGGGATGCTGATCATCCAGTTTCTGACTGATTCGGTGCTGATTTCGTTTATCGCTATGATCATTGCTGTGATCATGGTTTTTCTCGCACTGCCATTTTTCAACGACCTGCTTGATGCAAAAGTCAGTTTCCATCTGTTCAGCAATTTTAAAACACTGCCTTTGCTGATAATTTTTGCCTTTGTTGTAGGTATTCTGGCGGGAACTTATCCCGCTTTTTACCTGTCGTCGTTCAATCCTGCCACAGTATTAAAAGGAAAGATCAGGAACGGTGTGAAAAACGGAAAACTCAGAAGTGTTCTGGTTTCCGTTCAGTTTCTCATTTCAATTGTGTTGATTATCGGTACCATAATTATGTACCGCCAACTCACTTACATGCTGAATAAAGACCTTGGTTTTGAGAAGGACCGCCTGTTGGTGATCGAGCAGGCCGGTTCGATAGGAGATAAGGTGAATACTTTTAAAGAAGAGGTATTGAAGCTTCCGGGAGTGGAAAGTGTTTCAGCATCAACTGCCGTGCCCGGCCACAATAATAACAATAACGGCTATATGCTCGAAGGCCGCGACGGGCAGACATTTCTCCTTCAAACTTCCTGGGTAGATTACGATTTTCTAAAAACCTACAACATTAAATTGGCCGAAGGCCGCTTCTTCGATCGTTCGTACGGTTCCGACCAGCAGGCCTGTTTTGTGAATCAAAAGACAATTGAAGAATTTGGTATTGAAGATTTTGACCAGGCCAGGTTTATTGCGATGGGAGACGAAGAGAACCGCATGCACATGCCCATTATAGGGGTTTGCAACGATTTTCATTTTCAGTCGCTGCATAACCGGATCAATCCTTATATGATGCGGTTTAAAAAGGACAATTACTGGGGCTATGTTACAGTTAAATTTAATTCGGCTGCTATGGCTCAGTCCGTTACTCAAATCGAAAATATCTGGAAACGTTTTGCCTCCAATAATCCCCTGCAATATTTTTTTATGAACGATGATTTTGGCCACATGTACAAAACGGAGCAGCAAAATGCAAAACTGGCTGTTGTGTTTGCCATCCTGGGAATTTTTATTGCCGCACTGGGATTGTTTGGGCTAACTTCGTTTACCATCGAGCAACGTACCAAAGAGGTTGGTGTTCGAAAAGCATTGGGAGCTACCGGATTTAATATTTTTTATGTTATTTCGAAAGAGATAGTCGTTTTGGTCGGTATAGCGACTTTGATTGCCTGGCCAATAATATTCCTGGTTGCCAGAAACTGGCTGCAAAATTATTACTACCGGGTCCATCTTCAGGTGTACGAATTTTTTATCGGATTTTTAATTGCGATGTTGATTGCCCTGGTCACAATCAGCTATAAAACACTGCAGTCGTTGCGGATCAATCCGGCCAATACGCTACGGTACGAGTAAGGATAATGTAAATTTTCATTTCAGAGAACGTCATCAATAAAACCCGGGTTTCTTTCAAAATTATACCTGCATCGATTCATATCTTCGTTTGAATAACTTAAATTTACATTTCAGCAAAAACAAGTGATAAATGCGATTGATTCGTATTTTGCAGCACTAAAAAATAATTTTGTTCCGATGAAAAAACTACTTTTCGTTTTGCTTCTTTCAGGCATATTTACAGCTTGTAGTGATAGTAAGGAATACCTGTTCAACGGAAAAGATTTGGATAACTGGGTGATTTATTTGGAAGACGATTCCATTCTTCCTGAAAATTTCTTTTATGTAAAAAACGGTGTGATTGAAACACCCGGCGTTCCCTTGGGTTATGCGCGCACCAAAAAAGAATACAGCAACTACAAATTACATGTGGAGTGGCGTTATCCCGAAGAACCCGTGAACAGTGGTGTTATGCTGCATGTAAATCCGCCCGATATGATTTGGATAGAGCATTACCAGGGACAGCTGAAATACCTGAATGCGGGCGATTTTATCGTTCATGGTGTTAATAATAAGGCGACTTTGAACGATACGGTTTATACCTCGACCGAAACTGAAAAACCGCTAATTCCGAAAATGCAACCGACCAATGAAACACCTGCGGGAGAATGGAATAGTTACGATATTGTTTGTAAAGACGATACCATCGAATTGTATGTGAACGGCTTACTTCAGAATGTGGCAACCGATTGTTCAACCACAAAAGGCAGCATCGGGTTACAGGCCGAAGGTTCGAAGATCCAGTTTAGGAATATGTATATCGAACCATTGTAAAGCGGACAATTAACGTTGGGGAATATTCGGAAATATATGGTGTAAATAAGACCACTTTTTTATAGTTTTGCGAAATTTTTTATTCGAAGGTTATGGCAAAAATAATGAATGAAGTTTCAAGAACGTTTAGTGAATATTTGATTATTCCGGGTTTAACAACCAAGGCGCATACTCCCGATAATGTGGACCTGGTAACGCCTTTGGTGAAATATAAAAAGGGAGAACAACCTAAAATTGCTCTAAATACTCCATTTGTATCGGCCATTATGCAGTCGGTTTCCGACGATGGTCTTGCCATTGCTCTGGCTAAAGAAGGTGGTTTGTCGTTTATTTATGGTTCGCAAACCATTGAATCGCAGGCCAAGATGGTACGACGTGTAAAGAACCACAAAGCCGGTTTTGTTGAAAGCCGCGCCAATATAAAACCAGACAACACACTACAAGACATCATGATCCTGAAATCTAGAACAGGCTTTTCAACGGTTGGTGTTACCGACGACGGAACTTCGTCGGGAGTTCTATTAGGCATCGTTACCAGCCGCGATTATCGCCCGAGCAAAGACAGCCCGGATAAAAAAGTCAGTGAGTTTATGACTCCTGCCGAGGATCTGATCACGGCTCCTCATACGGTAACGCTGTCAGAGGCCAACGACATCATCTGGGAGCATAAATTGAACCAGCTTCCTCTCGTAGATGAAAACAACCGGTTAAAATATTTTGTATTTCGGAAGGATTACGACAGCCATAAACGAAATCCGAACGAATTGCTCGATTCGCATAAACGTTTGGTGGTAGGCGCGGGAATCAACAGCCGCGACTACTTGGAACGGGTTCCCGCACTCGTTGAAGCCGGAGTTGATGTCTTGTGCATCGACTCATCGGATGGTTTTTCGGAATGGCAGCAGGAAACACTGGAATACGTCAAGAATGAATACGACGGCACTGTAATGGTGGGAGCCGGAAATGTAGTAGACAAAGAAGGCTTCCTTTACCTGGCAAAAGCCGGTGCCGATTTTATTAAGGTTGGAGTTGGCGGTGGTTCTATTTGTATTACCCGCGAACAAAAAGGAATAGGTCGTGGACAGGCAACCGCATTGATTGAAGTAGCCAAAGCCCGCGATGAGTATTTTGCCGAAACCGGTGAATACATCCCAATCTGTTCGGATGGCGGAATTGTGCAGGATTATCACATGACACTGGCACTGGCCATGGGAGCCGATTTTCTGATGATGGGCCGTTATTTTGCACGTTTTGATGAAAGCCCGACCCGCAAACTTCTGGTTAACGGTAACTATGTAAAAGAATACTGGGGCGAAGGATCGAACCGTGCCCGCAATTGGCAACGATACGATATGGGCGGAAACAGCGCCCTTAAATTTGAAGAGGGAGTTGACAGCTATGTTCCTTATGCCGGAAAACTGAAGGAAAATCTGGAGCAAACGGTGGGTAAAATTAAAGCGACCATGTGCAGTTGTGGAGTGAGTTCGTTAAATGAACTTCAGGAAGACGCCAGAATTACACTGGTTTCATCCACCAGTATAATAGAAGGTGGAGCCCACGATGTGATCGTTAAGGATACGAATAATTAAGCGTTTTAAGATATAATAATGAAGTACCGGTGGTTTATTACTGCCGGTATTTTTTTGTTCCTTTGTACCGATTTTTTATTCCATCAACCAGTTACTTAAAATGGATTGCTGCCTTGCGCTCAGCTCCTCGGTCTTAAGCAGTTCGTATTTTGCACGCAGTTCCTTGTCTTTGTTGATGTTGAGTTTTAATCCGGCATACCCCAGGTACTTCTCGTAATCCAAAGGCTCGGTGGTTGTAATGTATTCAAAAACCTCATCGAGTTTTTTACCTGCAAAAGATTCACAGGCCTGTTTCACTTCAGCATCGGTAAAACCACGACCCAGTTCTTTATAATATTTGTTGTACAGAAACCGCATCACATCGTCGAGCGATTGTTGATTGTCGCTGGCCTCACGGATGGCAAAATCGAGTAATAATCCAACCACCGGTCCTTTTTCGTAGTAAGTGATTGCAGTGTCGCGACCACCGCGAACACCAAAGGGGCCTTCGTCCCAGGTGCGGTAGCTCGACTGTTCCAGCGACTGGTAGGCTTTCCCGGGATCATTCTCCGAAGCTGTGATCACACCAGAGAATGCCTGTAACAATTCATCAGCGTTCAGCAAACCGGCACGTTTCATGATCATGTATTCGTAATAAACCGTTAGTCCTTCGCTGACCCATAGCTGGGTCGTCCGGTTTTCTCTGTCGTAATCAAAAGGTCCTAATTCAACAGGTCTGATCCGTTTCACATTGTAATGATGAAAATATTCATGAGTAATAAATGCCAGTGTCCGGTTAATGGATTCCGGCGATCGTAAATTGTTCCCATTAAAACTAATGGTGGTATTGTTCAGGTGTTCGATTCCACCCATTCCCGGACCGATGCCAATAAAGGTGTAATGTTGGTAAGGAATATCGTCCATCAATTCAACAGAAGCTTCCACCGCTTTTTTTAGTTTTGTGCGAAAAGCTTCTTTGTCAAAATCGCCCATTTTATAGCCAATAAACCGGTGGGGGACACCTTGTACTTCAAAAGGCGGAAGTTCTTCCAAATTACCGATCAGGATGGGGCAGTCGTATAAGATATCAAAATTTTTAGCTGTAAACTCATTCTTCGTGCCTTGAACCGGTTCCAGTCCGGTGGCAATGTCTTTCCATCCTTTTGGCAACTGAATGCTCAGTTCAACAGGATTGTTCAGAAAACCGTCAACATACAGGTAAGTGTTGCACGGTGCAATATAGGCATGCTCCTCATCTACTTTACTAACGGCTACAAATGGCCTTTCAGCCTTTAAAGTGTAGTTTACTTTTACGGTTTGCGAAGAATTTACCGGTACTGTCCAGGTATTATCGTTCTGCTGTGTTACAGGTAGTTCTTGTCCGTCGCTACTAAATGCGCCAATCGAAATCAGGTCTTTTCCGTAGTCCATAATCTGATAGTATCCCGGCATCCATTTGGGCATTTTTAACTGCAGGGTGTCTGCATCCACATTTTTAATCTTCATTTCAACCTGGTAGGTATTTGAAGCCGGATCTTCAAACGAAAGTGTGTACTTAAAGTTGGCATTGGGGTTCTGAGCCTGTACGTTGAACTGTCCGACTGTAAAAAGGAAGAGGAATAGGAAACCTGCTAATTTGCTGGTTGTTATTTGCTTAGTGTGAAACATAATTTGTAATCTGATTTTGACGGGTGTTAAAGGTAACAAAATACCCGATTTTGTTTGATCATTGTTTACGTAAATCAGGATTTTCAGCTTTCAGTTCATTCGCAAAAATGGGGATCCGATCTCAGTCGAATCCCCATTTTTATACTAAGTAACTTAAATTTCTATTTCACTTCGCTGGTCATTGAGTAGGGGAAACTCTCCGCTTCGGTTCCTCTTTCCATGTTTGGCCTGGCCGCCATTTTAAACGAAACTTCACCTCCGTTTTGTATCGTCGCGTGCTTCAGGAAATTCTTGTTGTACGACGCTCCATTCAACGACACGGCATCAACATAAACATTGTCTTTTGAATTGTTTGCTGCATTGATTACAAAAGTATTTCCGTTTTCAAGTTTTACGGTGATCTTATTAAAAAGGGGAGATCCCAACACATATTCATCGGTTCCGGGACAAACCGGATAAAAGCCCATGGCGCTGAAAACATACCAGGCTGAAGTTTGCCCGTTGTCTTCGTCGCCGCAATAACCATCGGGTGCCGACGAGTACAGTTTATCAAGCACTTCACGAACATGGTACTGCGCTTTCCAGGGTTTATCGGTGTAGTTGTACAGGTAGATCATGTGCTGAATGGGCTGGTTGCCGTGAGCGTAATTGCCCATTCCGGCAATCTGCATCTCACGGATTTCGTGAATGGTGCCGCCGTAATACGAATCGTCGAAAATTGGAGGAACAACAAAAACTGAATCGAGCATGGCCACAAAATCGTCGTTGCCACCCATCAGTTGTTTCAGGCCTTCAATGTCCTGGAAAACGCTCCAGGTGTAATGCCAGCTGTTTCCTTCCGTAAATGCATCGCCCCATTTGTATGGACTGAAGGGTGATTGAAACGTTCCATCTTCATTTTTTCCGCGCATCAATTTATGTTCCGGGTCGAAAACATTGCGGTAATTACGAGCACGTTTCTTAAACAGGTCGATCTCTTGCTGCGGACGATCAAGTTCCTGCGCCAGTTTCCAGATGCAGTAATCGGCATATGCATATTCCAGCGTTCGTGCTGTATTTTCACGAATACCAACATCATAAGGAATATATCCAAGTTCGTTGTAATAATCAGCTCCAAAACGACCTACTGAAGTGATGTCCTCCATCCAGTTCTCGGTGTTCTTCAATATGGCTTCGTACAAAGTCTCGATGTCGTAACCACGAATGCCTTTTAAATAGCTGTCGGCGATTAGCGATGCAGAGTTCGAACCGATCATACAACCACGGTGACCAGGGCTGGCCCACTCGGGTAACCAGCCACTTTCCTTATAGGTATTTGCCAGTCCTTCCATGATCTGAGAATTGAGTTCAGGATACATCAAGGTAAAAAACGGGAAAACGGCGCGGAAGGTATCCCAGAAACCGTTATCAGTATACATATAACCGGGCAGCACCTTGCCGTTATAGGGACTGTAATGTACGATTTGATTATCCTTGTCGTATTCGTAAAAACTACGTGGGAAAAGCAACACACGATAAAGTGCCGAGTAAAACGTTTTACGGAGTTCTTCGGTTCCGCCTTCAACTTTTATTTTCGAAAGTTCTTCTTCCCATACTGAAGCGCCATCTTTTTTTATTGTTTCAAACGATTTGTCACCAATCTCGCGGCTCAGGTTTAATTCAGCCTGCTCCGGACTAATAAATGAAGATGCGATTTTAGCGTTTACCTGTTCGCCCTTTTTAGTTTTAAATCCGATGACAGCACCAACATGAAAACCTTTGGCTTCGTCGGCATCCTGCAAATCTTCTTCTTTCCAGGTTTTAGTAATTTCAAAATCCTTGTCGAATACGGCAACAAAATAGTTTTTGAAATTGGCAGGAACACCGCCATGGTTGTTCTGACAGTAACCGATGATCTTCCTTTCTTCCGGGATGATCTTCACCATCGATCCGCCGTTAAAGGCATCCAGCACAATGTACGACGATTCGTTATCGGGAAAGGTAAAACGAAAAGCAACAGCTCGTTCTGTTGGTGTGAACTCGGTTGTGACATCGTGATCGGCCAGGTAAACTTTATAATAATGCGGTTTGGCAACTTCAGCTTTGTGCGAGAACCACGAGGCACGCTCGTCTTCCTTCCATTTCAGTTCGCCGGTAACCGGCATTAATGAAAAGGCGGCGTAATCGTTGATCCACGGGCTTGGCTGGTGTGTTTGTTTGAATCCGCGAATTTTATAATCGTCGTAAGTGTATCCCCAACCGTCGCCCATTTTTCGGGTCTGCGGGGTCCAGAAATTCATCCCCCATGGCCGGGCAATCACCGGATAGGTATTTCCGTTGGAGAGTTTGAATTCGGAATCGGTGCCCATCAACGGATTAACGAGGTCCACCAGTGTTTCAGAATCATAGGACGATGTTTGTTGAGTTTCGCTTACTGAACAGCTAAAAAACAGCGATAGCAGCAGAAGAAATAATGTAAATCTCATTGCAATAACTTTGTTGGTTTAAGTATTGCAACAAAAATAGAATTTCTTAACCGAATTCAACTGTATAATTAGAAGTATTACAGATGTGGATAAGCTTTTGGATCTACTTCACCCATCATTTCATACACTTCGCGAAAAAGGCGTTCAACATTGGGTTTCGAGAAATATTCACCGTCGATACCATAGGCTGGTCGGTGTTCCATGGCTGAAAGCGTTCGCGGTGCGGTGTCGAGGTAATCGAAGGCATTTTGTTCTTCCAGTACTTTTTGCATCATGTAAGCCGTACCACCTCCGGGTACATCTTCGTCCATAAAAATCACTTTATTTGTTTTCTTAACAGATTCAAGAATAATGTGATTTATATCAAAGGGAAGTAAGGTTTGCACATCGATCACTTCTATGGAAATGCCCTTGTATTTTTGAAGCAGATCGGCGGCTTTAATCGCGTGGTGCACATTCCATGCATAGGTTACGACAGTTACATCGCTTCCTTCACGCATAATCTCAGGCACACCCAGCGGTACTTTGTAATCGCCGTGGTTCGATGGCAGTTTTTCTTTTACATTGTAACCTTTTAATGGTTCGATCACAAGTGCCGGGTCGTTTCCTGCGAGCAGCGTATTGTAAAACCCTGCAGCCTGGGTCAGGTTGCGTGGAACACAGATGTACATGCCGCGCAAAGAGCCGAGCAGCATCTGCATGGGTGAACCGGCGTGCCAGATCCCTTGCAACTGATGACCGCGGGTCCGAATAATAACAGGTGCTGCCTGTTTTCCTTTGGTACGGTATTGCATGGTCGCCAGATCGTCGCTCAATTGTGATTGCGCATAAATCAGGTAATCGAGGTACTGGATTTCTGCAATAGGTCGATAGCCTGCCAATGCCAGTCCAATTCCCTGTCCAATAATACTGGCTTCGCGAATTCCGGCATCGGAAACACGCTGCGAACCGTATTTTTGCTGCATGCCTTTCATGCCCTGGTTGACATCTCCAAGCTTTCCGGTGTCCTGTCCGAAAGTGACGAGGTTGGGGTATCTCTCGAATAAAACTTCAAAATTTTTATTGACGATCACCGAACCGTTAACTTCTTCCGAATTATCATCGTATTTTACAGGGGCGGCTTCCACATTCAATGTCGAATCTGAGCCGGTGCGATACAGTTCTCCACTGTAAAACGCCCGGCTTCGCTCTTCAAATTTTTTGATCCATTCCTTTAACTCCTTTTTCTCTTCAGTTAATTCAGGAATAACATGGAGTTCGAGATTCAAACGTTTGGCAAAACTCAAATGATGCCTTCGGGTAGGGAAGATCTTGTCGGTAACCTTTTCGAACCTACGCAGACTTTGTAATTCGCTTTTGTCGTCGATTTTATTCAGAATCTTTATAATGGCAGCACGTTCTTCCGAAAAACCATTGGTGTAATTCTTCCAGGCTGTTTCGCGGGCGTTCTTAGCTTTATTTTTTGCCGATTTTTCTATTTCCTTGAGCAAATCTTCATCAGCCGTGCCACTATCGATCAGCCATTTGCGCATCTGATTCAGTGCATCGAATTCATTCTCCCAATCCAAACGTTCTTTTGTCTTGTATCGTTCGTGCGATCCGGAAGTCGAATGGCCTTGCGGCTGTGTTACTTCATCGATATGAAAAAGTACAGGTGTTTGTGTTTCACGACAATAATCAATGCCGTTTTTAAATGTTTCGATCAACCCGGGATAATCCCATCCCTTGCATTTGTAGATTTTAATGCCGTTGCTTTCTCCTTCCTTCTCGAAACCTTTCAGGACTTTCGAAATGCTGGCTTTTGTGGTTTGTAATTCAGTGGGAACACTTATTCCAAAACCATCGTCGTAAACGGCAACTGCCAGCGGAACCTGCATGACTCCTGCAGCATTGATGGTTTCCCAGAAAATACCTTCGGATGTACTGGCATCGCCAATGCTGCCAAAGACCACCTCGTTACCGGTGATGTTGTTTTTCAGGTGTTTGACCAGGTCGGGTTGTTGACGCGCAATCTTTGCTGCCTGTGCCAGTCCCAGCATGCGAGGCATCTGCCCACCTGTCGATGAAATATCAGAAGCAGAGTTATACTGCTTTTTTAAGTCTTTAATTTCTCCTTCGGGAGTGATGTTAGTTGTGCAAAAATGATTGTTGAAATTCCTTCCTCCGGTTGAAGGATTAATCTCATCGTCGGTATCGCCATAGATCATCGAGAAGAACTCTTCAGGTTGCAGCAAATCAAGCGCCAACATAAAGGTTTGGTCGCGGTAATAACCCGAGCGCCAGTCACCTTTTTTGAAATTCTTAGCATAGGCAATCTGAGCAACTTCCTTTCCATCGCCAAAAATACCAAAATGAGCCCTTCCATTATGTACCTCTCTTCTTCCAAGAATACTTAACTGACGGCTTAAATACGCTATGAAATAATCTTCAAGTGCTTCTTTTGTAGTTATTTGCTTGTTTGATACTGTTTTCTCTTTCGCTAAATGCATAAATGATCTTTGTTAAACTGTCGCATATAAAACGAAAATTTATCGGAAATGTTTAGCTAAGGTGCTAATTTAGAATGCACTAAAAGGTGCATGGATTTTAGGTAATTTGTTTATTGAAGCGAAAACCACCTAATTGAAATTGGATAAGCTTTGAGAATTATAGTTTGAATGGTGTTGGAGCTGAAAACTTTTGATCTATTATTTTGGATTTCAAAAAAAGAACCGTTCTCTTATTGAAAGAACGGTTCTTTATATTTTGGCAGTCACCCGTCTTTTCAACTGAGTGAAGACTAATGATCATTTAATTTTTTTCGATCCAGTCAGCGATCCAATCACCAACCTGCGATGTTTTATAGGCCGGACCTTCAGCAATGTCTTCCGTTACAAAGTTTTCTGTCATCGAGGCAGCTACTGCATCGCGGATCAGTTTCCCTTCATCCATGAGGTTGAAGGCGTATTCAAACATCATAGCTGCCGAAAGAATGGTTGCAATCGGGTTGGCAATGTCTTTCCCTGCTGCCTGAGGATAAGAACCGTGGATAGGCTCAAAAACTGATGTGTGGATTCCCATCGAAGCGGATGGCAACAATCCGAGGGAACCGGTGATCACACTGGCTTCATCGGTAAGGATATCGCCAAACATATTTTCGGTTACCATTACATCGAAATTTTTGGGCCACTGGATAATTTGCATCGCGGCATTATCTACAAACATGTACTCAGTGTTGATGTCCGGATAATTTGGAGCCATTTCCTGGGCAACTTCGCGCCACAAACGAGAACTTTCCAGTACGTTGGCTTTATCAACAACAGTAAGTTTCTTATTGCGTTTTGCTGCAAATTCATAGCCGAGCTTTAATATGCGTTCTATTTCTTCACGGGTGTAAGTGTTGGTGTCAAACGCTGTATTTCCGTTGTCTTTTCTTCCTTTCTCGCCAAAATAAATACCACCTGTCAATTCGCGGATACACACAAAATCGGCACCTTCAACGAGCTCTCTTCTAAGTGGTGATTTGTGCAACAGTGATTCAAAAGTTTCAACCGGACGAATGTTGGCATACAATCCCAGTTTTTTACGCATGGCCAGCAAACCCTGCTCTGGACGAACCGTAGCTTTTGGGTTGTTGTCGAATTTCGGATCGCCAATGGCTCCAAACAGCACAGCATCGGAGTTCATGCATAATTGATGTGTTTCTTCTGGGTAGGGATCACCTACTTCGTCGATGGCCGCTGCACCGGTCAATCCGTATTTGTATTCAAGTTCGTGATTAAATTTTTTGGCCACTGCTTTTACAGCTTTCATGGCCTGTTCTACAATTTCAGGCCCGATCCCGTCGCCGGGAAGTATTGCTATGTTTAGCTTCATCTGATTTAAATAATAGTTGATTATGAAATGGAACTCATGAGTTTATCCAGAATTCCGGGTTTAAATTCGTTTTCTATAAGGTTGAGCATGCGTATCGTTGCTTTGATGGCCGCTGCGTTCTGATCCGGATCAAGTCCTTTTGTTTTGAATTCCCTTTTATCTTTCCAGGTGATCACGGTTTCAACCAGAGCATCGGTACGTCCGCCCGGAGGAATGGTGACCACATAATCGATTAGTTTCGGGAATGGACGCCCAAGGTCTTTGTAAATTTTGCGAAGAGCCTTTACGAATGCATCGTACTGACCATCTCCGTCGCCGGTTTCTTCGTAGACTTTTCCATCGATTTCCACC
The DNA here is from genome assembly GCF_037646455.1 of Maribellus mangrovi. NCBI lineage: Bacteria > Pseudomonadati > Bacteroidota > Bacteroidia > Marinilabiliales > Prolixibacteraceae > Maribellus > Maribellus mangrovi. The sequence goes on along the minus strand of NZ_JBBIXN010000002.1, from coordinate 984,213 downwards.
GCAAGGCTTGCCACCGGACGTAATCCCATGGTGTAGCTCACTGAAAAGTTCACCACGCGTACCTTTTGTTCAAAAAGATCATTCTCCAGAACATCAGCAACAATGTAGGGCAGATCGTCGTTGGTAATGGTCTCCTTGTCGTCGGCAAGTTCTATTATCCGGTCCGTTACTTTTTTCAGCGCTTCAGCGTCGAGTTCAATACCCAACTCAGCAAGATTCTTTTTTATGTTGGCCTTACCTGAGGTTTTTCCCAGCGCATACTGCCTGATCCGACCAAAACGTTCGGGTAACAGCTCGTTAAAATAAAGGTTGTTCTTGCTGTCGCCATCGGCATGAATTCCACTACATTGCGTAAATACAAATTCTCCGATCAGTGGCTTGTTGGTTGGTATACGGATTCCGGAGAAAGATTCCACCAGCTTCGACACCTTGTTGAGCTGTTGCTCTTTTACGTTGGTCGTCATTTTCAAGTGGTCTTTAATGGTAGCAATTACACTCGAAAGCGGTGCATTCCCGGCACGTTCTCCCAAACCGTTCACAGTGGTATGTACACAACGAATACCCGCTTTTATGGCATGAAATACATTGGCAATAGCCAGATCGTAATCGTTGTGTGCATGAAAATCGAAATTCACATCCGGGTAGGTTTCGATCATTTCTTTGCAGAACTCATAGGTCTCGTCCGGATCAAGTATACCAAGTGTATCGGGCAACATAATCCGGTCGATTTTTTCATCTTTTAAATTTGTAACCATAAAATGAACGTAATCCTTCGAACTGCGCATTCCGTTCGACCAGTCTTCAAGGTAAACATTCACCTTAATGCCCATCTTATCAGCATTGCTAATCACCTTCCTGATATCAGCAAGGTGTTCTTCCGGCTTTTTACGAAGTTGTTCGGTAACGTGTTTGTACGATCCTTTACAAAGCAGATTAATGACCTTTCCTCCGGCATCCTCGATCCATTTAAGCGAAATATCGCCGTCAACAAATCCTAATACTTCGATTTTATCCAGGTGTCCTTTCTCGGCTGCCCATTTCATCACGCGCTGTGTCCCTTTGAACTCTCCTTCAGAAACACGGGCTGAGGCAATCTCGAGACGGTCGACCTGTACATCTTCCAGAAGTACTTTTGCTACGCTGAGCTTCTCCGTATCGCTGAACGAAACCCCCGAGGTTTGTTCTCCATCCCGCAGGGTGGTGTCCATAATGGTCAACCTTTTCCCCTTAACTTCTACTGTTTTGCCTGTCATTTCTTTCTGTTTTATCGCTGCCATTTCCCGGAAGAAGGAAGATAAATCTTCTCATTCTTCAGCTTTTTTATGACATTATTTTGCTGCTTCGAATTCAGCAATCTGTTCTTTCATTGCCACGAGGTAATCGATGTCATCCAATCCGTTTTTTAAACAGTGTTTTTTGTATGGATTGATTTCGAATTCGGTCGACTCACCTGTAGTTACAATCGTAAATGTTTGTTTTTCGAGATCCACCTCAAAAGTTGTGTTCACATCGTTCTCGATGGCGTCAAATATTTTTTGAAGGAATTCCGGTGACACAACAACCGGTAGCAGTCCGTTGTTCAAAGCATTGCCTTTGAATATATCGGCAAAGAAGCTCGAAACCACTACGCGGAAGCCATAATCATAAATGGCCCAGGCGGCGTGTTCGCGGCTCGAACCGCTACCAAAGTTTTTACCAGCAACCAATATTTTTCCTGAATATTTGCTTTCGTTCAGCGGGAAATCGGCTTTTGGACTTCCGTCTTTTTCATACCGCCAGTCGCGGAACAGGTTGTCGCCAAATCCTTTACGCTCCACTGCTTTCAGGAAACGTGCCGGAATGATCTGATCGGTATCTACATTTTCAATGGGCAGTGGCACTGCCGGTGTTTTTATTACTGAAAATTTATCGTATGCCATTTTTGTTTAAATTTTGCAGAGAGCCAAGAGCAGAGAGCAAGGCGCTTTTTCGTTTTGCCCTGTGCGCTTTGCGCTTCGCGGTTTTACATTAATTCTCTTGGATCGGTTACTACTCCGCTAACTGCTGCTGCTGCCGCCGTAAGCGGACTAGCCAGCATGGTTCTTGAACCCGGTCCCTGACGGCCTTCGAAGTTTCTGTTTGTGGTAGAAACCGCGTATTTCCCTTCCGGAATTTTATCTTCGTTCATGGCCAGACATGCTGAACATCCGGGTTGACGCAGAACAAATCCTGCTTCTTCAAGGATTTCAACCAGTCCTTCTTCGCGAATCTGGCTTTCAACACGCTTCGATCCGGGAACCAGCCAAGCGTCTACATTTGGTGCTTTCTTTTTACCTTTTACAAACTGCGCAAAAGCTCTGAAATCTTCAATACGACCGTTGGTACAACTTCCAAGAAAAACATAATCAACCTGTTTGCCTTTCATGGCATCGCCTTCGTGGTAACCCATGTATTGCAAGGATTTCAGGTAAGTTGATTTGTCGGTTCCCTGCATGCCTTCTGTAGTTGGAATCTGGTGTGTTACACCTATTCCCATTCCCGGATTTGTTCCGTAAGTGATCATCGGTTCAATGTCGGCAGCATCATAAATGTATTCGGTATCAAATACAGCACCTTCGTCTGTTTTAAGCTCTTTCCATTTGGCAAGAGCAGCTTCCCATTCTTCGCCTTTTGGTGCAAACTGACGACCTTTTACATAGTTGAATGTAGTTTCATCAGGTGCGATCATACCGCCACGCGCACCACTTTCAATGCTCAGGTTACAGAGTGTCATCCGGCCTTCCATTGAAAGATTTTTGATGGCCGAACCTGAATATTCAATAAAGTGACCGGTACCACCACTGGTCGATATTTTTGAAATAATGTAAAGTGCAATGTCTTTTGCTGTTACGCCTTTGCCTAACTCACCGTTAACGGTGATCCGCATTTTTTTCGGTTTAGGTTGCATGATGCACTGGCTGGCCAGCACCATTTCCACTTCGCTGGTGCCAATACCAAAAGCGATAGCTCCGAAAGCACCGTGAGTAGAGGTGTGGCTATCACCGCAAACAATGGTCATCCCCGGCTGGGTCAATCCCATTTCCGGTCCGATAATGTGAACGATACCGTGTCCTTCGGATTGCAGATCGTGGTAAACAATACCATGTTCCGCACAGTTCTTTTTCAGCATTTCTACCTGGTTACGCGAAAGTTCGTCTTTAATCGATAGGTGCTGATCCAGGGTCGGAACGTTATGATCGGGTGTTGCCGTCGTTTTATCGGGGCGGAATACTTTTAATCCACGTGTTTTTAATCCCAGAAAAGCCACTGGGCTTGTTACTTCGTGAATCAAATGACGATCGATGTACAATACATTGGGACCACCTTCAACCTGCTGCACCACATGAGCATCCCAAATCTTATCAAATAATGTTTTTGCTTCCATAATATCTATCCATTCTTTCAAACGGAACTTAACTTTAAACTTTGAATTCTATACTTAAAACTTAATTTGCAACCGGCAATTTATTAATGGCATCAAGGAAAGCTTCTACCGAAGCCGTTATAATATCGGTGTGAGCACCAAATCCATGAAAGATCGACTCTTCGTATTCGACCTGCATGTGCACTTTACCAATATCGTCGCTACCGCGGGTGATGGCCTGAACCAAAAATTCTTCGATAACGATCTGACGATGAATAATCTTTTTAACTGCAGAAATAGCTGCATCAACCGGACCGTTTCCTGCAGAAGTAGCATCAAATTTTTCGCCGGCAATATCCAGGCAAACCGTAGCCATTGGTTTCAAACTTTTACCCGAAACAACCTGCAGATAATCGAGTTTTATACGACGTTCCTGGCGGGTAGCATCGCCAACCAACAGCGCGATATCGTCATCACGAATATCTTTTTTCTTGTCGGCCAGTTTCAGAAACTCTTCGTAGATCTCGTCAAGTTTTGGTTTATCCAGCTGGAATCCCATCAATTCGAGACGGTGTTTCAATGCTGCGCGTCCACTTCGTGCAGTCAGCAAAATAGCCGATTCGTTGATGCCAACATCGGTTGGATCCATGATCTCGTAATTTTCGCGGTGTTTCAATACACCATCCTGGTGAATTCCCGATGAATGCGCAAAAGCGTTTCTACCTACAACCGCTTTATTGGGTTGCACCGGCATGTTCATCAACGTTGATACCAGACGACTGGTGTTGTAAATGTTTTTGGTATTTACTCCGGTTTCAATGCCCAATGCCTGGTAGTGGGTTTTCAGGGTCATTACTACTTCTTCGAGCGAAGTGTTACCGGCTCGTTCTCCAATTCCGTTAATGGTTACTTCAGCCTGACGGGCTCCGTTCAAAATTCCTGAAATGGTGTTGGCTGTTGCCATTCCCAAATCGTTGTGACAATGCGTTGAAATAATCGCTTTGTGAATGTTGGGCACATTATCCATCAGGTATTTGATTTTTGCACCAAATTCGTGGGGGAGGGTGTAGCCTGTTGTATCCGGAATGTTAACCACGGTTGCACCGGCTTTAATTACAGCCTCGATTACGCGGGCCAGGTACTCGTTTTCAGTACGTCCGGCATCTTCGGCGTAAAACTCAACATCCTCTACATATTTTTTTGCGTATTTTACGGCTTCAACACCACGCTCAATAATTTCCTCAGGATTGGAATTTAGTTTGTGGTAGATGTGAAAATCTGATGTTCCTATTCCGGTATGGATCCGTCCTTTTTTCGCGTGCTTTAGCGATTCGGCGGCAACATCAATATCTTTTTTTACTGCGCGGGTCAGGGCTGTGATCGTTGGCCATGTTACCGCTTTCGAAATCTCTACTACCGATTCGAAATCACCGGGGCTAGAAATCGGGAAGCCGGCTTCAATAACGTCAACTCCCAAATCCTGCAATGCTCTGGCAACTTCAATCTTTTCTACTGTGTTCAACTGACAACCCGGCACTTGTTCTCCGTCGCGCAAAGTTGTGTCGAAAATGTAAAGTCTGTCGCTCATGTCTTGTATATTTCAATTATTTATTGTCTGTAAATGTGTTCCTTGTATCATTAAAAAAGCCATCCTCTAATCTGAGAATGGCTTCTATTTTAATTTACAATATTTTATATCAACATACCATTCTCAGTTCTGCTTACCTAGAAGAAGAATATCAAGAATAATACTTAGAATAGAAATGTTGATGTTTAATCTCATTTTGATCGTTTACTTACGATTTCCTGCAAATATCAAAATATTTTTCAAAAATGAAAACAAAACACGCTTTTTTGTGAGAAAAGTTAAGAATAATACCACAAACTCTGATTTTGACGTTCAATTTCGGTACGTCCATGCTTATTGTCCAAATCCTGTTCTCCGATATTATACAGTAAGTTTTTGTAGTTCTCGGAAGCTGTTTTTGAGTTGGCTGTAATCGATTACTTTTTCGAAATAAACCGAAGTTATCTCAATGATTTGCTGGACTATACTCATGTATTGGGAAGAATTAAAAATGCTTCTTATTGGTCTTCAGAGATTCTTTACAGCCTTTACTGAGTAAACCATTGGAATCTTATCCTCGAGGCCTTTTATCTTATATTTTCTGTCCGAAATTTTGATGGTGTTTTGAAAGCAATCATAGGGTGAATAATTGTACTCTTTGAAGTCAGTAATGGTTAGTCCGGTTTTAATTAGTGCATCGATGACTGTGCTCAGGCCATGATTCCACGATACCGATTTTTCTTTAATGGCGGCTCCTCGGTCGGTGTAGGTGCCCTCCAGTTCTTCGATAATAGGAGGCGAATCCATGTAATTGTATTCGATGCGTTCGAAGTCGTAACTCATCATCCAGATAATGGGATGGAACTCTACAAAAACAAGTTTACCACCAGGTTTTAAAAAACGGTGGATCACATTGGCCCATTTCTTCATGTCGGGAAGCCAGCCAATTACACCGTAGGATGTAAAAACAATATCAAACTGTTCATCAAGCACTTCGTGAAGTTGGTACACATCGCTCTGAATAAAGCGGGCATTTGTTCCAAGTTTGTCATTCAGTTCACGCGCTTTTTCAATGGCTTTTCCCGACAGATCGACTCCGGTTGCAATGGCTCCGTGTCGGGATAGTGATATGGTATCCTGCCCGAAATGACATTGCAGGTGCAGTACTTTTTTGTCTTTTAGATCACCCAGAAGATTAAGTTCTATTTTGTTGAGCGAGTCTTTGCCTTTCAAAAAAGAATCCACATCGTAAAATTCAGACTTGTAATGAATTTCAGTTTTCCGATCCCAGAGTTTTTTATTGATGGCGATGTAATCCATTGTTTCGTTACTTAGTTTGTTCCAAATTTAAACGATTGATGCTTTTTGTATGCTTAATTCTGCTCTTTTTAAAAGATCATGGGTACATTAAATTCTGGTCTGTTTGATTTCCTGATTTTTTTAATGTGAGATTTACATTAACATTCCGAGGTACTTTAAAGTTTACATTTTAGCTACAGATAGCACAAGAAGTAAGAAAAAAATGAAGTTAAAAGTGGCGTGTCGCCTTAAAAAACAATAATAGCCCTATTTGCCCGCTGCTTCTTTTAATCCCGGCTCCTCTGCTTTTGGTTCTTCTTTCGACAGGCGAAAAATATCGTCTTTCGAAACCGGACGAAGATCGATCAACCACTTAAACGCAGGAAGTTTCTTATCATTCTCTGTCAGGTCGAGAAGTGGTTTAAGTTCCCCTGTCGGTTGTTTTTGAAAAGCAATTTTAAAAATTTTCCCGTCTTTGAAACGTATGGAAATGTTACTGCTCTCGGCCTTGTTCATCCCAATGATCTCTTCTTTTTCACGGGCATAATATAATGTTTGTCCGTTACCGTCAACATCAATGTTGTTCAATACGCCGTTCACTACATAGCCCTTCATGTCCTTACCTTTAATCTGGTCGTACATTCCCGAATCCTGTTCGGCAATAATAAAACTGTTCTTGTACATCATTAACTCGTCGGGAGCGTTGGCATGCTGTAACATTTCAATCCTGTCGGCACTAATTTGTTGCATGTTCGACCACAAAACAGGATTATCAAAAAGCTGAACGAGCGAATCTTTCGTGAAGTAGATCAGCGAATCGCAGACGCCCTGCACATCGTGGCGAAAAAAACGCACACCATAATACGCCTTAATAATGTTCTCACCTTCAACGGTGTCGGGCATGGTGCGCAATGTATCGGCGTGTAGAAAGAGGCTATCAGTGGCGTTGTACGAAATAAAAATGGCGGAGTCAGTAACATTGGCACGTTCGGTAAGTTCGTTGTATTCCACGTTATTTCCTTTAACGATCGTGCGGTTTTCGTAATCTTCAAGATGGACATGCCCGTAGGCAAAACCGTCGCCCTCACCTTTGTTGTATATTATCTGATCGGCTTTTAACATTTGGGTGTCGTTATAAACCTGTGGATGTTTTTTCAAATCGGCTTCACCGGTCATGGTGTTGTACCAGCCATCTTCGGCATAAAGCGTGTTCACCGAGTCGCGAATAGTTGTGGGGCCTGCAAAATAAATAATTTCGGTTTCGGTATTGTACTTGATGTTCTCGCTGTCCATGGTGTACTTTTCGCTGAAGCCCACGACACTATCGGTAAAATGCGCGAGATTATCATTCAGGTAGTATTTACCCACTTTGCTGGTTAGCGTGTTGGTGCTGTCGACTACCTTGCCAAAACAGTCGTAATAACCAATGTCCAGTTCCATGTCGTAATCCAACGTATCGGTGTACAGAATAATCTCTTTATTGTGTAGTTCAACATCATGTATGGCCTGTGCAAAACTCCGGTCGCCGTCATAAAAAACCTTTTGTGCGTACAGGTGAAGGGTGTCGCCCTGGTTAATGTGAACATGACCGAAGGCATCAACGCGGTTTGTACCTTCGTAAGTGTAAGCGCTGTCGCAGTACATCAAAATATCCTCGTGTTTAATGATCACATCGTTCAGCAGGCGCTGTACATTGGCCATATTCTCACTCTGTTCGAATGAACCGGCCTGTAAAATCTCCACTTCTTTTTTTTGCTGAGCATGCGTGAAAAGGGGCAATAAAAGTATCAGCCCCAGAATCAGAATTTGGAAAGGGGCTTTTGTTTTAATATTGAAACGACAAGTATGCATTAAAGCAATTGATCGATAATATCGTCGATGGATTTATTCTCGGCCTCCGCCTTGTAATTCTTAATGATCCTATGTCTTAGAATGGATGGTGCAACTGATTTTACATCCTCGATATCGGGTGAATATTTCCCGTGAAGCGCTGCGTGTGTTTTTGCTCCCAATACCAAATACTGCGAGGCTCGCGGCCCGGCACCCCATTTTAAATACTGGTTCGAAACTTCGGCGGCGTGACCATTACCCGGCCGTGTTTTAGCGGCCAAAGTTACAGCATATTGCAGCACGTTATCGTTTACCGGCACTTTGCGGATCAGGTCCTGGTAAAAGTTGATCTCTTTACCCGAAATAACAGTTTTTGGCTCGCTGTTAAAGGTTGAGGTCGTATTTCTCACAATCGTAAGTTCGTCATCCAGTTTTGGGTAATCGAGCCAAACGGAGAACATAAAACGGTCGAGTTGAGCCTCGGGAAGGGGATAGGTTCCTTCCTGCTCAATCGGGTTTTGCGTGGCCAGTACAAAAAACGGACTTTCGAGTTCGAAATGTTCGCCGGCGGCGGTAATTGCTCTTTCCTGCATCGCTTCAAGCAGTGCCGACTGCGTTTTAGGCGGCGTACGGTTAATCTCGTCGGCCAGAATGATGTTGGCAAAAAGCGGCCCCTGGATAAATTTGAAATTTCGTTCGTTATCGAGAATTTCAGTTCCGATAATGTCCGAAGGCATTAGGTCGGGCGTGAACTGGATACGGTTATATTTTAATCCCAGCGTTTTTGCAATGGTTGTTACCAGCAAAGTTTTTGCCAAACCCGGAACTCCGATCAAAAGCACATGCCCGCGACTGAAAAGCGATACAAGCACCTGCTCGATCACTTCGTCCTGTCCGTAAATTACTTTTTTTATTTCGTTTTTAAGTTCTTCGAATTTATCGCGCAGAGCATCCAGCGCAGCTACATCGTTTTTGTACTCCATGGGTGATTTTTATGTGCTTATTTTATCCAGTTGTCAAATTTAAAGTTGCAGTTTGCATAGGTATTATCAATTCTTATGTAGGTTTGCGATTGCTGATCGGCAATCCATTCCTGCAGCACATCTTCTTTTTTCTTATTCAGGTAAAGATCGGCCAGAACCTGATAATCATTTTGCAAATCGGCTTTATGCGCATCAATTTTATTTGTCAGTTTAACAATCTTAAACACGGTTTGTTGATTTTCCGGATCGATGGTTTCAAAGGGTTCCGAAATTTCGTTCAGGTTCATTTTTGTAACGATCTTACTTACATCACCATCCAGTTCTTCAACTGCAAATTTCGAAGATAAAGTATTTGGATTGATGGCGATTCCACCGTTGTTTCGCGAGTTTTTGTCGAAAGAGAACATGGCAGCGGCCTGTTCAAAAACGATCTCGTCTTTACGGATAAGAGTTGCCAGGCTGTCCAGTCGATCGTGCGCTTCTTCAAGAGCATCCACCGAAACTTTTGGCTTCATCAGAATATGACGAGTGGCTACTTTACCTCCCTGTTTATCGATCAGCTGAATAATATGATATCCAAACTCACTTTGAACCACATTCGATATTTTATCGCCTTTTAAGTTGAACGCTGCAGTAGCATAAGTAGGGTCGAGTTGGGCGCGGCCCATGTAAGGCAAACGACCACCGTCTTTGGCAGAGCCCGGATCTTCAGAATAAATTACGGCCATAGCTTCAAAGCTGGAACCGTTCTCAATTCGTTTTTTAATATCGCGAAGTTTGGCTTTTACCCGGTTCTGTTCCTCCAGATCAATCTGCGGCTGTATCGTAATTTGTGCATATTCGTACTGTGTTGGAATTGTCGGTATCTGTTCCTTGTCGAGGTTACGGAAATAATAACGCACCTCGGAAGGTGTTACGGTAACGTTCTCAACAATTTTAGATCGCATTTGCTGACTGAGCAACTGGTCGCGAATGGCTTCCTGCATTTCTGATTTTACCATTGCGATTGGTTTTTTAAAGTACGCTTCCACTGCGCTCTCGGTGCCAAAGTGTTGCAGGTACATTTGCATTTGCTGATCCATTTGCTGATTCACCTGGCTTGGTGTTACCGTAATCAGCGAGTCGAGTTCGGCTTCTGCAACCAGTAATTTGTTGATCAGGAATTCCTCGAGGACTTCGCATTTCATGTCTCCTTCGGTAGTAATTCCCTGTGCCTGCTGGTTGATGGTCATGTTCTCGATGTCCGATTTCAGAATAATGTTACCACCTACGATGGCCACAATCTGATCGATCACTTTATCCTGAGCCATACTGCTCAAAACAAGTGCACTCAGTAAAAATGTTCCCAGTATTCTTTTCATGTTCTTCATTGTCATTCGTTTTCGACGTATATTTTAAATTTCTTTTGTCGTTCCCCTTCCGTAAAAACCGTATTCTCCAGCTCTTTCAGGAATTTGATTTTTCGCTGGTTCAAAATTAAATTTTTTATGTTGTTTTCCACAAATTCAAGGGGAGCCAGGTCGTTGGCGAGCATATAATCGTGAATATTTACCAGATAATAGTAATCCGAATCGCTCATTTCACGGAGCTTGTTCTGGGTGAGAAAACTTTCCGGATCGTTGATTGATACCGGAAGATTGCGATTTAGCACCGTAAAATCGATCCAGTTGTCGAGTGCGATTTCAAAGTTTTTTGCATACTGCATACAATAGTCCTGCAATTCGCTTTGGCCCTCTTCCGAATCGTCCTTTATCATTTCCTTAAGTTGTTCAGGATGGGCTAGGTCAATCGGTATTTTAATGAATACAGCTTTTACAATGCATCGATCGAGCAGAAAGGTTTGTTTGTTTTGTGTGTAAAATGCTTCAATCTCTTCGCGGCTCACTGCGGTGTCCATTCGTTGTTTTACCAACTCGTTTTTGTAGCGGTAAATGATCAGCGAATTGCGGTACTCCTCCAGTTCGCGGTTAACGTCCTTTTGCTCCTCACTCAGGTTTTCGTTGGCTTTTTGAATCAACAGTTCCTGCTTTACCCACTTATTGATGTATTCGTTTGCCAGCACGGCACTGTCTTCTTTCGAGGAATTGGGTGGTAGCATGCGCGAAACATCAGAAGGGTAGAGGTAGTGCGTGCCCACTTTTGCCAGGGGCTTTTCCTCTGCAGAATTCGAGCAGGCCGCCCACACCACCACCACAATAATCAATAAACCATATTTTCGAAGCGTTTTAAACACCCTCAATTGTTTTCAATATTTTTTTATTCACCTTGATCTTGTATTTCGACCGAAGTTCCTTTATCCACTTTTCTTCGAGGTATTTTTGATAATCGGAAATGTAAAGGCCGCGGGCTTCATCCAGCGTTTTTGGCTCCGGTTCGATTTTGTCGCCACGGATAAAGGTAAGTTCACTGTTAAAATCTGCCGGTTCAGGACCGTTCCAAACATAATAATCAACAATTGGATTTTCGCCTTCTTCCCAGGCACCGTCTTCAATCTGAATCAATTCTCCCTCCACATTGATGTGTTCCATCACTTCATCGTTGTTCATTTCGGCTGCAAAAAGTTTGTCGGCCTGTTCGTGAACAGCGGCATCTGTGCAGGTAATAATGCTTCCTTTAAAACGTTCGCCCCACATGTGGCTGCCTTTGTTCTTTTCGTAAAAAGCTTCCAGTCCGGCGGTATCCTGACTGGCAAAGTTCCAGATTTTCTCCTGTGAAATGTTGAACAGTAAAATTCCATCGTGGTATTCCTGCATCAGGTATTTAAATTCGGGGTGCTTTTCTTCCAACTTCGAATCTTCAAGGGCGAGTACCTCTGCATCAACCCATTTATCGTATGCCGAAAGGTAACTTGCATTTGGCTCATTACTTGCTTCAAGCCATTTTGTAAAATCGGATCCGCTATAATTTTTATCATCGACAGTAAACAGCACCTGATTCGAAATTTCAGCACTATCCTGAATGCTTTTTCCTGCCAGCTCTTTATTACCCAGTTCGTTTTCCTTGAATTGGTATTCTTCCTTCAGTTCAGCGATAAAGGCATGCTGACTTGAGTTACTTCTTTCCGGATCTCTTTTGATGCGTGTTGAAATTTCGGTTTTCATTTCCTCGAAAGGAGCAATTGGTTTTTCGTCCAGCTTTTTAATGATGTGAAAACCAAACGGCGTTTCAATCGGTTTTGTGAAATCTCCAATATTTTCAATGGCGAAAGCAGGAGTTGAAAATTCGGGGATGATACGTCCGGCAGCAAACCACGGCATTTTTCCACCTTCGGTTGCTGTGCGCCGATCGTCCGATTCCTTTTTTGCCAGTTCAGCAAAATCAGCACCATTTAGCAGTTGCTCATAAATCGCATCGATTTTTTCTTTTTGCGCCGCTTTGGTTTCTTCAGTGGCATTTTGTGCTACATTTTTCATGATGTGTGCAACCAGGATCTCTCCTTTATTTTTACGCACATCGTTTACTTTAATAATGTGATACCCAAAGCGTGTACGAACGGGTTCCGAAACTTCGCCCACCGGTGTTTCAAAGGCTGCATTCTCGAAAGGATAAACCATCATAAATGCGGTAAAATAGCCAAGGTGGCCTTTGTTATCTTTTGCCGACGGATCTTCGGAATATTCAACGGCAGCATCGCCAAAATCCCTGCCACGCAGAATTTTCTGACGGATGGCGTTGATTTTATCCAGCACTTCCTGTTCCTGCTCGGGAGTGGCATTTGGATCGAGGCGCAGCAGAATGTGACTGGCGTCCACCTCGCGGGTCATTCGGTCGTAAGTATCTTTTACCAACTGCTCGTCAAAACTTGAATCGGTGAGGTAAGGTGCTGCTATTTCATTTCGGTAACCGGCCAGTTCGTTTATAAACGACTTGCTGGTATCCATTTTAAGGTTTTCAGCTTCAATTACTTTCAATTTAAAATCGATGAACAGATCGAGATAATCCTCCGGCGATTTTTTGTCAGCCTCGCTAAAAACATTGTTGTTGTTTTTTGAGTAGATGTATTCAAACTCGGCCTTTGTTACAGGTTCTCCATCAATAGTTAGCAAGATTTCATCCTCCTGTGCAAAAAGCATGAATGTTGAAATGCATATTGCTACAAATGAAAAGAATGCTCGTTTCATTGTTATTGTTTGTTTTTTATAATTCATATCAAATAATTAGAAAACCGATTATTGCCGGCTACTGTAGTTAGGTGCTTCGCGGGTTATACTTACATCGTGAGGATGACTTTCCTGTACTCCGGCATTCGAAATTCGGGTAAATTTAGCTGTCTGCAGCTTTTTTATATTTTGTGCACCGCAGTAGCCCATTCCGGCACGTAAGCCGCCAATTAGCTGGTACAAAACTTCATACAGCGATCCTTTGTACGGAACTCTGGCTGCAATGCCTTCGGGAACCAGTTTTTTAATGTCTTCTTCCATATCCTGAAAATAGCGGTCTTTCGATCCTTGTTGCATGGCTTCGACGGATCCCATTCCGCGGTACGATTTAAATTTTCGTCCCTGGTAAAGAATGGTTTCACCCGGCGATTCTTCAACACCGGCAAACAATCCGCCGGCCATAATCGAATCGGCACCGGCTGCCAAACCTTTTACAATATCACCTGAATAGCGGATGCCACCGTCGCCAATAACCGGAATACCGTAATCTTTTATTGCCTTTGAAACGTTATAAATGGCCGATAATTGTGGAATACCAACTCCGGCAATGATCCGGGTGGTACAAATTGATCCTGGTCCGATACCTACTTTTACAGCGTCGGCACCTGCTTTTGCCAGTGCCAAAGCCGCTTCGGCTGTACCGATATTACCGGCTACCACATCTTTTTCAGGATATTTTGCTTTTATCTTTTTTAATACTTCGATAACGCCTTTGGTGTGTCCGTGGGCCGTGTCGATTACCAGTGCATCCACCTGCGCTTTGATCAGTTCATCCACACGGTCGATGGTGTCGCCGGCAATACCAACACCGGCAGCTACACGCAAACGGCCTTTTTCGTCTTTGCAGGCCAGTGGTTTATCTTTTGCTTTTGTGATGTCCTTATATGTAACCAGCCCGATCAGCTTGTTATCTTTATTCACCACCGGAAGTTTCTCGATCTTAAATTTCTGAAGTATATCGGCTGCCTTTTCCAGGTCGGTCGACTCGGTGGTGTACACCAGGTTTTCGCTGGTCATTACTTCTGATATGGGGCGGTTCATATTGCGCTCGAAACGCAGGTCGCGGTTGGTAACAATGCCAACCAGGGAGCCATTTTCTTCCACTACAGGAATTCCGCCAATTTTAAAATTGGCCATGAGTTCCAGCGCATCTTTCACCTTTTTTTCGGCTGTAATAGTAATCGGATCGTAGATCATGCCATTTTCAGCACGTTTCACCGTTGTTACCTGGTGAGCCTGTGCTTCAATGCTCATATTTTTATGGATCACACCAATTCCGCCTTCACGCGCTATGGCAATAGCCATATTGTACTCGGTAACCGTATCCATAGCCGCCGTTAAAATCGGGGTGTTAATCGTAATGTTCCTGGTGAACTTTGAAGTCAGATCGACTTCGCGTGGTAAAAGCTCTGAATATGAGGGGAGTAGTAGTACGTCGTCGAAGGTCAAACCTTCAAATTCAATTTTATCTTCAAGAAACGACATGGTTACTTTTTTAAGTATTTTTGTTAAGTCGCAAAACTACAAAAAAATAGCACACAGGGAAGGCTAAAATGGCCGCCGAAACTATTTTGAACAATAAATATTGTTAAAGGCTAAAATGATTTCTTAATTTGTATTAAATGGAGTCTTTCAGGCAAATACTGATCAAACTTTGGGGGTACTCTGATTTCAGGCCACTGCAACTTGAAATCATAGAATCTGTGCGGGCCGGAAAAGATACGCTCGGACTTATGCCAACCGGTGGTGGTAAATCCATTACATTTCAGGTGTTTTCGCTTTCGAAGCCCGGAATATGTGTAGTGGTTACTCCTTTGATCGCGCTTATGAAAGACCAGCTTGAAAACCTCAACAAAAAGGGGATCAAAGCGCTAGCCGTTCACAGCGGAATGTCGAAACGCGAAATCAAACTAACGCTCGATAATGCGGTTTGGGGCGATTATAAATTTCTGTATGTTTCGCCTGAACGCTTGAATTCCGAACGTTTTTTGGAACGCATGAAGCAAATGAATATCAATTTGCTTACGGTTGATGAAGCACACTGTATTTCGCAATGGGGATACGATTTCAGACCAAGTTACCTGAACATTGTGGAGGTGCGAAAGTTTCTGCCTGATATTCCCATATTGGCGTTAACGGCAACTGCAACGCCAAAAGTGGCCGACGATATTCAGGAAAAGCTGGCTTTTAAGAAAAAGAACCTGCTGAAAATGTCTTTCCAGCGCGATAACCTTAGCTACCTCGTCAGGAATGTGGAAGATAAAACAGGCTATTTGTTGAAAACGCTTGCCAAAGTAAAAGGCTCGGGTATTATTTATGTACGAAGCAGAAAAGCCACGCGCGAGATAGCCGAAGAACTTCGTAAAAACGGGATTTCTGCCGATTATTATCACGCCGGATTAAGTAACTTGGTCCGCAACACCCGGCAGGATAATTGGGTGAATGGCAGGACACGTGTAATTGTTGCTACCAATGCCTTTGGGATGGGGATTGATAAACCCGATGTTCGTTTTGTGATTCACATTACACCACCCGATTCGCTGGAAGCATACTACCAGGAAGCCGGACGGGCCGGTAGAGACGGTAAGAAATCGGCCGCAGTTTTGCTTTATAATAATACCGACCGTGTAAAACTGAAAAAGCACGTGACAGTGGCTTTTCCGGAGATTGCCAACATTAAAAGAATCTACGATGCGCTGTGCAATTTTCTTCAGGTAGCCACCGGTTACGGAAAAGGAATGACTTACGAATTCAGTCTTCAAAGTTTTGCTCAGGCTTTTAAATTTCAGCAGGCCATGGTGTATAACAGCCTCAAGATTTTACAGCGCGAAGGTTACCTCGAGTTTACTGAAGAAGTGGATAATCCGTCGAGGATTTCATTTGTTGTTTCGCGCGATGAATTGTACAAATTCCAGGTGGCCAATGCCAATTTCGATAATTTTATTAAACTGATTTTACGTTCTTATACCGGATTATTTAGCGGATATGTAAGGATTGATGAGGAACTGTTGGCCAAACGTGCCGGAATTGATCAGGATGGTGTTTACAATTACCTGAAGCATCTGCGCAAATCGAATCTCATCGATTATGTTCCCCGAAGCCGGACTCCGTTTATTTATTTCAGCAAAGAACGAATTGCAATATCGCGACTGAAAATATCGAAAGAAAATTACGAGGTTAGGAAAAAAGATTTCGCCGAACGGATTGATGCCGTAATTCATTATGCCGGAAGTTCGGATACCTGTCGAAGCCAGATTTTACTTTCTTATTTTGGCGAGGATGATGCAGCACCTTGTGGTAGCTGCGATGTGTGTAAAAATGTTGAACACATGGAAATCACAACCTTCGAATTTAAAAGCATTGGCGAGCGGATTCAGAAAATTCTGGCTGAGCCGGTTAAAATGGAAGACCTGATTTTTAAACTGAAAGGAGATCCCGAAAAAATGCGCAAAATATTGAAATGGTATGTCGACAACCGTAAAATCGTTTTCCGCGTTGATGACCGCCTGGAGTGGAAGGAGAAATGAGCTTAGAGTTAAAAGTGTAAAGAATAACTTCAAATCGCAATAAAATCCATATTTCTATAGTTCCCGAACCTTTGCAATGGCCTGCTCAAAACTCGATAAAATCACTTCTTTCCCCAGCAAATCGCTTACCTCATGTTTATCGAGCTCTTTCAATACATCGGGTTGGACACCTGAAAGGATGACCGTTGTGTTAACATGTTTTAATTCTCGGATGACAGTTTTAAGATTGTGGATTCCTGTTGCATCAATAAAAGGAACATGACGCATTCTGATGATCAGTACACTCGATCTGGAACCGATGGATTTCAGCGTAGAACAATATTGTTTGGCCGATGCAAAAAAGAAAGGTCCGCTGATCTCGTATATTCCCACACCTTCGGGTAAGTCCGAATAATTTTCTAATACATCGCTGTCGACATCCATCGTGGCATTTTTGCCCGAATCGGCCATTCGTTTCATAAACAGTAGTGATGATAACACAACACCCACTTGAATGGCATAAGTAAGATCGACCAAAACGGTAAGAAAGAAAGTAACCAGTAGCACCAGGATGTCGAATCCCGAACCTTTCAGAATGGAAACAAAAGATCTCCATTCACTCATGTTGTAGGCTACCACAATCAGAATTCCGGCCAGGCACGACATTGGTATCAGCTTCGCCCATTTGCCCACAAAAAGCATAATGAGCAGCAAGGTAAGTGCGTGAACAATTCCGGCAACAGGAGTGCGACCGCCGTTTTTTACATTGGTGGCCGTTCTTGCTATGGCTCCGGTGGCCGGGATTCCACCAAATAATGGAGTCACAACATTGGCAATTCCCTGCGCGATCAACTCGGTGTTTGAGCGGTGATTTCCACCGATCATCCCGTCGGCAACTACTGCCGAAAGTAACGATTCAATACCGCCCAGCAAGGCAATGGTTAATGCAGGTGCCAGATACGAACTCAGTTGACTGAGTTCAAAGCTTGGAAAGGCAAGGTGAATATTGTTCGGAATTGATCCAAACACAGTTTCAATGGTGGTAACTGGTATATCAAAAAGCTGTACGAATCCGGTAAGCAATATAATGGCCACAAAGGAACCTGGGATTTTGGTTGTTACTTTTTTAAATAATACGGTGATCAGGATAGTAACGACTGTAATGCCCGCTGCCCAACTATTTAAGCTACCTAAACTTTGAAAATAAGTACTCCATTTGGGGATGAACTCCGACGGAAGTTGATCAATTTCCAGTCCCAGGGCATCTTTTATCTGCGTCGAAAAAATCACCAGCGCGATTCCACTTGTAAATCCGACAACCAATGGGTGTGGAATGAATTTGAGTAGTGATCCCAGTTTCAATAGTCCAAACAAAATAAGGATAATACCGGCCAGCATGGTTGATATCAACAAGCCATTAAAGCCATGAGTCTGCAAAATACCAAAAACAATAACAATAAATGCGCCGGTGGGGCCGCCAATTTGGACCCTGCTACCTCCCAGTAACGAGATAACGAGACCTGCAATTATCGCCGTAATTAAGCCTTTTTCGGGCGAAACACCTGAAGCTACTGCAAAGGCAATGGCAAGTGGCAGGGCTACAATACCAACTATTATTCCTGCAAAAAGGTCGCTGGTAAACTTTTGGTTAGAATAATCCTGTTTCAGAACACTGAACAATTTGGGACGAAATAAATGTACCATGAATGATCAAATGTAGATTTGAACAGCAAAGGTAAGGACAATCTGTTGCTCGTGATGTACTGACTCCATATATTTTTTGAAAGACGTGGTTTGTTAAATCATTCGCATATTTTTTATTCAATCGATTGAATGTTTTGATTAAGTAAAGTGGGATTTAAATTTGTTTTGCTTTTTCAATGTTCATTTATTAGAACTTCCATTTAGACCTTATGATTTTCTATGAAGTGATTCAGTTTTAGCTTCCGGCATGGTATTAAAATATCTTTACTACTTTTGCGGAATATTTAAAAGGTACGAATGAACGATCAGGGTGTCAGTCAAATAGTGTACTCCAAAAACGTGGTTGAGTTTGTTACCGTTGCCAACGAGTTCTGTACAAGCATGGAAAACGTGGGGCATCGTACGCCTCAGGAAAACCTGGATACGCTTCAGAAACTTCTTCCTTTGCTTTACCTGAAAGCAGCCGTTTTGCCCAAGGTAGAATCTGTTATGGATGAAGAACTGGAAAAGTTTGTTTCTGAGCTTGATTACAATACCCTGCACCAAAAGTGGCTGAAATTGCTGTGTGAATACGACAGTTTTTACGAAGTATTTGACCCGAGTATTCAGTTTGGCGACGAAACAGTAACGGCCAGCGTTTCAGAAAACCTGATGGATATTTACCAGGATCTAAAGGATTTTGTGACGGCCTACAGTATCGGAAATGAAGAAGTGATGAACGATAGTCTGGCTGAATGTGTTTTTCATTTCAGTGAGTTTTGGGGGCAGCAATTGGTAAATGTTTTGCGTGCCGTTCACATGCTGGTGGTTGGCAATATCGATTTTTCGGAGGAAACAATTGAGGAACCTGTCCCGGGTAAAGGAAATCCCAAATGGCTGGATAACTTTTGGGGAACGAATGAAGAGGAAGAATAAATGTTTAAAGAAAGTATAACAAACGAGGAGTTGGTTGAAATGCCTTTGAGATCGTTCGAAGGTGAAATTGTAGTTGTCGATTCCATGAAGAGAGTGCGAAATGCAGTTAAAGAATTGTCGCAGCATCGGGTGATCGGGTTCGATACCGAAACAAAACCATCTTTTAAAAAAGGAGTGGTGAATAAAGTGGCTTTACTGCAGCTTTCAACCCGCGACCGGGCCTTTTTGTTTCGCATCAATCACATTGGGTTACCAAAGGAAATTGTGAAGTTATTGGCCAACAAAAATGTGGTTAAACCCGGAGTTGCTATTCGCGACGACATTAAAGGATTGCAGGAGTTTGCCAAATTTAAACCGGCCGGGTTTGTTGAATTACAAGATGAAGCCAAAGATATGGGTATCCAGAATTTCAGCTTGAAAAAACTGGCCGCCATAACCAGTGGCTTTCGTATTTCAAAAGGACAGCAATTGTCGAATTGGGAAGCACCCGAACTTACCGACGCTCAACAACTTTATGCTGCTACCGATGCATGGGCTTCACTCATTATTTTCGAAAATTTTTCAAACAGCTAGTTTATGTCAGCCGATCTTGTTCAAGTGAGCCTGAAATCGGGAAAGGAGCAGTCGCTTAAACGGTTTCATCCGTGGGTATTTTCAGGTGCCATTCGCGATATGAGTGGAAATCCTGCCGAAGGCGACCTTGTAAAAGTCTTTTCGAATAAGAATGAATTTTTGGGAACAGGACATTACCAGATCGGATCAATTGCTGTACGCATTGTTTCTTTTCAGGATGTGGAAGTGGACTATACTTTCTGGAAGCAAAAAATTGAAAGCGCCTGGAAACTCCGGGAAAAACTCGGATTTTCAGATAATTCAGAAACCAATGTTTTTCGATTGATACACGGCGAAGGCGATAACATGCCCGGACTGATCGTCGATTTTTATAACGGAACAGCGGTGATGCAGGCACATTCGGTTGGAATGCACTTGATACGTGAATTGTTGGTAAAAGCCTTGCAGGAAGTTTTGGGCGATGCGCTAAAAGCGGTTTATTACAAAAGTGATAAAACCTTACCATACAAAGCCAATATTGATTCGGAAGACGGTTATTTGTATGGTAGCGATTCTGAGACTGAGGTAAAAGAATACGGATTGAAATTTAAGGTAGACTGGGAAAGTGGTCAGAAAACCGGTTTCTTTGTCGACCAGCGTGAAAACCGAAAACTGGTGGAACAATATGCCAAAGATCGTGAGGTGTTGAACATGTTTTGTTACACAGGAGGTTTCTCGTTTTATGCCATGAAGGGCGGTGCGAAACTGGTCCACTCCGTTGATGCATCGGAAAAAGCGATTGAACTTACCCGCGAAAACGTGGAGCACAATTTCCCGGGCGATAAACGCCACGATGTTTTTTCTGCCGATGGATTCGAATACCTGAAAAATATACGGGATAAATACGACCTTATCATTCTCGATCCGCCGGCATTTGCCAAGCATCGGAGAGCCTTAACTCAGGCTTTAAAAGGATACAAACGGATAAATACACGTGCCTTTGAACAGATCAGGAGCGGAGGCGTTTTATTTACTTTCTCCTGTTCTCAGGTGGTCACTAAGGATAAATTTCGCGAAGCCGTTTTTACTGCGGCCGCTATTGCCGGACGTAAGGTTCGCATTCTGCATCAGCTAACGCAGCCGGCCGATCATCCTGTAAATATTTACCATCCCGAAGGGGAATACCTCAAAGGTTTGGTTTTATATGTTGAGTAGTTGAAGAAATCAAAGATTGATAGAGATTGATTGTTATATTTGAGCACCTGAAGAGTTGCTTGAATCGCAACAAATGAGGATAAAAAAATTATTTTAGATTATGGATTTACGGAAAACAGCCGATCAATATAACTCCCAGCTTACTGATAAAACAAGTGTTGAAAAACTTAAGTTCCTGGCAGAACAACATCCGGGGAAGGTGGTGTTTACCACAAGTTTTGGCTACGAAGACCAGGTGATTACCGATATGATCTTTGATAACGACATCGACATCAAGATGATTACGCTGGACACTGGGCGATTGTTCCCCGAAACGTACAAAGTTTTCAGAAGTACGGTTGAGCGCTATAAAAAGGAAATTCAGGTTTATTTTCCGCCCGCAGATAAAGTGGAAGAGATGGTTACCAGGAAAGGGCCTTTCAGTTTTTATGAGTCGCTCGAAAACCGGAAAGAATGTTGTTTTATCCGTAAAGTGATTCCTTTAAAACGAGCGCTTTCAGGAAACGAAATATGGATCACCGGGCTTCGTGCATCGCAGTCGGACAACCGAAGCGATATGAAAGAGTTTGAAGTGGATGAAGGCAACAATATCGTAAAATGCAATCCGCTAAAAGACTGGGATCTTGATAAAACGATCGATTACGTTAAAGAGAAGCGTATTCCGTATAACGTACTTCACGATAAAGGTTTTGTAAGCATTGGTTGTCAGCCTTGTACGCGAGCCATTCAACCCGGAGAAGATTTCAGAGCCGGACGTTGGTGGTGGGAGCAGGGATCGGGCAAAGAATGTGGCCTGCACGAGGTGAAAAAATAATTCCGAACGATACATTATCGCCCCCTTTTTCAACAAAATCTATTTATGATATTTATTATCTATTGACAGTTTGAAACCAAAATCTGCAACTGTTGTTTGATTAATTACATAGTTTAAAATGGAAGCATTAAAAAACAGGCGTTTACAGCTTATCTTTCTGGTTTTAGGAGCCATTGGAGGATTTCTTTATTGGAGGTTTATTGGATGTACAAGTGGCTCTTGCGCCATTAAATCGGTTTGGTACTGGAGTACGCTGTGGGGTGCGGCCCTGGGTTATCTGGTTGGAGACTTTGTTAGCGACATTCTCCTAAAGATAAAGAAGAAAAAGGAAATAAAGAATGATAGGGAAGTTTAAAAATATTATTAATTCAAGTCGTCCGGTTTTAGTCGACTTTTATGCCGATTGGTGTGTGCCGTGTAAACAAATTCCACCTATTCTGAAAGAAGTTAAGGAGGAGTTTCGCGAGCAGTTGAGGATTATAAAAGTGGATGTGGACAGGAATCCGAATATTGCGACTCAATACCAGATTAGAAGCATTCCCACGGTAATTTTATTCAAAGACGGAGAAGCTAAATGGACCGGAATGGGCGTACGTTCGGCAGCCGAAATAAAATTGATGGTTCAACAACAAATGGACAATTAAATACCTTTAATTTGGACAACCAGCAAAACATATTTTATACTTCCATCTCAACTCACTATTCCGATATTTTTCCATTTAATCCCAAACAACTT
Source organism: Maribellus mangrovi (assembly GCF_037646455.1). Taxonomy (NCBI): domain Bacteria; kingdom Pseudomonadati; phylum Bacteroidota; class Bacteroidia; order Marinilabiliales; family Prolixibacteraceae; genus Maribellus; species Maribellus mangrovi. The sequence goes on along the minus strand of NZ_JBBIXN010000002.1, from coordinate 961,550 downwards.
TCCTTTGTTACAAACAAATTGAATTCGTTGCCCGATAAACAGATATTGGACATTGGGTGTGCTACCGGTCAGTTGGCTTTTCAGCTGGCAGCACAGGGAGCAAATGTTACCGGTATCGATCTGAACGAGGATCTGCTGGAGATCGCCAACGAGAGTATCCCGCAACCGAACCTGAAGTTTAGATTGGGAAATATGCTGGAACTGGAGGCCGATTTTGAGGCTGGAAAGTTAGACGGGGTGCTTTGTTTTGGCAATACTCTAGTACACCTGCAGGAACTGCACGACATGCGTAAAATGATCTTTGCAGTTTATAATCTTTTAAAAGATGGGGGACATTTCATGTTGCAAATTCTGAATTACGATTATATTTTGAAAGATAAGGTTACAGAACTGCCTGTAATCGAAAACGAAGCCATTCGTTTTGTGCGGAAATATGAATTTGTGGAGAAAAGCCGACTGGTGCATTTTAAAACCGAACTTCACCTTAAAAAGAAGAAAGAAACGATCTCGAACGAAACAACGCTTTTTGCTTTAAAAAGCAAAGAACTGAAACAGCTGTTAAATTCAGAAGGTTTCAGGAATATCGAATTCTTTTCCAATTTTAACGGCGATGCTTTTGGCGGCGCTCATTTACCCCTTGTTGTCAGCTGCCAAAAATAAACTCATCGCAACTATCTCAAGTTTTATTACTCCCTGAAATTTGACGTATCTGCAGGTTCGTGGAAGCAATTCTTCTAAAAGTGTTAATTTAGCTCCAAAACCAAATCAATGAAGAAAGTTGCATTCTATCTGTTATTGCTGTGTTCGTTTCTCAGCGTTAGTGCCCAAGACAATTATTTCCAGCAGTGGCCTTCGTTTCGGGGTCCTTTTGCCCACGGATTTATCGATGAAGCTCAAACAGTAGAAACCTGGAACCTCGAAACCGGCGAAAACATACTTTGGCAAACCGCCATTCCGGGCTTGGGGCATTCCTGCCCGGTTATCTGGGACGATAAAATTTTTGTAACCACTGCCATTAGCGGTTCGGGCGAAAATTATCTGAAAGTTGGTTTATATGGCGATGGCGATGCCGTTGAAGATGATTCAGAGCACGAATTCAAATTGTATTGTTTAGATAAAAACACCGGAGAAATACTCTGGGAACGTTTGTGCCATAAAGGTGTTCCGGTAGTAAAACGACATACAAAGGCCTCGCATGCCGATCCAACCCCGGCAACCGATGGAAAACATGTACTGGCATTTTTTGGATCGAATGGTTTGTATTGCTACAACCTCGATGGCGACCTACTCTGGAGTAAAAAGTTTGGCAAAATGAACGCGGGGCCCTATGATGCACCCAGCCTGGAGTGGGGATTTTCAAGTTCGCCGATCATTCATAGAGGTAAGGTGATTTTACAGTGCGATTTTTTGGGGAACGGTTTTATCGCTTGTTACGATGTGGAAACCGGGGATTTTATCTGGGAAGTTGCCCGCGACGACGTGGCTACCTGGAGTACACCCACAGTTTTTGAAAAGGATGGTAAAACGCAAATTGTGGTAAACGGCTGGAAACACATGGGCGGTTACGATTTTGAAACCGGAAGAGCAATCTGGCGAATGAGTGGCGGTGGCGATATTCCGACACCGACGCCCGTTTTTGCCCATAACCTCATTTTTATAAATAATGCGCACGGCAGATATTCCCCGATTTATGCCGTAAAACCAAATGCTACAGGCGATATTACTTTGGGCGACGATGAATTAACAAACGAATATATTGCCTGGAGCATTAAGCGTGGAGGAGCCTACATGCAATCGCCCCTGATTTACGGTGACTACCTTTATAATCTCCGCGGTAATGGTTCTTTATCGGTTTTTAAAGCCACTAACGGTGAATTAATGTACAAAGAGAGTCTGGGCTCAGTTGGGGGTTTCTCCGCTTCGGGAATTGCAGCCGATAACCGTATTTATTTCTGTGCAGAAAATGGCGATGTGTTTGTAGTAAAAGCCGGACCTGAGTTTGAAGTTCTTGCCCACAACAACATGAATGATATTTTAATGGCCACGCCTGCCATTTCTGAGGATGTGATTTATTTCAGGGCACAAAAATCTGTTATTGCAGTTGGAAAGAAATAGGTCCGAATATATTCAATTGCTTAGGAGATGCAATAAAAGCTGTCACTTTCGATAAACCATCCACCAGATAAGTACACCGCTGATAAGAACGATTATCAGACAAATACCCGCCAGTGGAACAAACAGGATATAAAAACCACCGATCAGGTGTTCAAATATTCGCCCGGTGTGTATTTCCTGCGAAACATTCCATAATGACATGGGAGAAGTTGTACGAATTTCTTCCGGCATATCAGGAAACTGATCTCCGTTCAATCCGATGGCACCACGGTTATAGTCGAACCAATATGCTTTTTCGCGGGAAGCTACCAGTCCCGAAGCCATATCAGCCGCAATGGGACGAGCCATTCCTTCAGGTGCGTGATAGCTTGCTCCACTAAAAAAATCGTTTACCTGCCCGGTTTCGGTATTCCATACGAACATACCGCTGAACGAACCTACCAACAGATGTTTCTTATTAATTGGCTCCAATACATTACAGCCCATAACACTAACCGGTGGTTGGTTATTTGCGGATTGCAGTTTTTTCTGCAGGCTTTCTTCAGCAAAGAAAAAGCCTTCAGAAGTGGAAAAAATGTAACGCTGGTTAGTGGCGTCCCACATTACGCGTCGCAGCTTATCGAACCACGTGTTTGGCTGATCGAGGTGTGTGCCCGGAATAATGCCCACCTGCTTGCTGGCAATAGCAATTAAAAGCGGTGGCCGCAGGTGTATGCCTGCAAAAGTGTTGATCACCAAAAAAAGTACAAAAACGTAACCCACCATGTTGTGCCAGTGAAGGTTGGTGCGTTTCGAGGCCAGCACATCTTCAAACGGTTTACCCTTTTTCTTCCATTGTTTAATAATTTTCGGGAAAAAGAAATGCAGTAGTCCGGTTACCGAAAGAAGGATGGTTACAATCCCCAGCAAATCGACAATAAGTTTCCCGGTAAGGCCGAAAAGTTCACCGCTGTGCAGTTGCCAGAAAGTGTCGAACAAACCTGTTTTACGCTTGTAATTCACCGGATCCGGGAGTTGTATTTTCTGAAATATGTTGCCATCGTTACTTTTAAAAAGGTAGTCGCGGGTTAAAATCAGCAAAGTATCTCCTTTTAAACTTACATCGGCTATCCGGTCGTTTTTTACAGAAAGTTCGATTTTCTCCCATGCTCCATTAGTTATCATGCGTTTGTACAAGCCCAGGTGCGTGCCGGCAAACATGGTATTCCTGAATTCCTGTAAAGCGTAGATTTTTCGGTTGTCTATTCCCGGTGGGAATCCCTGATTAAAATCGGAAAAGTTCTGGAAATCACGATCGCATTTCCAAATGCCGACATTCCCGTAAATAAAAATAGCGTTGCCCGATTGCAACGAACCACGCACGGCCCCCAGGTTCCAGTTGTTGTAGCTGTAATTGCCGGGCAATAGCTTTCGTGAAACATCAATCGCAGAAAACACGCCACGGTGGTTCATAACAATTCCCGAAGCCGCAAACAGAACAGCAATTAATGCGATGATTATTGCGGGCCATTTATGCAGCTTCTTAAAAAATCGGATCACTCGGCTCTTCTTCATCTTTTCGGATTTTGTCGCTTTCCTGATTGGTTTGGCTCTCGTGCGTAAAGATCAGCCATGTTATTCAACTGAATTGTAACAGTTGTTACAAAATGAATAATCCGCATTGGTTTTAATCAATTTCGAGGTATTTCCAAAAGTTTTTTTTAGCTGGATTTTGCTTTAGCGAAACTGTTAAAGAATACATTTTTACATGACAATTTTAATGTGTGACGGCAGTGGGTTTCCATAATTTTGTAAGAAAGAAAATTGTACCAAAATGAAGCAAAACCTATACCTGGGAGTTGAGGCTATCGGACAGGCTGCCATCGATGGTGGCATCTCCGGTGTTTATGCCTATCCGGGAACTCCTTCAACCGAAATAACAGAATTTATACAGGACAGTAAATTAACTGTCGAAAAGGGCATTCGCAGCAAATGGTCGGCCAACGAAAAAACGGCCTACGAAGCTGCACTTGGTATGTCGTATGCGGGAAAACGCTCCATGGTTTGTATGAAACACGTAGGCCTTAATGTAGCCGCTGATGTATTTATGAATTCGGCAATTACAGGAGTTAATGGTGGGCTTGTACTGGCCGTAGCAGACGACCCGTCGATGCATTCGTCGCAAAACGAGCAGGACTCCAGGTACTACGGAAAATTTGCGATGATTCCGGTTCTAGAGCCTTCGAATCAACAGGAAGCATATAACATGGTTTATCACGGATTTGCACTTTCCGAGAAATTGAGTGTGCCGGTAATGGTACGTATTACAACGCGTCTGGCACATTCGAGGTCGGGTGTTTATCGTCTCGAAGAACAAGCGCAAAATCAGCTTGTTCTGCCCAACGATCCGAGTCAGTTTATTTTACTGCCTTCGAGTGCACGCAAACGCTACCAAAGTTTGTTGAGTAAACAGGATGATTTTGAAAAAGAAGCTGAAGATTCGGAATACAATTCTTTGGAGATTGGTTCCGATCGTAGTCTGGGTATCATTGCCTGTGGCATTGCTTACAATTACCTGAATGAGAACTTTCAGGACGAGGAATGTCCGTTCAGTGTTTTGAAATTGTCGCAGTATCCGATTCCGGAAAATACGGTATTGGAAATGCAGAAGCATTGCGATGAAGTGCTCGTGCTCGAAGAGGGCTACCCCGTAGTTGAAGAACTGGTGAAAGGTATTTTTTCGAAAAAAGTAAAAGTAAGCGGCAGATTAAGCGGTGCAGTTCCTCGTTCGGGAGAACTGAACGCAGACCTTGTTGCATTGGCTTTGGGCCGGGAAGACAAGCAGGGACTGGAAGTTCCCGGGTTGGTGGTGAATCGTCCGCCGGCACTATGCCAGGGATGTGGCCATCAGGACATGTTCAATGCCTTGAATGAAGCTGTGAATAAATATTCAAAGGGAAGGGTTTTTTCCGATATAGGCTGCTATACACTGGGAGCTTTGCCGCCCTACAAAAGTATTTATTCGTGTGTCGATATGGGGGCATCAATTACCATGGCAAAAGGTGCGGCTGATGCCGGATTAATCCCTTCGCTGGCTGTGATCGGTGACTCTACTTTCACCCACTCGGGGATTACAGGTTTACTCGATGCAGTAAACGATCAATCAAATGTAGTGATCGTAATTTCCGACAACGAATCCGTATCGATGACCGGAGGTCAGGATTCTTCGGCACTCGGAAAAATTGAAGCTATTTGCAAGGGTGTGGGCGTTGATCCCGACCACATTCGAACCCTCGTCCCGATGAAAAAATACCACGAAATTATGGTGAAGACTTTTGAGCAGGAAATGGCTTATGAAGGCGTGTCGGTGATTGTTTTCAGAAGAGAATGCATTCAGGCAGCAGCACGACGACGCAGAAAAGAAAGAAAAATAAAAGAGAATCCAAAAAAACTGGCAGAATGAAGACAGATATAATATTGGCAGGAGTAGGTGGACAAGGGATCTTATCCATCGCATCGATTTTAGGCGACGCCGCTCTGCGCGAAAATCTTTATTTGAAACAGGCCGAAACCCATGGAATGAGTCAGCGTGGCGGGGCAGTGGTTTCTCACCTGCGGATTTCGGATTTCGCCATTGCAGCCGACCTGATTCCAAAGGGATCCGCGGATCTTATTTTGTCGGTTGAGCCGATGGAAGCGTTGCGTTATCTTCCATTTCTGGCTAAAACCGGTTGTGTGGTTAGCAATGTAACACCGGTACTTAATGTGCCCAACTACCCGAACATTGATGAGGTGTTGCGTGAAATTAAAAAACAACTCAGGTTTGTGGCTATCGATGCGGATAAGATAGCAGCAGAAATAGGGAACAAGCGTGCCTCAAACGTGGTGATGTTGGGTGCTGCTGCTCCTTTTGTTCATATTGATGCCGAAAAAATTGAAGCCGGTATCGAGCGAATTTTTGGAAGTAAAGGCCGGGAAGTGGTCGACCTGAATAAAAAGGCGTTTCAGGCCGGGATGCTGTTTGCATTGAAAGAGATATAGCTAGCGGGGAAATGATTATTTGTTTAAAATAATTTTAAATAAGTATTCTGTGTTGTTAAGCTTCCGGTTCTGTTAAACGATTAAAAAGAAAAGCTATAATTTCGTTATAACAAATTGTATTTGACCTTTCAACCTTTATCGTTTTATAAAAACCAAAAATTTCTATGAAAAAGTTAGTTATACTCTTTCTAATTGTTTCTGCATTGAATGTCAATGCCCAGGATTTTCTGACCCAAAAAGGCATGAAACTCGAAATCTCCGGATTTGTGCGCAATGATTTTATCTTCGATACGCACGAAAATGTTGATGCCTGTGACCATTTGCTCGATATCTTTCCTAAAAAACCGGTTTACGACTCGAACGGTGAAGATATTCTAGCTCATCCAAGTGCCCATTTTCTAAACATTTTTACCCGTTTCGGAACACGTTTTTCCGGACTGGAAATGCTTAACGCGCAGGTGAGTGCTTATGTTGAAGTTGATTTTACAGGTGGAACGGCAACAAACAGTCTGCGTTTCAGGCATGCCTATACCTTGTTTGAGTGGGAAAAAACCAAAATGCTGTTTGGCCGGACCTGGCATCCTACTTTTATCGAAAAAGTGTTCCCTTCTACCCTGCACGAAAATACCGGCTTGCCCTTCCAGGTATTTAATCGAAGTCCTCAACTGCGGGTTACGCATCAACTTGGCGATCATCTCGATTTGATTGCGGCGGCTGTGTATCAGTTTAAGTATTCCAATACCGGTCCCAACGGAAAATCATACGAGTACCAGCGAAATGCATTGATACCCAACTTACATGCGCAGTTGCAATATTACGATGCGAATTGGGTACTTGGTGCTGCCTTCGACTGGAAAATGCTACAACCGCGAACTTCGACCACAGGAACTCAGGGAACATTTAAAACCAGCGAAAAATTTGGTTCTTACGCAATTATCGCCTACCTGAAATACACCCAAAATAAATTTCAGTTAAAAGCGAAAACCATGCTTGGCCAAAACGTTTGTGAGAGTTTATTGCCGAGTGGTTATGCGGTTGCATCGGTTGATGAAGCAACAGGAGCCGAAACCTATACACCATTTAATCACACATACAACTGGATTAACTTTACCTATGGTGGTGCCTGGAAAGTGGGAATGTATGCGGGGTATTTGAAAAACCTGGGAACATCAGAAGATCCAGTAGGTCCACTTTATGGTTTTTACCCCGATATTGATTGGATCTACAAATTGTCGCCTCAGTTGATTTATACCTATAAAAACTTTATGTTTGGATGGGAAATCAGCCTTACAACAGCTGCATACGGTGATAATAACTTGAGCGATAAAGCCAAAGTTATAGACACTGTCGAAGTTACTAATTTCAGAAACATGCTTTCTATTGCTTACAAATTCTAACCGGTAAAACAAAAGCTATGGCCTACGAACTTTCCGTTTTTCTTAAAAACAAGATCACCCATTTCGAGAAGATAACAGCACTGTTAAAATCTTCATCAATAAACATACGGTCGCTAACATTAACCAGTATGCCGCATGGCTGGGGAGTATTGAATTTATTGGTCGATCAACCTGAAAAGGCCTACCAGATCCTTACGGATAAGGGACATTCAGCGACGCTTCAGGAATTGATTGCCATGGAAATGAAAGACGAGGCCGGCGGTCTTGATGAACTACTGGTAAAAGTCGCAAGAGCAGGAATTCATATCGAAAATGCCTATACCCGGCTAATTCAGGAGAGTAAAATGGCTGTACTTCTGCTCGAAACTCCCGATGTGCTGGAAGCCAGACGAAGGCTGGAGATCAATCATGTTGTGCTTCTTGAAGACAAAGTAGTTTATGGCAAATAAAATCAGACGCTAATTCTAAACAAAAACCAATAAAAAATAAATGATCTGGAATGAAACCATTGAATGTGCATCACGCGATGAAATGATGTCCATTCAATCCGAACGACTTGTGCGTACTGTTCAGCGGGTTTATCATAACATACCCAGCTACCGGGCCAAAATGCAGGAAAAAGGATTGCTGCCCGGTGATATAAAAGGTATTGAAGACATTTCGAGACTGCCGTTTACCGAGAAAACAGACCTCCGCGACAATTATCCTTTTGGAATGTTTACGGTTCCAATGAGCGAGATTGTGCGTTTACACGCCAGTTCAGGAACGACAGGAAAACCGACGGTGGTTGGCTACACCCGAAACGATTTGCAAATGTGGTCGGAGGTAGTTACCCGATCGTTGGGAATGGCCGGCGTTCATAAGAACGATATTGTACAAGTAGCATATGGCTACGGATTGTTTACAGGTGGTCTTGGTTTGCATTATGGTACCGAGAATCTTGGTGCCACGGTGATTCCTATTTCCGGCGGAAATACGCAAAAGCAAATTCAGCTGATGCAGGATTTTGGCTCTTCGGTGATCGCATGTACACCGTCGTACGCGCTCTACCTTGCTGAAGCTATGCGCGAAATGGGAATCGATCCGGAGTCTTTAAAACTGCGTGTCGGGATTTTTGGTGCTGAGCCCTGGAGCGAGAGTATGCGAAAGGAAATTGAAGCTCAGCTAAAAATAAAAGCCATCGATATTTATGGCCTTAGCGAAGTGGTTGGCCCCGGTGTATCGTGCGAATGTGAAGAGCAAGCTGGAATGCATGTAAACGAGGACCATTTTGTACCTGAAATTATTGATCCTAAAACGTTAGAACCTGTTGCGCCAGGTGAAGTAGGAGAGTTGGTGTTTTCTACCATCACCAAAGAAGGCATCCCGATTCTTCGTTATCGAACGAGAGACCTTACCCGGCTGATTTATGACAAGTGCGAATGTGGCCGTACGCTGGTTCGAATGGAAAAATGCAAAGGCCGCAGCGATGATATGCTTATCATTCGCGGGGTGAATGTTTTTCCGTCGCAGATTGAAAGTGTGTTGCTCGAAATGAGTGAAACCGAACCACATTATTTGCTGATTGTTGAACGCCAGGGAACGCTGGATGTGCTCAAACTTATGGTGGAAGTGCAGGAACAGTTTTTCTCCGACGAGATTAAGGAACTGGAAGCCCTGCGTAAAAAGATCAGAAACAATATCCAGAGTACCCTTGGAATTTCTACCGATATAAAATTGGTGGAACCAAAAACCATCGAACGTACTGCCGGGAAAGCCAAAAGAGTAATCGATAACCGCAAAATCTGAATGCCATGATAATAGAACAAGTTTCTGTTTTTTTAGAAAATAAATCAGGACGACTGAATGAAGTCACTAAAATTCTGGGCGACGCTGGAATAAATATCTCTGCTTTTACCATAGCCGATACCTCGGATTTTGGCATTCTGCGCTTGATCGTTTCTGATCCGTATAAAGCATTTGAAGTATTAAAACAAAATGATTTTTCGGTGCAGACCACCGAAGTTGTGCTGGCAAAAACACCCAATGAGCCGGCAAGTTTATCCAAACTTTTGAATATACTTCAGCAAGAAGAAGTGTTTATTGAATACATGTACGCTTTTTCGATGAATGATGAGGGCGCGGTAACAGTAATTCGTCCAACCCGCGTAAAATACTGTGTTGAAATGCTTCAGAAACATAAAACGGAGTTGCTCGGGGCTGATGAGTTGTACGAATTATAGAGATTAAAAACGTTTTAGAAATAATTCAGCGGGTAACTCAATAACAAAAGAGATACCCGCTGAATTTATTATTCATACCTGAGAGCTTCGACAGGATTTCGGACTGCAGCTTTATAGCTCTGATACGAAACGGTGAGTAAAGCAATTCCAACCGCCAGTGTGCCGGCAATGGCAAATATCCACCAGTCGAGGGTGGTGCGATAGGCGAAATTCTGCAACCATTTATCCATGGTATACCACGCCACCGGCGAAGCAATTACAAACGATACAAACACCCATTTAATAAAATCTTTATTCAGCATGGTCAGTATTTGTGATACTTTTGAGCCATTTACTTTCCGGATACCAATCTCTTTGCGCTTGCGTTCGATGGCATAAACCGATAGACCAAATAATCCGATGCACGAAATAAAAATGGCAACTATGGAAAAATACCGGAATAAGCCTGAAATTCGGATTTCTGAATTATACATCTGCTCTAACCTTTGATCGAAAAAGCCAATTTCGCAATTGCTGTCAGGAATAATTTCGTTCCATTTTTCGTTAAGAGCCGCTAGTGTTTCTTTAAAATTATCGGGGCTTATTCTTAAGATCATATAATTAGGATTATCCGTCAGCGGAATCATGATCATTGGTTCGATGCCTCTTTTCAGGTTTTCAAAATGAAAATCTTTCGCCACACCAACAATTGTACCCCGATTGTCTTCCTGCCGACCAAAGAATTTACCAAGCGGTTCGGTCATTTTCATGCGTTTAAGCGCTTCTTCGTTTAGAATTACCTCGCCGGCAAATTCCTTTTCTCCTTCATTTATTTTGTCGTAAAACGGTGCAAAACTTCTGCCTTCAACCATAGAAATACCCAGTGTCTCAAAATAATTACGGTCAACTTCCATGCGGCAAATCAGTACTCTGTTCTCCGGGGCTTTTCCCTGCCACGTATAGCCCCATGATGAATTTCCTCCCCAAAATGGCAGTTTATCTGATTTGGTAATATTTACAACGCCTGTAATGGTTTGAAACTCGGTTGAAAGTGCTTCGTGTTTAGTTTGTGTTGCTTCATCGAGCGAGAAATAAACCAGGTTGTCTTTGCTGTATCCCAGGTCGTAATTGTTCAGGTATTTTAGTTGAGTGGTGACTGCTATCGTGCAAATAATCAGAATAATAGACAAAGAGAATTGGACCACTACCAGTAAGCTTCGAAAACTAATTCTGCTGCCCTTGCTTTTTACTGCTTTCTTAAGAATCCGAGCTGGAGTAAACGACGAAATGTAAAGCGACGGATAAGCTACTGAAAGAATGAGTGTGGTAAGAACCATTGCCAGTATCATAAAAAGCAAGTATTTGTTACCTAGCATTCCAAATGCAATAGTCTTTCCTGATACCTGCGTAAACAGTGGAGTAAAAGCAAAAACCAGGACAACTGCCAAGAGCAGGCTGATAAGAATCATCATTCCTTTTTCGTAAAAAAACTGGTGGGTGAGGTTGCCTTTTGTTGCCCCCAGAACTTTTCGTATTCCAACCTCCGGTCGCCGGGTTTCGGAACTGGCGGTTGAAGAATTTACAAAGTTTATCGATGCGATCAGAATAATTATTAATGCGATGGCCAGAAACTGGTAGATGTATTGTATCCGGTTGTTTTTATCCGAAAAATTGTACAACCTCATTTTCGAGAAGGGGAATAAAAACAGTGAGGTATTATCCTGTCCCTTTTCTTTTAACAGGCCTGTAATTTTTGCCTCAAATTGATCAGCGTTCGAGCTTTCGGCAAGCAAAATACTGGTAAACGGCCAGTTGTTGCCCCAACGTGTTAAATCGGCTCCCATGTTTTCGGCTACTTTAACCGAAGCCAGGATATCGAACTCGAACGAAGAATGTTTTCGCGGATAATCGATTACTGCTCCCACCGTAAAATCGAAACTGCCGTAAACGGTTAAAACTTTTCCAATTGCCGATTCGTTAGGGAAAAACAGTTCGGCTATTTTGGGTGTGATCATAATTTTATCGGGTGTCTCTAGCGTGTTTACATCACCTTCGATAATGTTGTATGAAAATACATTCAGAAACTCATTATCGGCCAGCATCAGCGGTATGTTTTTGTACTCAATTGTTTCGTATTTCACTGGCTGTTCTCCAAGGAATGTGAAGGTTGTGGCATTTTCCACTTCCGGGAAGTTTTGTTTAAGCTCGCTCGAAAGCGGGAAAGGCGTACAACCAGTGTGTAAGTCCTGTCCATCGGAATACACCTGATGTTCGTATATCTGGTAAATCTGATCGATATTTGTATGGAACTTATCGTAGCTCAGTTCGTCGACCACCCAGAATAAAATCAGGGTAGTTACGGCCATTCCAATGGCAACGCCTCCGATATTCAAAAAGTTAAAGAATTTGTTTTTTAGGATGTTTCGCCACCCGATTTTTAGGTTTCTTTTAATTGCTGACATGGTTTGTTTTTAATGGTAAAGTTTGTGGTGAAAAAACAGAGAATTTTAGGAGGTAAATGCAAATTAATCTTGGTTTTTATAGTAATATTTCTCCAAGTTCTTTTTTTACCTCCTGTGTAATCACCATACCATCGAACAGGTTAATTACCCGATGGGCAAACTCCGAATCTCTTAACGAGTGAGTTACCATAACAATCGTAGTTCCTTCCTGATTAAGTTCAGTCAAAAGATTCATAACTTCCAGACCGTTTTTCGAGTCGAGATTACCTGTCGGCTCGTCAGCAAGAATCAGTTTTGGTTCGGCAACTACTGCACGTGCAATGGCGACGCGTTGTTGCTGGCCGCCCGAAAGTTGCTGTGGGAAGTGTTTTTTCCGGTGACCGATTTTCATCCTATCCAACACTTTCTCCACTTTTTCTTTGCGTTCGCGGGCACTTAATTTTAAATAGATGAGCGGAAGTTCAACGTTCTCGTAAACACTCAGTTCGTCAATCAGGTTAAAACTTTGAAAAACAAATCCGATGTTTCCTTTTCGCAGCATAGTTCGGTTTCGTTCTTTTAATTGACCAACAGCTTGTCCGTCAAATAAATATTCACCCGATGTTGGATTGTCAAGAAGTCCGATAATATTCAGCAAAGTTGATTTGCCGCAACCAGAAGGTCCCATAATAGCTACGAACTCGCCCTTTTTTACATGAATATTAACCTGGTTTAATGCTGTTGTTTCAATCTCGTCGGTACTAAAAACTTTCGAGAGTTTGGTTGTTTTAATCATTTCGGCTTTTTTAGTATTACGTTTATAAGACGACTGAAATTTCTATGAGTTACACATGAAATTATTTTTGTGCATTTGGATGGAACTAAATGTTGTTCTATTATTTAAATAAAGAAAGGGCTTGAACTATGCAGCAACAAAAACAAACCAAGTTTAATTTTCCATTCATTCCGCGTTAAAAACCGTATTCTCTAAGCATAATTTGTATATTTGGTACGCTCTTAAAATTTAATGGCGGAAATCATTTGCGGTAGTCAACTTTATTTCAGACTGAAGGTTTTTCAGCTGTTTAAATGAGCTAAACCTGCAAGAAACTTGAAAAATGAAACGGATAGCAATACAGGGGATCGCAGGATCTTTTCATGAAGACGCAGCCCTGAAATATTTTGATGAAGAGGTTGAGGTTGTAGAAAGCAAAACATTTACAACGGTTTGTGATTTGGTAGATTCCGATAAGGTGGATTTTGCGGTTATGGCCATAGAGAATTCCATTGCCGGAAGTCTGTTAAAGAATTACCAGTTAATTCGCGATTATCATTTACGGATTATCGGGGAGATTTTTATACATATTCAAATGAATCTTCTTGTAAATGAAGGAGTGAAAGCTGCTGATATAAAGCATATTTACTCTCATCCGGTGGCGCTGCAGCAGTGCATGGAATATATCGAAAGCAATTTTCCCGGTGCTCGATTGTATGAAAGCCTTGACACTGCAGCTTCTTCAAAAAAAGTGGCAGAAGAAAAGTTGAAGGATGCTGCATCCATTGGTAATTTGCGTTCAGGCGAATTATATGGATTAAAAGCACTCGAAACCGGAATCGAAACCAATAAGAGAAATTATACGCGATTCCTGGTCCTTTCAAAACACGGTAATCCTACTGCAGGTACCAATAAAGCTTCAATCTGTTTTGAAGTTGGTCATTTTCATGGTGCGCTGGCAAGTGTTCTGAATATTTTTGCTGAAAACAGAATTAATCTCAATAAAATACAGTCGGTTCCCATTTTAGGGAAACCAAATGAATATACTATTCATGTTGATATTGAATGGGAGAAACCGGAAAATTACGACCGTGCCATTCATCAGGTACTGAAGAGTGCCTCGAGCCTTTCAATTTTGGGTGAATATAAAAGAGGAGAAATAAACTTCCAATAAAACTAAAATTTGAATTATGAGCAAAATTGCAATTTTTTATGGTCCTGTTGGCGGTGCTGTAAACCGCGTTGCTGATAAAATAAAAGATGCCATCGGTGAAGATAAAGTAGAAATGGTGGCAGTAAAAAATGCATCGGCAGCAGATATTGAAAAATACGATAAGATAATATTTGGTCTATCCACGGTTGGGAAAGACACCTGGGATTCCAGTTTTTCATCCGATGACTGGGGGAAATTTTTACCCGAGGTGGCCAAAGTTGATTACAGCGATAAAACCATTGCGGTATTTGGTTTAGGCGATCATGTAACTTATGCCCACGGTTTTGTTGATCATATTGGCTTACTCGGAAAAGAATTAATGGAGCACGGCGCCGAACTGGTTGGCCCGGTGGATACCGAAGGTTACGAGTTTGACGATTCGGATGCAGTAATCGACGGAAAATTTATTGGCCTGCCGGTTGATGAGGATTTCGAACCCGAACTGACCGACGAGCGTGTAGCCAACTGGATCGAACTCATCCGCGAAGATTTTGGGTTTTAAGAAAGATGGATTGCCTTAGGGATTGAAGGATTGAAGGATTGAGGGAATGATAGAAGGCGTTAATGCTTAAATGCATGAATGCTTTAATCCTGAATCCTGTATTCGGCTTCCAGAAACGAGTATCCGGAATCAAGAATCAAGGTTCTTCTCTGAACTTTGAACATTAAACTTTGAACTGATTTTGTATGAACAATTCTCCGTTAGACAAGTCACTTGTCGATGAAAACATAAAAAAACTACGTATTCCTGATATCGGGAAAGCTTCGATTCGCGAAATTGTGGCTTTGGTTAACCTGGTTGAAGAAGCTAGCGATTTTAAATACATACGCATGGAGATGGGCGTGCCCGGATTACCGCCGGCCCAGGTTGGGGTGGATGCGGAAAAGGAAGCTCTCGACAGGGGAGTGGCAGCCATTTATCCCATGGTCGACGGCATAAAACCATTGAAGGAAGAAGCGTCGAAGTTCATTAAAAATTTTCTGAATGTTGATCTGGCACCGGCCGGTTGTATTCCAACAACGGGGTCAATGCAGGGCACTTACACAGCATTTCTGGCTGCCGGACACGTCGATAAGAAAAAAGACACCGCTTTATTTATCGATCCCGGTTTTCCGGTGCAGAAACAACAAATGCTGGTTCTCGGACAGAAATACGAGACCTTTGATGTTTTTAATTATCGCGGCGAAAAACTGGCTGCCAAGCTGGAATCGATTCTGGAGAAAGGTAACATCAATTCCATTATTTATTCTAATCCAAATAATCCGGCATGGATTTGTTTTAACGACGACGAGCTCAAAATAATTGGTGAGCTGGCCACTAAATACGATGTGATTGTGATGGAAGACCTGGCCTATTTTGGAATGGATTTTCGACAGGATCTGTCGGAACCCGGTGTGCCGCCTTATCAACCAAGTGTTGCGCACTACACCGATAATTATATCTTGTTTATTTCCAGTTCAAAAATATTCTCGTATGCCGGTCAGCGCATTGGTGTTATGGCCATTTCCGATGTACTGTTTAATCGCGATTACCCCGATCTGCAGGAACGTTTTAAGGGAACCACTTTTGGCGCCACCGTTACGCTGCGTTTGTTGTATTCCTTATCTTCCGGGACCAGTCACTCGGCACAGTGGGCACTGGCGGGAATGCTAAAAGTCGTAAACAACGGTGAGTATAATTTCGTCGACGGGGTGAAAGAATATGGCGAGCGCGCTCATACCATGAAGGAGCTATTTCTTAAAAACGGATTTAACATTGTTTATCAGAACGATTTGGAAGTTCCAATTGCTGATGGTTTTTATTTTACGCTGGGTTATCCGGGAATGACCGGGAATGAGTTGGTGGCGAACTTGTTATATTACGGAATAAGCGCGATTGCTCTTGATAACACAGGTAGCGAGGAAGAGGGAATCAGGGCCTGCGTTTCATTTGTGCTGAAGGATCAGTTCCTCGATCTGGCTGAACGCCTCAGGTTATTTAACGAACATTTTTCAAAACAATAGAAGATCTGGGCTCGCTTACGCGGGTGGTCAGAGAAGAAGCGTATGGATAAAAACAAAATTATTTCCAGATTTGAACACACCCTGGAACTCATGGATACATTCGACCTTAAAAATGAACCGGTAACCTTACGGAAAGGCGAACTGTTTATCGATTACGGGGAGAAAAACCGGAAAATCGGAATTCTGATGGATGGATTACTGTACGCTTCTTACCTCTCGGATAACGGGACAGAGTGGGTTTCGCGTTTTTTCTTTCCTCCCAATAACTTTATCGTTAGCAACCACCGGGGTTTTGTGTTGGGGAAAGATTCAACTGAAGCGATCAGAGCGTATGAAGATTCCAAACTAATCTATATAGAAAAAGACGAGTTCAAGTCACTTCTCGATACAAACCATAAATTTGAGCGCACGGTACGTATTCTTGCTGAAGAGAGTTACATTCAGTCTATGGACCGAATCCATTCGTTTCAATCGTTGAATGCCGAACAACGCATTCGCAAGTTTTTTGGCGATTATCCCGAACTGGCACAAAAATTACAACGCCAGCACATTGCGTCCTATCTTGGTATTCATCGCAACATCTTAACCCGGATACTTTATAAGTTGTAGATTCAAGCTTCAAGTCGCAAGCTACAAGCGGCGAGGTTTATGTTTAGTTTAGATTGATTACTCATTACTGAATCTTGATAGCTTCTGTTAAGTTGACCAGACACTTCTCACAATATAACAGTTAAGCAATTTTACCATTTATCGGTTTTACATTTCATCATTCAATCTCCATCAATCTCTTCAATCTCAACTTCAATCCTTCAATCACTCCGTCATTCAATCATTTCTCCATCCGATAAAGCAACATTAGTTGCACACTTTTCATGTTGTATAAAATAGTTTTGTGCTTACAGCTGAGAACTCAACAACAAACCTTGTGATAAAATTGGAATCTGAAAGTAAAAATCCACGTTGTGTTAAGATTTTAAAGCACTGATTTTAAAAGGTCAGGAACCTGATTTTTACAGGGTTTTTAGTGGCTTACGTTCGTTAAATTTGTTAGAAAATAGTTATGATATGGCAAGAGTAATTGGAGCAGTCGTAGTTGATAAAGAGGGGTGCAAAGGATGCAGCCTCTGTGTAGAAGCTTGTCCGCACGATGTGCTGGACCTGCATATGCAAGTAAACAGTAAGGGATACCATTATTCGTACATGAAAGATCCGGATGCCTGCATTGGATGTTCCAACTGCGGTGTAGTTTGTCCGGATACCTGTATAACTGTGTACCGCGTGAAAGCAAGCTAAACGTTAGGGACTGAAGGATTGAAGGACAGAAGGATTATTAAAAATATCTGGAAACAAGTATCAAAAATCAATTATCGAGATATGGGAGAAGTAAGATTAATGAAGGGAAACGAGGTGTTGGCCGAAGCTGCTATCCGCTGCGGATGCGACGGTTATTTTGGCTATCCCATTACACCTCAGTCGGAAGTTATGGAGACCCTGATGGCACGTCAGCCATGGAACAGCACCGGAATGGTAGTGCTGCAGGCTGAGAGTGAAGTGGCATCGATAAACATGGTGTACGGAGCGGCAGCTACCGGGAAAAAAGTAATGACTTCATCTTCGAGCCCGGGCATCAGCCTTATGGCAGAAGGGATCTCTTACATAGCAGGTGCCGAGTTGCCCTGTTTGATCGTGAACGTGCAGCGTGGCGGTCCGGGACTGGGAACCATCCAGCCTTCGCAGGCCGATTATTTCCAGGCAGTAAAAGGCGGCGGTCACGGCGATTATAAAATGATCGTACTGGCTCCATCGTCGGTTCAGGAAATGAACGATTTTGTTGATCTTGGTTTCGAACTGGCTTTTAAATACCGTAATCCGGCGTTGATTTTGGCCGACGGTGCGATTGGCCAAATGATGGAAAAAGTAGAGCTGGCCGATTATAAACCTCGCTGGACAAAAGAAGAAATTGACGAGAAAAGCGGAGAGTGGGCCACAGTCGGGAAACCGGCTTCGCGAAAAAAAAATATCGTAACATCGCTTGAGATGGACTCTGATCGCATGGAGGCCAATAACCTGCGCTTCCAGGAGAAATACCGGAAAATGGAGGAAGAAGATGTGCGCTACGAAGCCATTCAGTGCGATGACGCCGATTTTGTGATCGTTGCTTTTGGAACTTCATCACGGGTTTGTTTAAAGGCCGTAGAAATTGCACGCAACAAAGGACTTAAAGTTGGCCTGCTGCGTCCCATCACCTTGTTCCCGTTCCCGAATAAAGCCATAAAGGAACTGGCACGTAAAACCAAGGGATTTTTATCGGTTGAAATGAGCGCCGGTCAAATGGTGGAAGACATAAAACTGGCGGTTTACGAAGCCGGAAGTAATGCACGTGTCGATCATTTTGGAAGAATGGGAGGTATAATTCCTACACCAACGGAAGTAGTAAAAGCACTGGAAGAAAAATTTTCATGGGAGTTAAGTTATGGAGTTAAAAGAAGCTATTAAACCGGAAAAGATGGATCTACAGGAAATTATAAAACCCGAAAACCTGGTTTACCAGAAATCGGAAGTAATCAACGACGATGTGATGCACTACTGTCCGGGCTGTTCGCATGGCGTGGTACATAAAGTGCTGGCTGAGCTCATTGAGGAAATGGGGATTCAGGAAAAAACAGTGGGTGTGGCACCGGTTGGTTGTGCAGTATTTGCCTATAACTACATCGATGTCGACTGGCAGGAAGCGGCTCATGGCCGTGCTCCAGCAGTGGCTACCGGAATTGCCAGGTTGAACCCGGATAACTTTGTATTCACCTACCAGGGCGATGGTGATTTAGCCTCTATCGGATCAGCTGAAATTATGCACGCCTGCAATCGCGGCGAAAATATCCTGGTGATTTTTATCAATAACGGAATTTACGGAATGACCGGTGGTCAAATGGCACCGACTACACTCGAAGGAATGGTAACTTCAACCACACCGACCGGGCGAAATGTGGATTTGAACGGTTACCCGATGAAGATCACCAATCTGATCGCTCAATTGCCGGGAACTTCATATGTAACACGACAAGCGGTACACACTGCGGCGACTGTTCGCAAATGCAAACGTGCCATTAAAAAAGCCATTCAGAATGTAGTGGATAAAAAAGGGACATCATTTGTTGAAGTGGTATCTACATGTAACTCGGGATGGAAAATGACACCGGTTGATGCCAACAAGTGGATGGAAGAAAATATGCTTCCGTACTATCCGCTGGGCGATTTGAAAGACAGTGTGAAAGGTGAACATTCTGATAATTAAAAGATTGAAGTTATGACTGAAGAAATGATTATAGCCGGTTTTGGTGGACAGGGTGTGCTTTCAATGGGGAAAATCCTGGCGTATTCAGGGATTATGGAAGATAAGGAAGTAACCTGGTTCCCGTCGTACGGACCCGAAATGCGCGGAGGTACAGCTAATGTTACCGTAATTGTTAGCGACACGCGAATCAGTTCTCCTATTTTGCAGGAATTCGATACTGCGATCATCCTGAATCAGCAAAGTATGGATAAGTTTGAGAAAGCAGTGAAACCCGGGGGAACTTTATTGTATGATCCCAATGGTGTGATCAATCGGCCAACGCGAACCGATATCAATATTTTTAGAGTAGAAGCTACCAAAACTGCTGTTGAAATGGGCAATCCGAAAGTATTCAATATGATCGTTTTTGGAAGCTATCTGAAGGTACGCCCGATACTTTCGTTGGATAACGTTGAAAAAGGCCTGGAAAAATCCTTGCCCGAACGTTACCATAAACTCATTCCACTTAATCTGGAGGCCATTCAAAAAGGGCAACAGATTGTGGAAGATGTTCAACTGGTTTGAACTAACTAACTTAAAAATAATTGAAGGCCTCTTATTCTGTCAGGAATAAGGGGCTTTTTGTTATGCTGTTTTCAATAAAATTCAAAAAAGAAAGAGTTATGTCAACATAAATATTTGGGGGTACTCGGTAATTTATATTATTTTTATTCTCATCAAATAAACCAATAAACCTGATATCATGCCGAAAATTATTAGCATTATTCTGCTGGCATTGTTTAGCAGTTCTGTGCTTTCTGCGCAGGAAATTAACGATTGGGAAAATCCAGCCGTTTTTAACATCAATCGACTTTCACCTCATGCCTATTTTATTCCATTCGAAACGGAACAAAAGGCGCTTGACAACAATCCGAACGAATCGGAATTTTACAGTTCTCTGAATGGGATCTGGAAATTTAATATTGCGATTAATCCCGATAGCAGACCAATTGATTTTTACCGTGAAGACTACGACTTTAGTGAGTGGGCAGATATTCCTGTTCCCGCCAATTGGGAGCGTCAGGGATTTGACACTGCTATTTATACAAATACGCGTTATCCGTTTTGGGTGATAAAACGAGAACGCCCGAATCCCCCGAACATTCCTCATGAGTACAATCCTGTAGGAAGTTATCGCCGGGATTTTACCATTCCAGAAAACTGGGACGGGAAACAGATAAAAATTCATTTCGGAGCCGTAAAATCAGCCTTTTATATTTGGGTGAACGGACAAAAAGTGGGATACAGTGAAGGTGCTAAAACACCTGCTGAATTTGATCTCACAAAATACATCAGATCAGGGCAAAATACAGTGGCGTTGGAAGTATATCGCTGGAGTACCGGATCGTACCTCGAATGCCAGGATTTCTGGCGGATAAGCGGAATTGAACGCGATGTTTACCTGCTGGCTACACCAAAAGTAAATATTCGCGACTATTTTGTATTGGCCGGATTGGATGCCGCGTATACCAATGGAACTTTTTCATTGGATGTGGAAGTACAAAATCAGGGAGATCAGACCGGTGGAAACTATGCCGTTGAAACTTCGGTAGCCACAATGGATGGCAGCGAAACGCTGATTGATTTGTCGAAATCACTAGGCGTTGGGGCAGAAGCGACACATTTTCAATTCAAAGCAACTGTTGAAAATCCTTTAAAATGGTCGGCCGAACAGCCCAACCTGTATAAGATGCTGATCGTGCTAAAGGATGACGCCGGAAATGTTGTTCAAGCCTTGACACAAAATATTGGCTTTCGCACGTCAGAAATTAAAAACGGTCAGTTGCTGGTAAACGGTCAGCCTATTTATATGAAAGGTGTGAACCGTCATGAGCACGATCCAGATCTTGGACACGTGATCAGCCGCGACCTGATGCTGAAAGATATTCAGGTGATGAAGGAATTCAATGTAAACACCGTGCGCACCTGCCATTATCCCGACGATCCTGAGTTTTATTCCTTGTGTGATCTTTATGGCCTGTACATCATTGACGAGGCCAATCTCGAATCGCATGGAATGGGCTACGGTGAAGCCAGTCTGGCCAAACAACCGGAGTGGGGACCAATGCATCTCGATCGCACGAAGCGAATGGTTGAGCGCGATAAAAACCATGCATGTATCGTTGTCTGGTCACTTGGAAATGAGGCCGGCGACGGCATTAATTTTGTGCAGGATGCAGCCTGGATTAAAGAGCGTGATCAAAGTCGTCCGGTTCAGTACGAACGTGCCGGGTTGGCAGCACATACCGATATTTTCTGCCCGATGTACATGGGAATCGATGGTATTGCCAATTACGCGCAGGGAAATCCTGATCGCCCGTTGATCCTTTGCGAATATTCGCATGCCATGGGAAACAGCTGCGGAAGTTTGCAGGATTACTGGGATGCTATTGAAGCTTATCCTGCACTTCAGGGAGGCTGTATCTGGGACTGGGTTGACCAGGGTTTGCGCGAAGTGGATGAAAACGGCAGAATGTATTTTACTTACGGTGGCGATTATGGAACCGACATGCCAAGCGACAATAGCTTTTGCATCAACGGATTGGTGAATCCCGACCGGATTCCAAATCCGCAATTGTACGAAGCAAAAAAAGTATATCAGAATATTTCGATAAAAGCAACAGATCTGAGTGGAGGTCAGTTCACCATTCAAAATAAATTCTTCTTTACAAACCTGAATGAGTTTACGTTTATTTGGACCATCAAGAATGCCGAAGGAATTGTTGCACACGGAATGCTGCCTGCGCTGGATGTTGCACCGCAGACCACCAAAGCTTTTTCTTTTGAATTACCAGAACTGGATCAGCCTAGAGCTGGACAATCTTATGTGTTGAAGTTTTCGATGATCAACAAAAAAAGAAACGGTTTGGTGAAGAAAGGACATGAGCAAGCCTGGGAAGAATTTATATTGCCCATTCAATCACAGGTATTTATGATGGTTAAAAATACAGGCGATCTTTCAATGGAGCAAAACGAAAATGCCAGCATCATCAAAGGGAAGAATTTTAACCTTACCATTGATTCGAAAACAGGGATCATTTCATCTTATCTGTTAAATGGTAGAGAATTGATGAAACAGGGACCAAAGCTCAACTTTTTCCGGCCTCCAACTGAAAACGACATACGCGACAGAAACGGAATGCGTGCCTGGTCTTCTGCCGGTCTCCATAACCTGGAGCAGCTTGCAGGTGAGGCGACTGTGAAAAAAATGGATGATGGAACGTTGCTTGTGATTATTCCGCTTACACTGAAAAGCACCATGTTGGAATTTGATGCGGTTATTCAGTACCAGGTGTTTGGCGATGGAACATTCAGCGTTTCCAGCGAAGTCAATCTTCCTGATAGAGTGACCGCGGTTGCCAAAGTTGGTTTACAAATGAAAATGCCACGTTCGTTTGATGAGCTAAACTGGTATGGTTTGGGTGGAGTTTCAACGTATCCTGACCGTAAAAGCGGTGGAAAATTCGATTTCTACTCGTCAAGCGCTGAAGACTTGTACGATCATAACATGGTGGTGCCACAGGATAATTGCAATCAAACTGACGTGCGCTGGGCAACTGTTACAAACATGGAAGGTATCGGATTGATGATGAACGCATCGAATCCGATGAATTTCAGTGCATACCCGTACGATGACAAGGACATAACTAGTGCCCGCCATATGAACGAACTGGATGAGGCAGACTTTGTAACCGTAAACTACGATGATGTGGTTGGGGGACTGGGAACAGCAACCTGTGGCCCCGGAGTTCTTCCGCAATATATTGCAGGCAGCGGCATTTATCGTTTTAGTGTTACCTACAAACCGGTTCAGTTTCAGCAAAAGGAAATATTCGACTATGCAGCTGAAAAGTACAATACTGCAGAATTGTCTCTGGCACAGGCGCCGGAAATCATACGCGATGAAGATGGTTTCGTAAGCTTGAGTTCAGAAAAAGGTGCAACAGTTTATTATTCAGTAAACGACGGTAAAACGGAACGCTACAAAAAGCCGATCGATTTATCAAAAGGAGGAAAAATTGCGGCCTGGTCCGAGGTGAAAGGGAAGATGCGAAGCAACCGGATAATGCAGACTTTTGCCATCAATAAATCGAAGTGGAAGGCCACAGCCGATTGCAGCTACCCGGGAGAAGGCCCCGAGGCTGCCATCGATAACAATCCTGAAACTTTCTGGCATTCCGACTGGCGAGACGAAAAGCTGGTTCATCCTCATTTTATCCAGGTCGATATGGGGGAAGCACTCAATATTATTGGATTTGAATATTTACCGCGTCAGGAACAACGCAACGGGCGTATTACGGAATACAACCTGGAGGTAAGCCTTGATGGTAAAACCTGGAAGACAGTGGTTGAACATGGCCGTTTCTGGCCCGGTAGTCGTCGTCAGGAAAGGATGTTCGACAAACCGGAAAAAATGCGCTATTTCAGAATAACTGCTTTACGCGAAGCCGGTAACAGCTTTTATAGCTCGGCAGCTGAAGTGGGCGTGATTCTTTATTAGAAAGCGAATACTATAAAGTACATCTGTTTGCAATGCTTTTAATAATTGCAGGCAGATGTGCTTTTTTATACCACTTTTTATCGAATCTAAGAAAACATAGTACTTTAGCCTCCGGCTTTTTAGGACGATAAAATGGAATCAAATTTTATGGAGGTAAATTTCAAGAAACACTGGGAGAAGGTATATTTCAGCAAAGAACCGCACCAGGTAAGCTGGACCCAGGATACCCCTCAAACTTCTCTCGACTTTATTCAGACATTTGAATTAAAGAAGACATCAAAGATCATTGATGTTGGCGGAGGCGATAGCAAATTTGTGGATCATCTGCTGGATGCCGGTTTTGAAAATGTACATGTGCTGGATATTTCAGGAAAGGCACTGGAAAAAGCTCAAAAGAGGCTGGGGGAACGTGCTGCTCTGGTAAAGTGGATTGAATCCGATATCAGGGAATTTGCTCCGGAAACCACTTACGATGTCTGGCACGACAGGGCGCTCTTTCATTTTCTGACGGACAAAAACGATATAAAAAAATACAGGGAGATTGTTGATCAATGCGTATCAAAATATTTGACAGTCGGAACTTTTTCGAATAACGGACCGGAAGCCTGTAGCGGCTTACAGGTTAAACAGTATAACGAGAGGGAACTTACAGAAGTTTTTAAGCCCCGATTTGACAAACTGCAGTGTTTTACCCGGGATCACATTACACCGAGCGGTTCGGTTCAAAATTTCATGTTTTGCAGTTTTAAAAGAATCGATTCATTGTTTTAGTTTCGAGGTTTATCCGAAATTCTTTTAGCAGTGAACTCAATCGGAGTATGAAGTGAAACTCCGCCCTCGGTTTGCATAATAAACTGAATACCATTGTCAATAATTCTACCAAAATAGCGATGCGTTGATTCTTTTGACTCACCGGAATCCCAGCTGCTTGAAATTTCTTTTGTTTTTGTGATGAATTCCAGTCTGTTGTTTGTTAAAGATCCTTCCTGGATGATATGTTTACGTTTTAGAAATGTAGCTGTACCATGCAGTTCTTCGCCTTCGCCTTCGAAAACAAAAGTTTCAGTATAATTCGAACCGGGCCAGTCGTATTCCACTTCTGCTGCCCACTCTCCGTTAATTTCCGGACGCTTTTTTTGGTCAAACAAATCGAATAAATTTTTAGCAGCATCGGTAAATGTAGACAGGGCGATAAAGATGGTGCCGATCACTATTAAAGTTGAAGTAACTTTATTGTTCCTGATCCACCACATGATTTTCTCGTACCTGCTTTTATCATCCATAGCTATAGTAATTCTCGGTGCTGTTCTCCCTCAATTTACGACATAATCCGTTTCAAACAAAGCAACATGTTACCTGATGATTCAATTAACGAGTACGGTTTGATTTTATAAACTGAATGATTTCATTTTCAAACCGGCTTAGAATTTCCTTGTTAAAGGGCATATGACCCATTTCAGGGATAAGCACCATTTGTGAGTTCGGGATACATTCAGCTGTTTGTATTCCTCCGTATTTGTCGACCAGGTAATCTTCCTCGCCATGAATAATTAAAGCAGGAAGTTTCACCTGTTTCAAGGCTTCCGATCGGTCGGTTATACCGGCCTGTGCTTTTACATGCGATTCGCCCAATGCACCTATGATCGCTTGTCTTTCGTATAAATTTCTGGTGTATTCTACCGCCAGTTCCTCGTCAAATCTGGTGCTTCCGTTCAGGTATTCCCATACTTTCATAAAACCCGGTAGGTCATTTTCAAAATTATTGGTGGGACTCATTTCCATAAAAATCTCCCAGGTTTTTGCAGGAGGTAAAGGAACCTTTGGTGAATTGGTAGAAGCAGAAGCTGATGTTATCGTAATTACCCTTTCCGGGAAATGAATGGCCAGTAGTTGCGCAATAAAACCGCCCATGGAATGACCAACAATATGTGCCTTTTTAATCTCCAGCGAATCCAGAATGTTTATTGCATCTTTTGCTAGTTGCAGAATATCGTAAGGATTTTTCTCGTAATCGATTTTAGTGGAATAGCCAAAATCGCGGTGGTCGTATTTAATTACATAAAAGTCCTTTTCAACCAGTTGGTTGCATAACCTTTCCGACCAGAATGAGGAATTGGCGCCGGCACCTGAAATGAATATTACTGCTTCATTGCCAGATTCTCCATAGTATTCGACCCATAATTTAAGGCTCGGCTCACTGTGTATATACGATGCTCCATTTTGCATTTGATTCTTCTTACCATTAAATTCTTTAGATCAATATTTTGACTTAAATAGAACTGATATTGCTTACATAAGCAATATCAGTTCAGCAATTAAAAGTACTATACTTATTATTAAAAGTACAAGAAATAATATCTTTTCAATTTTCTTGTTCATTTTAGAATCAAAACGATTTACTAATGCCAACTTTCGCATAAAAGGGTAAAGTCGGATTGTCTTCAAAATTTTGTCCAAAGACTTTGCCCAGGTGTAAAAAAAGATTTGTAGATTTTATTGAGGTATTTGCCTGCAAACCAAATTTGAAATTACCGCCTGCACTATTATACCATCCATCAGTAATTTCGGGATAATAATCTTTTAAAAGGCGATTTTCAATTTTGGTTACCTCCGACCTTTCATAAGCGATTTCTGCAGCAATTCCCCATTTGGGTTTCTGATAACCAAACAAAGTTGAGAAACTGGATCCAAAATTCAAGAGACTTGCAACTTCCGATTCAAATTTCTTTGTAGTTACAGAGGCTTTGGCCGACCACCATAAGTTATTATTATTCCATACTTGTGCCTGAAGCCCAACTCTGGCATCCCAATCATCAAAAGCATCTTCACCAAAAGGAACGTCAAATTCTGCATCGATAATAAGAGGTAAAAATTTATTGGATATACTGTATCCATAGTTTAGTCCGTAATATGTGCTGAAATCGGCTCCTAAATTCAGGGTTACAAAATGTTTTTTGCCTTCTGTTACTTCTGACCATTTAATACCCTGTGCATTGACCATACCAACTTTAAAAGTGAGTAAGAGAACGAGTGCTATAAATATTTTATTAATTGTTTTCATTTGTTTTGTATTTTTTGTTTTCTGATTGTTTAAAACCTTTATGATTTTTTTATTCGTGCTATTGTATTTCATTTAAATAGGATAAAACTTTGGGGTACATGTCTTCCCAGCCGAAGTAAAACATTTCATGACCGGCGCCCAGTACGATTTGTATTTCTTTGTTTGGGAAAGGTGCAGCAACTTCCTCGGCCCAATTTTCGCCATAAGCTTCGTTCCGTTCACTGTACATAAAAAGTACCTTTGGACTATAGTTCCCCAGGTTGTTTTTGAAATCAAACCCATGTTCAACTACATAATCAAGCGAGGCACTGTGCGCTACGGCGCCATTCCTCCAAAAAGGATAGGGGCCTGCGTTTCCAATTGTATTTCCTTCAGCATTTTCAAACGAAAGAAAATATAATGCCTTGTAATCCAGTATTTCATGTTCATTTCTTCCGGCAAAAATCTGCTCCGGGAAAATGGCATCATTAGTTGCCTCCTTAAAAAATTCAACCTGATTTGACCGTGATAAATATTCTTCCATCTGATCGAAAGTTAAACCGCCCGGTTCAGCTAAAACTATTCCGTCAATAGCATCAGGATATTGATTGACATAACCAGCGGCGAGCATTGAACCCCATGAGTGGGTAAGCAGAATAACTTTCTGATTTTCATCGTAGCGGTAATAATCAATGACTGCTTCCAAATCATCAATGTACATTTGTACAGTGAATTGGTCTGCATCATGCCGCTGTGATAAACCTGATCCGCGTTGGTCGTAAAATACAATGTAATATCCGTCGTCAACCAAATCGCGGCTACAAAGAAGTGAGCGATAATCTCCACCCGGTCCGCCGTGCAAGACGACAATCATTGGGTCCTCAGGATTTCCAAAGGCTTCGGAATGTAACATTGTGCCATTAATTGTGATAGATGGCAAATCGGGATTTTCATCCACTGTAAGAGGAACCAGTTGTCCGGGTTCATCCATTTCATAAAAATCGTCTTTACTGCAGCCAAAAATTAAAATGGTTGCCCAGACAAAAATTGATAACTTAAAAAATTGTTTCATCGTTTTCATGTTTGTATTTTTTTAAATGATTAATAATTCGATACAAACATAAAGCGAGAAACAAGGCGCATCGCCTCAGCTTAGAAGGTGGCACTTTATTGTGGTGTCAGCCTGAAAGTTGGCACCCGAAAATAGATGTTACTTAGTGGTTATCAGAGAGAAATACTGCGATGGTGTTTGGCCGGTACTTTTCTTAAAATACCGGTTAAAAGATGACTTTGAATTAAATCCGCACTCATAAGCCAGCGACAGAAGTGTTAGCTGTTGATTTTTGGGAATGGAAACCAGACGTTTGAATTCTTCCACACGATAGTGATTGATAAATTCATAAAAATTCTTTCCTTCTTTTTCGTTTATCACCTGCGAAAGGTAATTGGGATGAACCTCAAGTTCGGCAGCCAGATCATTAATCAGTAATTCGTTTTTAGTGAACAACTTTTTGTCATTCATCAAACCTTTCAGTTTCTGGAACAACTCTTCCGAAAGGTCTTTTTTCAAGCCTGACTTTAAATATTTTCCCTTTTCTTTGCGCGCTCTATCAAGTTGTTTTTGAGGATAAACGGCGATTTGTTTAATTCCGAAAAATCCCATCACGAAAACAAAAAACGTAACCGTTAGAAAATCGTAAAAATCATCCACGTCCAGAATTACCACCATCCAGATAACTGCCATTCCCCACACCAGGATTCGCAGCCAGTTCAGGTTTATTTTTTCAATATCCGAAAACTGATTTAATATATTTTTTTTATGACGATTCAGCAAAATGATTGACCATATTTGGTACCCAATTCCGGTAATCAAATAACCCCATAATAAAAGTCTCATAAATAACTCATATCCCAATCCATTATTCTGGTAGATATAGATTTTTTCTTCAGTAGGAAGTAAAAAATAGGGAATCAGATAAATAAAGGCCGCGCTTACAGGAATAAAATGAAGCAACAAAAGTTTTTTGTTTTTTGGTAACTGACGTGTTGACGATGCCACATAAAGGTAAAGCATCACACCATGAATCATAGGAAGAGGCAGACTGAATCCCAGTAAAAATGGATAGTTCAGGTTTTCTTTGGTATAGTTCATGAAAAACAGGAACATATGCACGGAGATTAGAAACATCCATACAATCAATATTTTATCGGATTGTATTTTGTTCTTCTTGAAAATGAGAAGCAACTCAAAAAAAACTGCAATGCTTATTCCGGCAATAAATATCATTCTTAAAAAGATTGGATGATAAATTTATTAAAAGTATACAAATTTCTTTTCAAGTGCATGATTACCCTATATAACAGTAAGTTGCTATTCCGAATTATCCATAAAAAGTTGAAAAAACTCATCCTTGTTTGACAACATTGCTGGATGGTTACCCTCTTCAAACAAATGAATTTTTAACGCCGGATT
Organism: Maribellus mangrovi; assembly: GCF_037646455.1. Classification (NCBI taxonomy): domain Bacteria; kingdom Pseudomonadati; phylum Bacteroidota; class Bacteroidia; order Marinilabiliales; family Prolixibacteraceae; genus Maribellus; species Maribellus mangrovi. The sequence goes on along the minus strand of NZ_JBBIXN010000002.1, from coordinate 932,039 downwards.
TTTTATTTGCAGTTTCCTGTATATTTTGTCTAAATGACTGCAATATTCATCTTGCAAACTTCCGGTTAGAAGTGTTGAAACATTCAGTTGTGAGATAGGCTTACGAAAAAATGATTTTCCTGTCTTAGCAAAGTCAATGTTCACCTCGGTATCTAAATCTACTACTTTTTCCCAACCTTCACCATGCATAAGTCTCCAGAATAATTGAGCTTCTTCGTTCTTTTTGTCACTTTCCCTTTCTTTCCAAATACTGTTCACATATGACTCCAGAGGAAATTCTCCCTCAAAACTATCGGCCACCAAAAATTTAACTTTATCCGGATGTTCAAGAGCGAGGTTAATGCCAACCAATGCACCTCCGCTTGTGCCAATCACGTTAATTTTTTTAAGCTTCAATTCCTCCAACAATGCATTTGCAACCTCGGAATTGTAATACCAAAAATCTGTTTCGAACTTCTCTAATCGTGAAGATTGTCCATGTCCGGGAAAGTCAAAAACTATAACCTGATATTTTTCGGAATATGTATTTATAACCGAGTCAAACATTTTGGAAGAAACACTATTCCCATGAATTAGTAAAAGCGGTTCTCCTTTTCCTGAAATTTTGTAATAAACGCTGTTTCCCTGATAATTAAATTGTGGCATCACGAATAAAAAGGATAATATGCTAAGATTTTCTCATTTTACAAAAAGTTACATTCTCCCCACTCCATAAATTGCCATCAGCAGGAAGTACGTTCTCGCAAAATTCGATTTCGGTAAAATCAAATGTTTTTAAAAGACGCATTAAATCATCATGCGAAAAATAGTGCGTCCAAAACCGGTAAACGCTGGTATTTTCATCTTCAGCAACAATATGTTGGTTGAGTATCACTTTTTCTTTTTCATAGAAAAATGATTCTGAAAGCGTTAAATAGGGATTCTCTCTCCAAAATCCCTGCCCAGCAACTTCCCAGTTTTTCGGACTTACTTTTTTATCCAGATCTTTATCATTCAATACATCGAAAATTAGAGTACCGCCGGGTTTTAAAACTTTTTCTATTTTGCTTAGAAGTTGATTTCGTTCTTCAGGTAGAAGCACACCCAGATCGGTGTATATCATCATTACCAAATCAAATGCATTTTCCGGCAAATCCAGGTCCAGGTAGTTTTTATTGATGTATTCAATATCCAGGTTTTTAGCTTTTGCTTGCTGCTTTGCATAATCGATCGAGTTTTCAGAGAAATCGACTCCGGTTACTTTATGACCTCTTTGTGCGATTATTTGTGTGTATAAACCCGGACCACATCCCAAATCAAGGATTTTCATTTCATTATCCTCAACCTGTTCAAAAATCCATTTGATTGTTTTTTCAACAGTTGACTTTTTTCTACTGGCGAGATCTATATCAGGATGCAGGTGAATCTCGAGCAATTGTTTTGAAATGTGCGGATCGGTCCACATCACATCTGTTCCTTTTTCGTAAAGAGCAGGTTTTCCTGCGTATTTAACTATTTTATTTATACCCATTTTTATTAGTTTATCAGTTTATGTACGTTGCGTTTCTTGTTTTGTATTCTGCTCTATGCTTTCAAGTTTTTTTTGAAATAAGTAGCGTACCAGCGAGCTGTTCATATAAAGCCACTTTGCAAAACGCTTTTTCCTTCCTGGAATAAAAATAGTTCTATTTTTTTCTAACGCCTTTAAGGATTGTGAAACAACGCTCTCCGGTGTCATCCATGAAGAATCAGGTATAACACTTTTGTCAAAGTTTTTCAGATCTCCGGATTCATGAAACTCTGTACTCATGAATCCGGGACATAGTGCCTGTATTTTTATACCCGACCCCTGTAATTCGAGGCTGAGGTTTTGCGAAAATGTATTAAGAAATGATTTAGTAGCATCATATAGTGCATTGCCCGGTGTTAATATAAAAGCACCTATTGAAGATACATTTATAATAACGCCCTGTTTTCTTTTGCGCATAATTTGAAGAGCAGCATAGGTAAATTGTACCGATGCTTTTATATGCACATGAATCATACGCATATCTTTTTCAACAGGTACATCAATGAAATTACCGAGTGTGGCAAAACCGGCGTTGTTTATTAAAATATCAAGATCTGAAATTTTTTTAATATGGTCTGCAACTTTTTCAATGTCTTCATCAAGAGCAAGATCAGCCGGTAATATTTCACATTGAATGGAATGCTCCGATTCAAGTCTGGTCGCAATATCCTGAAGTCGATCCTTTCGTCGTGCAATCAATACCAAATCAAATCCGTATTCTGCAAGCTTTTTAGCAAAACATAATCCTAATCCAGCAGAAGCTCCCGTTATTACAGTTCTTCCAGCATTATTATAGTTCAACAGAACTTTTTTTTCTTTGATTTTCACTTGTATGTAATTTAGTTAATGTATTGTATTTCAATTATCAAAGGCAGTAGGTATTTTTTACTGCCACGAAGCCGTGGAACTCGCATAGATAATTTATTAATATCCTTCTGTGTTCTGTAGACAATGCTCCTTTCATTTTTTGTTTTTATTAGATCTTTTGACCTTAGCCCGGATTATTCATAAATAATCCCTGTCTCCGACAGCGACTAAGATTACGTAAAATCTTTTTTTAAAAGTTTAACTTCATCTAAGTCGGGATTAACCTGAACTTAATTCATCTTTTTGAAAATTTATGAATAGTTCTGGTTAGAATTAAAATAGGCAAATAAAAAGAATGTACTTATCAGGGTCAGGTGAATCCATAACGGAAATATTCTGGCTATTTCAATGTAGCCAGAGTATACCGCATAAATCTGAGCCAAGACAATTCCGGTTATAACAGGGAATACAGTTAATACTAAAATTCCTCTGCGTTCAACTGGTTTTATACTTCCCCAAATTAAAAGTGCTGTCCAGCCGACCATTAAAGCAGCTCCCATTCTAAGCGCATATCTGTATTCGGGAGTTATTGCAACTTCCTCATGTTTAAAGAAATATGCTCCGAGTTCCGGAAAAATCATAATAACAGCGGCCAGGGCATCGGTAATGGCACCTATCCAAAATGCAATTTTCAACATTTTTATTTGTGTATGGAATATCATTTTAAAATCTGTAAGCAATTCCCAAGTTAACGTGCATTGGAGAACCTCCGTAACTATTCAACTTTTCGGTAAAGGGTAATTTCACTTCTAAATGTGTATCCAGCCTTTTCTTTACTGTAAATCCACCCTCAATTCCAATCTGGAACCTTCCACCGGCACCTTTGTACCAGCCATCTACAACATCTTCGTAATAGGTTTCTTTGTAGAAATCAGTATGCTCAATCTTATTCAGAAAGATTTTTTCATATTCAGTCGTGAATGCAACAAATCGTTTCTCGCCGTATATTCCAAATGCCACCTCATCGGCTGCAGCAAATCTTTTAGAATCGAAATTCTTTGCCGACATGCTTCCGACTGATAAATTCAGGTTGTTTACGATTTTGAATTTCCCTTTTCCAAAAACCGGCAGAATACCGCCTACTTTAAAATCGTTGTTGCTGAAATTGGCAACGGATGAGCCAAATTCTGCGTATCCTACAATGTTTTGATTTAAAAATCCGACATCAAACTTGCGTTCATAACCCAAGGTAAGCATGGTTGCAGGCTCTATTCCTGTTCTCAAATAAACCCTGTTATATACGTCAGGGTCATTATTTATTATCGTTTGCCCTGACAGCTGATTTAACGTGAACAGCAAGGTCATAGCAATAATAATTGTTATTATATTTTTCATTTTGTTTGTTGTTTTCTGTTTTTTGTTTAAAATCTACTTCTACTGAAAATGATTTCTGATTAATGATGCGATTTCATCCGGTTTTTCCCAGGGGCCGGTATGCCCAACTCCTGAAACCTCAATTAAATCCGATTGTGGATAATACTGCATTTGCATATCGGCATACTCAGGTAATTCATTCAGTACATTTTCACTGCCAATGAATAAAAACCTTCCCTGGAATGAGCTTAGACTTGAGGTGATATCGAAACTATTCGATTCTATAAAGTCTAGGTTATCATCAAGGAGTAAAGCTCCGCTTCTCCAATACGGAGTGTTGGGATCAGCATGAAATTCAGGCTGTGATTTATCGGCCTGGCTTACGTTCATCATATATTGATAATCGGCTCGCTCGTGGCCATCCGGAGTAAAATGATCGTGAGCAAGCAAATACTCTTCCAGCCATTCTTTCCCGATTTGGCTTAATACAAACGTTGTATTATCCTTAATATAATCCCAAACTTCTACAGATAACGGTCCCGGTTCATAGGCAACAATATCTTTCACTTTTTCAGGATAAGTATTGATATATCCTGTAGCCAGTGTTCCTCCATACGACCAGGCAAATATATAAACCTGAGAATCAGAAGATCCTGTTTCGTTTTCCTTAAGCTGAAGATAATAATCGATAATGTCGTTTAAATCCTCAACGTACAAGTCAAAGCTCAATTCACCTTGATCAAAACGTGGTGAAAGACCACCTCCACGCTGGTCGTAAAAAACACAAAAATATTCATCCTGAAGTTGGCTTATTCCACCGTTGGTAACTGTTCTTTCCTCGGGATACCGCGAAGCGTTTTCAACTCCTCTCTGGCTAATCATTGGTCTGTAATCACTTCCCGGACCTCCATGCAGAAAAATAATAATCGGGTTTTCAATGTTTCCCATCGTTTCAGCGTGAAACAGTTTCCCGTTTATTTCAAGCCTTGGCAGTAAAAGATCTTCCGTTACTGTTTTCGGAAGCAGATTACCCGGTTCGTCCATGTCATAGATTTCTTCATCGCATCCGAAAAAAGCAACGAATGCCCAGATAAAAATTGATAATTTCAAGAATTGTTTCATTGTTTTCATGACTTTGTTTTCAATTGTAATTGTTTTAAATTTTCTGTTGATTTTAAGTTGTTTTTGCAAGCATTGAACTAATGATCAGCCCTAATCCAACCCCAACCATAAGGCAGGCTGCAGAAGCCATTACTGATTTTTGAGGCATAAAAAATCCGGCACACAATCCGAGTAGCGATAAGGCTCCGATTATCCATGCATCTGAAGTTGTGATTTTGTATTTATTTAGTTTAATTGTTTTCATGGCATTGATTTGATTGGTCAATTTTTTCCACTGAAATAAGTTTCAGGTTTAAATCGCGAATTTTATTGATGACGCCATATATAAATGCTTCGTCTCGTGCATCTCCCAGCAAGATGGTGTGGTCTCCTTCAATCACAATGTCGAGTCCATCAAACCAGTCTTTCCAGGATGGATTCAGATGACCTTTGATTTTTATTTTAATAATGCTGTTCATTTTAATTTTGCTTTAAAATCACAATCCAAAGGTCTTGATCATCCAACAAAAAAAAATCACCCAGCAGGGTGATTTAAGGGGGTGATTTTGAATATTTAAAATGTTGTAAAAACTATTTATTGATTAGATTATTCCAATCTGCTTCGCCTTTTTAACCGCATCAATGCGGTTGTCAACTTCAAGTTTGAGGTTGATGTTTTTCAGGTGGGTTTTTACGGTGTTTAACGAAATAAACAATTCATCGGCTATTTGCTGGTTGGAATATTCTTTAGTCAATAGTTTAAGCGTATCCAGTTCACGAGAACTTAATACATCTTCGAAACTATTATTAAATGTTTTCTTTTCATTTTCAAATCCCTTTAACAAAAGGTTTAGATAATCTGTTGAAATTGTATCTAAAATTTCATTTGACTTAATTGCTTTTTGTTTTTTTACTTCTTTTAGAATCTTTTCAATTTCAATGCCTTCATTCAAATACAATCTAACCAAACTTTCATCCTGGGTTAGAACTAACAATTCTCTAATACTGTTAATCGCATCATCATTTTTCCCTGTCTTGATGAATACCAGTGCTTTCATAATTTCCACTTCAGCAAACAACTCAACTATCTTGCTATTCTTTAGTTTCAATGATAGTTCCTCAAGAATTGTCGCCGCTTTTTGGTATTTATTAAAAGATATGAAATAACGGGCACTTGCTATACCATATAGAATGTGTTCAATTGGATTATTATTTGTTGGGTTAATTAGTTGTTTGTATAATGAATCAGCTTCATTTTTCATGCCTAGCTGAGATAACAACTTTAGCTTTAATGCAAAGGATAAAACAGCTAAATGATGTCTCGAATTATTCAGGAGTCTTGGTTTCTGCTTTTCAATAGTTTCAAGAGCTGTCCTGATTTTACCGGCTTTATAATAACTTTCAGCCAATAATAATAATCCGACGCCTTTAAATGACATACTCACCAGATTCTGTGATAGTTCATAACCTTTTAATGCATTTTCGATGCCTGAGGTTATATTTCCCTGTTCGGTATATATAAAGCCAATTGTTGAATACAATATTGATGAATACAGGTTAAATTTAAATCCTTCTGTGTACTTTTTCTCTTTATACTTTTCAAGTAGTTCCTGGCATATTTTAACTGATTCATGATATTTCCCTCTAAGCTTTGAGAAATATGCAAAATGGAATGTTTGTACAATTTCTAAATACGTATTATCGATATTCTTTGCATAATCCAATCCAATAAAAAATGAAGATGTGCATTTTTCAAGGTCGAACTGCAATAATTCAGATAATCCCTTTCCATAGTATGCCCAGGAGTTCCAAACATTGTCATTATCATTTAGATGGTTGACGGATAGATTAGCAAAGTATGCAGCACTTTCTACGTCACCCATGTAATCTTTAAGAAGGGTATTGGTTGTATAGAGTCTTCCTAACAGCACCTTGTTCTTATTTTTGATATTTTCATCATGAACCAAAACATTTAGTCTGTTTAAAAACTCTTCGGCTTCAGCTAATCTTCCTACAATTATTAAAGTCCATGCATGCATAACACCGAACTTTAAATTTGAAAAAACCTCTTTCTCAGGAAAAAAATCAGCAAATTTTAAAACCACGGCGTATTGAGAAGTTGCTATCAGGTGATCAATAATTTGATCAATGAGTTCAAGACCTTTTTTAATATTTCCTGCTTGCAGTGTATGCTCAATGGCATGTAATGGAAGCTTGTTCTTTTCAAACCAGGTTCCCGCATTTTGATGCAAGGTTTTAATTCGATGTCCATAGATTCGATTCAGCCTTTGTTCCAATAAATCGCCAAACAGGTGATGATAACGATACCATACTCTCTCATTATCCAACGGAATGAGGAACATATTGTTTTTTTCAAGTATCTCTAACAAATTTTGGCTATTCTTTTTCTCAAGAACCGCATCACAGAGTGATCCTGATAATCTATCAAGTATCGAAGTACAAAGAAGAAATTCTCGCATTTCATCATTTTGAATTGCAAGAATCTCTTCCATAAGATAATCCATAATATACCTGTTGTTACCTGCTAACTGTTCTATGTATTCAGAAATATTATCCTGACCTTTAAAAGTCAAAGACACCAACTGTAATCCGGCAATCCATCCTTCCGTTTTTATTTTGAGTAAGTCAATATCTTTATCGCTTAAACTTAATTTAAGTTTCCGGTTAAACAACTCACCAATATCGCTCTTCGTAAAACTTAATTCAGCTGATCTTATCTCAACAATTTCATTCTGACTTCTAATTCTGGAAAGAGGTATTTGAGGATCTTGTCGGGTAATAATTACAAAATGAATGTTTTTAGGACTATTCTCAAGCAAGAAAAGTAGAATGTCTGAAATTTGCTGATTATTAATTAAATGAAAATCATCCAACGCTATTAGAATATCTTCTTCGATTGGCAAAAGTTCATTAATAAACGACTCAACAATATAGCTAATTTTAATGGTGTCTGATGATTTAAGTAATTCTAAGGAGTTATCGCCGATACTATTATCAATATTTCGGATACTGCTAAATAAATACTTTAAAAAAACTACTTGATCATTATCCCGTTCATCCAAGGAATACCATGCAGTTTTAAAATTATGTTTATAAATCCAATTACTAACAAGTGTTGTTTTTCCATATCCTGCAGTTGCTGAAACCAAAATGAGCTTTCTTTTCAATCCCTGGTCAAGTTTATCGAAAAGCGAAGGACGATGAATGACATTTTCTCCTGATTGAGGTATATGCAGTTTAGTTAGAAGCATACTTGATTAATAGCTAATAGTTTACGGCTGAATTTGATTTAAAGATAACACTTACACCGGGAAAAGCCAGTTTTGCAGAAGATGATCTGCATTAATCATTACTGATTTTTAATCCATCAACACTTTTACAAGTGCCTGATTTTTATTATCTGTAACAAAATAGTAATCATTACAGCTACATCAATTAAAGTGAAGAGGATAATTTTGAGAATGGTTATTTTATGGTAAGCGGTTTTAATTTTTCTCTATTCTAACAAATGTAAAACCTGTGGTTCTCTTCTAAATGGAATTGCAGGTGTTTTCTTTGGAAACACCAGGGCAAGTGGAGCCACAATTTTATAGTTTTCCGGTATTCCCAATTTGTTCAATAGTCTTGGATCTTTGATTTCAGTTCCAAAATTCATCCAGCAAGTGTCCAGTCCTTTTGAAGTTGCAGACGCATAAAATAACCGACAGCAAGAGCGTAATCAGCAACCAGGTTTCTCCAGGAAGTTTCTTACCGACCTTCTGTTTCTGTATAATTCTGATAAATTCATTTTCTTGGTTGGTTACTACCGTTTAATTGAAATTCCTTTAATTAGAAGCCAGCATCCACAAATCAATTCAAATAGAAAACTAGGCAAAGTCAGTGCCATTAGATTCATTGCCGGATTGATAATGGAAAAGATTCCGTATATAAAAATCAGGGAAAACGAAAATATACCAAATCCGGAAATAAGTTTTGGAATGAGTTCTGACCTGTATAATAACAAGGAAAACAGTATCATTTCAATTCCTAGAAATAGCATTGGGACTGAATTGAGTGTGCTATGCTGCTCAAACGCAAATCCGGTTAGTATATGAATGTTGTTTTCAATTAATGCAGGGAATTCGTTTGAATGAATAAGTATTTGCAATGCAAAAAACGAAAACAAGGTTACCACAGCCATTAGCAATGCCTCCACAACTTTTAAAATAAAGGCAAATTTTGAAATAATTTTATCGACGTGCCTAAGCAACAGGAATAAACTGTATCCCAAAGCTACCAAACCCACTGCCAGAAACATTTCAAGCAGAATTCCTATGCGAAACAGAAATTCATTATTAATGATATTTTCAGCTGTTAAAACCGGATTTTCTTTAACTAATAATTTTGACTGGATAAACACATAGCCAAGGGTTGGAACAATTAAATTGAACAAGAAAGTTATTCCAGCTATCTTTCCCGCTTTGTAAATGATGGACTTTTGTTCCGTCGTTTTATTTTCTAATGTTGTTTTCATTTTAGTTTTTAAAAGAAGTAATTCATGGTCTATTAATCAATACATTGGGTTAATTCTTACGAATCCGGAATCTTACTGAGTTGTTGAATAACTGGCAATTTCCTCCTTTTCATTTCCTAAAATATGATTAATAAATTCAGACTTATTGCATATTGAATTTATCATTTCATGGTTTATCGCCTGACTAAAAATCAACCAGTTAGCTTTAACTTCAGGATTTTCATTAATATGAATCGTTTTACTATTGGTATCTGAAAAATTACATTCACTTAAGTATAAAAATCGTATGGCTTTTTGGGATTGTGTTCGGTAATAAATCTTCAGATTTTTAATGTCATAAACTATCTGCCATTGGGTATTGTTTCTTACTGCATCAAGCACAGAAAAACTGTAATCTATCGCATTCTGCTCCTTATATTTCTCGATTAATTCTGTTGCTTTCTTAAATCTTTCCAATGAATTTGTGACGTCAGTTGGGCGATTATTCCTCACGTTTTCCTGAGAACTTTCATTTTGCCGTATTGAACTTTCTAATGTACTATTGGATAAAACTCCCGCCTCACAGGCTTCGTTCTTGTAAATCAACATTTTCCCATTTAAGAATTCAAAAATAGCGCTGTCTCCATTTCTGTCCATCGTGTTAAAATGAATGGGAAATTTGGAATCCAAATCGGATATTCGTACCCTAGAACAAGATTCAATTATATCATTCACAGAACCGCAGGTATCAAGCATGTATTGAATCCACTGGTGAGACATTAATGCAGGTCGGGTATCTGATTTTTCATAAATTGAATCTTCCAAATACAAATGTTCCACAACCAGTCCTTTTTCATTTATGCCGCCATGTGGAATATCCTTGCTTATTTGATTAAAAGTGACACTACCAAATTTTGATTTCCATTCTGCCGGAATTTCCTTGCTTCTTTTACTAAAATAGGCTCTCTTTTTTTGTCCACGTGGATTGATAAATACAGTTCCAATATCACTTTCCACATCCAGATTTCTTCCAAAAATCAATTCTGAGTGGGTTTTAATTGTAAAGGTTGTACAGCCGTATAACATGTGATTAAATGAATTTAATTGCTTTCCAGTTCATAATAAACTGTCCACTGTATTTTTCTGAGAGAATCAATACTTTGCAGAAATTTTCTGAATGGCAAATTGGCTTGATCACTGTCAAGGTAACACCAATCCTGAATATACCGGTAATTATGGTTCCAGTTTTCTATTTCGTTGCTGTCGGCAATCCCAAATTTAAAGACTGTTTCCTCACCAAGTTTTAATTGCTTTTTCATTTTTACAGCCATTGTTTTACCCCGCCATCCGCTTAGCCATTTTGAATTAAATACCTCAAAAACGATTTCAGGGTTGGTGAACTTTTTATGAAGCTGATGAAATAAATTCTTTACATCCACCGGCTCGCAATACATGAAAACGCCTTCAGCCAACAGAAACACGTGATCACGTTCTATCTCATTTAGCCAATCGAATTCAAAAACTGATTTCGCAATTTGTTTGTACCGCTCTGCCGGCGGAATAATCTTTTCTTTAATGGCAATTATTTCAGGGAGATCCAGATCGTAAAACTGGATTTGACCATTATCAATCCTTTTAAACCGGTTATCCATCCCACAACCAATATTTACAATCGCAGCATCAGGAAATTTTTCAATAAAACTTGTGGCAAATAAATCATACTGCCTGGCGCGAAGTGCAATGTGATTAATCAGACTCCTTTTAATTTGATTTGAATTAAAATCTGAAAACCCGGTTTTTTCTTTTAGCGTTTCAAATGTGTTTATAGAATCCGTATCATTCAATATCGGATAATCGGAAGTAGCATCCAGTGCATGACATTGCAGTGTCAGAAATGCTGTTTTTGCTACTTGTCCAATTTTTGTTTCCATTTTACTTCAATTGTCAAAACTGTGTTTTTTTACTTTCATTTCACATGGATTCCCTTCGTAAATCCAGAAACATTTTTCCTGTGGCTGTGCAATAAAAGAAACCAATGTTTTGTAATTATATTTTAGTCCTTTGGGATGTTGACAAATGCTTTTCCCTTCCGACTCATCTCCTTTTTCGCCATGGTCGCTGGCCATTTCATACATAACATGCGTATCGATTAAGCCGTCATGTTTTTTGAATAGTGCAGCCATTCGTTTCGAACGGATTTCGGCATTAAGTGTTTGTTTCATTTCAGGTGCCCCGTTCAAATGCTGCAGTTCCGGAGAAGTTATAAGATTTGTATTGCCCCGGTACCCGTTCTCAACAACTTCATATGCTCTTTTCTCGTAGGTACATTCCACCCGCATGAATTTATGGGTGTCTGCAATATAAAAATCGGTTCCCAGTTCATGATTGGGAACTGATTCAAAATACTCCTTCACCTCTTCAACGGTTGAGCAGGTATTTAGGACTTTCATCAATACCAGCATAGGAGGCCTTATTTTCTTTTCAGGTGCAGGTTTTGTCCACAACAAAGAACCAGCAAAAGTAAGGCCTTTCTCGTTCATTCCATGGTTGTAACCGACCCATCCTGTAAAGGCTGTAACTTTATATCTGAATCCTTTATCGGGATTAACATGCAAAACCCGTTCAAACTTTTGGGTCATGGGTTCTTCATCGGCATTCATTCCAATCAGCGGTTCATTATTTAAGGTACTTTCACCGGCAGCGCCCCAAACAGAGCAGGTTATAATATTTTCTGTGGAAATATTCAACGAAAGTACATCAATGTATGGAAGTTCTGCGCCTTCAGCAATTCCCTTCATAAAATCAATGGCATCGGGATGATATTTTTGAATTTCTTTTTCATACTCCCTGGCCAGAGATTGCCATTTTTTAATTTCCTTTTTAAACGTAAAATACGTTGGGATAAAATACCACATGTTGGGATTAAACACTTGTGACCCCGGCTTTTTTGCCAATGAAGCCATCAGGTAAGACATTTTTGCGAATGATTTTATTTCTTTTTTGCTTTCTTTTCCGAACTGGCGGCCCATTTCGTAAAATGAACCATGAAGATTTAATTCTTTCATGACTTTAATATTCTCTAATTGTTTTCTATAAGTTTAATTCGTCAATACTTTTCGAACGGCATCCGGCCACTCTACTTTACCTTTTTTATAGAAGCAGTATTTGCACACGCCTGAATCTATGGTTGAGACTTGTTTCAAACCAACACCCAGCAGTTCGGCTGTGGTAAAGTCAAAAAATGTACAGTAAGGACGAATATCGCCTTCACCAATCGATTCCCAGAAAGCTACCATCTGGCAGTTTCTGGTTTCAACGCTCATGTTGAAATCATCGGTTTCTTTACCGTCAATAACACGGGTTGGCCAGCCGTTTTCAGTAACACTTTTGCCAACCTTTTTCAGGTATTTTCGCATAAGTTTGCTCAAATAAACTTTACCACCCAGTTTCAATAGAAAAGAAGGGACTTTCTCTCCTGATTTACGAGCATCTTCAATCGAGAACCGGACAAACTCTTCAGTACTGATTCCGGTTGCTTTCATCCCTTTTTTCAAAGCTGCCATTTTCCCCGCAGTTGCCATTAAGGCATCATACATGGGCGTATTAAAAGTTGGTGTTTCCTGTACCAATTTTGGATATTCCTTTTCGGCCACCGAATAAACCTGGTTGGTTGCTGATTCTCCAAATTTCAGGATCATTTGCTTTCGTTTCGATTTCAAATATTTCGGAAAGCTCTTGATTAATTTTACTTGCTTCTTTTTATTGAACGCCGGATTTGACACTTTTTTTATTGTTTCCATTTTTTATTGATTTATTGTTTGATACAACGGATGTAAAATGCCCTGGACTTGTTTCCCAGCAATGTGCTTTTCGAGATTTTAAATCCGTTTTTAACAAGAAGCTGCTCCACGCTTTTTTGAGTTGTTTTTTCTTTTGTGGCATCCTCCGAAGGTTTCCCAAATGTTTTTAGGTAGCGGATACCCATGGCCATCCTGTTAAAGAAATTCATTTCGGTGATGGCAAAGGATGTAATAATCAGTACACCACCTTTTTTCAGCACCCTTTTGCTTTCCAGAACAAGCTTTTCTGCATTTCCAATTACATGGATGAGATTGGCCATAAAAACCGTATCAAACGTTTCCTCGTCAAATTCAAGATCAAAAGCATTCGCCTTTATATATTTCACATTCTTCAGATATCCTCGTTTATTCCTTGCAGCAGTAACCATCTCTTCCGAGTAATCTGTTGCCGTAACCAGCGTCGATACTTTTTGCAGACTCTCGGTGAATAAACCGGTTCCGCAACCCAATTCGAGTACTTCACCCAGGTTTTGTTCTTTAGATAATTCAGCTTGCATGAGCGATAAGATATTATCACCCACAACCTGTTGCTGTTTTTGTTCGAACTCGTCAACAAACTGACTCCAGTATACTTCTTTATTGGGATCACTCATAGCCAACTAATTATATAATTTTTCAAATTCCGGGAATAAGTTTAAACCGTTGCGATATGACATTTTATTGTATTCTTCTTCGGTGAAATCGCCGTCCTTTTTAAGATTTTTCGTGGTTATTGCTGCCAGCTTGTTAATACATAGGTCACTACCAAAAACGATGTTATCGGGACCAGCAAAAGCCTGGAGGGTTTTAACAGCAGATTCACCTGAAACAACTGCCGTATCGTAGTACATCTTTTTCAAATGGTTTAATCCTTTGGTTGGTTCGCCATTCACAAGAAAATCATAAAAGGTCCGGATGATCGGGGGTTTTTTATCTTTCTGCCCGTATTCAATACCAGCCAGTCGCCAGGCTAAAAATGGAATTGTTCCTCCTCCATGTGACAGAATATATTTGATGTTCGGGTACCTGTCCAAAACACCACGATACATCATGTTCGCCACTGCACGTGTGGTATCAAAAGTTACTTCAATCAATGCATTGGGTATTCCCAGTTTAAAGTCAAATGCTTCTCCCGGATCGTTTGGATGAATATAAACTATGGCGTTTCTCCTGTTTAATTCTGTAAAAAATGGTTCAAAAGATTCATCTCCTAAATATTTCCCAGAATAGTTGGTCAACAGACAAACTCCATCTAAATGCAGCGTGTCGAGCGCATAATTCATTTCATCAATGGCAGCTTCCTGGTTTAACATTGGAATAGTCGCAAAACCGCCAAAACTTTCCGGGTATTTTTGTTTTGTCTCGGCAATGATTTCGTTTGTCATCCGGGCCAGTTTTTCAGAAAACCCATCCGGAAAATCAATCCCTTTAAAATATACTCCGGGTGATGAAATGGATAACATGGCAATTTTGATCCCGTTTTCTTTCATTTTTTTGAAAGAGGTTTCTACCGTCCATTTTGGAAAATCCACTCCTAATGAGTTTTTCACACCAGCGTCTTTTAAAGCATTTACATACTCTTTTGGAAAAATGTGATGGTGTACATCGATTTTGTTAGTTGTTTTCATCTCTTTATATTTTTTTAATTCTTTATGTAATCGTTGAAATTCATACCGATTTATTCGGTACTCATTTCATGATTAATTACTTTTTGATTTCGCTATTCAATTGCGGGTAAAATGTATTTATCCAGAATTTTATATTGTTTGACCTTTCTTTGGAAGTTAGCACCCGTAAAAACAACCACCGCGTTTAAGTCCGGGATTACCATGATTTTCTGTCCGCCCCAACCAAGTGCGAAAAACATTTCCCCATATTTTCCACTTTGTTTTGTCCACCAGGTATAGGCATAACCAACATTTCCCAAATCTTCTCCAGGGACTTTTATACCAGTATTTCCGGCGTAAGGTGTAGCACATTTCGATACCCATTCTTCGGACACGATTCGCTGGCCATTCCACTTTCCTTTATTCAACATCATAGCACCAACCTTTACCATGTCACGAGGGGTTAGTTTTAATCCTCCTGCACCCTGAATCTGGCCGCCTGACGGAAATTTCAACCACCAATCAAATGAAGTAATGCCTAATGGTTCAAACAGGTATTTCTCTGAAAATTCATCCAGTTGCATACCGGTTGCATTTTCTAGTATTTCTACTAAGATCTGAATATCTCCGCCTGAATAGTTAAACCTTGTGCCCGGCACTGCAGCAAAATCACTACCAAGCACATAATTTATTGGGCCGACATCCGAGAAAAATATTGCAATTTGATCGTTTTCAACAGAGCTCAGTGATATGGCCCATTCTTCCCACTGCAAACCCGAAGTCATTGTCAGAAGATGTTCAATGGTAATGTATTCCTTATTATTTATATTTAAGTGCTGATAATCTGGCAAATAGTCAAATATTGATTGATTTACACTTTCAATAAAACCTTTGTCCATAGCTATTCCGATACATAGGGAGGTTATGCTTTTTGTATCTGATTGAATACAGTGTTGCATTTCACTGTCCCAGGCAACCCATTCACCTTTATGACCGGGTGCATCCCATTGGTAAGTATGCCCCGGGAAATATTCTTCAAGCACCAGTTTATCATCTTTGTAGATTAAAATGGAATGAACTTCGCCGTATTTACCCCTTTCAATCCGGTCCACCACATCGGTTATAAGTGAAGTATTGAAGCCTAACTGCTCCATTGAAGCAACTTGCAAGCCGTCGGTTGTTTGCTCCGGAACCTGGTAATTACGACCGTTGCTGGTACTATTACAACTTGCAGTGGCCAGAACAAAAAGTAATGTTACAATTCCTGAAAGTTTTACTGGTAGTTTCATCTTTTCTTATTTTGTATTATTTAATCACTTTTAAAATTTGAGCTTCTTTTCTGGAAGGAATACCCGGAATTTTTTTCGGATAACCCAGAGCCAGGGGAGCAACAATTTTGAGATTTTCGCTTATACCTAATTCGTTTCGCAATTCAGGACCTGGTTCTCTGCCAAAGTTTACCCAGCACGTTCCCAGTCCGAGGGAAGTAGCTGAGAACATGAAGTAACACGCGGCCAATGCACAATCGGCAACCAGGTTTTTCACCTGTGCATCTCCCGTAATAAATACAACTGCAGGCGCGTGATAGAAAATATGGAACGCTTCGTTTTGTAGCATCTTTTCGTATTTCTTTGCAGGATCATCGGGATTGGCAGCAATGCGTTCAAGAAAATTCTTTTTGCATTCAGCCGAAATCCGGTCGATCATTTCCCGGTTGCGGACAACAATAAATTTCCATGGTTGCTCATTGCCTGCACTGGGAGCTAAAATGCTGTCATGTATTATATCCACGATTAAATCCACAGGAACAGGTTTATCCTGGTAGTTCCGTACAGATCTGCGGTTTCTAATTAATTCAGATAAATTCATAATCTTTAGTTTAACTGGTTTGCAAAATGATTCTCTCTGGATACCCCGCCCCTAAAGGGAGCAGAGACAATCAATTCGCTCCCTTTAGGGAAAGGGGTAAACGAATTCATATTTATAACCAATATTTTCATTTTCTGTAATTAGCTTCTAATTGAAATTCCTTTTCTAATCAGCCAGACTCCCAAAAAAAATTCATTTAATATGATTGGCAAAGCAAAGAGTAGAACCAATTCGCCCTGTGGCTGATAGACATTTAAATAAATGATGAGCAGAACACCGGCCCAGCCCCAAATGCTTATAAAGCGGGGCAACAGTTGGTATTTAAACAAAACCGTGTAAAAGATCAGAGCACCGCCACAAAAAAACAGCGGGATCAGTGTTCCGGTGTGAAAGGCACGCAGTTCAGTACCATTCGTTAATGCCAGGAGAGGCAGCAGAGCGGCAGAAAGACAAACCAGTGCCTCCACCATCCGAAAACCAAGGTAGCCGATAGCTGCACTTTTCCAGACCCGTTTCAGAACCGGGAACAATAAAATTCCGATACCCATAACTGATATTGCATTGAACATTTCCAGTATTACTCCGGCAATCAGTAATAATTGTTCGTTGGCGGTTTCTATCAATCCACCTCCGACAAGACTGCTTACCATTGCTGTAAGAAACAGCGCACCTGAAGCTTTTATGGCTTTATTCGTTGATATCATTTTTGGTTCTTTTAGTATTATTGAGCTTGTACTATTGCCACCGTATTTGGTTTCATTTTAACTGCAACTCCCGAAACACCTGTTCCACCGCATGATGAATTCGTGGTCATCCGGACTTTTATTATAGCGTCGGCTCCCAATTCGGCTGCTTTCTTTTTTAAATGATTAACAGCTGCATCAGCATCACCGATAACATCGGCTGCGAAAGAACCCATCACAACATATTCCTGTTCCGGTACTCCGAAATAGATCTCTATATTCTCCGCCAGGGTGGGACTGTAGGTTTTACTTCCTGTTTGCGGATAATACGCATAGAAACAACTGTTTAAGAGTGTCATTAGTAATGTGAAAGTTATTGCTCTTGTTTTCATGGCTTTGATTATTTATGGCTTAATTCATCAAATTTTACAGCTGTCCCGGAAGCAATTACGGCGTTTGCCAGTACTCCGGAACCAATTTTCAGGCGAAGATTGACAATACCGTCAGCACCCAGTTCTGCTGCTTCTTTTTTTAGGTATTTCACCGAAGCTCGTCCATCGCCCATGGCATCGACACTGGCAACCACTTCGCCGATTACAGTATAAGGTCTGTTGGCCTTTTCTGTAGAATAAACTTCAACGTTTTTGGAGTTTACAGGAGCATAGTGTACTTGCGAGTTACTACTGCTCAAATGCTCAACACAACAGCTTTCGATCAGTATGCCCGCAATAATTAAGGTTAAGATTCTTGTTTTCATGGCTTTGATTGTTTATTGGCTTTTAATTGTTATCAGGATTTGTGTTTTTCAAACAACGAAATAACAGGTGCAATAATTAATCCGAGGCCCACTCCTGAAATGATGGCGCCAACGAATATTAATACCGATGTTTGCAGATACATTATACCTACTCCCAGGCCGATCATTGTTGTGCCGCCAATGGCCCAATTGCTTTTCTCTTTGTTTTTGTTCTTTTTTAATGTTTCCATGATTCTTAGTTTTTGTAATTAAATTTCGATGATGTAAAGGTCTCTTGAATCGTGACGCAACGCTAATCACTCATGGTGAAATGAATAGCAAGTTTCGCGAGGATGTATAACTGATGATGCAGCGGCATAAATTATGATGTAAGAGCCTTAAAAAGGATAAAACTCGGACCCATTTTAGAACATCTTTTATTTGACGCATTCGCCTGGTATTAACTGATTTCATAACTGACTTTTAAGCTCTCGTGTTCTGTAATTACTGATGACATTGTCACGTTCTTCACTGATCTCCTATGGTTAAATGTTTTACCGATCACGAATTTCAATTTGCTCCCAACAATAATGTGTGGTTTTCTTCTTTGATAATATCAAGGCCATCAAACCAGTCTTTCCAGCTTGAATCCAGATGCCTTTAATCTTTATTTTAATCGTACTATTCATTTCAGTTCTAACTTTAAAATCATAACCTAAAGGTCACCATCATCCGCTAAAAAAAATCACCCCGCAGGGTGATTTTAGGGGGTGATTATTACTACTAAAATGAGTAGCCAAGCGTCAAGCCGAAATCCAAACCGGAGGCATACTTGTATGTTTTTGCCCAGGAATCTCCGTCAGTAGGCACAACATCTTTCCATTTGAATTCTGCACCGATTGGTGGACCATAACCCAGCCAGTAACTGATCGTGAATCCCGACTTCCATACATGGGTTTGCCCAATACCGGGACCAACAAAAAAGGAATCGAATTGGAACCGGGCGTCATCATGAATCCCGTCGAGGTTCATGTACCTGACGTTGAAATCTAAAAAAGTATTTCGGTAAGCCGATTTAAACAGCCCCAGGAAACGGGTGTCGCTAACGAGCGGCAGAATGTATTTATAGTGAATCCCGAAACCGTATTCTTTCTCTTCTGAGATACCCGGGAATGAACCTCCGCCCTGCACAAACAAGGCGTGTTCCGGACTCAAACGCAATTCATAAGCTACGCCGTAACGTTCGAAAGCTAATCCGGCGATATTGAATTGAATTGAATGACGGTGGAACATGGCAACATTATCTTTTTTAATGTCAGTAAAATTTTGAGCGAACACGGTCGATGCTGTCAGCAAAAGCGCCATTGCTATTAGGATGATTCGTTTCATGATTTTGGTTTTTAAGGATTCTAATATTCAATTCGAATAACAACATGCCCTTTTTTATGACCGGTGTCCACATAAGCGTGTGCTTCCCGGATCTGCTCCAGGGTGAAGGTTTTATCAATCGCAGCTTTTAATTTTCCCTCCTCAATCAGGCTTTTCAGAAAGTTGAGGTTCTCGACGGTGTAGGGAGCGACGCCACCGATCACTTTTTTACTGCTTTTTATCGAGAGTTTAATGCCTTCAATAATACGGGAAAGTTCCAGGTGAACAGCCGACAGGTACATGCCTCCCTCTTCGAGTAGATTCACACACTGCGTTATCGGTGCTTTGCCAATGGTATCGAAAATAACGTCGTAGTTGGCGTCCGCTTTCGACAGCTCAACTTTGGTATAGTCGATCACTTCGTTGGCTCCCAACTCTTTTACCAGCTTCACATTTGCAGTGCTGCAAACACCGGTTACTTTGGCTCCAAAAGCTTTGGCAATTTGAACCGCATAAGTCCCGATTCCACCTGAAGCTCCGTAGATCATCACCTTTTGCCCGGTGCCTACATTTCCTTTTTTCAGGTAATGCAAAGCGGCCAGTGCACAATGGGGTACAGCTGCAGCTTCTTCAAAGCTCATTTTTGAAGGCATTTTTGCCATTACGGCTTTTTCGGGCAGACAAATGTACTCGGCATAAGCACCAAAAGCGGCTCCGCTTGAGGCAAAAATTTCGTCGCCAACCTTATATTGAGTTACATTTTTACCAATGGCTTCAATAGTGCCGGCCAGTTCAACACCCAGCACTTTTTTGCGCGGTCCTTTAAGACCCATAGCCAGTTTTACCGGAAAATTGAATATGGAAGGGAACACGGCTCCCCTGATGCGGGCATCAGCTGCATTGGCGGTTGTAGCCATCACTTTTACCAGGACTTCGGTGTCTCGAGGCACCGGATTGTCGACTTCAGTTACACGAAGGACTTCCGGCGTTCCGTATTTTTCACAAACTACTGCTTTCATTTTTTTGCGGTTTTTCAGTTACAAATGGAGCGGCGATCAATCCCACTGCGACTCCGATCAGCAACGAGGCCAGGAAAAACATGACAGAATATTTCAGCAGGATAAATCCTACACCCAAACCCATCATTGTTGTTCCTCCGATTACGAGTGAACTCTTGTTTTCGTTTCTCTTTTTCTTTTTTGTTTTCATGACTTTAAATTTTATTGATTTTTCAGTTCAATTTGAATTTCTGTTATAATGGCGTCTATTTCAGAAATTGCTTTGTTGTAAATCAGGTCTTTGGCTTTTGTGAGGTAAATACTTTCAACCAGAAAATTTTGAATTTCAACAGAATAGAGCCTTTCATGTTTTATGATCTCGAGTGTGGCATAATTAATCACTCCTCTTATTTCGGGATACAGCTCATTTAATATAATTTCCCAGTGTATGTCTTCCAATTTATTCATGCTGGTGTAGGTCATTTCCAGCTTTTGAAGCCCGCTTGTGATTTTCGAATTTTTAAGCAGTTGAATAGCCCCACTGTTGACCAGCGTTTCGTAAATATTCTCGCTGCGGTGGAAATCGGAATACTGTGAAAGTTCCATGATGATAACAGCGATCGAATCGGATTTGTCTGTCGCCTTGTTGTTTATCAACTGACCGGCACGTTCATACCTTCCTGAATAATAATTGTTGAAGTCTCTTACCCCGGTGAGTTCACTGCGATCCTCCATTAACTGACGAACGATATTCTGATAGGATTTTACAGCTTCTTCGCTATCCAGTCTTCGCGAATTCCAGTTATTGATCTGCAAGGCCAACAGAATCCCAACAACCAATAAAAAAATTTCTCCGGCCGCATAAATCAAATAGGAACTTAACTTGTTTTCAGCACCAAGCCTAAACTGAATATGTCGAAAAATACGTAACATTTTATTTTTGATTTTAAAGTGTATAATGAAGTGTTCTAATCTTCAACTGCCGGTAAAACATAGTTGTCTATCAGCTTAAACAGTTTCGATTTTGTGGCCCAGTTTCCACTGGTGAATACCACCACCATATCCAGTTCGGGAAGCACTGCGATTACCTGGCCGCCCCAACCATTTGCACGGTACATTTTTATTTTCTGTCCATCACGGTCCAGTTCACTGATCCACCAGGTGTAGCCGTATCCGTTCAGGCCTGAATCTTCTATCGGAAGCTTTATCCCGTGGTTGTTGCGGTAAACCGTTGCGCTTTTTTCTACCCAGTTCTCCGGGATGATCTGTTGCCCGTTCCACTTGCCATTGTTGAGGTAAAGGGCTCCAAATTTGAGCATGTCGCGCGGAGTAAGGCTTAATGAGCTGGCTGTTTCGAGTCTTCCGTTAGGATAGCTCCACCACGATGCCGAATCGATTCCAAGCGGTCCGAATAAATATTCTGCTGCAAATTCGTCCATGTTCATGCCCGTGGCATTTTTCACGATCTCGCCCAAAATATTGATACCACCACCATTGTAAGTAAAAAAATCTCCTGGAGCAGCCCACCATGGTCTTTCCAAAACGGCCTTTATTTTGTCCTCAACCACATAAAGGTGATCATAGTCATTTGTTAATTGTCCGCCATGAGCCGCGTTCCATTCGTCCCAGGCCAGGCCCGAAGTCATGGTCAGCAGGTGTTCAATCGTAATATATTTTTTGTTGTCTGTTTTCAGGTACTGGCGTTCGGGCAGGTAATCAAAAATCGATTGATCGACACTTTTTATAAAACCTTTGTCGATGGCGATACCGATGCAGGCCGAAGTAAAACTTTTTGTGCACGACATGATCGGGTGGGGCATCGTCGGTGTCCACTGAACCAGCTCACCATAATATTTCGGACCATCCCATTGATATTTGTGTCCTTCAAAATACTTTTCAAAAACCAACTGGTCGGCTTTATAAATAAGCATCGAATGAATTTCTTTGAACCTGCCTTTTTCGATGGCCTTTGTTGCATCCTCCAGTAATTCGATGTTCAATCCGGCTTTGGAGGCATCGCCAACTTTCAGACCGTCGTTCATTTGCTCGGGTACTTTATATTGTTCCGCGCGGGCAGATAAATTGCATCCGGTTTCTGAGAATAAAAAAACCAGGATAAAAATGGCTGCGATTGTTAGTCCTAAATTTTTCATGATGCATAAGTTTTTGTCGTTGAATTTTGATAATGTAAAGTTCTGCCGAATCGTGATGCAGTACTAATCATTTATGCCCTAAACAATAATAAGTTTCGGGAAGAGGTATAAATTATGATGCAACGGCATGAATTATGATGCAGGAAGGATTCTCAAACGGTTGTATTAGCGGGATTTGGTGGAGAATTTAGAGGAAAAATTAGGCTCCACTACTTCGTCTTCGTATTCTAATTCACTCCTCTTTCCAGGGAGAAGAAATTTCGTAATCCGATTCAATTATCTGATGAAGGTATTATTATCTTCCGTGAATTATTTAGCAGTGTCGCGCTTCTAACGAGATATTCAGCCAAACAGCTGGCATAAAAACTGAAAAGGACTATTTTTACAGCTATCACAGAATTTTCAAAAAATTCATCAATGAGTTACAGACGATTCAAACCGGGTTTATTGCTTTTGTTGGCATTAGTGCAACTGACGATAAACGCAGGGGCACAGGAAAGTGTTGAGGTTACAGGAAACGAATGGTATAACCAACCCGATGTTTTTCAGTTGAACAGGCTTGAAGCACATTGTACGCTAATTCCTTACAATAATTCGGATACAGCGCTTGACACAGATATCCGATCATCGGACCAATATTTTACCCTAAATGGAACCTGGAAATTTAATCTGGTCACCAAACCTGAACTCCGGCCAACGAATTTTTACAATGCTGGATACGATATCGGTTCGTGGGATGATATCGAAGTTCCCGGAAGCTGGCAACTTCAGGGATTTGATTATCCCATTTATACCAATGTTACCTATCCCTGGAGCGGATATGAGAACATTTCTCCACCTTTTGCACCTACTGTTTACAATCCCGTTGGCTCGTATTTACGGACATTTGATCTGCCCGAAGGATGGGCATCAAAGCCTTGCATTCTTCATTTTGCCGGTGTCGAATCCGCTTTTTATGTTTGGATAAACGGACAATTTGTTGGCTACAGTGAGGATAGTTTCACACCTGCCGAATTCGATGTTTCCGATTTTATACAAGCCGGAACAAATACCATTGCCGTCCAGGTTTTCCGATGGAGCGACGGCAGCTGGCTCGAAGATCAGGACTTTATCCGATTGAGTGGAATATTCAGGGACGTGTATTTGTATTCCATACCTTCTGTCCATGTCAGTGATTTCTTTTATACAACCGATCTGGATGAAAGCTACACGGATGCTACATTAAATTTTTCGGCAAAAGTTAGTGCCGCTGATCCGGTCAACAAAAGCGGATATTCACTAGATGTACAACTTTACGATAAAAACAAAAACGAGGTTTTTGCTGAGGCATTGAATATTCCTGTAGTTTTCGAAGGAAACGAAGCAAAGATAAATTCTTCGGTGATTGTTCCCGGGCCGGAAAAATGGTCAGCTGAATTTCCAAACCTTTATACCTTGCTTATTTCGTTAAAAGACGGTTCCGGCGAGGTAACAGAAATTGAAAGCTGTAAGGTAGGTTTCAGGGAATTTGAACTGAAAAACGGGCAAATGGTTCTTAACGGCCAACCGATCATGTTCAAGGGAGTCGACCGGCATGAAATTCATCCGGAGACAGGACGTACACTTTCGCGGGAAACCATGCTGAACGATATCCTGATCATGAAACGATTTAATATCAATGCTGTTCGTACTTCGCATTATCCTAACGATCCTATATGGTACGAATTATGCGATGAATACGGCATTTATATCATCGACGAAACCAACCTGGAAACTCACGGTGTTCGCGGCAGCATACCAACAAGCAATCCGGATTGGACTGCAAATTGTATCGACCGTGCTAAAAGCATGGTTGAAAGGGATAAAAACCATCCCTGTGTATTAATCTGGTCCCTGGGAAATGAAGCCGGCAGCGGATCTAATTTTCAAGCGATGGCCGATTGGATCCATGCTTTCGATTCATCGCGTCTGGTGCATTACGAGGGGTACAATGAAGTGGCAGACATGAACAGCTACATGTATGCTTCGGTTGAAAGCGTTGAAAATTACGGTAAGTCAGGAAATCAAAAACCATTGATTTTATGTGAATACGCCCATGCTATGGGAAACAGTGTTGGTAACCTTTATCAACATTGGGAGGTGTTTGCAAAATACGACAACCTGCAAGGTGGATTTATCTGGGATTTTGTCGACCAAAGTCTGAAAGATGAGCAGGGATTTAAATACGGTGGCGACTGGGGCGACAATCCAAACGATGGTAACTTTTGTGCCAACGGTATAGTCAGTGCCGATCGGACATTACAACCCGAAATCTATGAAGTTAAAAAGGTATATCAGAACATTAAGCTGGAATCGATCGATCTGATCAACGGAAAATTTAAACTTAAAAACGGTTTTCTTTTTACCAATGTCAATCAGTTTGCGGCTTCTTGGCAATTACTCTCCGACTCCACTGTGATTCAGACCGGCCAACTTACAGAAAGTCAGTTAACTCTGGATCCGTTGAGCAGTAAGGATTTGAGTATTCCCTTTTCGGAACCGGATACGGAGCCCGGCACAAAATACTGGCTCAACATTCGTTTTACGACTAAAGAAGATAATCTATGGGCCGCAGCCGGGCACGAGATTGCAGCTGCCCAGTTTCAAATTCCGTTTGCTACTTCTGAAGTGGGAAAAACAGATAATTACGGCGACGAAGAACTTGCAACTTTCAGTAATGGTGTTCTGTCGGTTGAAAACAGTTCACTAAAAGTGGAAATTGATGAAGGTACCGGATTGATCGATAACTACACATATCGGGGAACAGAACTGATTAGCCGTGGACCAACACCAAACTTCTGGCGAGCGCCTCTCGATAATGATCGTGGCAACGGAATGCCCGGCAGATGTGCAACGTGGAATAGCGCCAGTTTAAATCGCACGCTCGATACTTTGATTGTGGATGACAGCAACGAAAAGAATATCCGGATTTTTGTCTATTACACTTTTCCCGAACAAAGCTCTATGAGCCTGATTTTGGAATATGGCATTTTATCGAACGGAGAAATTGAAGTTACAGAGCGTTTTTACCCGGGTGTCGGATTACCCGAAATTCCATTGATCGGAAATGTACTTCGTTTACCTTTAGCGTTGAATCGCTTTACATGGTATGGGAAAGGTCCGCACGAAAACTATATCGACAGGCAGTTATCGGCTCAGGTTGGAGTTTATTCCAAATCGGTTGAAGATAACTTCTTTCCCTATATTCAACCTCAGGAAACCGGAAATTACACCGGTGTTGATTGGGTAAAGGTGGTGAATGATGCCGGAAAAGGTATCCTGGTCGCCGGAGATCAATTCGAGTTTAGTGCCCTGAATTACAGTCCGTTCGAATTGGAAGACAAAGCTCATCCCTATGAACTGACAAAAGAAGATGCTACACTGCTCAACATTAATTACCGGCAAATGGGCGTTGGCGGCGATAACAGCTGGGGAGCTCGTCCACACGACGAATTTACCATCTGGCCCGATCAAAACTATAGCTATTCCTACCGGATCATTCCTGTCGACAGTATGTCGAATGAAATGGAATTAGCCAAAATTCAATATGTTTCGGCAATCAGCTCCGAAATACCTGATATCCTCGGCATGAGTGAAGAAGATGCTTTACAGACCATCAGCGATGCGGGATTTATTGCCGGCAAGAGGGAAGAAACTTACGGTACTTATGACAAAGGTCTGATATCCTTTCAACAACCTGTTTCCGGCGAACTTCTGCCGGAGGGTTCGGTAATTAACTACACGGTAAGTAAGGGAAAGAATCTGGCGCTGGATAAACCTGCCTGGGCCAGTTCGGAGGAAAGCAGCAAAGGAAACTTTATCACAAATGCCAATGATGGCAACTATACAACACGATGGTGCGCGGCTGATGGTAACTTAAATCAATGGTGGGCTGTCGATCTGGGAGCGAAATACAACCTCGAATATTTCAGGATTAACTGGGAATTTGCGGGAGCTTATAAATACATCATCGAAGTTTCAGCGGACAATGAGAACTGGACCTCTGTTGTTGATCGACAGGAGAGTAACTCGAACGAGCAGATTCAGGAAGGGGAATTGATAGCTGAAAATGTGCGTTACGTGCGAATAACGGTTAAAGAGAACTTTTCGTGGTACTGGACCAGTTTTTACGAATTCGAAATTTATGGTTCGTCAGCAAATCCAACATCAGCCCCGAATCCTGAATATCAGGCGGAAGCACTGTTAAAAATCTATCCTAATCCTGCGCACGACGATGTAAACATCGCATTTGATCTTATCACTCCCGGAGAGGTAGTTTTAGAATTGTATAATTTGTCGGGTGTTAAAATTAAAGACATCTACAGCGC
This sequence comes from Maribellus mangrovi, assembly GCF_037646455.1. Taxonomy (NCBI): domain Bacteria; kingdom Pseudomonadati; phylum Bacteroidota; class Bacteroidia; order Marinilabiliales; family Prolixibacteraceae; genus Maribellus; species Maribellus mangrovi. The sequence continues at coordinate 905,096 of NZ_JBBIXN010000002.1, read as the reverse complement.
TTATTCCCGTGAAGGAAAGCATCAGGTAAAATTGAAAAAAGAATTTAACAGCGGGCTATACTTCGTGCATTTCAAAGATAGAAATGGCGAAAGTTTTCATCCTGTAATTTTTTACTAAATCTCCTTCTTGTTAATGCGGTACCGCTAATTTTGAAGTACATAAATTTCCGGTTCCCGAACAAATGTTTTCGTTTGAAAGAGCGGATTGTTCTAACCCTGCTCCCGAATACCTCATCTCCAGGTTCGAAAGTGGGCGAATTACTTTAAAACATTCAAACCGTTTAACAGTCAACATTAAACAAGAATCTAATGCATTTTCTCCCGCAGATAAAAATCCAACGCTTAAACCAAAGCTACGAGACATGCATTAACCGTTGGCCCAAATTTTTAAATCCGGATAAATGTTATAACTTTGTAATTACATTTTTTAAAATATTAGCTATGGAAGTTTCAGTAATAAAAATCGGAAATTCAAAGGGGATAAGATTGAGTAAAACCCTGCTTGACAGATACAACATTAAAGATACTGTTGATTTAATAATGGACAAAGGACAGATTATATTGAAACCAATTTCAAAACCAAGAAAAGGTTGGGAAAAAGCTTTTGAAACAATGGCTAAAAATGGAGATGACAATTTATTATTTGACGATGTGTTTGACGATGAAAATCAGGAGGAATGGAAATAAAACAATATCAAATCATTTTGGTTAATCTCGACCCGACCATTGGCAGCGAAATTAAGAAAACCAGACCTTGTGTGGTAATTTCTCCCAATGAGATGAATAAATATTTACGGACAATTGTAATTGCTCCCATGACAACAAGTTCTAAAAAATATCCAACAAGGATGAAAGTTAAACATGACAATAAAATCGGTTGGATTGTTTTAGACCAAATCCGAACAATTGACAGACAAAGAATAATAAAAGTTTTTGGAGAACTACAAGATTCAGAAATTCAGGAGTTAAAATCGGTTTTAAAAGAAACTTATATTGACTAATAACAGGATAAAAAAACTAAGGCTGACAAAATTTACAGGACAGGCGGGGATTTTAGCCCCCGAAAGTTATCTGGGTGACAAGTCAAACGAGTGCTGTCAATCCCTGCGATTCTGACAGGATTTCTGTTGTAAATTCCGCCACGACCTATACCATCAGCGTTAACACAAAAATTTATAAACTTGCTAAAGTTCAGGAACAGTCTATCAAGCGTCATGCTGAAAAAATAGAAAAAAAAGGATGAAAGGTGTTATACGCATGTCTCCCATTCCTTCGATGTATTTTAAGAAAAGACTCCAATAGTCTATAACTTTTCAAAAACATTACAAAATCCCTTGGCTATTAGCAAAAAGAAACACTGCTTCGGCAGTAGTTTTTACATTTAACTTTTTAAATATTCGCGTTTTGTGGTTCTTAACAGTAGAGCTTGAAATACCTAGTTTATTCGCCACATCATTTAACCGATATCCCAAGGATAAAAGTTTTAATATTTCTATTTCCTTCGGAGATAGCTTTTGTTTAGCAACTTTTTCAAAAATCCTTTTTCTAATGTTTAAATCATATCGCGATGAATCGTCTTGCATAATAATGTGAACATCCCCTGGTTTTTTCATAACAGAAAGTGTTACCAGGCAAATTGACATCCAAATATTTCCTTCGTCCGTTAGTAGTAATGGAGACAATTTATGGTTAATCAGTATATGACTGTTATTGTTTCTATGTTTTAACCTAAAATCGTAGGAGATAGTCGCCTTATCTCTTCTATCTTCTGATAGTTGGTAGAAAAAATCGAAGCCAACCTCATTTAATAATAATAAAAGTTTCAGGTCATCTTCTGGCACACACAAAGGGTAAAAATCAAATCCTAATGACATTACCTCTTTTTGAGAATATCCATTAAGAAATAATGGATTAGGTGAGACATACTGAAAGGACCGCTTGTAATAATCAACAATGTAAAAACTGAGATTACAAACCTTTGATAATGCCTGTAAAGTTTTCAGATAGTATTTTATTTTTCGATAATTTTCAGATCCTATATACTTAGTTTGTTGAATGGGATCAAAAAACTCATCAAGGGCGAAATTCATTTTACTTTATCTAAATAATTGTTTTGCCTAAATATCCTTAATTTGTCTCTAAAATATAAATGCTTTCGCATAAATTATAAAACTATAATAAAATATAAAGTTATATAGAAGATTGATCCATTTCGTGTAAGTTAGAATAGGTTATCTTCCAAGTTAACAGTCTGAATAACGTATCTTTCCAAGATATATCATTACAATTTCTGGTTCACAGAAAAAGTCCTTAACTATATACTTTAAAAATATTTTTTTAATACTAATATTATATCCTTAATTTCAAAAAAACTGATTTTACTATAAACAATTTTACATCCAGGCAATCCAAACAGAATATAATCAATTCTTTATCCAAAGAAATGATTGGCTCAAATATTCAACCAATCGATTAAGATTTGTCCAAATGTCCTATTTCATTTGAATTGATTATAAACTATTATTGTTTAACCAAAAATTGTGAATAGTCGATTTCTGAATCTTAAGCGAAACATAACGCTTATGCTGAACAAGAACAATTGATACGATAAGAGTAACTTTTAAAAACGATTACTACAAAATTAAGAATTCATACTCCAATGGCGAAAAGTTAGATATCGACTCCAACTCTATTAATAATTTAACAATAGTAAAATGAAAAAATTACTTATTCTCTTTCTTATACCATTCCTGCTTTCATTTTTTGTCTTTTCCTGCAACGAAAATTCAAAAAAAACTCAATTAACAGAAAAGGTTGAAACTCTTGAACCTAAAGTCGAGATCAGTGAACTTAATTCTGATTTCATAAAATGGTGGACTTACTATTCATATAACATTTCTTTGTCATCAGATTTCACAGGATTAGACGAACAGTCGGACACGATTGACAAAAAACAATTTTTGAAAGAGTTAATTACCGGCAATTACATTCCTCTAAAAATAAAATCTGACAGTAAAGTAGAAATATATAAACTATATAAGCTTGACGTTAATGCCGACAAAAGAATTGGAGGCACAATAAAAAATGAATCAACTATAATCTACGGTTTATATGAAATGGAAGGGGCGCCACTTCCTGAATTTAACTTTACCGACTTGGACGGAAACGTCTACAACAACGAAAATACAAAAGGAAAAACGTTAATTTTAAAAACATGGTTTATCAATTGCAAAGCTTGTGTAGCTGAATTTCCGGAACTGAATGAATTTGTAGATAAATACAAAGATAGAAACGACATCATTTTCCTGAGTTTAGCGTTGGATTCTAAATCGGAATTAGAGAAATTTATACAACAAAAGGAGTTTGAATATAAAGTAGTTCCCAATCAAGAGGAGTATATCTTGAAAAAATTATACTTGAATGCCTTTCCAACCCATTTAATTGTAGATGAAAATGGAACAATATTAAAAGTGGGAAATAATGCATCGGAAATGATTGCCTTTTTTGAAAATGGAAAGAAATCAACTGACAAAAAATTACCACCACCACCTTCAGCGGCCGCACCACCTCCACCACTACCACCACCATCGAGATAAAAAAATGATAAAGCAGAGTTCGAAAGATTTAGCTAAGATTCTGTGTATTCAGTTAGTGTGTAACTGTTTCAACTAAAGCAAACTTATATAATTGTGAAATATGAAAAACGACTTACTTTTTACAAGTAATGAAAGTAAAAAACGTGGTTATATATTGTTATTTCTTGTTGTACTTATAATTAGTGTTTTTATTGGTTTAATCATAAAAAAGAACTCAAAAGGAGAAAAAAGCTATGTAAAACTCAAAGCTAGTGTAAGGCTGGATAACGAAAAAATCATATTTACGAATAAAGACACTTTCGATTATATAGACGCCGTTATGTATGTTAATAATTATTATAAACTGAGTGGATTCAGTATAAAATCAGGTGAGACAAATACATTTTGGACAGTACAATTTTTTCATCCTCATGGGAGAAATATGGGTCCAAATGAAAAAGCATATTCATTTTCAATAACATGCGATTTATATAATGAAGAAAAAGGCATTTACCAATCCAAACTTAAATAAATTGATGAAAGAAAATGACTGAAAAGTCTAATGACATAGATGTAAAAACTATGCACAACAAGTTACACATAGCAGGGCATATTCGATGTTAAGCTAACTGAGAAAGGTAAATCCGCCCCGGCGGCTTGTAAGCAACCTGTTACAAACAATTTTAATATAGATGCGAAAAGGAAATATAAATCTTTGGACTTTAGGAGTTTTATTTGGTTCAGTACTGGCATTTACAGGTTGGACTGGATTTGGAACACAAACGTTCTTAATGGGAAGAACTGGTGAGATTTCCGGAAAAGTAATTGAGATATTTCCGAATGAACAAGTACAAAGTTACAGTCGAAGAATTAAATATGTTTACTCTATAGATAACAACTATTTTGTTGACTTTAAGAAGCTCGGAACAGAGGATCCAAGGCAAGAAATTGGAAATGAATTGAAACTTATTTATTTGATTAAGAAACCAGAAAAAAATAGAGTTAAAAGCCATTTTTCAAAGTATGACAATTCAGTCGGGAAAATATATTATTCGACAAAAGAAAATGGTTATATCGAGTTACGACTAATTAATGGAATCTTCAAATACAAAGAATTCGCAGAAGGAGGTAAAATCATTTTTGACTTTTTTGGAGAATATAAAATTATCAATGACTCAATAAAATTCGAGAATTATATATTCGAGACTGATAATGAGTATAAAAACAGACCTGATCTATTTGTGTTTTCACCGGACAATGACCGTCAATTAGTTGATTTAAAAACAAAAAGAATTTTTAAAAGATTTTAATAGTTGTGATTAAATTGTAAAAATTGAAAATGATGCGGAACAAAGTACATATTGCAGGGCGGGGCTCGGTGGTTCGCCAACTGTGTCCACCGCTGGCGCGGATTTGGAATCCGTGCCCTGGCCGTAGGACCAGAAACAGACAGTTGAAATGATCGGGTTAAAATTTGCAACCAAATAATATCTTCGCTCGTGCCTTCCAATAGTTATCCCGCTGTAACTGGAGCAATCTGTAAGAATTTAAATACTAAATTGTCAGCCATAGGCTGAGGCTCAGATTATAAATCCGCGCCGGCAATAATCAACTTCGAAATACCCAAATCGATTAATTATCAGTAACTAACAGAAAATATTACTGCCGCATTATTGTTAACCATAAATTTTGTTTTTACCTTTAATAGCAAAACAAAAACCTGGCTTTTTTTAAAGGTTTTCGCGTTCAAACATAATCGCGTAACAAGAGGAGATAAACCAATGAACCTAACTAAAAAATCGAATGGGTCAATAGAATTTTTCCGTCTGTTGATTTTTCTGGTGGTTACAACTTTATTTTTTTCCTGCAGTAAATCAGTAAATTATCCGGTTGAACCTGAACCACTGGGATCGGGAAATCTCAAGTGGTCGGAATCGCAAACTCCCGATGGTTGGATCCGCGTAAGTAATGAAGAAGGGACTACCATCGGATATTCAAAAAAATCCGGACTAAAGCTTATCCAGGTTGACGGATATGCTTTCAAAGACCTCAACCGAAATAATTTGCTTGATCAGTTTGAAGACTGGCGCGTCGACTTTGAAACACGTGCAAAAGCTATGGTGGAAGAGATCCCGGTAGAGCAGATGATGGGCATGAAAATGAATCCTTTTGGTGGATGGAGAGTCAATCCTGATTCGTTGGATACCATCATAAAAAATTCCCTTGATCTTGGTTACAGGCAACTACGGGCACCTCGAGGAGGGTCGGCTGATGCCAGGACAAAGGTGAATTGGAACAATATGGTGCAGGAATACATTGAAAGCCTTGATAATATTGTCTGTATCCCTGTGGTTTGGATAGATGATCCCCGCTCAGGAGACGTTTCCAACTGGCCAAGCAATCTGGCTTTGGCGGCAACATTCGATCCCGAAATCGGAGCGCAATATGGCAGAATGATGTCGGAAGAATGGCGGGCCATGGGAATATCGATGCAGGTAGCCACACAAATGGACCTGGCAACAGAGCCTCGATGGAAACGTATTCCCGGCACCTTCGGTGAAGATCCTGCACTGTCGATGGATATGGCCAGGGCGATAATTAACGGCTGGCAATCGACCTACGATAAAGAAGGAAATGACCTGGGGTGGGGCAAACACAGTGTAAACAACCAGATGAAACACTTTTCGGGAGACGGTGCTGCCGAAGGTGGTCGAGAGTCGCATACACGAGACGGAGCATACAACGTTTTTCCCGGTGGTCAGTTTTTTACGCATGTTTTGCCTTTTCTTGCCTGTATGGATTTGCCGGGGAAAACCAAAACGGTTTCGGCAGCCATGACCAACTATTCTATAGGTATTGAAGCAGATGGATCTCCGGTGGGTGGAGAGCGTGTCGGCTCGAGTTACAGCCATTATAAAATCAATCATTTGTTGCGCGAAAAGTACGGCTGGGACGGTTATATCTTAACCGACTTCGGCATTCTCACCAGTAAGAACTACGGAGTTGAAGATTTGACACCGGTTGAAAAAAGACTGGCCATCCTAACCGCCGGATGCGATGCCTTTGGGGGCGAAGGCAGCGACAGAGAGAAAAGTATTGAATTGGTTATGGAAGCCTATGAATTGGGTGTTACACAACTTGGGAAAAAGCAGATAGGGGAGATCATGAGAAAGTCGACGGAACGGATACTCCGGACCCACCTCAATATCGGTATTGTCGACAATCCATATTTAAGTCTTGAAGTAGCCGAATCCACCTACAAAAAACCGGAGCATGAAGCAGCAGCGCACCAGGCACACCTTAAATCAGTAGTGATGCTGAAAAATCATGGTGGTATTATTCACAAAGCCTCGGCAGGTGAAAATAAACCTAAAGTGTATATCCCAAGATTATATACAGCAGCTACAGGTGGCTGGAGAAAGACACCGGCATCAGCCAAACCCGGATTTGATCTTGAAACTGCGGGCAGGTATTACGATGTTCTGACTGATAAACTGGCCGATCAATATACCGGCCCGGCAGATCACAGAGGCAATCCAACCTTATCGGCACAAGACATCATACGAGCATCGAAAGAAGAAATAGCTGAATGTGATTTTGCTATTGTCCGGATCACCAGTCCTCAAAACGGGAATCCAACCTTCGACGAATCCGGAGGTATGCGGGATGATGGCCGGGAACCTGATGATATCGAGGAGCAGCGAAAGAAGTATACCTACCTTCCAATTTCGCTGCAATATCGACCTTACACTGCCAATTCAGAATTTGTACGTAAGGAGTCGCTCGGAGGAGATATGATTGAAGTAACAGAAAATTCGGAAGATGGCGAAGCAAAGAAACTGAAGAAAGAGAATCGTTCCTATTTCAGCAGAACCGGGATCATCAGAAATGAAAGTCACCTGGATCTCGTGCTGAACACTGCCTCTGTTGCCACTAAGGTCATTGTTGCTCTTGACGCATCGAGCCCGATGGTTTTGGGAGAGTTTGAAAAAGAAGTGGATGCTATAGTCATGGGATTTGGCGGAGGACGAACTGCCTGGCTTCCCGATGAAGTTTTCCTGGAGATTATCTCCGGAGAAGCGGAGCCGTCCGGATTGCTACCACTTCAAATGCCGGCAAATATGGAGACTGTTGAGGCACAATTTGAAGATGTGCCACGGGATATGGAATGTTATGTCGACAGCGATGGCAACAGCTACGATTTTGCGTTTGGTCTGAACTGGTCGGGTGTGATCAAAGATGAACGGACAGCCAAGTATAATGTTCCTCCTATCGCGGGCGAAGCACCTGAATAGATTGAAACCGAGAAGGCGGTTTTCACCATCGAATTGGCGTTATAACCCAACCCTATAATAGGGCAATAACCCAACTTGTTGGGTTCCACACACGTTATAAACCATTTAAATAAAAGGCAAATGGAAAGATCAGAAATTAATATTCACAGAATAAAGGAAGTACGAAATATCTTTTTAATTGTATTAGGATTTCTGGCATTCGGTGCACTTGGCGGAGGAATAGTGCTTATAATCTCTCCATCGGGTGAATTGATGGGGCTTCCATTGTCTGAATTCAAGAATATGCCTTTCGATAGTTTTCTAATACCAGGAATTATTTTATTCGCCGTACTGGGAATTATACCAGCTTTGCTGATAATTGCTTTATTAAAAAAAACTAAATGCAAACTAGCTGAGAAAACCAACATATTTAACGATATGCACTGGGCATGGACTTATAGCATATATGTTGCTTTTGCGCTAATTGGCTGGATACATATCGAATTAATATTTCTGGAGGGAACCGTACATTGGTTACAAACGTTTTATATGTTTTATGCGATTTTAATTATTATCCTTGCTTTACTTCCCCAAATGAGGTATTTATATAAAAGAAACAATAATATTAGAATGCAGTAAAATCGATTAATAACAAAAAATGAGGAAAATGAAACATTTTAAAAAATCAATTTGGCTATCATTTGTAATGCTGCTTTTATTCTCTTTTCCCGGCTTCAGTCAAACATCAGCGTCAGAGGATTCGCAAAGAGATGAATTAATGAATGCAGCACGGGAAATTATGACTTCTGCCAATACCTGTGCACTAATAACTGTCGACAAAGAAGGAAGTCCCGCGGCCAGAACCATGGACCCGTTTCTTCCCGAAAATGATTTTACCGTTTGGTTTGGAACCAACACCAGAAGCAGAAAAGTAATCCAGATTAAAAATAATCCCATGGTAACTTTATATTATTTGGCCAGCGATGAATCAGGCTATGTTACCATTCATGGGAAAGCTCAACTTGTGAATGACGAATCGGAAAAAGAAAAAAGATGGAAAGAGGAATGGAACGCTTTTTATCAGAACAAAACGGAGGATTATCTTTTAATTAAAGTTTCTCCGGAATGGATGGAAGTTATCAGTTATACTCGCGGTATTACCGGTAATGCTTCAACATGGGATCCACCAATAGTAAGATTTGATTCAAAGTAAAATGAAAACGCCTGAAACCTGATTTTTTAAATTATTGGGAGTTTAGGTGCAACTGCGCGGCAGCGGGGAATAAAGCGAAAAATACCAAATAATGAAGGCCATTGAATGTACCCGATACGGCGGGCCTGAAGTGCTCCGGCTAACTCAAGTGGAAAAACCTTTACCTAAAGACAATGAGGTACTGATAAAGATGCGGGCAACCGCTGTAACAGCCAGCGATTGTATCGTTCGTGGTTTTAAACTTCCACGTCGTTCGCCGCGGGGAATTCTGATGGGTCTCGTACTTGGATTTAAAAAGCCAAGGAACCCGGTGCTGGGAATGATCGTATCCGGAACGGTTGAAGAAGTAGGGAAACAAGTCACACGTTTTCAAACGGGAGATGCGGTGTATGGCTGGACCGTGAAGGACGATTTTACCATCCGCTTTGGAACATACGCTGAATACAAATGCCTGACGGAAAACAGCACAATTGTAAAGAAACCAGAAATGCTTGGTTTCGAAGGAGCCGCTGCTATCCCTTACGGAGCTTTGATGGCACTTCTCTACCTAAGAAAAGGAAAAATACAACAACGTAAAAAGGTGTTGGTGTATGGCGCGTCGGGGGCCATCGGTACTGCAGCAGTTCAGCTGTCAAAGTATTTTGGCACGGAAGTGACTGGTGTTTGCAGCACCAACAACCTGGAATTGGTAAAATCGCTTGGAGCCGATGCTGTTTTGGATTACACCAAAGATGATCCGTCAACTGCAGGAAATGATTTCGACTTTATGCTCGACGCGGTTGGTACCTGGAAAGATTCGGACTTTAAGCAGCAATGCCGTAAAGCGTCGACGGTTAATGGAACTTATGTCTCGGTGGATGAAGGTAGTCCGAATGCTACTATTGCCGATCTGGAGCTGCTTAATAAAATGGTGGAAGAAGGTAAACTGAGGCCGGTGATCGATAGAACTTACAAGCTGGAGGAAATGGTTGAGGCGCATCGTTATGTGGATGCCGGGCACAAGAAAGGCAACGTTATCATCGCCATTGCTTAAGAATTACCTATCTTCAATACCTGGTTTGTAAACCTGATAAGTGAATGAATTTTAAGCGCGACCTGATAAATCTGCTGTTGCTTTTTGTTTTAACCGGAATTACATCCTGTAGCAAAAAGAATACACATCCCGAACACCCCAATATTATTTTAATTTATGCCGACGATCTGGGGATTGGTCTGCTGGGCGCAGAAGGACAGCAGATCATTAAAACACCAAATATCGACAAACTGGCCAGCAACGGAATACGTTTTCAAAATGCCTATTCGTGCATGCTTTGTGCACCTGCACGGGCATCGCTGCTTACCGGCCGTCACGATTGTCATGCCGACGGCCATGAGATAACGGACGCGGGTATATACAAAAAAATAAGTACGGGCGAATACACACCTGAGCAGGTTGAGGAGATGATCAACAAGACACTTTCTCCCATGCCTGATAACATCGATTTTATGGCGGATATCGCCCGGAAAGCCGGATACCGAACGGCAGAATACGGTAAACTGGAATGGGGCTTTGCAGCTTCCGATAAACAGATGAAGGAACATGGCTGGGATCAGTATTTTGGTTACCTCGACCATGTTCGTGCTCATGGTTTTTATCCGCCGTTTTTATTTCACAACGGCAAACTCATCGAGATTGAAGGAAACACGCGAACCGATTGTGGCAAAACGAGTGAACCGGAAACACCCGAAGTATACAGTGAGCGCTGGAATATGGAAGGGAAAACGAAGTATTCTCAGGAGCTTTTTATGGATAGTGTGCTTCATTTTATTGAGGCCAATCGAAACCGACCATTTTTCCTGTATTTTCCCACACAATTGCCTCACGGGCCCGTTGCCATTCCGGCTGTTCATCCCGATTTTGAAAATGACGACCGGCTGATGCCCATAGAAAAAGAATATGCTTCGATGGTTAAAATGCTGGATGATAACGTGGGTCAGATCATCGACGAATTAAAACGACTGCAAATCCTGGAGAACACGGTGGTGATTTTTACGTCGGATAACGGACATGAGATTTATTACGCCCAAGAGGGGAGGGTACAAAAACCTTATACCAACATGCAAACGGGCAAACGTTTCAACAATCTCGATTCGAAATACTACAGCGAACTGGCCGGTGATGTTTTCGACGGAAACGGAGGCCGTGCCGGAATGAAGCGCAGTAATCTACAGGGCGGAATTGTTATGCCACTGCTTATTCAGTGGCCGGATAGAATAAAGCCCGGCCGGACCAGTAATTTACTCACCGCTAACTACGATCTGCTGCCGACAATTGCCGATTTGACAGGTTATAAAGGAGAAGTCTTTACCGATGGTCTATCGATTTACAATGAGTTAATGGAGCAGGAAAATGCAGAACACGACTATTTGGTTTATTCGTCGTTTACCGGCCCAACACTTATCACCAACGACGGCTGGAAAATCAGGACTTTTCTATCGAAGGATGTTTTCGAGTTGTATTATTTGCCCCACGATTTTAAGGAGGAACACAACCTGGCAGAGGCTTATCCGGAGAAACTGGAGGCACTGAAAAAAGCACTTCTAGCGGCTTGCGACGGTGATCTAAATAACGGATTGTATTCTTCGGCGAAAAGTCAGATGAGAATTAAAGTCAACGATCAAAAGTAACAATTTCCTTCACCTTAAATTGCCGCATGGCTTCACCTTCTTCAAGCGTGTAGGTGATTTGCCGCATGCCACCAGTAGGATTGGCATTCGAATCGCCGTCTTTATAAACCGGAAAGCGCTGAACCAGGTAATTCTCCACTACACGAAATTCGTCGTGCCCCATATAGCCTTCGCTAAGGGCAGTATTTTGGGTGAGCGGAGGAAAGTTAGCCCTGCTTACTGATTTGCCGTTATTTACCGAAAAGGCCAGTACATTTCCGTAGCTGCCACTGCCAAACGATTGCGTATAGATCAGTAACTCGGGTGAGCCATCGGCATTCAGATCTTCAATTTCGGCATCCGTAACAAAGCCGTCGATGGTGTACGTTTCAACTCGATTTGAATTTTCAAGACCGAAGGGCGAAACAGTAACAGCTGTTTGCGGTCCCTGTCGCACCGAGGTCACATTAAATCCAATTCCCTGCAAACGCAGCACTTTACTGAAAATCGTGGAATCAACTTGTTCAGGATCGAGTGGTTCATCGATTTTTATGTAGTTACCGGCGACGGTAGCGCCGCCCGAACAATAAAAATATAGTACATTTTCATTTTCGGCAGCTATTGAAAGTGTGTCGTTGTTAAAAGCAAAGAACACCTTTGAACCGTCTTCCATGGTGTAGTACATATTTTCCGATTCCCGGTAAATGCTGGCATCCCAGGTGCAGGTTGGCTTTTTTCGGTCGGCCCGCGAGCGTACTTGAACCAGCAATTGATCATCGACAGTCCTGCTTACTTTTACGCCCACCCAGTCGTAGCCTTTATCACGCTGAAAATAATCGGCATTTACATAGTTTCCGGTATGCGTGTTTGCTTTTAGCTTTCCTGAAGCGAGTGTTTCATCGTCTTGCATCCACATAAATTCATTGCCTTTCGTCCAGAATACATAACCGTCGTTATTGCTGTATTTGGCGCCGCTGGCAGCTTCGGTCTGAACAAGCATATAAACTTCTCCTTTGTTCTGATCGGTGACTTCAATCTGCTTGCTTCCAAGTTGTTTAACGTTCAGCTTGTACTTACCGTCGTAGGAAACATAAAGGATCGCTTTCTTCGATGAGGTTTCCGATACATCTGCTGTTTTTTCTTTTCCCGAATTGGAGCAAGAAACCAGCGTAAAAAGCAGAAGTGATATCCAAAGGGCAGTTTTCATTATTGTACTTTTATTTCATTTTAATTTGTTCGGTGTCGCCTTTTAAAATCAGCTCCACACCCGCTGATGCATCATCACCGGCGTTTGAGAAACTACAGTCAAAAGTAACAGTTTGTTTCCCTTTTTGCACCGAAGTATCTGTATTTTGTAGCGCTATACTACGAATTTCGTTCCAGTTTTTATCGTAAACTACCGCTGTTTTGCCATCCTCAATCTTTATACTTTGATCTTTTTCCAGTACGATCGGGAATTCGAGGTTTTTATAATTATTGATTTCAATTTTGATGTTTGATATGTCTGCGTTTTTTGCCGTGATGATCATACCCATTGGCTGTGTATCACCCGTATTTTCAAAACTGAAAGTAGAGTATAACGGTTCACCGGGTTGACGGGTTTTATTCTCGTGTTTGAATTTGTTGGAATAAACCTGTGTCAATTCAAGTGTATTATCGTCGGATTTTTTCAAACGGAATTCGGTGGAGATATCGCGCATTTTTTCTTTCTGCCGTTCGTTAAATACACCGGCCAAACGGGCAGTTTCCCAAATGTTAAGGATGGCAAATATCTCGTCGGAATTTCCATTTTCTTTAATTGAGGTCATGTCTGTTACAAAGGCAAAACCTGCATCGTACCCCGCCGAACGAGCCATCAGCCACTCAATATCTTCGAGGGTGGTGGAGGAGGTCATTCTGAACCAGCCCAACATACCGGGCATCAGGTTACGTTTGTAAAAAGCCTGGTTGCGCAGGCGGTATTCGGTCTGGCTTTCCCGAAATCCGGCGTACCAGGGCTCGCCCCAGTTCATGCGCGAATAAATGTGCCACAGGTAATGTGCCGTTCTGCTCGAGCCTACTAAAAAATGACTTTTCAGATCGTCGTTCAGGTGATTGTACCACTGCGAAACCATAAGCGCTTCACCGTATTTTCCCATTCCGGTGGATGAGGTGCCTTCCACGCCATCGAAATCGAGCATCCGCACTCCGGTATAGTTCATAAAGTCGGCAATGTTTTCGGCAATTTCCTTGTTTAGATCCGCATCCCCCAAAAATACTTTATAGGCATGATCGGCCAGCATCCCGATGGTTTCACCTTTTTCATGCGATGCTGCTGAAGTGCCAAAAGCACCACGCTGGCAGTCGAGCAATTTCCAGGGAGCCGTTTCGCTGACTGCACCATAACGAATGATCTCATCTTCGATGACAACACTGCGCAGGTTGTTGTTCTGAATCTGGTTGAAGAATTCCGGCGATTCAATATCAATTTCAATTTCATCTTCGCCAAGGCTTTTGGTAATGATCGAATTGCCGACTCTTGCCAGTCGGTCGTCGGGAACCGGCGTTACATATTCATCGTTGGTATTGATAAAATTACTGAGCGTGTGTGTGCCAATGTAAATGCCTTCTTCTTCCGCTTTCTCCACACAGGCCTTCATACCGTCATATCCGTTAGGGAATTTCTCTTTGATCAACGGGAAATGTCCCCACGATGCAAAAGGGTGACTGTGATAGAGGTAATTGAAGCCTGACATCTTGGTATATTTCAGACATTCATTGATGCTCTCTTCATCAAAGTCCATAATGATGTAAGAAGAATTAATAACAGGCGATTTCTTTACCCATTGCCCGTCGATCGTAGGGTGGGGAAGTCCCTCAGCTACTTCAAGCTCTCCGATCGTGTTCAGCGTTTCATCTGTCGGACAACCAAACAAAGCTATTTTCGAACCTGTTAATCCACCGTCGTCATAGGCAGGAGCCAGGTATTTTTTATTTCCCCAGTTTTCAATAATACGGTCATGATTGCGGTTACGTGTGTAAGCCTGCAATGAACTTCCGTTGTGTACGGGTTTGGCAGCTTCTACCGAATACAGGGTATAAGGCGTGCCTTCTTCCTTGGTCATGTTGTTCACGTCCGACTGGCTGAAAATATCCATCTGGGGAAGGAAATCGTCGTCTTTCCACGGGTAACCGCCAAGTGTTTTGGCGTTCAGTGCTTGCAGGCCGAGCGTCAAATTTTCGCCCTGAGCAATGCCTACCACTTCGCCAATGCTTTTATTCAGTTTGGTGTAATAAGGTCCCCAAACTGCGGCATCAATTCCTTCTTCGTCAGAAACCGATGCAATCTCGAAACTGATATGTTTTTTTCTCGGCAACACCGTCAACTCAACTGATACTCCATTCTCATATTCCAAAGTCATACTCTCATCTTCTTCAGAAAAAGCTGCATTTACGGGATGCAGGATGGAAGAATCAACTTTTAACGAAAGGATGTAAGTTTCCTGATCGGGTAAAAGAAGTTCCTGCCGGTTGATCTCATCGATCCAGGAAAGGATCTGACCTTTTGTGTTTACGGTGAAACTCCAGTTTTCAGTTTGGTATATATGTCCTTTTTCTGAGGTGCAGGCACTCATCAATAAGGCCAAAATCATCAGGAAAATACTTATGGGATTGTAGCACTTTTTTGCTGTACTGATCAAGTTCATGGTAAAGTGTTTCATTATGTTTTAGTTGTTGTCTTTTACGTTCAAAATACCTCGCAGTCGAATATCGTTTGATGAGGCGCCGATCATGATCCTAAAATCGCCGGGTTCAACCACACGCTCCAGTTGTTCGTTAAGCATGCTCAGCAATTCAGGTGTGATTTTGAAACTTACGTTTTTGCTTTCCCCTTTTTTCAGATGAATCCGGTCGAATCCTTTGAGTTCCATTACCGGTCGCGCCACCGAAGCGAACAGGTCGCGGATGTACAGTTGCACCACTTCGTCGCCATTGTAATCTCCGGTGTTGGTGACAGTACAACTTACTGTCGTTGTTTCGTCGGACGCTATTTGCTTTTTGTCGAAACTGAAATCGCTGTATTCAAATGTGGAATAACTCAGTCCATAGCCAAAAGGGAACAGCGGTTTACCGGTCAGGTTGTGGTAATCGTCGCCTCGTCCGGTTGGTTTATGGTTGTAGTACAATGGAAGTTGCGATTCGTGTACCGGGAAAGTGATCGGCAAGCGTCCGGCCGGATTATAGTCGCCAAACAGCACATCGGCCACGGCATTTCCACCGTCATCGCCGGGGTACCATACATCGAGTATTGCGGGAACTTTATCGATCCAGTTTTGCATAGTAATGGCACTTCCACCTACCAGAACTACAACCATCGGTTTTCCTGTTGCAGCTATTTTTTGGATCATTTCTTCCTGTTTCCCGGGAAGTGAGAGGTAGGCACGGTCGTTAAACTCGCCTTCGTCGATTCCTGCAACCACAACTGCCACATCACTTTTTCGAGCCAGGTTAACGGCTTCCTGAATTTTACGTTCGTTGTTGTCCTGAACACCAATGTTCCAGATCAGGTTAAAACGGGCATTGCCAATGGTTTCGTAGTATTCAATTCGAAGGTCGTATTCCTTGTCTTTCCTGAAAGCATATTCAACGGTTTTGCGCTGATATGTTTGCTTTCGCCAGTTGTCGAGTAACAGTTTGTTGTTGATATATATCCGGTAACCGTCATCACCTTCAACACCAATCTCAAAAGTACCTGTTTCGGGAGCTACCAGTTTACCGGTCCAGCGAATGGAATAGCAGTCGTAATCAATTTTCTCGGGATCGGGAGAAAAGAGCGTCCATCCAAATTTCATCCGCCTGTCGATGCGGGTAAGTACGGGATCCCCTTCCAGCTTCGAATTGCTGAAATATTCACCATTCAGCCCGTTTCTCTGGCCATTTTCGGTAAGCAGATTTTTTGTTGGAATAGTTACAAACTCTACCTTTTCTCTGCCACATCCCGGAACATAACCCACTTCCCCCTGCACTTTGCTTTTTATGCCGTCAAGAATGCTCACCGGATCGTTTCCGGGGCCGGAATAGCCACCAAGGCGGGCTTCTTCAGCATCCACTCCAATAACTGCAATAGAGGAAATTCCGGGATCGAGCGGAAGTGTTTGCTTATCGTTTTTTAATAAAACAATCGACTCAAGGGCGGCCTGCTTTGCAATTTCGCGGTGTTTTTTTGTACCGTTCCATTTGGCTGCTTCTTCTACATCGATGTAAGGATTTTCAAATAAACCGAGTTTAAATTTGGCGCGCAATACACGACGAACCGCTTCATCGATAGCAGCTTCATCAATCATCCCTTTTTCAAAGGCTTCCCAAAAAAGCGGGTAGTGATCGTAGGAGGTTTGAAAGATAACGTCCAATCCATTTTCGATGGCCTGTTCAGTTGATTCGGCATAATTATGAGCAGTAAAATGCAATACATTGGCGCCGCCTGTGGCTCCTGCATCCGAGATTACAAATCCCTGAAATCCCCAATCTTCTTTAAGCTTTTTATTCAGCAGCCAGTCGTTGGACGTACACGGTCTCCCATCAAGCGAATTGTAAGAAGTCATTACCGACCAGGCATTGGCTTCATGAAAAGCCGCTTTAAATGCAGGGTAGTAAATTTCTTCCAGCAAGCGGTCGTTGAAGTGAATGGGATAACTGTCGCGGCCACCGTCGCCAACATTAGCCACAAAATGTTTTGGAGTAGTGATCACTCCCTTTTTCTCGAATTGCGACATAAAAGCCACACCCAAACGAGAAGTCAGGTAAGGATCTTCACCGTAGGTTTCTTCAACGCGGCCCCAGCGAACATCACGTGCAATATTTACGACCGGCGAAAGAATTTGCCGGATACCGCGGGATTTTACCTCCAAAGCAATGGCGTTGGCCACACTACTAACCATCGCTGTATCCCAGGTTGCAGCCAGGGCAATTGATTGCGGAAAGGCAGTAGCTTCAGGCCGCACCAATCCGTGCAGCGCTTCATCGAAAGCGATGATCGGGATTCCTAAACGGGTTTCTTCCACAAAATATTTTTGAATACTGTTGACCAGTTCGGCAGTCTCGGTTGCAGCGCCGCCGCCCGAATAATCGAGTAATTGTTCGGCCGAATTTTCTGATTTTCCTTTGGTGGCCACCTGAAACCCAAATATGCCGTTTTTGTATCGTTCATTGCCATCGGAAAGATCACCGGGTATCATGAATAGTTGCCAGAATTTCTCTTCAAGTGTCATTCTCGACAACAAATCTTCCACCCGTTCATCGGTTGAAACGGTTGCATCTTTATACTTTGGCGTTTCAGTTCTGTTGCAGGATAGTAAACTGATCATGAATGCAATCAGCATACTTTTTACGATAATCTTCTTCATTCGGCTGAGTATATTTTAAAATACTTTAAAAACATTTCTCAAAGATAAGATATTATTTAAAAAGTAAGCTTGCCTCAAACACGAATCGCTTTGGAAATAATCGCAATTATTTCTTGAACCGACACTGTGATGAATTTACAATATATGGCTGAAATAGAGTCGTTCCGAAAAAATATCTGTCGGGAGAATTGATTATCCGGTTGTACCCATGGCATTTGAAATGGCATTCACCGAGATCAGCAATTCGTTTAAAGTCTTTTCCTTATCGGCTTCCGATTCAAAGTCGGTGTTTCGCCACAAGCCAAGGTTGCTCACCTGGTTTTTGTGTAACACGTCGAGAGCTTCTGCACGCAATGCAGTTGAATAAAAATGGTTTTTTCGTCTTTCCTGCATCGGGCGACCCAACAGTTCCTGGGTATGTTCGCGTGTTTTCATAAGCTCGTCGAGGATATTTGGAAGAATCGAATTTCTGACTTCGTCGCTTTTCACCAGCGAAGCATACAGTTTCATGATCTCCTCGTCGGAACTGGCTAAACTGGTATCGATATTGGTAAATACGTAGCGTACAAAATGGCTTCCCCGAATCAGTTCTTTTAACGAACGATACTTGTCGGGATGTTCTTTTTTGAGCTTCTCCAATGTTGAACCAACACCGTACCAACTGGTGATGTGAAAACGCGATTGTCCCCAACTGAATACCCAGGGTATGGCACGTAAGTCTTCAAAAGTCTGCTGACCGGTACGACGTGAAGGACGGGAACCGATCTTGCTTTGTTCAATCACATCGATCGGGGTAGCCTGGCGGAAGAATTCGAGAAAATGTTTGTCGCGGAGCAACTCTACATAAAACTTCTTGCTTTCGGCACCCATGTATTCAACTATTTCGGCGGCAGTGGCATTGCCTTCCGGATGTTGTTTGTGCATTAAGGTGTTCAGCGTACTCCCCGATAACATCAATTCGAGGTTATAGGCTGCATTTATTTTGTTGGCATATTTCTTTTCGATGGTTTCGCCCTGTTCTGTCATTTTTATTTTTCCGGAAAGCGTTCCGTTGGGCAGGCTGCGTAAAAACCAGTGGATCGGGCCGGCACCACGGCTGATTGAACCTCCTTTACCGTGGAAGAATTTCAGGTCGATATCGAATTTGTTGGCAATTTCGGTGAGTTCCTTTTGCGCTTTGTAAAGGTACCAGGTGCTGGCCAGAATACCGCCGTCTTTATTGCTGTCGCTGTAACCGATCATCACTTCCTGTATCTTGCGTTTTCGATTGTTTTGCTTACGCTGGTATTCCAGACTTTTTTGCACCTCGGGATACGAAAAGTATTCCTCCATGATCTTTGG
This sequence comes from Maribellus mangrovi, assembly GCF_037646455.1. NCBI lineage: Bacteria > Pseudomonadati > Bacteroidota > Bacteroidia > Marinilabiliales > Prolixibacteraceae > Maribellus > Maribellus mangrovi. The sequence continues at coordinate 885,664 of NZ_JBBIXN010000002.1, read as the reverse complement.
ACTGGCAATGAGATCGTCGATGGTTTCGAACAGCGGAACAACAGGAAGCTTCAAAATTAGCTTATCCTCAAATTCGGTCAGTCCGGCTTCACGTGCAAGAATGTATACTGTGAGCAGGTCGTCAACGGTCCGCGTCATGCTAATAATGAGCGAACCCAGTGCGTAACCCGAATATTTGTTGTAATGATTTTCGAGCACGGCAAAACAGTCGAGGGCACTTTTAGCCTCGGTCGGTAATTCATTCCAGTGACGGATAAACGGCCGGTTTGAGCTCAATTCTTTTCTAATAATTTCCGATTTTTCTTGTTCTGTCCAATCGGAGTTCGACGCATCAAGAATCTGATGCAATGCTTTTTCGTAATAAGCACTGTTCTGACGTACATCGAGTTCGGCTAAATGGAATCCAAAAGTCTTAACAATTTGAATGGTGTGATACACCGAATTATGTACCAGCGAATCCTTTACCAGTTCAAAAAGACCGTCTTTAAGAATCTCCAGATCGCGAAGCAATTGTCTGGAATTGCTGTAACTACCGGGAGTATCTAGAAGTTCGAACGACTGTTCGCGGCCAATTTTTACAGGAAGTTTGGAAATGAGCAAGAGTACAAAAAGTTTAAAGGCCTCGCGGCGATTTCCGGCAATCAGCGGTTTTAATTCGTCGGCATTTTCAGCAATAATTTCCTTCAGACGTTTTGAAATTGTGGCGGGTAACTGGTTGATCCGAAAATAAAAACTCATGTCCTCGGCCAGTTTGCTTAGTTCATTTTTAATAACAAGAAACGCATTCAGCCTGAGTTTTTGCAGCGTGCGTTGAGTTACATCGGCCGTTACAAACGGATGTCCGTCGCGATCACCACCAATCCAGGTGCCAAAACGCAGTTGCGGATAAGTATTTGACCGGATCAGTTTTTTTGGATCGAATCCGGCATATTGCCAGGCTTGTATCAGCCTTCGGTTATTGATGGTAACGATTTCGGGAAACACATTGGTAAAATAATGGATCACATTTTCCAACTCGGTTTCCACGTTGGGTTTTTCCATGTAAAATTCATCGATGTTCCAGATTGCATTGATTAGTCGTTTGATCTGGTTCCGGTTTTCCTCCTGTTCGTAAGAGTTGTACATCGAGTTTTCGCGTTTTACCAACAGCAAGTACAATTCGCGGTATTTTTTTAACACCACCGGGCGTTTGGCTTCCGTGGGATGAGCGGTCAGCACTGGTTGAACTTCAATTTCTGAAAGCATTTCCAGAATTTGCTGCTCAGAAATATTATTGTCTTTTAAAAGTTTTAAGCTGTTGGCCCACAAACCATTGATCGATTCCAGCGAGCTCTCTTCTTCAGTGGCCCGGCGGTTTTGCACGGCTCCGTTGGTTTCAACCAGGTTCAGCAATTGAAATGAGATGGAAAACAAATGAAAATGCTTTCGACTAAAATAAACGGATTCAAAACTGCTGTGGTCACAAATCCAGGGCATTGTTTTCGCCAGTTCTGCTTCGCCGTTTTCTTCAAGCACTTCCCTGAAACAGTGCATTAAAAATTCAAGGTCGTGATAAGGTTTACCAAGTTCTTGCTTTATTATTTCGAGTTGATTCATCTGTTTATAATTGTTTATTCTTAAGGTTATCCCGAGTAATATGGAGAACGTCCATGTTTATAATCATTCACGTTTTGTGAGATTTTTTCATGCTCGTTTCACAAGCTATAATTAAAGGAATTTCCCACAACACTAACAACAGTTTAACGGAAGTGTTTATCAATTCGTTCAAATGCAAGTTTCGAACTGATAATGGCCATCGGCAAGCCGGCGCCCGGAGCAGTGGAAGCTCCGACGTAAAAAACGTTGTTGTATTTTTCATCAACATTTCTTGGTCGCATGTGTCCAATCTGGTTCATGTTGTGTGAAAGTCCAAGTCCGCTTCCCCGGTGCAGGTTAAAACGGTCGCGCCATTCGATGGGGGTATAAATGGTTTGTGTAACGATCTCTTTTTGAATGTTCACCCCAATTCTTTCGGAGAAGTCATCGATTATGCTGTTAACAATTTCCTGTTTGTCGCTCCAGTCGGGTTTGTGGTAGAGGTTTGGCACTGGGCAAACAAAGAACAAACTTTCGCAGCCTTCGGGGGCGCAGTCGGCATTATTTTTCGACAGAACGTTTACGTAGTAGTAAGGTTTTTCGAGAGTATCAGGATTTTGCATGATGTTGTTGGCATAAGCTTCGTAGTTGCCGCCCAGGTAGTAATTGTGATGGTCGACCATTGGTAGTTTACGTTTGATGCCCACATAAAAAGTAAGGTAGCCCATGGTCCAGCTCATCTTGTCCAATTTCTTTTCAGAATAAGCTTTGCGTTTAAAAATATTTCCTCGGAACCAGGCTGCATCCGAATTGATCAGGTAGCTGTCGGACTGCCATTTTTTGCCGTTTTGGTCAATCAGGCTAAGCAGTTTGCCATTTTTTTCTTCGAATCCGGTGATTTCGGTATTGTAATGAATCCTGATGTTTTCCTTTTCGAGTTCTTTTACCAATCCTTCAACAATTTTGTACATCCCGCCTTTTACGTTGTAGTAGCCGTCGTGTTTGAACTCGGTGTACGACAGCAGACTGTATATGGCCATGGTATCGAAAGGCGTTCGGCCCAGAAAAAAAGCGACCAGCGAAATGATCTGTACGGCTTCTTTCGACGAAAAGTACTTATTAACGTGTTGATAGAAACTTTTAAAAAGCACGGGAATATGCACGGGATTTACACGCATCAGCGTGAAGATGTAATGCAACATCGAATTAAAATTCTGCTTTATCACCAGGTCAACCGTATCGTTGAAAAGTGCACCGGCTTTTTTCTGGTATTTCTCAAACTTTTCCTGAAAATCGGGTTCGATCTCCGCAAACTGTTCGGCCAGTTTTTGGGCATCTTTAAACAGGTGAAAAGTTCTCGGATTGTCTTTAAAATTCACCGAATATAAAGGATCGAGTTCGAAATAATCGAATGGAAGCTCGATGTTGCAATCTCTTGCAAACTCTTCAAATTCGTAGGACATGCTGAAAAAACTTGGCCCGGTATCGAAAGTAAAACCGTCTTTTTTGATCTGGTTCAACCGTCCGCCGGCCTGCTCGTTTTTCTCGATCATTTCAACCGAATAACCCCTTTTTACCAAACGAAGGGCAGTGGCCAAGCCGCCAAGTCCTGCACCTACAACCAATACTTTTTTATTCATCGTTTTTTTTCTTGATTAATCCCGGCAGCAATTCGTCTTTTACCCACTTAAAATCGGGTTCTGCGGCCAGGGCCTGCATATAATATTTTTCTGCCTGTTCCCATTTTTCCATTTCTTCGTACGACTGCGCAATCAAAACCAGTAAGCTCAGATAGTTCCAGTCGTTTTCCACCGATTCTCCATTTTGTTTCATCAGTTGCAAGGCTTTCCCGAACTTTTTGATGGCCTCGGTTTTTGATCCGCCAAAAATCGGCGGCATGTAAAATTGCGCATTGCCCTGCTGAATGTAGCCCATTGGATTGGTTGAATCGGCTTCGATAGCCAGTTCAGCCTGCTTAACGCTTTTAGGCCCGAAAATAGGGGCTTTGATTGGTGATAAGCCAATTTTATATCCGTAAAAAGCCGATTTGTATGCGTGGATATCTGACGGTCTGTATCCCTCGTCTTCCAACATATCCAAATTTTTTTCGGCCTTTTCGAGGTAATTGCGTGCCTCCTTGTCTTTTTCAACGCCCAAACAATAGCCAATGTATCCGTACTGGTAATTCACCAGTTTGGCAAGCCGGGCAGTTTCACTGGTTTTGTGGCTTTCCATGTCATCGATCACCGCTTTCCAGTCTTCCATCCGGTTGTGAATAAATGCCTGGTAGATCCGTGTTTTTTCAGAAGCTGCCAACAGCAACGGAAATACCACTAAAGTAAATAGTATTATACTTGTCTTCCTTTCCATTCGAATGTACTTTGCAGTTGCGAGCGTAAAGCAATAAAAATCACATATCCCAGCACCCACTTCTGAAAAAATCCTAACAACAGGTTTTTTAAAATGTTTTGTTGGCTGGCAAACGATATAAAAACACGTGTGAAGAGCAAGATCAGCACATACATTACAAAGCTGCCAGGTGGCAGGACAAACCACACGAATAGAAATCCGAGGGTGCTGACCGTCCAAAAAAGGAGGGTCATAAAAATGGAGTTACCAAAAAACATGATCACACTTCTCGAAAGTCCTTGCAGTGCGTTGTTGAAACCGCTGTACATTCGGCAGCGAATATCGTTTGTGCCTGTAAGGCAGCCAATTTTGATGCCTGCTTTTTTGAATGACCGGGCAATGCTAATGTCTTCAACACGTGTCATCCGGTGTTTCAAATGAGGCTCTTGTTGTCTGTAAGTTTGGGCATCGAAAAGCATGAACTGACCGTTGGCGGCAGAAATGGACTCAAAGTTCGATAAACGAATCATTACAAGCGGAAGTAGCGTCAGAAGAATGTAATTCATGGAAGGAACTACCAGCCATTCGCCCCATGTATTCATCATCTGTCGGGGGAAAATTGTCAATAGTCCGAGTTGGTGTTTTCTGACCATGCCAATTGCCTGGTGAACGATGTTTCCACTGACTCTGACATCGGCATCCAGAAAGAGGTAATAATCTCCTTTTGCTTTTTGAGCCAGCCTGTAACAGGCATGATTTTTTCCCAGCCAGCCTTCAGGCAGTCCTTCGGAATTGATCAACTTAATACGTTCGTCGGCAGCAGCAAAATCTTCAACAATCGCTGCTGTTTGGTCCTCCGACTGATCGTTAAAGACCAGCACCTCGATATTTTTGTACGACTGCCCCTGTACATCTTTTAAAATTTGCCCAATATTTTGTTCCTCGTTTCGTGCAGGGATCATTACTGAAACCAAAGGTTGAAAATCAGGATCGGGTTGGGGCAGAGCTTGACGAAACAAGACGTTGACCAGCGCAACGACAAGTTGAAGCACTGCAAATCCGAATATAAACCAGGCAACGATCGACATATTAAACTTCCTTTTTTTCTTGTTGTTGAATACATTCCCGGTAGAAGGCGTTGTATGCTTCCTGTATCGCATTCAGAGAATATTCACCGCTGTAAACAGTCGCGTTCAAATAAACGCTCGGTTTTGCCTGTGAAAAGTAATCTACCAGGTTTACTTCAAACACGAGCTCGACTTCGTTATTTGTTCGTTTGAGAATGCGCTCAATACCCTTCTCGAAAGTAAACGTTCTGCGGTGCATGCTTTGTAATTTTCCCTGCGGAAACATCAACACCAGGTTGTTTTTATTTTCAAGCAATTCAGCTGCATAATTAAGCGATTCCACTGCTGTTCGGTCAGATTTTCGAATTGAGAATCCGCCTGTGTATTGGAAAAACCAATTTTTTTTGAGTTGTTCCTCCAGCATCATAAAATGAAATTTACGATGAAATTTTTGCTGGTTGAGGTGCAATGCCCAGATGCCGTCCCACCAACTGTTGTGGTTGCAGATCAGCAAAATAGGTTTGCCTTGGTCTTCAACATCCGAATTGATTATAAGCTCATGGAATGATCGTTTCATTTTCCGGATGACGTACCATCGAAAAAACGGATCAATTATGGCGTTATGTTTTGCTTTTATGATCACGGCCTGTTCAGTGTAAAAAGTAATACAATAAAAAAGAGGGTCTGGCAGCTTAAAATTACGGGTGCCAGTCGGTTTTTTACGGGTACTCCCGAAAAAAGCAGTACTCCTGAAAGTAAGACCGCCAATACCAGCCAGGCGAGGTAGTTTTGCACAGGAACTGTATTGTTTTGCCAGCTCCACATATCGATCAAAGGCGCTGCCTGTTCAAGGATCAGATCGTAACCCACAAGTGCTAAGCCGGCCAGCAAAATCACTCCGAAGCGATTACTTACAAATCGTTCGATCACTGAATTGGCCGCATAGACCAGCAATAACCAGTTCACCCCGATAATGAGTGGAGTTTCTAATAGCTTTGGTCCAAGTCCACTTCCATAAGTATAATGTCCAAAAATTAATTTGGTATTCACCCCAATCACTTCAACGCCAAATCCGATCAGGTAGATGACGCCAAAAAAGGCCAGTGCTTTTTCGGAATATGTGCGATGAAAAAAGGCCATGGCAACCGTGCTCAGTAAAAGTGCGAGTGGTGTTAGTTTTGTAAAAATGGGGTAGGTAGCTGGTATCGACAAACCGATAATTCCAACCCCGTAAAACACCACAAAAAAGAGCACAACTTTAGTAAAGTGGAGGTCGAGGTAATCCGCTATTTTATCGAATTGCTGTTGCAAGGATCAGTAGAGTTTTTTTAGTTTTTCAATCAGCAGAAGATTAAGCAGGATCATGCTAAAGGCATACGCAAAATCTTCAACAGGTATAGTAAAAATACGAATTCCAAGGGTTTCTGCATCGTTGTACCAAACTACTTCTTCATCGATAAACGATCCTGTGAGGATGCCGTTTACGATAAGAAAAGGGATGAGAATGACGATAAACGTCAGGTAAAAAGACCTTATAGCCCGGGAACGAAACCAAAGTGCCAGAATCAAAACGACGGCCAGTTTGGTGAAAATATAGAAGGTGTAACTCTTTTCAGTATTCGAAATTAGTAGGTCAAAACTGAGTAGTACTAAAAAAATGGTGAGTACAGTATTGAATTTATGACCCAATTTTACCTGCGGGAAATATTCAAGGATCGATTCGTGCAGAAAGATGCTGGCGTATGGAACCACCACAAAAAACAGCACTTCTTCAATTGGCAAATGAAAAAGGTAAATGCCCGAAAGGTAGCTTGGGTTAAATCCCCAATAATCCATTTTGGTAAAATAAACATCGACGGCAATGTATACAGCTGCCACGGCAATGATGGAAGGTAACACATATTTCCAGGATTTATAAAACCGAAGCCGCTTGTCGAAACTCAACGACAAGGGAACAATACCGGTAATCAGCAAAAGCAGGAAGTATAACGACATTTATTTCTTTAAAAATCGAGGTTGAAAAATAAGCAATCCATAATTGTTGAAATCTTTTACATTCTTGCCCCGGTGATGTGCCAGATGTGCTTCGGCAACGGCCTGCAGGTACTTGCTTTTTGGATGAGTAAGAAAAGGTATTTTCAGCCGCTGATGGATCATCACATCATGGATTGTAAAGTACGTCAATCCATAAAGCGAAATGCCAATTCCGATAGCGATTAAAGCGGAAATTGAAAAATAAAATCCGAGCGCCAAAAGGATAATAGCAGGAATCGCATAAACCAGGAAAAAGTAATCGTTCTTCTCAAACCCCGGATTATAGAGGTCGGTTTGCGACGCATTTTTCTTGTGGTCGTTTACATGATGATCGGCATGCCATTTCCACAAAAAACCGTGCATAATGAATTTGTGGTTCGACCATGCAACCAATTCCATGAAGGCAAATGAAAGGATAACCAGTATGATGTTTACAATCATTTATTTAAATGTTGATGTACCCGGTCCACAATCTTAAGGAACCAAACGGTGTAATTCTCCGGGTGCTTGTCAATGTCCTTTTTTAGTTCATCGTAAGTTACATATTTCCAGTTGAATACTTCGTCGGTGTTTATATTGGGGTGTTCGTCGCTGAAACCGATAAACACGTGATCCAACTCGTACTCGGTCAATTCGTTGTCGAGTGGCTCCTTGTAGATAAAGTGAAACATCTCGGAAAGTTCAGCAGTCATTCCCATTTCTTCTTTCAGGCGTCTCTTAGCCGTTTCCAGGCTACTTTCGCCGGGTCGCGGGTGGCTGCAGCACGTGTTTGTCCATAAGCCGTTGGAGTGGTATTTACTAAAAGCACGTTGCTGCAAAAGCCATTCTCCCTTACTGTTCACAATAAAGACAGAAACCGCCCGATGCAAAACAGCATTTCGGTGCGCCTCCATTTTTTCCATAACACCCGTCTCCAGATCGTTTTCATCCACCAGTATTACTTGTTCTGTTATCATAAAATATTAAATTTTCCCAGTACAACAGCTTTTACCATTAATGCCATTTTAACGGAATTTGGAACACGAATTCGTCTTTCTTTAATTTTTCCGGATGGAGTTACCTTTAATTTAAAGAGTAATTTCTGATAATAAAGATAAGCAAGTAATACAGCTATTCGGGCATCTCCCGGCAATTGTTTAATGCCTTGATAGGCAACAGCGAAATCATTTTCTATTTCCGAAATAATGAGCAACTTCTTCTCCTCGGTAAATTCTGCGTTTTGCAAATGATGAAAATAACTTCTACCCAGTTCTTCCGAGTCGGATTTTATATCGCGTAAGAAATTCACTTTCTGAAAGGCAGATCCCAGACGCATGGCCGGTTCTTTTAAACGTTCGAACATATCATCGTCGCGAAGCGTGAAAACCTTTAAACACATTAAGCCAACCACATCGGCCGAACCGTAAATATAGGAGTCCGTTTCATTCTTATCTGTGTAGGTCTTTTTGTGCAGATCGCTGCGCATACTGTCTAAAAAAGCAACGATGTACTCGAAAGGAATCTGGTATTTATGCACAACCAACTGAAATGCGTGTAGCACCGGATTTAAGCTAATATGATTTTGCAAAGCACTTTTAAGATCTGTTTCCAGTCTATCGAGCAACGCTTCCTTGTCGTGTGCATGAAAAGTATCTACAATCTCGTCGGCTAAACGAACGAAACCATAAATGGCATAGATTGCATCGCGCATTTCTTTTCTCATCATGCTGGTAGCCAACGAGAAAGAAGTGCTGTAAGTTGTGGTTACAACTTTCGAGATCTTTAGGGCGGTAATATCAAATAGCTCCATTTTCGGTCTTCACTACAAGTTAATATTGATGATACAAATTGTTCCAGAAGGCCTGAAAACCTTTACTAACTTAATTTCATAATCTTAACCAATCAGATCAATTTTTGTTCAATTAAAATACAAGAAAAATAAACAGTATAAAGTGCTATTCAAATTCTATTTCACCAAAGAATTCCGGACGGTGATAATCCGGCGTTTTGGTATTTATCGGATTCCAGCTCACAAAATGCGGTTCCGAAGTTTCGTCGCCACATTTGTAGAAATTACCTTTTGCCTGTAATTCTTTTAAACTCGATAATTTATCGAAGGCAAAACAATCAATGGGGATTTTAATCATCATTTCCCACTTAAAATCACCTTGTTTTTCTTCAAACGGCTGCTCTCCCAAACTCGATGTAACTTCAATTTTTTCGGCGATTTTCGGATTAACCAGTAAGCGTTTACCGCGTCCCGTTCCATAACCTGCATGAATAGTACCAATGCAACTAAACTCAAAGTTATAGTATCTGTCGTTGTTCAAAGCTATAAAGAACTCCACAGTACTGTCCTTATACACATCGCCATTTGTGCGGGTTTCAAGTGCCCTGATGTATTTTTCCCTCACGTAAAATTTAAGCCAGATCTCTGTTCCGGTATGCGCAATCCTAAATTTTAATTCCGGCTTGTAAGGATAATCCGGCCAGTTGATAACTTCAATGCTTTGAAGGGCGCCTTTTTCTTCAATTAGTTTTGATACCTGTTCAAGCTTTATCGTATTTTCTGCATCAATCGGTGGTACTTTCAGGTGTTGCATTAATTCTTTATTAGGTTTCTAAACAAATATAAGAAAAACAATGAGGCGGATTCGCTGCGTTTCGCAATAGCTTTTTATATTTGAGGTTCTTTTGGATTTTTGAATTAGCGCGATCGAACTCAATAAGGAAACGGCTTTCTGAAACAAGCACATGGAAGAACTCGAATTTATCATAGCACTCACCGATCATCGTTTTCTGGGAAAGGTATTCCAACCGTTCCTGATCAGAAAACGTGAAAAATTTTATTCAGTGGTTCGTTTGCTTAAGCCGCATGATTTTGATACGGGTGACTACACGTGGAACCCTTACGAAAAAGAGTTGGTAAAGATCATTGAACGTTACAGTGACGAGCGCCTGGTAAAACGTTTTTCGCGTTCCGGAAGTGTAGCATCATTTTATTCTTCCATCGACACGGGAGTGTACGAGCAGCAGGTGGTTCCATTTATGGAAAATGCGATGATGGAAGTGGTCTCGATTTTAATGTTGAGCCCGGTCAGGTTGTTTCTGAAGGAAGCCCAATATTCGAATTTATACGATGAAGATGTGGTTGAGGTGCCGCCAGTTTTTGCGCGCCCCGAGTTTCATTTCGAGCGTACCGAAATGCAGACACGTTACAAATTGAAATTGTTTCTCGAAGAAAGGGAACTGTTGATTTCGGAACGAACCTGCACCATTATTGCCAACGATCCGTGTTTGTTGTTGTACCGCAGGCAGTTGCTGGCTTTTGAAAAACTAAATGCCAGAAAACTTTTGCCCTTTTTTGAGAAGGATTTTGTTTCGGTGCCCAACACCATCGAGGACAAATATTACTCGGGTTTTATCCTCAAAACGATTCGAGATTTCGATGTAAAAGCCACCGGATTCACAATTCGTGAGGAACAGCTCGAGAGATCGGCAGAACTGTCGCTGGAAACCAACCTGCAGGCACAACCTGCGCTTGTACTTCGATTTAATTACGGGCAGGAGAGTTTTCTTCCCAACGCAAAAAAGCAAACCGCGGTTAGTTTCAGGAAAGTTGAAAAAAGCTTTGAATTTTACAAGACCCGCCGTGATCAGGCATGGGAAGAGAAGGTCCTTCGTCGTTTAAAAAAGATCGGTTTATTGGAAGATAATGGCGCTTTCTCATTGAAAGGAATGGAGGTTCTGGAATTGCAAAATGCCTTGTATTTTCTCTTGGATTGGTTAAGTCGGCATCGCGCGGAATTGGAACGCTCCGGGATTCGGTTAAAACAAGAAAACACCGGGAAAAAGTACTTTACCGGCAGCCGCGAACTCGAAATCAAGGCCCAGACCAAAGGCGACTGGTTTGATGTGTTTGCCGTTGTTCGTTTTGGCGAGTTTCAGATTCCTTTCATCAAACTGAAAAAATACATTCTGAATAATATTAAGGAATTTGAATTGCCCAATGGTGAAATTGCTGTTTTACCGGATGAGTGGTTTGCGCGTTACAAAGGTTTGCTGCCGTTTGGAAAGGACCACGGGAAAAAGATCAGGTTTGAAAAGCATCATTTTACCTTGCTGCAGGAATCGGTTCAGGAAATTGATAAGGAAGTAAAGCAAAAATACCTCGAACTGTTAAATACCGAAAAAGAGGACCTCGTTGTTCCGGCAAAATTAAAAGCCCGGTTACGGGGCTATCAGGAAGGAGGATTTCAGTGGATGTACGGTTTATACAAAAACGGAATGGGGGCTTGTCTGGCCGACGATATGGGACTCGGAAAAACGCTGCAAACACTAACTCTATTGCTTAAACTGAAACGTAAAGCTCAAGGCATAACTATTTCAGATCCGCTTGATAATTCGGGGCAACTGGATATGTTTGCCATCGACAAAGAAGCTGAAACACCGGATCAGCCGGCCAGCCTGATTGTGGTTCCCACTTCGCTGGTGCATAACTGGCACGCTGAGATCGAGAAGTTTACCCCGTCGTTAAAAGCCTTTATTTATTTTGGAACGCAGCGTAAAAAGGTGGAAGATATTCATAAAATACTTGGTTATTACGATGTAATTATTACCACCTACGGAACGGTTCGGAATGATCTGGAAATGATGGAGGGAAAAGAGTTTTTCTACCTGATCCTTGACGAAAGCCAGTCGATTAAAAATCCAGGATCAAAAACGTATAAGGCGTTGATGTGTATGAAAGCGCGCCACAAACTGGTGATTACCGGAACTCCCATCGAAAATTCGCTGTCGGACCTGTGGTCGCAAATGAATTTCCTGAATCCCGGCCTTTTGGGTAGCCTGGCATTTTTTAAGCGATCGTTTATTACACCCATTGAGAAACACGCCAATGAGGAGCAGCAGCAGAAACTGCAACTGATGATCCGTCCATTTGTGCTGCGCCGGACCAAAAGCGAGGTAGCCAGCGATTTGCCACCATTGATGGAAGAAGTACGCATTTGTCCGATGGTGGGCGGGCAACAACGCATGTACGATAAGGAGAAATCGGTGATCCGAAATACCATACTTTCTACCATTGAAAAGGACGGGATGAACAAATCGCAGTTTGTTGTTTTGCAGGGACTAACGCGTTTGCGACAACTGGCGAATCATCCATCGCTTTTTGAGCAAGTAGCCGATGAAAGTTCGGGAAAATACGACGAAGTTTTTCGCATGCTTCGTAACCTTGTGGCCGAGAAACACAAAGTGCTCATTTTTTCGTCGTTTGTAACGCACCTGGAACTGATAGAAGGGGGCATTAAAAAAGAAAAGTGGAGCTACTCGAAGCTTACCGGAAAGACCACTAATCGTAAACAGGTGATCAGTAATTTTCAGGATGATGAAGAAAATCGCATTTTTCTGATCTCCTTAAAAGCGGGTGGAGTTGGACTTAACCTCACCGAGGCCGATTATGTCTTTATCCTTGATCCGTGGTGGAATCCTGCAGCCGAAAATCAGGCCATTAACCGGGCACACCGCATCGGGCAGGACAAGCACGTTTTTGTGTACCGCTTTATTACCGAAAATTCGATAGAAGAGAAAATACAGAAACTAAAGGAACGGAAAAGCTCGCTGGCCGATAAGTTTATTAATTCAAACGATCCGTTCGAACAAATTTCGAAAGAAGAAATTGTTGATCTGTTTCGGTAATAATTGTATTCCAATTAAAAAATAATTGTGGCACCGGAAACTACAAAAGTGGGAATCTTGATTAATCGACCTTTTCCATTCCGCCGTTTACATCAAAAATTTTAAGGCTTGCCTGTGTTTCTTTTTCAAGGTAGAATTTGTACTTAATTTTTAGTCGGACTCTATTTGTGCATGATTGTTCCTGATTTTATGCGCTGACCTCCCGAATAAATGGAATAAATGAACATGTTGCCATGTTGTCCCAGTTCGTCGTAGGTAATTTCAATACGCTGCCTTCCCGGCACGGCATTAAGCGATTTTCGGCAAACGGTCTGTCCCAGCAGATTTTCAATAACAACTTCCATGTTCGTGTAACTATTTGCATCAATTTCAACCGTAAATCTGTTGCTGAACGGATTGGGATAAACCAGCGGATTCATTTCATTTGAAGCAGTAAGATCCTGATCGATGGAAGTTACAGGTTCAATCTTATCCATCTGTTCATCCAGCCAGTCAATCCGGCCATTGATCCAGGTTTTCAAATATTGTATTTCGTTGGGGTAGGTACCTCCCACGTAATTGTTTGGCCAAACGTAAGAATCCAGAATATTAAATTTCTCGAAGTTTCTGACCTGGGCATCCTTCAGCTCGTAACTACACGAATCGATAAAGCCGAATATGTTGTTTTTATTTAGTACGTCTTTTCTTAGTTCCTCCCATCGGTATTTCAGAACGGTTTCAAAATATGGATCTTCTCTGAACCGGTCCCACCAAAACGGAATTTCGTACCAGTCGCCGGCACCAATACCATCGGATGCCCATCCTATTTGGTATCCTGCACTAAAAAAGTTGGCGTTTCCAAAACAGATGTTGTAATCCCAGAATGGAGTCATGACGATTTTTCCGCCTTTACTGTCCTTGTCTTTGTGGAAATAAACACTTACCCTGTATCCGTCAAGGTCGCGGCTCAATTCGGTGATGATAAAATAGTCGACAAAAGACTCCACATCAATATAGGCGCGATAACCCTGTTCCGGATCTTTAAAATTATCACCGTGCAACGCGTCCTCAAATTCAGTAATATACTCTCTAATGTAAGCGCGTTGTTCAGGGGTGAGTTCATCGTACTTCGGATCGACATAGGAGAATGGAACATCTACACTTCCGGTTCTTCCCATATAGGGCGAGTTCCAGCTGCCTTCCTGGTCTCTGTCGATGCTGATTATGTAACCGCCGGTCAGTTCATCGCCTGAATTATCGTCGGGTTTTAAGGTGGCAATATCAACACGGTTATTATCAATCTTAATTTTCTCAACAAACAGGTAAACTCCTCGGTACTCGCCGTTAATTTCAAGCTCTACAAAACGGTTACGCGGATGCCAGCCATTTTTCATGCCATGACCGATATTGTATGCCAGTGCATTTCTCATCAATGATTTGTCAGAATAAGGGCCGTGGAGCACCCAGTCGTTTTCCTTTGGCATTCCCAGTATTGAAACATTGTTGTTCGAGCCGTCGCTTAAGCGGGTTTCAACCGTGTAGCTTTTCTTGGGGAACATTTGTGCCGTATTACCCCTGATTTCAATGCCGATATCGCCATCATATTCAAAAGTTGTATCGTCGAAATAGTTTACCCCGTTAGCATTGTTAATGATCTGCATTTTTGCCATTATCTTGGGCTCGTCCTTAATGAATTTTCCCTCCGTATTAATTTTTATGATAGGCAGGTTCGAATAGGTGTAAGACACGGGTTCCTGAAACCAATCCGGGACGTCGCTGAAAAGTATGTTACTTCCATCGAATTCTGCATTCAGGAAAATCCTCGACGACATGTCGGAAGAGTTTAGGCTGATATTTAAAATGTGTACAGCCAGAACATTTGTTCCGGTTTGAACCAATTCCTTATTTACAGAAAAACGCTCGGGCTGTCCGCCTGAGTAAAGTCTTGCCTCGTGATCGGAGGAAACAGATGCGTTGATCGTAGGGGTTCCGGCGGAAAGATTTCCGGATCGTCCAATTTCAACACCATTAAGATAGGCGACAAAAGCATCGTCGTAATCGATATCCAAAATCAGGTTATTAACAATATCAGCACTGGTAAGTGAAAATTCCTTGCGCAGGAAAATAGATTTCGATACGGGAATTACGGTCGTGTCATCATTGTCACCATATCCAAATCCACCGTTTCCGGTTTGCCAGTTATCGTCGGAGAAATCTAATACTCTCCAGTCTTCAACTGGCTCTTTTGTTGGGATTGTGTACTTAAATTCATCGGTTTCACTTACAATACTTTCCCAATGCGACTGAGCAAATATTTGCGAAAAAGATAAGATCAGGATGAGTATGAAATGTATTTTTAGCATTTCTCGAAATCGTTTTATTGTTCTTAGTTTCTTAAAAAAGGAGGGGCAATATACAAATTATTATACAACGGTTAGTTCCTGATTGGTTTTGCCTTTAAACGATAGGATCAATACCTTGGCGCACTAAACATCTTCAGCAGAATATTTTGTGTCAAAATTTCACAAAAAATGCCAAAAATTCATCGAATTAGCTGGGTTGTATGTCATTCTTTCTTAGTTGTTTAGGTGGTATGGGTTTTGCTTTTTCTGAAATGTAAATACAAAATGTCTAACTTAAAATAATGGAGGATTAAATTATGGCACTACCAAGAGTATTTAACAGTGATTATTCATCATTTCCTTCGTTGTTCGACAAATTCTTTGAAGGAAATATGATGGACTGGAATAACTGGAATTTTGCAGGCACAAATTCAACTTTACCGGCTGTGAACGTCAGCGAAAACCAGGATGAATATAAAATTGATGTGGCTGCACCCGGGATGACCAAAGGAGATTTTAAACTGAATTACGACAATGGAAGATTGACTATTTCTTCGGAAAAGAAAGACGAAAAGGAAGAAAAACACGGCGATACCGTAACGCGAAGAGAGTTTAGCTACCAGTCGTTCCAACGTTCGTTCACGGTTCCGGAAACAATCGTAAACGCCGAAAAGATCTCGGCAAAATACGACAACGGAATTTTGCATGTAACCTTGCCAAAGCGCGAGGAAGTGAAGCCGAAACCGGCAAAAGAGATTAAAATTTCATAAGTTTACTGAAGGCGTGAAAATTTTCACGCCTTCTTACTTTTTAAAATAATCAATACTCATTATAAATAAAACTGCTGATTAATACTACGAACTTAAGCTCTATTTTCATACTTCCATGTCTTTTGTAACTCCCCAATGTTAAGTATATTAAGAACATGTTGCAGAACAGGTAGGCATTTGTTTTTAAAGTTACCTATGTGCATTACTGCATGTCTATTAGTTTGTTAAGCTCCATTTATTTTTACTCCCAAAGAACTCCTGTATTGAAAATCGTAAGGAAAACTGCATTAAATCTTTCAATTTGATATTGTCATTTCTACATAATTCGGAGATAAGTATAATTTTGGGCCTTTCACAAAAAAAACAACAATATGTCTGAAGTTTTAAAGCTAGTCCTGACCGGCATGGGCACCGTATTTTTTATTCTGATCATGGTGGTATTGCTGGGCAACCTCATAATTCGAATTACCAATACATTTTCTCCGGCAGTCACTGTTCAAGCGAGTTCCAATGCCGGTTCATCCGAAATTGAGCCCGCTAAACTGGCCGCAATCGTTTCGGCGGTCGAAAGTGTTACCCGGGGAAAAGGAAGAGTAACTTCTGTTGAAAAAATTGACAATTAAAATCACAATCCAATAAGAACTATAAAATTGACTGATATGAAGAGAGAGATTAAATTTAGTTTGCTTTACCGCGATATGTGGCAGTCGTCGGGGAAATATGTTCCCCGGGTTGACCAACTGGAAAAAGTAGCTCCGGCAATTATAGATATGGGGTGTTTCGACAGGGTCGAAACCAACGGTGGTGGATTTGAACAGATTAACCTTTTATTTGGCGAAAATCCGAACATTGCCAATCGTCGCTGGACACAGCCGTTCAACGATGCAGGAATACAAACCCATATGCTTGAGCGCGCTCTTAATGCAATTCGCATGAGCCCGGTTCCTGCCGATGTTCGAAAGCTAATGTTTAAAGTAAAAAAACTACAAGGAACCGATATAGCCCGTTCTTTTTGTGGTTTGAACGATCCGCGTAACCTCGAAAACTCCATCAAATTTGCCAAGGAAGGTGGAATGATTTCGCAGGCCGCTTTAAGTCTTACCATTTCTGAGGTACATACGGTAGAATATTATACCAACCTGGCTGAGCAGTTAATTGAAATGGGTACCGATGAGATCTGTGTAAAAGACATGGCCGGTATCGGTCGTCCTGCTTTTATCGGTAAGATCATCAAAAACATTAAAACCTCGCATCCTGAAACTGTTGTTCAGTACCACGGCCACTCCGGCCCCGGTTTTTCGATGGCGAGTATTTTAGAAGCGGCACGTGCTGGAGTTGATTATGTCGACGTGGCTATGGAACCGCTTTCTTGGGGAACAGGACATGCCGATGTGCTGGCCGTTCATGGAATGCTGAAAGATGCAGGTTTCGCGGTGAAAGACATTAATATGAAAGCCTACATGAAGGTGCGTTCGATGACACAGGAATTTATCGACGATTTTCTGGGGTACTATATCAACCCGAAAAACCGTCATATGAATTCCTTGCTTATCGGTTCAGGTCTTCCCGGTGGAATGATGGGAAGTTTGATGGCCGATCTTGGTAACAACCTGGAAAGCTTGAACAAGTGGCTCACAAAACGCAATAAACCAACCTTAACGCAGGATGATCTGCTGATCAAATTGTTCGAGGAAGTAGAATACATTTGGCCCAAACTGGGTTATCCGCCACTGGTTACACCATTCAGCCAGTATGTGAAAAACCTGGCTTTGATGAATGTTCTGCAGGTGATAAAAGGCCGCGAACGCTGGAGCATGATAGCCGATAATATCTGGGATATGATCATTGGTAAGTCGGGAAAACTTCCGGGTGAACTTGCTCCTGAAATTGTTGAGTTGGCCAAAGCCAATGGCAAAGAATTTTACACCGGTGTTCCGCAGGATCTTTATCCTGATGGCCTGGAAGTTTTCAAAAAAGAAATGAAAGAGAACAACTGGGATTTCGGACAGGATGATGAAGAACTGCTCGAACTGGCCATGCATCCCGAACAATATCGTGCTTACAAATCGGGAAAAGCAAAAGCTGATTTTGAAGCCGACCTGGCTGAAAAGAAAACTGCCAAAGCTCCAAAAACAGAGAAAGTGGAAGTACCGGCTGCTTCATTCGAGCCTAAATCGATGATTATTGATGTCAATGGTGAGAAGTTCAATGTAGGTGTAAGTTACGGTGACATTGAAAGTGCTCCGGCAGCTTCAAACGGTTCAGCAAAAACGGTTGAAAAAGAAGCTCCTGCTGCGGTAAACGGAAGCGCGGCATTTGAAGTCATTTCGCCACTTGAAGGTAAGTTCATGCTGACCAAAGATACATCGGAAACACCAATAAAGGTAGGAGACACAGTAAAAGAAGGTGACGTGGTTTGTTATATCGAATCGATGAAAACCTACAATGCTGTTGTAGCCGAGCAGGACGGGAAAGTTGTTGGAATATCGAAAGCCAACGGCGACAATGTGGAAGAAGACGATGTATTGGTACAACTGGCTTAAGATCAATTTATGGACATATTAAGAGAACTGTTTAACATGACAGCTTTTAGCGCCATTACCTGGCAAACGCTGATCATGTGGGCAATAGGTTTTGTGTTGTTGTACCTCGGCATAAAAAAGGGATACGAACCCTTGTTGCTGGTTCCAATAGCTTTTGGAGTTTTACTGGCCAACTTTCCCGGAGGACAAATGGGAGTTGTCGATCCTCAGTTGATTGAACTGGAAGGGCATCGTTATATGAACCTGTTTGAGATTGCGCATGAATACGGGATCATGAATTACCTGTATTATTCATTGATCAAAACCGGGCTTTTACCTCCGATTATTTTTATGGGAGTGGGAGTATTAACCGATTTTGGCCCGATGTTACGCAACCTGAAACTGGCGTTTTTTGGAGCGGCTGCCCAGATCGGTATTTTCAGTATACTGGTGGCTGCTGTGGCAGTTGGTTTTACCCCAAAAGAAGCTGCTTCGCTGGGTATTATTGGTGGTGCCGACGGGCCTACCGCCATTTATACAACCATTAAACTGGCTCCGCATTTGCTTGGGCCGATCGCTATTGCTGCTTATTCCTACATGGCGCTGGTGCCGGTAATTATTCCTTTAGTGGCACGTTTGCTCATTTCTAAAAAGGAATTTACCATCAACATGAAACAGATGGATAAAATGTATCCGGCGAAATATGAGATCAAAAATATTAAAGCGGCTAAAATTATTTTCCCGATTGCTTTAGGAACTCTGTCTGCAGTTTTGGTGCCATCGTCGGTACCGCTGCTCGGTATGCTGCTTTTTGGTAACCTGATCAAAGAGATCGGCTCATCAACAAGTCGTTTGGCTGACGCTGCCCAGGGACCGATCATGAATACGGCTACTATATTTTTGGGACTTACCGTTGGCGCAACGATGACGTCGGAGGTGTTCCTGACAACAAAAACGATAGGTATTGTAGTTGGCGGTTTTGTGGCTTTTGCCATTTCCATTGCCGGTGGTATTCTGGCTGTAAAAATTTACAATACGTTTTCGAAAAAGAAGATCAACCCATTGGTTGGGGCTACCGGATTAAGTGCTGTGCCCATGGCATCGCGGGTGGCAAACGAACTGGCATTGAAATACGATAAAAAGAACCACATCCTTCAATATTGCATGGCCAGCAATATCTCCGGGGTGATTGGATCTGCAGTTGCGGCAGGTGTTTTAATATCCTTTTTGCTGTAACACCGATTTTTAGTTATATGAATTAGAAAAATGGGGTAGCCGCTTGGTTATCCCATTTTCTGTTTTTAGTGATGAATAGTTGTTAATTCTATTACGAGAACAACACATAGTGGTATAACAGCCAGTCAATATCTACTCTGGTAAGTACTTCGGTACAGGTATCATAATATGTACGTAAGGTGTACCACTCCACATTATCCATGGGCCACCGTTATCTGAATTTGTTGGTAGTCCTTCAAGAATCGATTTGTCAGGTGAAACAACTACAATGTGTGGCACTTGTACCTCCATCCATTCGTTTTCTGGTGACGGACCAGTATCATACGGATTTGCATTACTCCTTGGAGCTCCTCCCTGCAAAAAATAGCCAAACCCGGTTTGTGTTATTTTGGGGTCCCTTTTTTCCGCTATAGCAGTAAACAGTTCAATCATTTGAGCATCCACACACATGGGATTATGTCCTGGCATGTGAGGGTTGTCAGGCAGACATGTCCATTCATTTGTGCCTTGACGTAAAATTACTTTGTCACCACCGGGTTCTGCCGGATAATTAAGTATAGTTGCATTTGCTGAAATTGACGGTGGGGCTGCACTCATGGCTTCTTCGATCTTCCTTTTTACCTCCTCGCTTTGTGCCTCTGCACAGAGATTCTCAAACCCGATTAGAATTAACGCTAGAACTGCCAGTATTTTCATCTTTCTATAAATTTCTACAAAAAACATACTAAAAGGTATGAATTATAAAAAAGAAAGACAAACCAGCCTGGACCTGAATTGGATATTTTCAGTTTACAGCTTATTATTAAACAATGTTTTGGCTTGTTGAATACAGATATGAGGAACCTCTAAAATTAAAAAAGAAATGGGACAACCGTCAGGTCATCCCATTTTCTGTATTTGGTAGTGACAAACTACCGATTGCTATTTAACTATTAATCTATTCAATTGTAATTTCGTCGACAAATAACCAGGCTGCTTTTCCTTCGCCGGCATGTCCTTTTGGACAGGTTCCCAGATTCTTCAGTGTTACGCGAACATAGCGTGCCGAAGTTTTCTTTTTTACTTCCAAATCCTGTATCTGTCGTTCTCCATCGTCTGGACTCACTTTATTTTTCACCCGGCCAATTTGCCTGAAATTTTGATTGTCGTCAGAAGCTTCAACGATTAATTCTGTTGGGTAAAAAATCCAGGCTCCGGAATTCTGCAATACTCCGGTACTGACTTTCGATATTGATTTCTTTTCACCCAAATCGATTGTAGCCACCATGTCGTCGCCATTAAAACCTTTCCAGTTTCCGTCGCTATGGTTAATACTGCCCTTAATTCCGTTAACGAGGGCAAGATCGCCATCTGCATCGTAATATTTACTGTTCGGAAATTTTAAAGTCACCGGGCATGCAATGGCTTTATGAATAAAGAATTTTGTTGCCAATGCTTTCGACATTGGTTTTCCGTTTTCAACAACAACTGCTTTTACCGTAGCGGTTTTGTCAATTTCAAAAGGCCCCGTGTATTTCTTTGAACCGGCGTCCGGTTCGCTTCCATCAGTGGTGTATCGTATCTCGGGTTTCCATGCTTCCGTGGACAATTTTACACTGATTGTTTTCTTGTCCACATTCAATTCCGGATCAGCTGATACCTGGAAAGCACTGTTTGCATAATTTACTCCCAGTTTTTCGAAACGTTGGTATTGAGTTTCCATTCGCTGAGAGAAATCTCCCCAATCCTTCGATCCTGCAAGTGACCATAAAACCTCGGACAGCGCAGACATTCGCGGCATAATCATGTATTCCACCTGTTTCCCATCGGGTATGTATTCGGTCCATACGTTTGCCTGGGCACCCAGAATGTGTTGAGCCTCTTTTTCGTTTAACTCTTCGGGTATCGGTTCAAAACTGTACACTTTTTTTAGGGTAGTCATACCTCCCCAGGCTTTGGGTTCCAGCGACGGATCGCCTTGATAATGATCGAAATAACAATGCGATCCCGGAGACATTACTACATCATGACCTGATTTAGCGGCCTTTATTCCCGGGCCTGAGCCTTGCCACGACATTATCGTTGCTGATGGATCTAATCCTCCCTCCAGAATTTCGTTCCAGCCAATAAGCTGTCTTCCTTTGTTGTTCAGAAATTTCTCGATGCGTTTGATAAAGTAGGCTTGAAGTTCATGTTCATCTTCCAGACCTTCTTCTTTCATACGATTCTGGCATAATTCGCATTTCTCCCACTCGGTTTTGGTTGCTTCGTCGCCGCCAATATGAATGTAGGTGGATGGGAAAAGTTGCATCACTTCGCTCAACACGTCCTCAAGAAAGTGAAAAGTTTCATCTTTACCCGCACAGAAAATATGGGTGATTGGCCACACACCACCTGAAGGAACCGGAATATATTCGCCACTGCATGAGTATTCGGGATAGGCTGCCAATCCTGACATGACGTGCGCAGGCATTTCAATTTCCGGTACAATTATAATGTGTTTTTTTTGTGCGTAAGCTACCACCGATTTTATTTCCTCCTGCGTGTAAAATCCACCGTATTTTGGCTCATCCTTTTTCACCGGTCCTTTGCGTGCATCCCATGCCAGGTTTTCACGATCCGCACGCCAGGCACCTACCTCTGTCAGTTTTGGATATTTTTTGATTTCAATTCTCCAACCCTGGTCGTCTACCAAATGCCAGTGGAAAACATTCATTTTGTGAAGCGCGATGTAATCGATGTACTTGTAAATGAATTCAACCGGCATAAAATGTCTTGACACATCGA
Source organism: Maribellus mangrovi (assembly GCF_037646455.1). Taxonomy (NCBI): domain Bacteria; kingdom Pseudomonadati; phylum Bacteroidota; class Bacteroidia; order Marinilabiliales; family Prolixibacteraceae; genus Maribellus; species Maribellus mangrovi. The sequence goes on along the minus strand of NZ_JBBIXN010000002.1, from coordinate 863,348 downwards.
GGTGCATACCACGCCAGTTAAAACGCGGATAATCGGTGATCTCGCCACATGAAAGTGTTTTTCCGTCGGATGCTGTAAGCATTTGCCAAATGGTTTGCATTCCGTAAAATAAACCGGCAGTGGTGTTAGCATTTAGAAAAACACGATCGTTCCTGATTTTCAGTTGATAACCTTCGGCACCAATTTGTTCGTTAAACGGCTGGTTGAGTTGGAGGAGGATGTTTCCTTTTATATTGCTGCTATTTGGACTATTTACCGGTAAGTTTAATCCACTTGCATCGGAAATTAATTGAACAGCGAGATCTGACAACACTTTTTTGTCTTGTGTATCCTGATCGAAAAGTAACTGCGTTGAACTTTTCAAAGTAAAATTCCCGTCATGTTTTTCGGCTTTGACCGGTTTTGGAATAATGTCCATTGTTTGTGCGTATACTGCTGCATTAAACAGGAGTATCGCCAATAATAAAATCTGTTTTCTCATTTCGTATTATTTTCAATCAAATGTTTTAAAATACAGGTTCAATTGTAAATCCAAATTCATAATCCTGTGCAGGAAGCGAATATTCTTTATACGGACGAGCCCCCCATGAGTTATCACCGGCAACTCCCATTTGTTTCAGATCGGTGGTAATAAACACACCGTCGCGTTTAACAATGTCGTTGGTGTGGCGGTAATCCTGCATGTCTTCCATGTCGAAATCCTTGATCGGGTTGTGCAGTGCTGAGAAGCCGATTGGAGCATCTCCGGTAACGCGCAGACCAAATCCGTTTTCATTTCTTAACTCAAACCAGCGAACACCGGTTTTGTTGCCATTTTCCTGCGGACGCACATATTTAAAATACTGGTGGGCAACCTTGCTGTTGTAAATTCCAACAAATGCACTCCGGTTTCTGTCGATGTAATTTTCCTGTGGACCGCGGCCATAATATTCCAGGTTGTCGAAATTCACCGGCATTTCCCAGCGCATTCCAAAACGTGGCAGGTCCGGAATTTCTTCGCCGTTGATTGAAATGGATGAATGAACTTTTATTTTTCCATCGTTTGAAACGGCATAAGTTACATCCTGTTTTGCATCCACCTGATCTAATGAGTAATTAACGGAGATAATAACTTCGATACCGGAAGTTTGCTCTAAAGTTGTCTTACTCGGCTTAACTCCGCGCGAAACTTCGCGCCAGATTCCAAGACGGTCCAACATTCTGCTTCCTTTATCGTTGTCGTTTGCAGGGCGCCAGAAATTAACCTGTGGCCCGCTTTTAATCAGTTCAACGCCGTTGATCACGTACGAAGAAATTGTTCCGCTTACCTTGTCAAAAGTCAACTCGAAGTTTTCGCCTTCAACTACAATGTTGCTATGAGTTTCTTCGGTCTCCAGTTCGCTGTGGAATCCTTCAGAATCTGAAGCCGCATAATTACCTTCCATTTTAAATTGCTCGTGTGCCACCTCAAAACCTGCAGGACGGAATGGTTTGTCTACTTTCAATTTCACCGAAAAGTCGATAAAACGTTCAATGCTTGGCAATAAGGCAATTTGAGGAACAGGAATAATCAATACCTGACTTTCGCCGGGTTTAAGATTAATGTTTTCGAATGTTCCGCCGAATTTTTTAATTCCGTTGTCTGAGATGGTCCATGAAATTTCGTAATCGCTCAGGTCGATAAAATCGTGGTAGTTGGTCACTTTGAAACCTTCATCTGTCTTATTGAAAAGTACATACTGGTAGGCATATTTAACTTCCCAAATGGCCGGGTGCGGCGTGTAATCGGCCGAGATAATACCGTTGCAAACAAAGTTATTGTCGCTTGGCATGTTCTCGCCATAATCGCCACCATATGCCCAAAACTCGGTGCCGTCAGCAGCTTTTTTTACAAGTGCCTGATCGATCCAGTCCCAGATGTATCCACCCTGTAACTGGTCGTTACGGTCTTCGTTGAACACATCCCAAAGATCGGCCAGGTTACCGTTGCTGTTTCCCATAGCATGAGAATATTCGCTGGAGATAAACGGTTTTGGCTGCTTTTCCTTTTTGTAATTCTCCAATGTATGAACACCGGGATACTGCGGACAAAAAATGTCGGTATTATCGCCCATAATTGCACGCTCGTAATGAATAGGACGCGAAGGATCGCGCTCCTTGATCGCTTTGTAAACTTCGCTGAAAACTACACCATCACCTGCTTCATTACCCATCGACCAAACAATGACACTCGGATGATTTTTGTCACGTTCTACCATCCGTATGTTTCTATCCACGTGCGCTGCTGTCCATTCCGGCTTTTTTGCCAGCGAATGTTCGCCGTAGTACATCCCGTGCGACTCGATATTGGCTTCGTTAGTGACATAAAGACCATACTCGTTACAAAGGTCGTAAAAGCGCTCGTCGTTGGGGTAGTGGCTCGTACGTACCGCGTTAATATTGAATTGCTTCATCAGTGCGATCTCTTTTATCATAGCCTCTTCGCTGATCACGTGGCCGTTGTATTGATCGTGTTCGTGTCGGTTTACACCTTTAATTGCAACGGGAACTCCGTTGATGTAAAAAATAGCATCGATGATCTCTATTTTGCGGAAACCTATTTTTGCGCTAACTACCTCGGTTGTTTCTCCCTCTGCGTTTTTCAAGCTGATCACAAGTGAATACAGATTAGGAGTTTCGGCAGTCCATTTTAAAGGATTTTCAATTTCTTTAGAGAAATTAAGCTGAAGGTCTTCTTTCTTATTGATTTTGGCTTCCTGCTCATCTTCAGCAATCAAACCACCTTTTGAACCAAGAATCTGGTATTGTACACTATAATTACCCGAGCGTAGTTTTGAAACCTGGTTCTTCAGATCAACGTCAAGGTTGAACAGGCCGTTTTTATATTCTGAATCAAGATTGGTTTTGGCAAAGAAATCGCGAATCCGAACCTGTGGAGTAGAGTAGAGGTAAACATCGCGCTCGATTCCGCTGATGCGCCAGAAGTCCTGGCATTCGAGGTACGAACCATCTGACCAGCGATACACCTCGGCAGCAACAACATTTTCACCTTCCTGTATATAATCGGTAATGTCCCATTCGGCAGGTGTTTTACTGCCCTGACTGTAACCCACTTTTTGGCCATTGATCCAAAGGTAAAAAGCTGATTTTACCGCACCAAACTGGATAAAAACACGTCTTCCGTCCCACGAGTCAGGAATGTTAAATGTTCTCCTGTAGGAACCTACCGGGTTGTAATCGTGAGGCACCTGTCCTGGATTAGCCGGGTAAAGATCGTCGATGAATTCGATTTCATTAGAAACCGGCGCTTTGTGATCGGCAAATTCATATTGGTGATTCACATAGATCGGAACACCATAACCTTCCAGTTCCCAGTTCGAAGGAACCGTGATATCATCCCAGTTCGAAACATCAAAATCGGGTTGATAAAAATTAATCGGGCGATCGGCAGGCTTGCGTACCCAGTTGAATTTCCAGGTGCCGCTTAAGGTTTGGTAAAATACCGATTGATGATTTTTTTGGGTTAAGGCTTCTTCAACGTTCCTGAATGGCATTAAAGTAGCATGTGGTTTTTCCTTGTTCAAGTCAAAAACAGCAGGATTTTCCCAATCTGGATTCTCTTGCTGAGCAAAACTGCTCAGACTAAACAGAAGGATGTAAAGTGCGGTTATTGTTTTCATTGATTTAAAATTATTTCAAAAGTATTTAATCTGAATATTATTAATTTACAAAGATAGAATTTCCCCTGAAATTTTCCGATGTCCTTGAACTTTTCAAAAGGTTTTAAAAACGTGAAAAATTAATGATTGCTGTATTGTGTTGAAAATTATTGTGTTATGTTTGATTTGAGCGCTTGAAAAACAGCATTTAATTTGCCAGATTCAAAATATAGTTCTATTTTCGTGCACGTACACGGAAATCAAAAACAGTAAATAATAATCACAATCTAAGCTACAGCATGGAATTAGGAAAATACAGCTTTGGAGTGGGCGACCGCTTCAATCATGAAGGCGAAGCACAGCTGAGTGCATTAATTACCGCCACCTCAAATGGAGTAGAAATTACACCTGTTTGGAACAAGTCGAACCGCGAACATCAGATTGTTCATTCAGAACCGGAAGGAACACGAATTGAAGCGGACAGCGCCGTTAAAAATCTAGGCTGGGAAGGGCCATTTTGTGTGGATGCCGATCATATCAATCTTACCAATGTGGATCGTTTTATCGAACATTCCGATTTTTTTACGCTCGATGTTGCCATGTACATTGGTAATGATAGTTCGGCTGAAGATATTGCGGCTTTCAAGAAGTCGTGTGAAGCTTTTGGCGATAAAGTGGAAATTCCCGGAATTGATGAGCCAATTGCAGTAAGCGATTCACTTCTAAACGAGGTGACTAAAAAATTTCTGGCTGCCGTTAAAGAAGCCGGGAAAATTTACCGGCATATTGAAGCCGTCAAAGGCAAAGGTAACTTCGTAACGGAGGTATCGATGGATGAGGTGGAATCGCCACAAACTCCGGTAGATATGTTCTTTATCCTGAAAATGATTGCCGACGAAAAAATTCCGGCCCAAACCATTGCGCCTAAATTTACCGGCCGCTTTAATAAAGGTGTCGATTATGTTGGCGATACGGTTCAATTTGCCAAAGAATTTGAACAGGATCTGATGGTGATTGATTATGCAGTTAAAAACTTTGGACTGCCGGCAGATCTGAAATTGAGTGTTCACTCGGGTTCAGACAAATTCACCATTTACCCGATCATGGCCGAGATTATTAAAAAACACGATAAAGGACTTCATGTAAAAACAGCCGGTACAACCTGGTTGGAAGAAGTTATCGGTCTGGCCATTTCAGGCGACGAAGGTTTGGCGGTTGCCAAAGACATTTATAAAAAAGCTTTGGGCCGTAAAGATGAACTCTGCGGACCTTATGCCGATGTGATCGATATCGACGACAGTCAGCTTCCGTCAGTTGAAGAAGTAAAAAGTTGGTCGGGTGAGAAATTCGGAAACACATTACGTCATATTCCCGGACATCCGGATTATAACCCGAACTTTCGACAACTGATCCATGTCGGTTACAAAGTAGCTGCCGAAATGGGAGAAACTTACACCGATTTGCTGAAGAAAAATGCTGAAGTAGTTGGCGGCTGCGTGGAAGAGAACATTTACGAGCGTCATTTAAAAAGATTATTCGATTTATAATAACTCCGGACTTCGGGCTTTCAACTTCCGACTTCCGACTTAATTCTTCATTATGAAACCTTTTATGGACAAAGATTTTCTTTTGCAAACCGATGTTGCAAAGGAATTATACCATAATCATGCGGCTAAAATGCCGATCTTTGATTATCACTGTCACATCAATCCAAAAGAAATAGCCGAAGACAAACAGTTCAAAAATATAACTGAAATCTGGTTGTACGGCGACCATTATAAGTGGCGCGGAATGCGTACCAACGGAGTTGATGAACGTTACTGTACCGGTGACGCTAGTGATTGGGAGAAATTTGAAAAATGGGCCGAAACAGTGCCACATACACTTCGTAATCCATTGTATCACTGGACACACCTGGAACTGAAAAGATTTTTTGGCATTGAAAAACTACTGAGTCCGGAAACGGCGAAAGAGATTTGGGACGAATGTAATGCCAAATTGCAAACACCTGAATATTCGTGCCGCGGCATCATTAAAAAAGCCAATGTGCATACCATTTGTACAACTGATGATCCGATTGATTCGCTGGAATATCATCGGGCAATTAGAGCCGATGGTTTTGAAACCAAAGTTTTGCCGGCCTGGCGTCCGGATAAAGCAATGGCAGTAGAGAATACCGGGGCTTACAACGAATACATCATTAAACTGGAAGAAGCGGCCGGGATGAATATTTCATCGTTCGAAGACCTAATGGCTGCCCTGCATAAACGTCATCAATTTTTCCACGACAATGGCTGCCGGTTGAGTGATCACGGTATTGAAACTGTAATTGCGGAAGACTATACTGCGGCTGAAATTGAGCAGATCTTTGCGAAGATCAGGGGAGGAGCCGATTTGGAAAAAGCTGAGATCATGAAGTTCCAATCGGCCATGTTGTACGAATTCGGAATTATGGATCACTCGCGCGGATGGACACAGCAGTTTCATATTGGTGCTTTACGAAACAACAATACACGCCTGTTCAATAAACTTGGTCCCGATACCGGTTTCGATTCGATCGGCGACTTTGAAGTGGCTCGTCCTTTGTCTAAACTGCTTAATCGTCTTGACCTCGAAGACAAACTCGGCAAAACCATTTTATACAACCTGAATCCTCGGGATAATGCCTTAATTGGTACCATGATCGGAAACTTCCAGGATGGTTCAGTTCCGGGGAAAATTCAATTTGGTTCGGGTTGGTGGTTTCTCGATCAGAAGGACGGTATGGAGCAACAAATGACTGCACTTTCAAACCTGGGGCTTTTGAGTCGCTTTGTAGGAATGCTCACCGATTCAAGAAGTTTCTTATCCTATACACGTCACGATTATTTTAGAAGAACACTTTGTAATTTGATTGGCAGAGATGTTGAAAACGGAGAAATTCCATATGATATGGACTTGCTGGGTACCATGGTTGAAAACATCTGTTTCAACAATGCGAAGGAGTATTTTAAGTTTTAGTAAATAAGCTTGAAAAATCAATCGGTTTTGCGGCAAAAATAGTGTGAACTATTATTTTTGCAATCGATTGCATAAAATTAAAAACTAGATCATGGCCAAATTGGAGATTAAATCGAAATCAGAATGCACTTATGATTGCATTTCACTTGGTGAAGTTATGTTGAGACTCGATCCGGGTGAGGGGCGAATTCGTACAACACGTCAATTCAGAGCCTGGGAAGGCGGCGGTGAATATAATGTCTCCCGTGGACTGAGAAGGTGCTTTGGGAAAAAGACGGCTATTGTAACTGCACTTGCCGATAATGAAGTTGGCGCATTAATTGAAGACTTTATGCTTCAGGGCGGGCTGGATACCCAGTTTGTGAAGTGGGTGGAATATGATGGCTGTGGTCGAACTGTTCGAAACGGACTAAATTTCACCGAAAGAGGTTTTGGAATTCGTGGAGCAAAAGGAGTTTCCGACCGAGGTAATACTGCAGCTTCACAATTAAGACCCGGTGATATTGACTGGGAATACATTTTCGGAACACTTGGTGTGCGCTGGATGCATACCGGTGGTATTTTTGCTGCGCTCTCTGTAACCGCAGCTGAAACGGTTATCGAGGCAGTGAAAATTGCTAAAAAGCATGGCACTATCGTCTCTTACGATTTAAATTACCGTCCGTCGCTTTGGAAAGCCATTGGCGGGGAATCAAAAGCACAGGAAGTAAACCGTGAGATTGCCAAATACGTGGATGTGATGATCGGTAACGAAGAAGATTTCACTGCTTGTTTGGGACTGGAAGTTGAAGGTAACGACGAAAACCTGAAAGAGCTGGATTTTTCGGGCTACAAAGGTATGATCAGGAGTGCGATCAAAGAATTTCCGAACTTCCAGGTCATTGCAACTACTTTGCGCACAGTAAAAACAGCCACCGTAAATTCATGGGGGGCAATTTGTTATTCCGAAGGTGAAATTCATGAAGCACATCACCGCGAAGATCTTGAAATAATGGATCGTGTTGGTGGTGGCGACAGCTTTGCATCCGGTCTGATTTATGGTTTCCTTGAGTTTAATGACGGAGCCTTAGCTGTTGAATATGGGGCTGCACACGGTGCTTTGGCCATGACCACTCCGGGTGATACCACCATGGCCACTTTATCGGAAGTGGAAAAAATCATTGGTGGCGGTAGCGCGCGCGTTGACCGATAAAAGGTTCGAAGTAGGAAGCTGGAAGAACGAAGAAAAAACGTTCCTAAATCCCTTAGGGATTAGATTTTGGTAGCCCCGTGCTTTAGCGCGGGGATAATAAACAATAACGAAATACGGCGCATCCAAAAAGTGTTCTGAAAATGATGGTTGCATGTGCCGTAACGTTAAATCGTCGATTAAATAAAACGTTCTAAAGATATTTTGTGGAGAATGAAATTACCCCGTGATTTATCAAATAAATTGAAAATCTTGTCACCCTTTTTTCGGGGGATAATTGGGGTTTGTAAGCTCCGGATGAAATTAAGAAAAGTATAACTGAATCAATAATAAAGAAATGGCTCAATTTTCAAGAATAGAAGTTGCATTAACAATGAAGGAAACCGGAATGGTACCGGTTTTTTACCATAAAGACGCAGAGGTTTGTAAAAACGTGGTAAAAGCCTGTTACGATGGTGGTGTTCGTTTGTTCGAATTCACTAATCGTGGCGATTTTGCCATCGAGGTTTTTTCCGAAGTAACAAAATGGGCAATCAAAGAATGCCCTGAAATGATCATGGGCGTTGGTTCTGTAATCGATGAAGCTACAGCAGCCTTGTACATCGCAAATGGAGCCAACTTTATTGTTGCTCCACTAATCGACGAAGCAACTGCAAAAGTTTGTAACAAGCGGAAAATTGCCTGGAGTCCAGGTTGTGGTTCGGTAACCGAAATTGGCCGTGCTCATGAATTGGGAGCTGAGGTGGTTAAAATCTTCCCCGGATCGCAGGTAGGAGGACCAAGTTTTGTGAAAGCGGTTAAAGGTCCAATGCCCTGGGCGAGTATAATGCCAACAGGAGGCGTTTCGCCCGACGAGGAAAACCTGAAACTTTGGTTCGATGCGGGTGTAACCTGTGTGGGAATGGGATCGCAATTATTCCCGAAAGATGTGCTGGTAGATAAAAATTATGGCTACATTACCGAAAAATGTGCAAACGCACTAAGCATTATCGCAGCGCTAAAGAAGTGATGTAACGGAGCTAAAAAGACGATCAAATAAAATACCTATGATAAAAAACAAAATAAAGCTGCTTTTTGCTGTTCTGCTGCTGGTCCCATTTATGGGCTGCCAGAACACGGAACACCATAAAGTACTGAAACTGGCGCATGGCTTGGATCCCTCGCATCCGGTGCACAAAGGCATGGTCTTTATGGCTGAGCGTTTGGCCGAAAAATCCGACGGACAACTTACTATCGATATTTATCCCAGCGGACAGTTGGGATCGGAACAGCAATGTGTAGAACTCCTGCAGATCGGAAGTCTGGCGATCACTAAAGTGTCGGCAGCCGTTATGGAAAGTTTTACACCTAAATTTAAAGCACTGGGACTACCCTATGTATTCCGTACGAAAGAGCATTCTTTTAAAGTATTCGATGGCGAAATTGGAAAGGAATTGTTGTTGGGAACCGAAGAGTTTTGGATTCGTGGACTGTGTTTTTATGATGCCGGATTTCGGAGTTTTTATACCATTAATAAACCCATTCTCACACCCGACGATCTTACAGGCTTAAAATTGAGGGTTATGAAAAGCCAGTCGGCTATGGAAATGGTTCGTGCGCTGGGTGGTTCACCAACTCCAATTTCGTGGGGTGAATTGTATACCGCTCTGCAGAGTGGTGTAGTTGATGGTGCCGAGAACAATCCGCCCAGTTTATATACTTCACACCACTACGAAGTTTGTAAAGAATATTCATTGGATGAACACACTTGCGTTCCCGACGTACTAATCATTAGTACCAAAGTGTGGAACAATTTAACCGGGCAGGAACAAAAATGGTTGCAGGAAGCTGCTGACGAATCGGTTGCGGTTCAACGGAAATACTGGGCCGAATCTGTGGAAGAATCATTACGCGAAGTTCAAAAAGCTGGTGTAACCATACACCATCCCGATAAAAAATTATTTGCTGATAAAGTACAGCCACTTTTGGATAAATACAGGCAGGATGAGGTGTTGGGAGATTTGCTCCGCAGAATTGAAGCCGTGAAATAACAACAAATCAAACTTATTGAAATGACGCTAAGACAACGTATTGATAAAGTAATTGAAATTGTACTGGTGGCCATTATGAGCATTCTGGTTATCGACGTGCTTTGGCAGGTTTTTAGCCGCTACGTGCTTGCCGCTCCGAGTTCATTTACCGATGAGCTGGCCGGTTTCCTGTTAATATGGGTTGGTTTGCTGGGAGCAGCTTATGTTGCCGGTAAAAACGAACACCTGGCCATCGACCTCATGCTTCAAAAAATGAAAGGTGCAAAGCGTCGTCGACTTCAAATTATCATAAATACAATTGTTGGCGTATTTGCCCTTTTTGTGATGGTAGTTGGCGGCACATGGTTGGTATATACCCGTTTTTATTTGGGTGTAAAATCGGCTGCGCTGGCACTGCCGCTGGGCTATGTTTACCTTATTCTACCCATCAGTGGTATACTTGTGATCTACTATGTAATCGATAATTCACTTAACCAAAAAATTGAAGCATAATGGAATTTCTGGGAGTAATCGTTCTGGTCGTTAGTTTTATTTTCTTGCTGGTAATTGGAGTTCCAATTGCTTTTAGTATTGGCATTTCGGGTATTCTTACCATGCTGGTAACCATTATGCCTGTTCCGGCAGCAACTACTTTTGCTCAGCGAATGGCAACTGGACTCGATAGTTTTGCACTGCTGGCCATCCCTTTCTTTATACTAGCAGGAAATATCATGAATAAGGGAGGAATAGCCATCCGGCTCATTAATTTTGCGCGTGTTATTGTTGGTCGCTGGCCTGCTGGTCTGGCCTTTGTTAATGTTTTTGCCAACATGTTATTTGGCGCTATCTCCGGTTCTGCTGCCGCCTCTGCTTCTGCTATCGGAAGTATAATGATGCCTGAACTCAATAAAGAAGGTTACGATAAAAACTTTAGTGCGGCGGTTAATATTACTTCTGCAACAACAGGGCTTTCTATTCCGCCAAGTAATATTCTAATCGTTTATTCGCTGGCGAGTGGAGGTGTTTCCATAACTGCATTATTCTTAGCTGGTTATGCGCCGGGTATCCTTACCGGTTTGGGAATTATGGCTATGGCCTTGGCGATGTTTTCCTACAAACAGTTTGGAATGAAAGGCATGGTACGAAACGTTTCGAAATTCTTTGCCGTTCTTTTTGCTTTGGCACTGATCGTGATAGGAATGATTAAAGTGAAATCGCTGGTTTCGCCCGGTGCCGCAAGCTTAATTTACGGTGGTTTGGGAGCTGTCTTTGTTGCCTTTTTCGCGTATTATGCGAGCAAGCATAAGCAGGGTGCCAAACGTGCCTTAAAGACATTTTTAAGTGCTTTCCCTAGTTTGATGCTGCTGGTCATCGTAATCGGTGGAATTGTAGCAGGATTCTTTACGGCCACCGAAGCTTCTGCAGTAGCTGTGCTTTATGCATTGATCCTCGCTTTTGTTTATCGCGAATTAACCTGGAAAGACCTTCCCGATGTGATTCTTCGTTCGGTAAAAACAACGGCTTTTGTATTGCTTTTAGTGGCTACCTGTATTGGCCTGTCGTGGATTATGGCCTACGAAAATATTCCACAGAATGTTAGTGAAGCCCTGTTGGCGCTGAGCGATAATAAATTTGTGATTTTATTGATCATTAACCTGATTCTGCTGTTTGTGGGAGTGTTTATGGATATGACACCGGCGGTATTGATCTTTACACCAATATTCCTGCCTATTGTGACCAACCTCGGTCTCGATCCCGTTCATTTCGGAATCATTATGGTATTGAACCTAAGCGTTGGACTTGGTACTCCGCCGGTAGGATCGTTGCTTTTTATCGGATGCAGTGTAAGTGAGGTGAAGATAGAAACAGTAATAAAACCATTGTTGCCGATGTTTGTGGTGATGATTGTAGCCTTGTTGCTGGTTACTTACATTCCTGAAATTTCGATGTGGCTACCGGATAGTTTAGGATTCTGATAGGTTAAACTACATTAAATTAGCACGGGGAGAACCGGTCTGTTTGCGATAGATCGGTTCTTTTCTTTTTCAACGATGATTTACTTCACCTCAACGAAAAAATTCTGTATTAACATGGTTTGGATTTACCTTTGAATTGAACGTAAAAAATCGGAATTATGAAGTCACGAAAATTTGTTCTAATTGCAGCACTGGTATTTATTTTCTCGGGGTGTGTGGTATATTCTTTTTACCCGCTTTATACCGAAAAAGATCTGTTTCCCAACGAAATTCTGACCGGCCAGTGGCTGGAGACGGATAATGATGACGCGACATTTGAAAATGCTAATGGAATATGGACCTTCGAGCATCCATACATCAATAAAAAGAAAAGCGATGAAAGAGACAGCCTTTCGTATGTTCTGACATTAAAACAAAAGGAAGACGGTAAATATTTTGAATCGGTTTTCGATGTGCACGTTATTGAACTCGGGGGCGATTATTTCCTCGATTTTTATTTGCGCGATTTTTTGGAAGGGAAAGAACTTACTCTCGACAATTTTCATATAATACCGGTGCATACCTTTGCAAAACTTACAGTTACTGATTCGGGTTTGTTTATCAACTGGTTCGATCCGGAGTGGCTGGAAGATCTGGTTCGCCAGAATAAAATTCGGATCCATCACGAAGATAATGACGATTTTATTTTGCTGACAGCCAAACCAAAGGAACTTCAAAAGTTTGTAACAAAATATGTAAATTCGGAGGAAGCATTTGAGGATGGACTTCAGGTAGAACTCATCCGAAATAAAAATCAATGATCGGATCTTTAAAAATGAATTTACAGGACTTAGTTCGAAATCGGGTATTGCGGCACATTTTGTTTTGGTGCCTGTCGTTTCTAATTTTGTTGAATATTTTAAAAGTATCAGTTGAAGTTAAACCGATCGATCTTATTTATACCGCAATTTTCCACATCCCGATTATTGCGGTAGTTTACATCAATTTGCAGGGGCTGATACCATGGTTTTTCGAACGCCAAAAATATTTACAGTACAGCGCTTTGGTAATTACTCTAGTGGCTTGTGGCGCCGGATTTTATCTTCTTCTGTTTGATAAATGGATCGATTTTATATTCAGAGGTTACTATTTTATTGCATTTTACAGTTTTTGGGATATCTCTCTGTATTTTGCCATTTACTTGTTGTTAACCAGCTTGCTGCACCTGGCAAGAGGATGGTTCCGCTTGCAGGAAATGGAAACCGAGAAACAAAAAGCCGAGCTCAAAGCCTTGCAAACACAGATCAATCCACATTTTTTATTCAATTCGCTAAACAGTATTTACTCTCTGTCCCGGAAAAGCTCGAAACAAGTACCCGATAAAATTGTGCAGTTGAGCGATCTGCTTCGACATATTATTTACGATTCGGAGCGGGATTTTATACCGCTTGAAAAGGAAATCCGGATGATCAGGAATTACATTGAATTACAAAATCTGAGAACCTCCGAAACCCGGCGGATCAGTTTTGAATTGGAAGGCGATTTAAGTGGTAAATCGATTGCGCCTATGGTGATACTTCCGTTTATTGAAAACAGCTTTAAGCACGGTTTAAAAGGTGGCGCCGACAATGCTTTTGTGAACATCAGAATTAAAACGTTTTCGAAAAGCCTTAACCTGGAAATAGAAAATAGCAAAGGGAAAGCGATTGAACCGGAATCCATGAACCGTGGGATTGGTGTTGAAAATGTGAAAAAAAGGCTCGACCTGATTTATCCGGGGCGACATAAGTTGAAAATAAAAGATGAAAGCGAATCGTTTAAAGTACATTTGCGAATAGAATTGACTGAAAATGAAGCTGAATTGTCTGGTAGTTGATGATGAACCTCTTTCGCAGGAAGTGATCGTGGATTTTGTGAAACTTTGTCCCGAGTTGAACCTGGCAGGAGTTGCCGATGATGCTTTGGAAGCGGGCGAAATGCTTAAAAACGATACAATCGATCTCCTTTTTCTCGATATAAACATGCCAAAATTAAGTGGCCTTGGATTGATTAAAAGTCTGCAGGAAGTGCCGCTTTTCATTTTTGTAACCGCTTATCCCGAATACGCTGTCGAGGGTTTTGAGGTTGATGCAGTGGATTTCCTGTTAAAACCTGTTTCTTTCGACCGGTTCCGAACTGCAGTAAATAGGGCTGTCGAGCGTTTTAAGGCAAAAGATGAAAACACGGCCGGACACATTATGCTCCGGGCCGATAAAAAGAATTATCGCGTCGAGTTCAATGAAATTCATTTTCTGGAAGCGCAGGGTGATTATGTGCGATTTATTACCGAAAAACAAAATTTAACTGTCCACGGTAAACTTAAGAATTTTCTGGCAGAATTGCCTTCCGGACTTTTCGAGCGCATTCACAAGTCGTATGTAATCGCATTAAACAAAGTGGAATACCTCGAAGGAAACCGGGTAAAAGTAGGCGATCATAAACTTCCTGTTAGTCTCAATTTCAGAGAAAACCTAAACAAAAAACTTCATCCTTAGTTGTACGTATAAACGGTGACCGGTATCCCATATTAAATGGCTACAATGCCGAAAACTCATGGAAGAAATCACACGAAGTAATTTTATGTAATTGTGGCTGTTTTTCAAGCTTGCCGTAAGTTTATATTTGGCTATATTTGACGCCGTTTTTAGGAAGTTTTTTAATTATAATGAGATTTTTGCGATCAATATACATCATCATCTTTTCCTTGGTTCTACATCAAACTACACTTGCTCAAGTTCGTTTAGATGAGGTGGATACTACAAAAATTGAATTACCGAGTATCATAAAATACTTACATCGTCAAACCGATCGGGGGATCGAAACTTTTGCCGATATTCAGCCGTCAATAGAACCGGGGCAGAGTATTGATAATTACCACATTATAGACCGCGAATTTCTGATCAAAGACAGTATTGACAGAGTTTGGGACATTTATGTGAATTCAGGTTTGCAACGTGCCTGGAGCACCCGCAAAATACATTATGGCTTTTCCTATTCACGCGACGATGATCACATTTATTATAAAAATGATCCTGTCGGTGGTGTTATTCCGGGACTGATCGTTTACCTCAACCTCGACCTGTTGTTTGGCGTTAAAAACCTGGCGATGGCTTTTGAAGTTACCCGTGTCGATCCGGAAAACAAAGTGATCGAGTTTAGTTACCTGAAAGGCAATGAAACGGAAGGGAAACAACAACTCATTTTTGAATCAACACCAAAAGGCAATACTCTGATTGCTCATCTTAGCTATTACCAAAGCCGTATAAAAACACGCGATAAAGTGTATCCGCATGTTCACGCTACGATCATCAACCGCTTTCACCGAAATATGAAACGGATTTATAAAGAAAAAACAGAAGATTAGGAAATATCCTACTGAATGTTCCTGAATAAATCCAATTACATTTTAATGATACATTTCTCTGAACTTTTATTTGGTGAGTTGGTTTAACAAGCTGAACTGAAAGTTGGCAAAGACGAATGAAATGATGTACAGTCAGGTTAAAACTGAGTAATTTTACTCACCTTTTGCAGGATTGATGCAGTCGAAGGTACATTTTGATTTACTTTGCAGAACAACACGATTTTTCATGGCAGGGAACAGGAAAGCAGACAAAAACAAAACAGGAAATGGCCGGATGGGTATGTTCAAATTATTGAAGCCCTACAAAAAAATGATTGTTTTACTGATCATTTTTGCGCTCGCCGGTAATGCTGCCAACCTTGTTATTCCCCGAATAATTGCACACGGAATTGATTCCTACACCGCCGGCAATTATGTTTTTAAAACCATTCTTACTGAATTTTTGATCGCTGCCGGAATTATCTTTCTGTTTACCATTTTACAAACCATCGTACAAACTTATGCTTCCGAAAAAGTAGGATTCGATCTTCGGAAGAAACTTTCGGATAAAATTTCGCGTCAAAGTTTTTCGTTTATTGAAGAAGCTAATCCTTCTAAATTATTGACCAACCTGACTTCGGACATGGATTCGATAAAAATGTTCGTTTCGAATGGTGTGGCCTCCATTGTTTCGTCGGTGTTCATGATCATTGGTACTTCTGTATTTCTGCTCATCATCAACTGGCGGCTGGCCATCCCGGTTTTATTTCTGATTCCGGCTGTGGGCGTTAGTTTCTTTATTATCCTGAAAAAAGTACGGGTGCTTTTTAAACGCAGTCGCGAAGTGATCGACTGGTTGAATAAGGTCATTAACGAAAGCATCTTGGGAGCCGCAATCATACGTGTCATTAATTCACAGCAGTTGGAATACAGGAAGTTTTTAAATGCCAGTGCCGAATCGCGCGATATCGGTATTTCTATTGTAACGCTTTTTGCCACACTCATTCCTATGATCACATTTTTTGGAAACCTGGCAACGCTGACCATCCTGATTTTAGGTGGTCATTTTGTGATCACGGATAGGTTGTCGCTTGGTGATTTTGCGGCATTCAACAGCTATGTAACCATTCTTATTTTCCCGATCATCGTAATTGGTTTTATCAGCAATCTCATTGCGCAGGCATCAGCTTCATACGAGCGGATAAAATCGGTTTTAGACAAGGAAGATACAGCCGATACCGGAACGATTGAAAAGCAGCTTGAAGGTAATATCGAGCTTAAAAATATTAGTGTTTTGTATGATGACAAACCGGTGTTGAAAGATGTTTCATTTCAGGTTAAACACGGAACGCGCACCGCTGTAATCGGGCCAACAGCGGCCGGTAAAACACAATTGCTTTATCTGCTCACGGGGCTAATAAAACCAAATTCCGGCGAAGTGCTTTTTGATGGAGTAAATCTGAAGGAATACAAAAAAGAGACTTTTCATAACCAGATCGGAATTGTATTTCAGGACAGTGTAATGTTTAATCTTTCGGTACGCGAAAACATTGCCTTTAACGATCAGGTTAGTGATGAAGACCTGAGATTAGCTATAGAAACAGCTGAACTGAAAGAATTTATTGATGTGCTTCCCAAACATCTCGATACCTTAGTATCTGAACGCGGGACCAGCCTTTCAGGCGGACAAAAGCAACGAATAATGCTGGCGAGGGCGCTGGCACTGAATCCCGGCATTTTACTGCTCGACGATTTTACAGCGCGTGTCGATCAGCAAACTGAGCAAAAGATCCTGCGTAACGTATACGTAAATTATCCCGGTTTAACTTTGATATCAGTGACACAAAAGATCAGCCCGGTAAAGGATTTCGACCAGATAATTCTGCTGATGGAAGGAGAGTTGATTGCCTCAGGAAAACATCAGGATTTGCACGAAACATCGCCCGAATATGTACAGATATACGAATCTCAAAAAAGTACCAGTCATTATGAGGTATAATCTGAACGAAAAAGAGGAGGTTCAAAAGAAGAAAAGGCTGGGCTTTAAATCGGTAAAAAGTCTGATCGCTCATATGGTGGCGGAGAAGAAAATTTTGATCGTAGCTTTTGTGGCTATGGTTATAACAGCGGTGCTTAATCTGGTTGGGCCGATCATCATCGGTAATACCGTTGATAATTACATCCAAACCAGTCAGTTCAGGGGTGTTTTAATTAATGGTGGTATTTTATTGGCAACCTACATTGTAGCCCTGTTTGCCGGTTACCTTCAAACGCGTTTAATGGGATCGGTAGGTCAGCGCATGCTGTATAACCTGCGAAATTCGGTTTTTAATAAACTGCAGGAATTGCCTTTCGATTTTTTTAACCAGAATAAAACCGGCGACCTGATTTCAAGGATCAACAACGATACCGACAAGATCAACCAGTTTTTTTCGCAGTCGCTCATGCAGTTTCTGCGTATTATCCTGGTGATGATCGGTTCGGGAATATTTCTGATCTCCATTTTTTGGGAACTTGGATTAGCAGCATTGGCCCCGGCTGTTCTGATCTGGCTGTTTACCCGCATCTTTTCTCCCTGGGTGAAAAAGAAGAATGCCGAAAGCCTTAAAAGTGTGGGCAACCTGAGTTCCGAAGTACAGGAAAGTCTGAATAATTTTAAAGTAGTTGTGGCATTTAACCGCCGCGATTATTTCCGGGAACGTTTTAATGAAGTCAATCAGGAGAATTATAAAGCTGCCGTGAAAGCCGGAATCGCGAACAATCTGTTTTTACCGGTTTACACGCTGTTCTCAAATTTTGGTATGCTGATCGTTTTGGCACTGGGAATTTATTTTATTTCAGTTGGTGAGTTTACAGTGGGTTTACTGATCAGTTTTATTGCTTACGTGAACAGCTTTTACAATCCACTGAGGCAACTCGCTTCACTGTGGTCCAACTTTCAATTGGCTCTGGCAGCCTGGGATCGGATTCGGAAAATCCTGGAGCTCGAAAATAACATGCCTACTGTTTCGTCGAATGGTGTTGATGATACGGCCACTCTGGTTTCATTTCGTGAGGTTTTCTTTTCCTATCCGGGCGGGAGTGAGGTACTTCACGATATTACCTTCAACCTGAAAAAGGGAAAAACGTATGCATTTGTTGGACCTACCGGTGGCGGAAAAACAACGACGGCTTCACTGATCGCGCGTTTGTACGATGCAACAAAAGGAACCGTTCTGCTCGATGGACACGATATTCGTTCGTTTTCGGCCGAAGAACGGAGCAAACGTATAGGTTTTATTTTGCAGGATCCTTTCCTGTTTAGTGGAACAGTTCGCGAGAATATTTTGTATGGAAATGAAGAATATGCAAAAATCAGTAATGAAGAGTTAAAAAAGATTTTTCATGACACCGGCCTCGAACTTTTGTTGCAACGCTTTGAAAAAGGATTGGAAACCCGTGTTGATGTCTCGGGCGACGGTATAAGCCTTGGACAAAAGCAGCTTATCGCTTTCATGCGTGCGGTATTGCGGAAACCCGATCTGCTAATACTTGATGAAGCAACTGCCAACATCGACACAGTGACCGAAAAACTGCTGGATGATATCATCCAGAAATTACCCAATTCAACTACAAAGGTGATCATTGCGCATCGGTTGAACACCATTGCGAACGCCGACGTAATTTATTTTGTAAATACGGGGCAGGTTACCCGTGCAGGATCGCTCAAAGACGCGGTGAATATGCTCATGAAAGGGAAAATGGCGAGCTAGTTAAGTGACTCAAATTAATCTCAGAAGTGCTTCTCTGTCCACTTTAAAAGACTTGTTCCGGGGAAATTCTTTAACAGAATAAATTTGTTTGGGTAACATTTTCTTATTAAAATGCGGTTTCAGTTGACTTATTAAATCCTCACTGTTTTTTTGTGAAGTAGATTCCACAATCAAAATCATTTTTTGACCAAGTAACTGATCGGGAATACCCATTACAACACAAGGCAATTTTAGTTTTTCACTAAACTGTTTTTCAAGCATCTCTGGCTGAATTTTAATACCTCCCGAATTAATTACATGATCGTATCTTCCCAGCCATTTAAACCGGTTGGGAGCAAGTAATTCGACGCGGTCGTTGGTGATTACTTTTTCGGGTAAATAAGCGGCTTCAATAACCAGGCATTCTCTTTTATCCATTGAAAGATTTACCTCCGGCAAGGCTGTAAAAATATCGTTTGCTGTTTCTCCGTTCAACATTTTCAATGCAACATGCGAGCAGGTTTCCGCCATCCCGTATGTTTCGTAAACCTGCGTATCTACTTCTTGCAAAAGTTTTTTCAATTCTAAACCGGTTTCGGCTCCACCAAGTATCAGTGTTTTTAAATTTGGCCACTTTTCTTTTTCCAGAAGTTGTGTGGCTTGCATCGGCACCATAGCACAAAAATCGATCTTTGCCAAGCCGGAAAGTTTGGGTGTCCCTAATGGTTCAACAAAATGCAGGTTTAATCCACCAAGTAGTGCACGAACCATCATCATTTTCCCGGCAATGTATCGAATGGGCAGACAAAGTACTGCTACATCATTCTCTTTTAGCTGAAAAAAATCGATGGTGTTTTTAGCTGATGTCAGCATAGCGGTTTTCGGAAGTTCAATACTTTTTGGAGCTCCGGTCGTTCCCGAAGTTTGCTGCAAAATGTATTCTGAATCCGATAGAAAATCAATAATAAACCGATAAACATCCAATTTCCAATCTGGCTCTTTTTCGGCATCAATCTCGTCTTTGCAAAATTGAATCAAATCAGGCAACGCATAATAGCGACTGTTGAGTGTTAGGCCATGTATTTGATTTTCGTTGTTCATAAAGACTCCAGCTTCCATTTTTTATTGGAATTGTAACGGATATAACCTTCCGAAACATAAAGCGGACTTTCAATATTATTCGTAAACAAGGCACCGGTTCCCAGACCTTGAAAATTGGAGGTTCCCAAAGTTGCTGTCCATTGCACAATGGCATTTAGCCCGATGTTAGACTCAAGTGCCGAGGTTATCCACCAGCCTATATTACGATCTTCGGCCAGTGAGATCCACTCCTCTGAAGCTTTAATGCCTCCGGTTAAAGTTGGTTTAAGAATGATGTATTGCGGTTTTATTTCATCCAGAAGTTTTGCTTTTTCGTTATAAGCAGCAATTCCGATCAACTCTTCATCGAGTGCTATGGGAAGTGGTGTTACTGCACATAATCGGCGCATTTCTTTAACCTGACCGGCTTTAATGGGCTGCTCGATGGAATGCAAGTTGAAAGCGGACAGTTTCCCCAGAATTGAAAGTGCATTTATAGCCGGAAATGCTCCGTTGGCATCCACCCTGATTTCGAGTTGTTCTGCCGGGAAACGATCACGAATGGATTGCAAAATATCCAGTTCTGCTTCAAAATCAATTGCCCCGATTTTTAATTTCAAGCAGGTAAACCCGGCTGCCAGTTTTTCTTCTACCTGCTGCACCATAAATTCTTTGCTTCCCATCCAAATCAATCCATTGATAGGAATTCCCTTTTTATCGGATGTAAATTCTGAAGGATAAAGTAATACCGGCGAATTGGAATCTATTCCTTTTAAGGCCGTTTCAAATCCAAACCAAACCGCAGGAAATTTCGACCATTCACTTTGATTGACGGCTTCACCTTTATTTATTTGGCGAACTAGTTTTTTGATCTGCTCTTCCAGTTCAGGGACCGCGTCGGGGCTGAGTTTTGGGATCGGGGCAATTTCTCCTACACCTTTTTTTGACGCATTTTCAGAATCGGTAAGCGTCAGGTAATACACTTCTTTTTCGGTAAGAACACCGCGCGAAGTGCCTGCAGCTTGCTTAAAAAACAAGGTCCGTTTTGAATAGGAAGCTTGTATCATTTTATCAGAAAAATTCCTATGGAGTAGGTGACAGAAAAGAAAAATGTGGTAAGCGCCAGTATTTTAAGTTGATTGTTCAGTTTGTCGGGTACATGGTTTTTGAAGACTTCGTACAAATGAAAGCCGAGGGGAAATATGGAAAGCAAAAACATTAATTGGTACACCGATTGCCAGGTGCGTATTACATAAATCAGCGATAAAACGGGGGAGAGGATGATCAACGAGGCATGATAAACCTTTGCTTTTTGCGAGCCCATTCTCACTACCAATGTCTTTTTCCCGCTGGCTGCATCGTTTTCAATGTCGCGCATGTTGTTCAGGTTCAGCACTCCGGCACTCAAAAAGCCAATGGATGCTGCCGGAAGCAAGAGTAAAGGATCGAAATGATTGGTGTGCAAAAAGTAAGTTCCGCAAACGCCCAGCAGTCCGAAGAATACAAAAACAAATATGTCGCCAAAACCTGAATATCCGTATGGATTTTGACCAACAGTGTATTTTATGGCTGCAACAATGCTGGCAATCCCCAGGACAAAAAACAGAATGATCATTCCGGCGTTGGCCGTTTTTATTCCCGAAAAAATTAGTAATCCACCTGAAATTAGCGACAAGATCACAAAAGTGGCGATCAAACGTTTCATCTCGGTTTTTGAGATTTTGCCCGACTGAACGGTTCTTAGCGGTCCCAAACGCTTTTCGTTATCTGTTCCATGAAGTGAATCGCCAAAGTCGTTGGCAAGGTTCGAAAGAATTTGCAGAAATATGGTGGTAGAAATGGCCAACCCAAACACCAGCGGATTAAATTGTCCGTCGGCATAGGCCAGAAAACTTCCAAGTATTGCACTCGACAATGCCAGCGGCAAAGTACGCAACCTGAAAGCTTCTATCCAGAATTTCAATTTCTCCATGCCTTTAAATTAAGGAAATTTCGGGTATTTCTGAAAATCCGGGTCACGTTTCTCAAGGAATGCCTTTTTACCTTCCTGTGCCTCTTCTGTCATATAATAGAGCATAGTGGCATTTCCGGCAAATTCCTGGATCCCGGCCTGTCCATCCAGTTCAGCATTTAATCCGGCTTTGATCATTCGCAATGCCAGCGGACTACGTTGCATCATTTTTTTCGCCCATTCCACCACGGTATCTTCCAGTTGATCGAGCGGAACCACTTTGTTTACAAGGCCCATATCCAACGCTTCCTGTGCCGAATACTGTTCGCAAAGGAACCAGATCTCTCGTGCTTTTTTCTGTCCGACAACACGTGCCAGGTACGACGAGCCGAATCCGGCGTCGAAACTACCTACTTTTGGGCCGGTTTGTCCGAAAATGGCGTTCTCGGAGGCAATGCTTAAATCGCAGATAACATGCAACACATGCCCGCCGCCAATGGCATAACCATTAACCATGGCAATTACGGGTTTCGGGATGGAACGAATATGTTTCTGCATATCCAGGATATTCAGTCGCGGAACACCGTCGCTGCCAATGTATCCACCAAAATTTTTCACATTCTGGTCGCCACCGCTGCAAAATGCCTTGTCGCCTTCGCCGGTAAGCACCACCACCGAAATGTTGGCATCTTCGCGGCAACGTACCATGGCATCGATCATTTGCTGTGTTGTGTCGGGCGTAAACGCATTTCGGTAACGCGGCCGGTTTATTGTAATTTTTGCAATGCCTTCAAAAAACTCAAATTTAATTTCGCTGTATTCTTTAAGGATTGTCCACTTTCGTTCCATAATTTTTATTTAAAAATTTGAAAAAATCTCTTGTTATCTGTGGCTCTCCGTTATTCGGAGTTTTGATTTCCAGTATTTCTGTCTGATCACTGTTTTTCAGACTTTCGATGCAGGTTATTAATTCATCTTCGGTGCTGCTGCATTGATAGTTCACTCCAAATGCTTCACTTAACTTTTCAATGTTAACCGGGTGATGTGCATTTACAAATGGCAGGAAAGCTTCATGTTCCGATGGTCCTTTTAGCAAATGGAAGATTCCGCCGCCTTCATTATTCACCAAAATAATCTTTAGGTTTTTGGGAAGTTGGCGATTCCACAATCCATTTGAATCGTAGATAAATGCCAGGTCGCCAACAACTGCATAAACCGTTTTAGTGGTTTTTGAAGCCAGGCCTGCTGCTGTTGAAATGCAGCCGTCAATTCCGGAAACACCCCGGTTGGAATAATATTTTCTTTCATTCTGATCGAAATACAACAGGTAGCGAACAATGCTGCTGTTTCCAGCAAAGACAATGGCCTTTCCCGGAAGTAGTTCAGATAGTTGTTTGAACACCTTTAAATCGGAGAATGCAATTTCTTCAGTATATTTTTTTGTTAAAGCAAGGGCATTCGATTTTTCTTTTACCCAAAAGGCTTTAAATGCGTTTGATTTTTTTCCGGTAGTTACATTCAGCGCTCTAAGTGCAGAGATTGGATCGGTTTTCAGATGCCCGCTAAGGTTTTGAAAAGTATCGATCAGCTTATCTTCCGGCGTGATATACCAGAATTTTGTGTTGTTTAATCCACGTAGAAAAAGCTTTATTTTTTTTGATACTACCTGGCCGCCAAAATAAATCACCAACTCAGGAATGGCCTCAGCGGTATATTTTATTTTGCTGTTTAGTGTGACTTCGGGATTCGGGATCGTGGCAGATTCGTGCAAGTTTGAAACCGGCTCGGCTGCAACAACTACTCTTGGATCCGCGGCAACTCTTTTTAATTCCTTATTAAGTTCATCATTTGGTGGCAGTTGTCCGCAAACGATCATGATTGAATTGGCTTTTTCCCAATGTGTATGAAAAGCTCCACTTGTTGAAACACTTTTTCCCGCTACTTCTTTTTGAATGATCTGCAGATTTTTCGATGCTTCAGGCAACTCCTCGTACAACGGTTCTCGGAGCGGAACATTGATGTGTACCGGACCCGGATTTACTGAGAGTGTTTTGTGAAAAGCTTCGTTGATGGTTCGATGCGCCATCCAAATATCTTCGGTATGGGCTGATTCAAGCGGAAGCGAGTAACTGGCTTTTATATAATTCCGATAAACATTTTCTTGTTGCATCGCCTGGTTATCCTGTTGCCCGATCCATTCTGCAGGACGGTCGGCAGTGACGATCAAAAGCGGTACCTGCTGGTAAAATGCCTCGGCAACAGCCGGTGCATAATTCAAAACCGCGGTTCCCGATGTTGAGATCAGAACACTTGGTTTTCCTGTTTTCAAAGATTGCCCGAGTGCAAAATAGGCAGCACTTCGCTCGTCAACCAAACTGTGGCAATTTTCGCTAAACGTATCGTAAAAAGCACGGATCAAAGGAGCATTTCGCGAGCCGGGTGACACCACAACATCTTCAACTCCATGCGTGAAAAGCAGAGCTGCCAGATCGCTGATGTGTTGCAGATGATGCGCCATTGACTAACAAATATCTTGAATTACTGACAGCAAAGTACTGGCCTTTATTTCGGTTTCGTACCATTCATCAACCGGGTGTGAATCAATCGTCAGTCCACCTCCTGAATACAGGACGATGTTAGCACCCACAATTTTCATACACCTCAGGTTAACAAATAGTGTTACGGGCTGTCCCATTCCAACCGGCCCCAAAAATCCACTGTAATATTCGCGGTTGTGTTTCTCCACATCACTGATCATTTGCAGTGCTTCTTTTTTGGGGAAGCCGCAAACCGCAGGTGTAGGGTGCAGGTTGGAGATCAAATGCCCCAGATTGCCGTTTGTTGGCCCCGAATTCGAAGTAAAATCGGTGCGTAAATGCAGCAGGTTGCCCGCCTTTTTTACATAGGGACCATGGTGTTTTATATTTTCCCAGTGGTTGGCATTCAACACACTGTTAATGTAGTCGGAAACATACTGTTGTTCCAGTTTTTCTTTGCTGCCCCAATTTTCGATTGAACGGTATTTGTCCTGATTTTCCTTGGTACCTGCAACCGACGAGGTATGAAAAATGTCGTTATTCAGAAAGGCAAAGGGCTCGGGTGTGGCGCCTACCCAAAGTTTTCCAGGCGCGCTGAATACGTAGATGAAGGCATTGGCAAAGCGATCGCATAAATTCGATAACAATTCAGGAATATGACCGGCCAGGTTATTTTCAACGATTTTGGCACGGCTCAAAACTACTTTCTGCAGCTCGTTGTTTTTTATCGAATTTACAATTTTATCGATTTGTACGAGGTATTCATCTTTGCTTACTTCGTACGGAAGTTCCTGCTCGGTACTTTCTTTTGCAAGGTGATTGATATTGCCGATCTCTTCAAAATCATTTACTGAAACTTCGCCTTTAAAGTGATAATCCGGTTGAATCAGAAACATTGGATTTTCGGAGGAAGACACAAAGGGTGCCACCAAAAATCCATTCAATACTGTAATGTTTGTTAAATCTTCGATCGGCCGGGGGGCATATTGTTTTTGCACGATCAACTCTGATTTGTCGTTGTTGGGCAAACGGTATGCTGCAAAAGTCAGATTATGCTCCAAACAAAGTGAAATGGTCTCCTGAATTGATTTTATTGATGTTTTTACCTCCCTCATTCGTTCTCCTGTTTCTTTATCTCAACAATCATATTAGTAACCCTTACGGTAGAAATAAGTTTATTGTTTTCAGCAGTAATTTTAACATCCCAAATGTGTGTTGTTTTTCCCTGGTGGATCAGTTCGGCCTTAGCCCTTAAAATACCGTCGGTTACGGTTGATACGTGATTTCCCGAAATCTGCATGCCAAAAACATGATATTTTTCACGATCGACCAGTAAATACGAACCTGCTCCTGCCAGTGTTTCAGCGAGTGTCAGCGACGCTCCACCATGCAGGAATCCGTTGGGCTGGCTGGTTTTTAGGTGTACCGGCATAGTTGCCACAATGCTTGTTGAGCTAGCTTCCGTAAACTTAATGCCGAGCAAGCCAATCATCGATTGTGCACAATATTCGTTTAAAGCCTGTATTTCATCCATTCTTTTTGTCTACTTATCTCCAGCCTCTTATGCAATTATAACAATTACTGCGAGTTTTAAAAATGATATCGAACCGACAAAAATAAAAAAAACAATTGGTAGCCATTTAATTGATGAGTGATTTTAAGGTGAAATTGCGTATTAAGGACTTAAAATTGGTTCGACTTGAGGTATTTATATTTCCGCCGTATTTCATCTTATGCTTTTGAAGCCCCTTAAACGTGAATTTAGAATAAACACTTAATTACAGTATTTTCTATATTTTTAGTGAATCAACCAATACCATAATTAAACCATTTGTTCTTATTCACATCTAAGTTGCCAGGTGATATGATAGTATTATCTAACCTTTCTAATCTTCTTAATGAAAAAAAATAATGAAACAATCAATTTTAATTCTATTACTGTTTTTCTGTACTCAGTCGTTTGCTCAGTTTCCCGGAATGCCACAACAGGGTAAAGCTTCATATGATAGTATTAAAAGTGAAGTTTTAGGAGTTACCCGTCAGTATTCGGTGTATTTGCCCAAAAGCTACACAACAAGTCCTGAAAAGAAATACCCAGTACTTTATCTTTTGCACGGCGTGTGGGGGAACAACACCGACTGGGTGGAACGTGGTCACATTCAGGATGTAGCCAATAAACTGATCGACGCTGAACAAGCTGTTGAGATGATCATTATTATGCCCGATGCCGGCCGCATTTGGAACGGTTATTTCGACATGGACGGTTGGCCTTACGAAACCTTTTTCTTCAAAGAATTCATGCCTTACATTGAATCGAAATACCGCATTACTGGAGATAAGCAACACCGTGCACTGGCAGGTTTATCGATGGGTGGCGGCGGAACAGTAGTATACGCCCAAAAACATCCGGAGCTTTTTTCTTCGGCCTATGCCATGAGCGCCTTAATGGGTATTGAATCCGGTGGTGGTATTCCTCCAAGTGATGATAAATTTCAAAAACTTAATGAAAGTGTCATCGAAAACCATTGTGTAAAATTTGTTGAAAATGCTGACGATGCTACCAAGGAAGAGCTACGAACAGTCCGCTGGTTTGTCGATTGTGGCGACGATGATTTCCTGTTCGATGTAAATATTGCCTTTTGTCAGGCCATGAGAAAAGTACAGATTCCTTATCAGTTAAGAGTACGAAACGGCGGTCACGATTGGGAATACTGGCACTCGGCACTTTACACTGCTGTGCCATTCGTTTCTTATACTTTTCGTGTATGCTCAGAATAAAAGATTGCCCGGCTTTGCTGTCGAAAAACCAAAAACAAGACATTCGTTTTAATAATGCCGAACGTTTCTTCAAAATGAATCTAGAAGATTTCAATTGGTCGGAACAGAACCAATAATACTAACCAATTTAAAAACTTATTATGAACTCAAAAAAACTACTTTTAGTTATCCTTACACTGGCATGTTTCTCCATTTCTTATGCTCAGGAACTCTCCAATTTCTGGGGCCGCGAACCGATCATTTCGCCTGAAATAGGAGAAACCGAAGTCACCTTTCGCTTTTTGGCACCCCAGGCCGAATCAGTAAAAATTACCGGAGGTTTTACGCCTACCGTTAAAAGGAAAACTTCACGGGGCGAGATGGATGTGCCATCCAGCCTCGATCTTACAAAAGATGAAAAAGGCCTGTGGTCGATTACTTTGCCCTTGCCCGAACCTGAACTTTATACCTACAGTTTTAATGTTGACGGCACCACTGTAAACGATCCAAACAATACGTTTATGCAACGCGACGGAACCCGCTACCTGAGTGTTTTGTTGGTTCCCGGCGAAAAGACTGAAAATTATTTTGAAGCCGAAAAACGCGGCAACCTGCACCAGGTTTGGTACAATTCGCCAACCCTTGACCTTAACCGCCGAATGTTTGTTTACACGCCATACGGTTATGAAACCAGTAACAAAAGTTATCCGGTCTTGTACCTGCTGCATGGTGCCGGAGGCGACGAAGATGCCTGGAGTTCAATGGGCCGTGCCCGCCAGATTCTCGACAATTTGATCGAAAAAGGATTGGCTGAACCCATGATTTGCGTAATGCCCAATGGAAATCCAAATCAGATGGCGGCCAATACCCTTCAACTACCTGCGGCTGAGTACGACTATCGCGATCCGGCCAACAGAAACCTGTATGTAAACAGCATCGTGAAGGACATTGTGCCATATATTGAAAAGAATTACCGGGTAATTGCCGATCCCGCACACCGTGCTATTGCTGGTCTTTCAATGGGTGGCGGTCATACCATTTCAACCACCTTATTGTACCCCGGATTTTTCGATTACATCTGCCCACTGAGTATGGGAATCGGAGGAATGAGATTTGGAGGCAGTGAAGCGGATCAGGAAGAAATGATGAAGAACTACGAAACTCAGTTTAAGGCTTTGAAAGAAGCAGGTTATAAAATGTACTTTCTGGCCTGCGGCGATTCCGATTTTCTTTTTGAATCGGCAAAAACGCTCGACAAGATGTTGACAGATACAGGATTGGAACACACTTTTTTCGTGACTTCGGGCGGACATACCTGGTCGAACTGGCGAATCTACCTGAATACCTTTGCACCCAAACTGTTTAAGTAAATTATACACATACTGAAAAAGCTAATCTTGTAGTGCGGGTGAATAAAGAATGAAAAGAGTGGAATTGGCAGACGACATCTATGATATAGCCATATTTTGTGTATACAACCTATTGGTGGTTGAAACGCATAAATGGGGAGATAAAATTAGATGTTATTACAAAACCTATCGGACAGAACAGTTTCGTTGATACGGAAAAGTTGTGACATAATTGCGACAAGTATAAAAAAAGAGGTTAATCCTATTTGGCTAACCTCTTCATTTTCAGCAGTCGGGATGACAAGATTTATTTTTTGAATGAATCTCTGGTGGGGGAGATGCTCAACAAAAGAACCTTACTCACTTCGTTCGTTATAGTTTTGTTTTTTTACTTAGCCTCAAATAAATTTGAACTCTTTATAAAAAACAAAACCCTTCACTTTCGTGAAAGGTTCCTTTGTTGTCGGGATGACAAGATTTGAACTTGCGACCCCTCGCCCCCCAGACAGAAATATTCATTTTGCATAAATTGTCATATGTTTGTATGTGATTGTAATACAGGATTATATGTATTTTTCTTTTGCCATGAAATATTATTTATTTACCTTTAAATACCAATTTGTTGTACCTATGTTGTACCCATAAATATGCGTAAATGATTAGTTTTAAGGCCGTTTTAAGGAAAAAGAAGTTGTCGACAGGTAAATATCCAATTTATTTACGAATTTCCAAAGATAGAAATTCTATTTTCTTTCGTACCCCGTACACGGCAGAGACAAGAGAATGGAACGCAAAAAAGGGATTATTCAATCAAAACTCAACAAATTATTTAAATAAAAATCGTTTACTACTCAAGCTTATCGATCAGGCAACAGGTATTGTTACAGAACTGCATCAACGAAAAGGAAGTTATACTTTGTCGGAAGTTGAACGAGAATTTCGCATTAGTGCTAATCCAGTTCACCAAAACATATTTAAGTTCTGGGAAGAACTCATTGCCGAAATGGAAAAAGCAGGAAGAACCGGGAATGCGAGAATATATAGAGATACGTCTAAGTCAGTTAAAAAATATGTGAATAGAAAAGTACTATTATTTGAAGATATTACCCCTGCTTTTCTGGAAAAATATGAAGCCTATTTAAGATCAAGAAAAGGGACTGACGGAGGAATAAGCGTGCAAATGAGAACGATTAGGGCTGTTTTTAATTCAGCTATAAAACGAGAATTGATAAAGCCAAACGTTTACCCGTTTAAAGTATATAAGGTTTCCAAATTTAAAGGACGGGGACTTAAAAAAGCACTTTCGTTTGAAGAAGTTCAAAAGTTGATTAACCTAGATCTGGGAAATCATCAGCGGCTCATAAATTCCAGAAATTATTTTGTCTTCAGCTTTTATACACGAGGAATGAACTTTGCAGATATGATGAAACTTCAATGGAAAGATGTTTCAGAGGACAGAATATATTATATACGGTCAAAAACTAAAACAAATTTTCATATAAAGATTTTGCCTCCCGTTCAAAAGATCTTGGAATATTATCGAAATAAGAAGAGTCGTACGAGTTATGTTTTTCCATTACTTTTAAAAGATAAACTAACTCCGTCTCAAATCGAAAACAGGAAGAAAAAAACATTAAAGCAATACAATAAAGATTTAAAAGAAATTGCTGGATTATGTGGAATAAATAAATCAGTATCAAGCTATGTTGCCCGGCATAGCTATGCCAACAGCTTAAAGCAGAAAGGAATTTCTACCGATATTATCAGTGAATCGTTGGGGCACCAAAATTTAGCTATTACCCAGGCATATTTAAAAGAACTTGATAACTCACTTGTTGATGAAGCAATGGAGGTATTATTATAGAAATATAGCAATACACTCTTGTTTCAAACCCGTAAACACCTCTAGCAACATTTCCGAAAGATTTTCAAAAGGAAAAGGAATAAAAAATGAATGGAAAAAGCGGATGTGTTAATGTGGGATATCAAATAGTTTTAACCGAAGTATACGAGGTTAAGTCTTTTTGATATTGGCATTGTGCGTTGGCCTGAATTAACTCTTCCGGTTTTGAAATGAATGGTTTATGCCGGAAGCTTTTAAAAACCCGCAGGGCTTGTCTTTTGGAAATTTAGTAGTTTTGTATAAGGGTTTGAGCTTTTAGGACTTTGGAAACTGAACCTTCATCTTCCATTCCTGCTTATTGATTACATTGGCACTGAAATCCTGAATAACAGTTATCATTTCCTCAAATGATGGAGAATCACCATAAATCATTTGTTCCTGCATGGTTTTGTAATCAGCTTCCCATGCTTTGATAAATTTGGGGATTGGTATTGGATTAATGGTTTGTGGTTGATGGAGATTGTAATTAACTCCTCCAACACGAAAGAAAGAATGGCGGTGAACTACGATGGTTTCATATAGCTCCTTGTCAAGTATTGCACTTTCAGCATAACCACTTTTGATTAACTGAAATATATCGTAAAGATGACGGCTTAATCTTTCTACCCTAATTCTATCGTGTGGGCGTTGAAATTCCTCATGTAACAAAAAGATTTTTTCAAGAAAAGTTCGTTCAGGAATGGCTGTTGGTATATCAACAGGTGTTCCAGTAAAGTCCTGGTCTGGATAATAGTCATCCAGTAGTGAGCTGAAAGTTTGAACTTTATTTGGTTCTTTTAATGAACTGCTACTTATTTCCAAAAGTACTCGTGGTTGAATATAACCAGGATACTCAATAACATTTGGATAGAAGATCTCAACTTTTGCCGGGTCGGCATCACTGGCTTCAGGTTCAATATAGTTTAGGGTTACATCATTTAATCCATTTTCTTTAAGCTTAGCCTCTAATTCCGGGGTAAATGATTCCGAAATAAATTTTCCGGTTTTTTGTCTCAGCTTTTTTATCTGTGTCCGGCTAATTTTACCCTCAGAACCAAGATAGTTCCGGTCAAATGCTAAGTCAATATCTTCCGAAAATCGCTCAATTAAATTTCAGGCTTTACTCAATGATGTACCTCCTTTAAAAATCAGGTATAGCCCAATATCCATCTTAAAAATTGCCGATAATGTTTGCACAACCCACCAATCTTTTTCTACAGCATAAGGAGTCATCCCCTTTTCTTCTGCAATTTGGGTATAAGCATTAACTTTAGTTTGAGCGGGTACCTCGTGCCATTTATTTGCCATGCTTTGTCATATTTGTTAGGGCTTCTCGCATTATCACTCTAATCCATTCGGGAGCTAACTTTGTATCATGTTCCAAACGATAACTATCCTCTTTTTTTAGGTACTTTAATATTATTCGCTTTTGACTTTCGGTCACATTGTCTTTCCCAAGTTCTTTCAATGCCTGAATTGCCAGGCTACTGATTTCGCCGATGGCTGCCAGATTTTTAGGACTGGTCTTTTTGAAAACAATTGTACGTTTGCCAACATTTATTTTGCGCGCGGCACCATCCGTTAAATACACCACGTTCATTGGAACCTGTGTAGAT
This sequence comes from Maribellus mangrovi, assembly GCF_037646455.1. NCBI lineage: Bacteria > Pseudomonadati > Bacteroidota > Bacteroidia > Marinilabiliales > Prolixibacteraceae > Maribellus > Maribellus mangrovi. The sequence continues at coordinate 831,272 of NZ_JBBIXN010000002.1, read as the reverse complement.
AGGCCAAAGGTATTTAATGCCAAAGCTCCTGTTGGAACAATTCGAGCTTTATCTCTTTTGGCAATGGCTTTGGCAATGGCTTCGGTTCCCGGTTTCACCGGTCCTAAAATCGGGTCTTTCTCCAATCGGGCATAAATACCACGCGCTACTCTTGAAATTTCTTCTTTTTCAACAAGGCGCTCCAAGGCTTTTGAGATGGTCTTGTAGTTCCCAAAACGCAAAAAATCTTCAACAAAAAACAGCGAACCCCCTCTCGCTTTTTTTATTTTTGTTAAAACTTGTATTTCAGTATTTATAATCAATTATTTATTTGTTTATTGTCGCAAATTTAGTAAATATTTGCGACATGTAAATGCAGACAATAAACTTAGATATCAATTTTTAAATAGTCAATACTATAGGTTAATGAATCCACCACCTCCTTTATTTAGAAGATTTTTAAATTACTCTGCCATTTTACTTTTAACATTATTCTTAATGTGAGAAAGAACTGATAATTATATATTTATAGTGTTGATTCAGGAACCCCTGTTCATCGACACAAATTCTCAGGACAAGGACAGTATAAAATCAGTGAGGGAAAAACAAAAACACAGAGGTGTTTTGATTTAAATGTTTAGTTGCAATTGCTTAATTACAAACGTAATAAGGTAATTGCAAATAGAACAACAATTAAAACAATATAAAACCAAGGGCAAAAAGTAACCCAGCCCTTTAAAAGAACCGGGTTACAGAAACTGTTTTTTAACCGGAAAGGGGAGCAGCCACTCCCCATTCCACAAAACTTTACAAAGAAATGAAAAAATTAGTATGGTTTGCTATGATTTTAGCAGGATTAAGAATTTTTAATGCTTGTGAAAAAAGTGATGATTTTATCGATGTGAATGTCGAAGATGCTCAGGCAGAAGTAAAACAACTGTCATTTGACGGATTAGACAGTATTGCTTTTTCTGTGGAAAATAACATTTTTGTTTTCGAAACTGAAGAAGATTACCAAAAATGTCTTGACTTCCTAAGTGTCTTTGACGTAGAGGACTATGAACTATTTGAACTGGAAGTAGGCTTTAGTTCACTTCTTTCCAATTCAAGATCTAAAGGTCAACCTTGTCCTATTGAAGATGAAAAATTTGCTACACTTTTGAGTCCTAATAAGCAAATTATCGTTGAACATTATTTATTTACTTTAAATCACGACGAAGAAAAAGTAGACGCCTTGTTTATTGGAGATGATTATGAGTTGAAGAGTATAGATGTAAATTCGATGAAAGAATTTAGCTATGATGATGATGTATTTGCAATCTTAAAAGGTGAAAATTTAAAAAGTGTTGCTACCGATTATTGTGGTCAGGAAAATTCTATTCATGAACCAGGAGACGGGATTGTTACAGTTGTTGATTACAACAAGTATGGTATCTATAATTCTTTAGTTTCGAAGATATATACTGTATTCCAAGGATTGCCGCTTTATTTAAAACATGAAACAATAGATTGGCCATGGGGAACTGTTCCCTCTGGAATTTCTTCACGATGTTTTTATAAACGTGAGGGAAAACAAAACGAGATTATTTATTCTTATGGTTACACATATGATGATACGCTTAAAAAAACTTTATGGGATAATGTTAGAAGATTAGTGGGATTTCGTTTAGATATGGAATACTCTTGGTACTTTTCAGGAAATCCCTACTTAATCTATACAGATACTAATATGATTGAATGTCATCAGTACTAATTAGATATTTCATCTCCGGCAGGACCGGAGATGAAGTTTCATTAGCTACATGGAAACAATAAACAAATTGAACTATGAACATGAAAATAATTATATTTCTGCTATTAATGGTTCCTCTATCTTGCTTAGCCCAAACGGAAAAAGAGAACGCTAGAAATTGGAATATTGGTGCAAGCATTGTGCACCGAAACCTCAACTCATACGAAAATTTAGACAACTATAATTACCCTCGATTAAGTGCTGAATATAGCTTTCCCAAATGTTCGTCGGTCGAATTGATGGCGGAACGCGTTGGAAAAATTAAAACTACAAACTATACTTATCCGCCCTACTACCCTATAACTGTAGGTTATAAACTTAATATTTTGCCTTGGTTCACAAAAAACGAATGGCTAGTGCAAAACCTGAAAATTTATAACAGTTTACGTTATTCAATTATTTTTTATGAAGGACATACCGATCATAAATTATTGTATGCTCCGGGAATTGAGTGTTATGTCTATAAAAACCTTGGGATAAACACCGAGTTCGTATTCGGACAAAACATGAAAACCACTTTTGCACTTGGACTAAAATACCGTTTTTAATGAATCGAATCCCCTTAATCATATGCTTAGTTCTTACACTTTCCGCCTGTATCGAGGTAGTTGACCTTGATGTGGAAGATGTGCCCCAAGAACTTGTAGTAAACTGCTTCTTCACTGAAAACGAACCTTTCGTTGTAAATGTAAGCCGGCTGGCTCAATATCCTGATTTAAACGACCGAAACATTGAAAATGCCAGTGTTACCATTTTTGAGAACGGAACAGAGAAAGGCAGATTAAAACACACCGAAAGTGGCATTTACACCAGCAAAGCATTTACCCCAAGCCGGGGAAATATTTATTCCATTAAAGTGGAAGTGGAGGATTATCCTGAGGTAACCGCAAGCGATTCGATCCCTGAAAAAGTATTAATCGAGAATTGCACCTACAAAAGGCAGGCTGGCTATGATGAAGAAGGAGATCCATACGGAGAAATTGCAATTGCATTCACAGACCATCCAAAAGTTGAATTTTACACAGTACAGTTTTATTTAAGATGGTTGAAAGCCATATACGACCAAAACGGAAATTATGTTGGGGATGAAGTAATATGGTATCCAACAGAACAATTCAGTAACGACCCGGTAATCCTTGCCGAAGGCATAACTAAGAACGACTACTCAAAGTATTTTGCATTTAACGACGCTCTATTTACAAATAAAAAGTATCAATTAACTGTAAGTGCTTCATCTGAATATGACTCAGAAGACAAACTGAGGGTGCTTTTCGAAACCGGGACAACTCATTATTACCAATACCGGAAACGCCTTTTAAAACATGAAAGTTACTCATATGAAGATCCTTTTAGACCTTATTCTCCGGTTCCTCTTTATTCCAACATTTCTGGAGGACAGGGAATTTTTGCCGGCTATCAGCGAGATATTTATTATTTACACTTCTCTGATTAATCAAATTTGAAAATTGTCCTTTCCATATTATTTGTTTGCTTAGTTTATCTGGCTACTGCACAGGTAAGTATTCACGGCTATGTTCAGGATAAAACAACTAAGGAGCCACTGATTGGAGCCACAATCTCAATTTCATGGACCACCCAGGGGACCACGACAAACAACAGCGGTTACTTTACGCTGCGTGTTCCCGAGTCAGTAACAACCAGTCTGACCATTCGATACATCGGTTATAAAACTCAATACATTGAGGTTTCCGGACACAATACTTCACCCGGGTATTATTTCCTCGAACCGGGAGTTGAAATTGAAGAAGTAACGGTTAATGCTCCGGTATTTTCAGAAAAACAATTCGGGGTGAATATGACTGAAATTCCGGTGCAGGAACTAAAAAAATTACCGGCACTTGGCGGCGAAGTTGATCTCTTACGCACCTACCAGCTTCTGCCCGGCGTTCAGGGTGGCAGCGAAGGAAAATCCGGGTTATATGTTCGTGGAGGAGGTCCGGGACAGAACCTGGTGTTACTTGATGGTTCGCCGCTTTATTACGTCAATCATTTAGGCGGTTTCTCCTCTATTTTCGATCCTGAATCCGTTAATAATTTCAAATTGTATAAGGGAGGTTTCCCTGCACATTATGGTGGACGTTTATCATCGGTTTTGGATGTTCAAATGAAAGAGGGTGACAAAAGTAAGCACCAGACATTTGCAAGTATCGGTACCATTTCAGGCCGGTTCAATATGCAAGGCCCTCTACAACAAGGCAAAGGTTCGTACTTTGTTTCGGTAAGGCGAATGTGGCTCGATTTATTGATGCGGCCTTTTACATTGGCTGTTACCGAAAAAGCTTCAACGGGATACAGTTTTTACGACATAAACTCAAAAGTATCACTCCAACTATCACAAAAAGACAAGCTATTTCTAAGTTTGTATTCGGGCGATGATAAGTTGGTGCTTTCGTACAATGAAAAATTTATAGGCCCAGACCAGAAAGCCAAGCAAAAAGTAAAATGGGGAAACCTGCTTGCTGTGGCGCGCCTGAATCATACCTTCAAACCTGGACTTAGCAACAACACCAAAGTTTCGTTTACCAAGTACCGCTTTATTGATAACGACTTGTACCAGGATAAATCGGATAATATCGAACTCAACTCCGAATTTAAAAGCCGTATTTACGACTGGGCCATCAACAGCGACTTTGAATTTCAACCTGGGAATAAGTATAAAATGTTGGGCGGTGCCGGAGCCACTTTCCACTTTTTTATGCCGGGAAAAACAAGCGCCACCCACACTGAAGCCGTTGAAACATATATCGATAGCACCTATGGAAGTACTTCGTTGAGAGCCTTCGAAAGTCAGGCTTATATCGAAAATATTTTCTCATTTAAACACCTGAACGTTAACCTGGGAGCGCGGCTCTGTCATTTTCTAGTTGAAGGAAAAAATTATTTATATGCCGAACCGCGTGTTTCACTGGGAGTCCCATTGTTTTCAGCTACTTCAGCTACAGCCTCTTATACACAGATGCACCAGTTTGTAAATATGCTTTCGAATCCAACGGCAGGTTTTGAAACCGACTTTTGGGTTCCGGCTACCCGAAAAGTTCCTCCGAGTGATTCAAAACAGTTTGCATTAGGAATTGAAAGGAATACCCAGGATTTTGAGGCAGGAATTGAAGCGTACTACAAAAAACTAAACAACCTGGTAACCTTTAAGGAAGGCGAAGTTTTTCAGGGAAATGCTACCGACTGGCAGGAACGTGTAGCATTGAATGGTACCGGAACCTCGAAAGGCCTTGAATTCTTTTTAAGGAAGAAAACAGGAAAATTCACGGGCTGGGTGAGTTATACGCTGGCAAAATCTGATCGACAGTTTGATGATATCAACTTTGGTGAAACCTATCCATACAAATACGACCGTCGTCACGATTTGAGTTTGGTGATAAGTGTTCCGATAAACGAAGAATGGAATTTCTCGAGTACCTGGGTTTATGGTTCGGGCTACCCCATTACACTTGCTTTGGGAAAAATGAATACCATTGAAATGAATGATATCCCGAATGGCTCGAATAACTATTACCAGTTTGATGAATATGGCGAATACTACGGAAAGAAGAATTCGTTTAAAATGCAGGACTATCACCGCCTCGACATTGGTCTTACAAGAACCCGGGAAAGTTACGGAGTGGAGCGCACTTTAACCATTGGTATTTACAATGTGTACAACCGAAAAAATCCATATTACTATTTCTATAAACAACGAAAACCCTGGCGCGGCGATTATACAACCGAGCTATACAAGAGCAGTTTTTTACCCTTTTTACCCGCAATAAGTTATAGCTGGCGATTTTAAAAAAAATATTCTATCCTTACTACATCTCTCTTGTTAAATTGGGATTCAAATTAAATTTAAATAGTATTTGGAAGATGAGCCAAATCATTATTGCTGCGATCAGCCATAAAAACCACCTCGGAATAACAACACTCTTATTCAATTTCTGCTTATGATCTTCCAAAAGCTGTTCCAGCTTATCTGTGTTTATATGATATTTTAATTTGGTTGTTTTAAGAGTCTGAAATTGCCTGGCAGTTTCAGGAGCAATCTCCTTTATATTCTCAGTAGTTTGTTTAAGTGTTTTGATTTTTTGAAATTGGCTCTGTGTGCAGGCGGCAATTAACTCTTCCATTTGTGGAATGAATGGCTTTATGTCGGAAGCTTTTGAAAACCCGGAGGGCTTGTTATCCGAAAATGTAAGTATTTTGTGAGAGGGGTTGGTGCCTTTTATTGCCAATTCATAGTTGAACGTATTTGATATACATAAAATGCAATATTTCTCTTTATATTTTTTATTGACAAGTACAACCGACCTTAAATCCCAAACAAACTTTAAATAATTTTCTATATTTGATAAAAACCTTAATCACATGAATAAAAGGCTAATAACAATTTTCATATATACCTGTATACTGTTTTTGGGCGTTTCCTGTCGATTTCAGGACAAAAAGGTGAAGCCAGTTCTCGAAAGCGCTGAAGCCTTATTGGAAACTCACCCCGACAGCGCTCTGGTAATATTGAGCGAAATTGCCAATCCGAAATCGCTGCAAAAATCATTGTATTACGAATATTTTCTTGTGCAAATACAGGCCAAATACAAATGCGACAAAGACATTACTTCCGATACATTAATTTTTACAATTCGCGATTATTACCAAATCAGAAATAATCCGGACGAAATTGCGTTGGCAACATTTTATGGTGGAAGGGTATATCAGGAACAAAAAAAAATTGAAAAGGCATTATTACAATATTTAGATACCGAACAGATTTTAAAACAAAGCACAAATTATAACTTAAAAGGTTTGTGTCATAGTGCAATCGGCTATGTGTATTATAAGCAACATTTAGTTAGTGAGACCATAGAGCACTATAGAATTGCAGAAGAATATTTTGGACAAGCAAAGAATTACAAAAACCAAGCTTCTTCAAACAAATTCATTGGTAATTGCTTACTTAAAGCTGAAAAGATTGATAGTGCTTTTATTTATTATAAGAAAGGATTAGATATTGCCGATAAATATGAAATTAGAAATCAACAAGTAGAAATAAGGCAAAGCCTATCAGTAGCCTACAGAGAGATAAAAGATTGGCAGCAGGCGACTTATTTTGCAAAAGAAGCTATAGAGTTTTCGACTGATTCTTTAAATAGGGCAAAATTAGCAGCTAACCTGGGGCGTGTTTATGGCCTTCAGAAAGATAGTGATTCAGCTATTTATTATTTGCAACATGCTTTAGACTATATGCCTCGTGAATTAAACAATTACCTTGCTGCAAACATTTATAAAACATGGTCGGCCATTGAAGAAAATGAAAATAATTATAAGGAAGCATTAAATAATTATAAATTTTACAGCAATCACCTGGCACAAATTATAACTGCGAATAAGAATGCAGCAATGTTGGAAATTGAAGAAAAATACAACTTCCAGCTTATCGAAAACCAAAATAAACAATTATTGATTGATCGACAACGGATATTATTAATTGCTTTGGTCTTATTCCTAATATTGGGACTAATAATTTTATACTTATTCAAACGCGCTACTCAAAATAGAAGACGACTAAAAGAAACAGAACAAAAGGTCAGGCAGTTAAACAGGTTGGCTCAAAGTTTTAATGATAAAGAAAAATCATTTCGTAATATCTTAATTGAACATTTTGATATAATTAAAAAAGCTGCTTTGCTGGAAGGTTACCTAAAAGAGGATGAGCGAAAAAAAGGGCAACCTTTGTTACGGAGATTTAATGAGGTAGTTTATGGACAGAAAAAACTGAACTGGGATATACTTTATAAGACACTAGACAAATTGAATAATGGGTTCTTTGAAGAGTTCAAAAATAAGTTTTCTCAACTTGATGAATCCGAATTTCGTATTTGTTGTTTATTGTATGTCGATTTTAATAACACCGAAATTGCTATATTATTAAACTACAGCATTAATACAGTACAAGCCAAAAGAACTTTAATCCGAAAAAAACTGGGTATAAAAACCTATGGTAATATCTTGGATTTTATGAAATCTACGAATACAAACCAGTCTCATTCCTCTTCTTTTTAACAATAAATTCCACAAAAAGCTGTATGAAGACAAAGACTGTTTTTGCGCAACTCGCTAAGGATGTGTCTTATATGATTTTTAGTTCCTTGTAAAAAGTTATATGAGCTTGAAATATCCTTGTGGCTGAATTGTTGGTGATCTACTTTTGCTCCAAACAATTTACAATAAGAAATCATGAAAAATTTATTCAAAATTTGTCTTTTATTATCGGTACTAATTATTCCGCAGGTAAGTCACTCTTTAACTTTTGCACTTCCTAATCCAGAAGATATTGAAAAAGTGATAGACTTGGATGGTAATTTGGGTAATAGTCCAGAAAAATCACTATTTCCAAAGCCGGTATACGCAACAATTAGTTCCTTTGAACTAAATGCTGAAGTTTCAAAAAATCTGGGAGATATTAATATCGAGGTTTATAGCATAACCTCCGGGTTCGTATTTGAAAACAACGTCAACACTCAAACACAACAGTACATATCAATCAATATTTCTGATTGGGATAGCGGCATCTACGAGATTCGTTTCGTAAATTCTGTAGGTAATTGTTTGTATGGCACGTTTGAAATAAAGTAATTTAGATGAAATTTTTATATAAAATCATACTAGTCTTAAATTAAACATATTTGTTATGAATAAAATACTCACTATAATGTCTTTTGCTTTTTTATTATTGTTTTTCGGATGCAAGAAAGATCATGTAGATGGTCCCGGGGATAGCCCATTTATGGAAGAATTATCAGCTACACTGCCTTCCGAAGGTGGTAAAGTAGTATTACAGGCTAAAAATGTGTTTTTCAGTATTCAATATCTTACAAGTATTCAGTCAGGAGATACCATAAAACAATCGTTCCCGGATTTTAATGCTGGTGAGCAAGTAATATCCGGAAGTTGGTTCACGGTTGAGACCATAGGAAATGGGGAGAGCGCATTGCCCAAAGAAATTGAAGTTTCTGTCCAGGCAAACGCTAATAGTACAGAACGACAGCTACTTATAACTGTATGGAACGGTTTGCGCAGTGATCTGGTAATGTTGACACAAAGCCCGGGCTAGAGGTATTTCCTTAGATTATTGCAACCCCTTATGATACCTTGAATTTTCTTATGGATGAAGAATGTATACTCAGGGTTTATTATGCCCATACATTAAATTATTTACGCTAAATTATTATACATGACAACAAAGAATTACTTATTTGTTTTGATAATTATTCTGTTTTTTGGATGTTCTAAAGAACAACTGGATCTGGATTTAAACGCAATTGTTGAACCAAAGAATAATATTAATGAATCAGATGGTTTATCACAAGAATACCATAATGCGGTTGATTTAGTTAACCACTTTTATGATCAAGTTAATATTGCTTCTGAGATAAAGTCTACAAAAATTTCGGATTTGTCGCTAACAAATATGGAAACGTTACATTTACAAACATTCAATACAAAATCAGCTGAAGAAACAATTATCGATAGTATCAATATCTATACTTTTGATTTGGATATTGATGGCGAAAGTGGTTTTGTAATAGCTAGCGGAGACGACCGGGTTGGTAGAGTTTATGCTTTTGTAAAAAGTGGAGCACTGGCTGATACTGCACATATTGAGGGAATGGCTCAAATGGTTAGAAACATTCCAAAGTTGTGCAAACACGACATTGAAGTATATAATTCTGGCGCAATTACGACAAAATCTACATTAACTTCATTTGTATATGGCCCTTACATCGAGACTAGATGGAACCAGGATGAGCCATATAATTATGGATCACCTACGAATGGTTCTTGCACTAATATGGATTATTATTATGCCGGATGTGGAGTTATTGCTATGGCCCAGACAATTGCCTATTATGGAAAGTGTTCTCAAAGCTATGATTTTTCAGCACTTACAGCACAAAATCATATAACAATATGGTCCAGTGAATATTTACAATCAGAGGTATCCTCGTATATCGCTTGGTTGGGTAGTTATGCAAATATTAGAGCAGATTATGATTGTGAAGGGACATCATCGAAAATAGGAAATTGCAACAATGTATTAAAAAACATGGGGTATAGCCGCCATTACGAAACAACAAACGATGTTAGCGATTCAAGATTATATAATAGTGTAAAAACGCAAAATGTTGTATTAACAAGAGGATCAACAGCCTCCGTGGGACATATGTGGATATTTGATGGTTTAACCGGACAAGCAAATTCTGATGGAAGTTTGTCAAGTATTGCAACGGTTCATTGTAATTGGGGTTGGGGAGGATCATGTAACGGATGGTACGCAGCCTATAATAACATGTATAATGAACCAAGTTATAGCGCATCAGATAATGATCCTAACGATGGGGCGGACGATCCTGGTATCTATAATTTTTATAAAGACAACGCGTATATTTATATCACAGAATAAAACCCGCGTCAACACCACGGATCCCGTTATAAGTCGGCATCAGTGGGGACAATTTGATGGAAATTTTAAGATTCAGTAATAAAATACTGAGAACTACCCTTTTACTAAAAAATACCAACAATTAAATTCTTGATCAAAGAAAAAAGTAACCTAGCATTTTAGGTGCCGTGTTAAATTTATTTTATAAATCCGGAGTAAGAAGTAGTAGCTTCTTGCACTATAATACATTGTAAAAATATGAAAACTACTTTTAAGTTAATCATTTTAGTTTTCTCATTTTAGTTTTCGTCGTAAACACCTTCCCGGGATATGCCCAGGTTAAGGTTTATGATGATAATCGTGTAAAGCTATTTGGAGATAGACCAACCGATGATTACAATAAGGATTTGTCACTTCAGGTTTATGGAAAATATGGAGAATACCTAACCAACGGACGAATTGGTATAGGTGACTACAATGGAGGAGGCTTTATGACAACCAAAAGGGTATATTTTGGAGAGGCTGGCAATAATTTCGACTCAGACAGATTAGAACTTTGTGGCTCGGATGGGCTTTATTTTACCTGGGGACAAGGATATGATTTTGAAAATGTAATAGGAAAACTCGATTGCGAATACGAAGTAATTAGTGTTTATCCTTTATATGAAGATATTTATATTAATGTTTCCTCCTTTAAATTCAATACTGATGTTTATGCACATGGGATCATAATTAACTCAGATGAAAGGTTTAAAGAAGACATTACTCCGCTAGACAGTAATCATTTAAAGTTGAGTGAAATAAGTCCGGTATCGTATAATTTGAAACCCAGTGAAGCATTTGTTTTCCCATCAGGGTTAACATCCGAAACAGAAAAACAGAGACTAGAGATACGAGAAATTACAGAAGCAAAAGAAAAGATAAAAATTTTAGAGAAGGAGCGATTTGGATTTCTGGCACAGGAACTACAAGAGGTTTTTCCAGAGTTGGTTTCGCAAAATGATGATGGACTCTATGTCGACTATTTAGGGATCTTACCGCTCTTGGTAGAAACAATAAAAAAACAGCAACAACAAATAACAGCTATCAACGAACTATTGAATAAAAATTAATAAACACTAAAAAGAAAATAAATCATGAAAAAATATATCATACTTATCTCTGCTTTTGTAACTATAATGATTACAAATCAGCAACTAAATGCTCAGATAAAAGTTAATAGCGATGGGCAGATAAAAATTTTGGGAGACAGAGAAACTGATGATCCTAACAAGGATTTATCGATGCAGGTCTTCGGTAAATACGGTACTTACTTGACTAACGGTAAAATAGCTGTTGGAGATTACGGGCGCGTTGAGAATAGCGGGGCTAATGTTTTTATCGGAGAACTTGGTACCAACTGGGATAGCGACCGATTAGAGCTTCACGGGAAAAAGGGAATATACTTAACTTATGAACAAGGATATAACTATGGTGATATTATCGGCAAATGGGACATTGATCAGCCCGACCGCTTTCAGTTTGAAGTAGATGTTTATGCGAAGGGAATAAAACTCAACTCCGACGAGAAGTTTAAAACAAACATTAAACCTTTGGGCAAGAAATTGGATGTTTTAAAACAATTAAAAGGTGTCAGTTATAAATTGAAACAGGAAAAGATTAAACTTTCGCCTGAAGAGATTGAAGAATTATCAGGAAAGGAACAAGAAGATTTGGCATTGATCAATAGTTCAACTACAGATGATCGTACCAGATTGGGATTTTTGGCACAAGATGTGGAAGCTTTGTTTCCGGAGTTGGTTGAAGAAGACAAAGACGGGTATAAATATGTTGATTACGTTGGACTGATACCTGTACTGGTTGAATCGGTTAAAGAACAACAAGAGCAAATTGATGAACTTTTAAAGTTGGCTGAAAAAAAGGGATTATTAAACCAAGAAAACTAAAGGAATATGAAACGGATAGTTTTATTAATTACTGTTGTATTTTGGGTTTCGCAAGTGAAAGCTCAGTATGTCTATGATGAATGGGGTAAAGTAATTCCTTTTTCGCTACAGGAAGAATACAAAGATGAAATAGAAAAATACGGTGTTCCAGTTTTTGCAATCCCAAAAATGAATAACGATTCACTTTGCAGAAAATACAACGATGGAAAATCCTTCCATGAACTAGGTTCTGATTTTACAGGTGGAATAGATATTAAAAGTAAACAGATTCATATAAAAAAAGATGGTGTATGCATTCAGCTTAAGAATGGAAAATTGTGGAGATATTCCATTGAAGGTGAGTCGGCTGGGGGTATTGGATTTGACCTTGGGTTCCCAAAACTACAGGAAGGGACTTATATTGCAGTTTTTGCACCAGATACTACTTATATAAAAGACCCATATAAAATCTACTATTCCGAAAATCTATTGAAGAGACATAAAAAAATGGGGATACGTGGTGGTGTCTCAGGGAAAAAATTAATATTAGAATATTATGAGCCTGATTCAATAAAAAATAAAGAAAATATAGTTATTAAAAATATTTATTATGATTTTGTAGCATTTCCGGGTAGGGATCCATCATCATACAACAAGCCAGCTTTGAAAAGCGGATTCTATGGGTCTTCTGAATTTCCGGATTGCCAGCAAGATGTTGAATGCACATTGTACAAAAATGAAGCAAAATCTGTGGTATTTCTTTATGTGAAATTTTTGATAGATGAAGATGAAGATGAATATTTGGAGACTAACTATAGTAAAGCAACCGGATTTTTTCTTAATAAATCCGGCGGATATGAAGACTCTAATTCTCCTGTTTTGGTTACAGCAGGACATCTTTATAGCTATTATAAACTTGATATAACACCTATTGATATAGATAGTTATATTAGTGAATTTCGTGTGGTAACAAAATATCAAAATTCAGAATGTGGTAATGATGATATTGAAAGCAAGGGAATTTTACTGGATTGTTCGTTTAATAGAATAGCATTAGGAAGTTCTTATGATGAAGGAGGCCTTCCGTTTTATTCGGCAAATAAGGATTATGCTGTACTTCAGGCTAATTCAACAGTGAATAATTTATCAAAATATGATTTAGTTTATGGCGCATGGACCAAAAATTATAATTACAATACAGGTGTAGGCTATATTTGTATACATCATCCTAAAGGAGATTCAAAAAAATTTAATAAAGATAATGATGCTTCCTATTCTGTTTCAACCGATGGATTTAAATTGAAATATGATATTGGAATCACAGAGGGAGGAAGTTCAGGTGCTCCAGTATTTAATTTATCTAAAGAAATTGTTGGTTTTCATGTAAGAGGTGCTGTAGATAAAGATTGTAATTTATTAGGTCAAATCAGTTCTACAAGTGGAAAATTCGATTATCTCTATACTGAATTTAGTTCAATACTTGATCCAACGGGGGGTGGTTCAGCGCAAAGTTCCAACCCTCAGCCACCTTCCTATTCCGAACTCCCAGATCATTGTAAAAACTGTGAACAAGATGGAGATGAGACTGGGATAGATTGCGGAGGGGGTTGTTACCCGTGTGGCATGCAGGATGTTATGGCAATAAAAACTGAGATGGATTTGCAGGGGGTAAATAAAAGCCGTTATGAGATTTTTGCAGAACCCGATCCTGGGTCTTTACTGGCATTAAAAAGCGGGAATTCTTCGCTGGAGGCAGGGATGAATGTTTACCTGAACGGCGGTTTTGAAGTGCAAAAAGGTGCCACCTTTTATGCAGGCATCGATGCAGAATTGATGAGTGAAGCAGACAGGGGGTGCCAGCCTGCTTGTTTTGCACCAAATTGGGCATTTAGTCCTAACGGTGATGGTGTTACTGATTACTGGTATTTTAACCAGGCTTTCATTCAGGAATATAATATCAAGATTTTTAGCCCGGATGGCAAATCCATAATATATTCAGATAATGGTGTTCCTGTATTTGGCAATGGTACTATATATGCATGGGATGGCAGTGGTTACAATTTTACTCAATCAGAACAATTTCCGGTAACTATTGATTATTTGGATTGTTATGGAATATGGCGCTCTAAAAATGACTGGATATGGGCAGGTTATTCAGCTAATAAATCAGCAGAAATTCAATCGCAGAATTCTCTACAGGAAATAAATACAAAAAATGTAGACGGTAAATCAGATACAGGTTCAATTGATCTATTCCCAAATCCAGTTACAAATCAACTAAACATACAATACTCGGGTGATACTTTTCCTTTAAAATACAAATTGACCGATCTAAATGGAAAAGAAATTATTATGAAAGAAACAAGTACTGCCAATGAACAGGTTGATTTAAGTGGAGTTTCATCAGGTGTTTACATCATACACGCAAAAGCGGGAGATTGTAATTTGATACAGAAAATAATTAAAAAGTAGCGATGGGCAGATAAAAATTTTGGGAGACAGAGAAACTGATGATCCTAACAAGGATTTATCGATGCAGGTCTTCGGTAAATACGGTACTTATCTAACTAACGGTAAAATAGCTGTTGGTGATTATGGACGTGTTGAGAATAACGGTGCCAATGTTTTTGTCGGTGAACTTGGAACCAACTGGGATAGTGACCGATTAGAGCTTCACGGGAAAAAGGGAATATACTTAACTTATGAACAGGGATATGACTACGGTGATATTATTGGGAAATGGGACATTGATCAGCCTGACCGTTTTCAGTTTGAAGTAGATGTTTATGCGAAGGGAATAAAACTCAACTCCGACGAGAAGTTTAAAACCAACATTAAACCTTTGGGCAAGAAATTGAATGTTTTAAAACAATTAAAGGGTGTAAGTTATAAACTTAAAGAGGAAAAAGTTAAAGTTTTGCCTGAAGAAATAGAAGGATTGTCCGAAAAGGAGCAGGCTGACGTGGCATCAATCAGCACTTCGAAAACGAATGATCGTAACAGATTGGGCTTTTTGGCACAAGATGTGGAAGCTCTGTTTCCGGAGTTGGTTGAAAAAGACAAAGATGGCTATTAATATGTTGATTATGTTGGACTAATACCGGTACTGGTAGAATCAGTAAAAGAACAGCAGGAGCAAATTGACGAGCTTTTGAAGTTAGCTGTGAAAAGGGGACTAATAACTAATGAAAACTAGTGGAAAATGAAACAAGTATTTATCTTAATATCAGTTGTTTTTTTTGCTTTGCAAGTGAAAGCGCAATACATCTACGATGAGTATGATGAAGTAATACCATATACATTGACAGAAAAGTATAAGGATATAATAGAAAAGAATCAAATACATTCAGTGTTGCTTCCCCATTATGATAACGATTCAATTTATTTTAAAAGTAATAAGGTAAATTCTTATGATGAGGTAGATTCCAGATATGCGCAGGTTGTTGGTTTTAGCATTGATACCAATATTGTTTTTCAGGATTATGCTTCGAAGGTTAATATCGATGAAGGAACTTTATGGATTATGACTTTAGAAAGTTCAACTGCTCAATATTTGGGAATTAGCATAGAACAACTTGATTTTCCTGATGAAGCATATTTTACTGTTTACCCGGGAACTATTCCTGGAGTAATTGTGGAGCCAGAGGTCGCCTTTAAGGAAAGTATGAATGATTGGGCAAAAGGGAATTGCTTTGAAACGAAAGTTTATGATAAAAAAATAGTGATTGAGTTTTTTGTCCCTAAAGAAATTAGATCTAAACCAAATTTTATTCTAAAGAAAATTGATTATGGATTCAAAGGTTTAGGTAGACCAGGTAGTAAAATGAATTATGAAAAAATTAAAAAAGAGAATAGTGGAGGCAGTTCTTCCATTCTAAAAAGTGGAGGACTAACTAATACTCCAGCACTAACTTGTCAGCAAGACGTCGTCTGTGCTAGTGTTAATGGTTGGTCCCAGGAAGCTAAATCAGTCGTTAATATAAAAATCCCATATACATATAATAACAATAATTATGAGAGTCAAGGAACTGGCTTTTTCATCAATAAAGCAGGAAATGGATATAGTGATTCTGATCAACCAATTATTGTTACTTGTGGACATTTATTTGCTCCAGAGGTAACCCCTGGAAATCATTACGATATTTCTGGCACACACGGGAAAATTCAAATTTATGTTGATTACGAAAATCAAAGCTGCAATGAAACTAAAACAAGATATGGAAAGAATATTGTTGCTGGATTTAGCAGTGCAAACCGTTTAAAATTAGGATCTTCCTACATTGTAGCATCAAATTATAATGAAAGTCAAGATTATGCCATTTTACAACCAAGTAAAACGGTGGATAAATTGAAAAAATATAATATTGAATATGCAGGATGGACATCTAATCCAGATTATTTACAGGAAGGCTATGCCGCAATTGGACATCCGGCAGGGGATGTTAAAAAGGTTAATATCGAAAACTCCAGAGCGTGGGCAAATGCTGACAATTTTGGATTGTATTTTGACGTCGGTGTAAGTGAACATGGTTTCTCTGGATCTCCAATATTTAATTCATCAAAGAAAATAGTAGGTTGGTTATGCACTGGGACAGGAAGCTGTTCAACTGTTGGGCAGACGAGTTCTAGCAATCATACTTCATGTGGTAGATTTGATAATTTACATTTTGATATTATGACTTATGTCGATCCAACAGGTATAGGTTTAGCTCAAAATACGAATCCCCAGCCACCAACTCCTGAAGAACTTCCTTCTCATTGTAGCAATTGTGTACAAGATGATGATGAGACTGGAATTCATTGTGGTGGAAGTTGTTACCCTTGTGGCATGCAGGATGTGTTGGCGATAAAAAATGATCTAGATTTGCAGGGAGAAAAAAAGAGTCGGTATGAGATCTTTGCAGAGCCTGATCCGGGGAGCTTACTTTGTTTAAAAAGCGGAAATTCATCGTTGGAAGCTGGCATGAATGTTTATTTAAATGGAGGATTTGAAGTACAGAAAGGTGCAACCTTTTATGCCGGTATAGATGCTGAGTTAATGTCAGAGGCAGATAGGGGGTGTCAGCCTTCATGTGTGAATCTTGCCAATGTATTTACTCCAAATGGTGATGGCGTAAATGATTATTGGGTATTCTCGCAAACATTTGTGACGAGTTACGATTTGCTGATTTGGGATAGGAACAATCAAATAGTTTATTCTGAAAGTAATCAACCTGTATATGAAAATGGCGTTATTTTTGCTTGGGATGGTTCTGGGACCAGCAATGGCGAAGTTTATTATGGAACTTTGACATATACCGATTGTTATGGAAATACATATTCTGAACCTTTCTTTACTCATACATATAAATCGGCAGAAATTCTGTCTGAAAATTCTTTGATAGAAGAAAATAAACAGGCCAAGGTCATCGAAGTTGAAATGAATGAAGAGAGTGGATACATTAAGGCATATCCAAATCCATTTAACGATAAAATTCATGTTGAGTACACTGGCAATACTTTTCCATTGGAATACAAAATTTTTGATGCAAGTGGGAGATTGATACTGAAGAACTCAATTGATTCAAATACTGAAGAAATTAATTTGGGAGGCTATTCTCCCGGAAATTATATTATTAATGCCAAAGCAGGCGTATATAATTTGAGTCAGAAACTCATCAAAAAATAAACAGCACTATCTCATAAACTGTGTAAATAGGAATACCGGGGGTTGCAACTCCCGGTATTTTTTTGTTTATTTTTAAACTTTACACAGTAATGAAAAAAGAAGATTTATTAAATGATGATTTTCTATCAAGCCACAAATAAAATGTTATACCGGTGCCTTCAGATAAAGATAAACCACATTCTGAATAATCATCCAAATCATAATTCCTGCGAGTACCCATAAAAACCATCTCGGAATAACCACACTCTTTTCTAATTTCCGCTTATGATTCTCCAGAAGCTGTTCCAGCTTATTGGTGTCAACCTCATATTTCAGTTTTGATGTTTTAAGAACCTGTAATTGCCTGGCAATTTCAGGAGCAATCTCATTTATATTCTCAGTGGTTTGTTTGAGTGTTTCAATTTCGGAGGTTAAAATCTCCAGTAATTTTTGTTGCGATAAATTTTTTCTCATGGTATTAAAAGCTTATTCCAAAATCCCTTGAAGGACGGTTTTGTTGTGCTTGTTTTCTTTGTTTCTCTCGTTCGGCACGGTACATTATTTCATAATTTTGCAGAATCAGTTTTTGCAGATTGGCAGCACTAAACTCCCGGCCAACACTACTGCCTTTAATGGTTTCCTCTCCAATCTGGAATTTCAACCCAACAACTTTTCCATCGGAGGCAATTCTCCTGTGGGTTTGGATTCCATATTCTTCCATCAATTGGGCATAATCATTAATGTCGCGAGGCATTACAGTCAAAACCCGTTGGTGGGCTTCTTTAATGTAGTTGCCCAGTCGTTGCTCATTTTGTTGCTGAATTTCTTTGGCAGTAGTAAATCCCCATTCTTTAGCCACACTTTCAGCAATTCGCTGCGCCTTTTTGCTGATAAAGTGGTCTTTGTACGCTTTCCCGTTAAAATCAATACGGTTGACGAAAATGTGCAGGTGCTTGTGTTTCTCATCGGTATGCAGAAAAGAAACAAACTGATGATCGTCCAATTTCATTCGTTTCAGAAAGTCTCCGGCCAGTTTTGCAAAATCCGAGTTACTAAGTTTATCACCGTCAGGAATGGATGGACTTAAAACCATGGAAAAAGCATTCTTCTGGCATTTGGAATTCAGGTTCTGAAAGATCCTGAACTCCGTTGCAATTTCTCTGGGAGTTTCGCCTGCAACTTTATTCCGGCTGATCTCCTTCGCTCCGGGCTTTTTCATGGCGTAATTGACAGCATTAATCGTATGTGAGATGCTTTTTGCTTTGCCGATCATTGTTCAAACTTTCCAAGGTGGATTTTAATCAGTTTAATTACTTCTTCCAATTCCCGGAGAACAGTTTCATTCTTATTAAAATGTTTGCTTCTTACCAGGTTGCCGATGGCCGTAAAGTTGCGATGGTAGGTGTGCAGGTTATTGTACACCTCCAATTCTTCGGGAGAAAATCGTAAGGTTACCTTCATGTTCAGTGATGCCCGCCGGGCAAACTCACTGGTACCTAATCCACATTCCTGGGCAGCCATTGTGATGGCCCTTTTTTCGATATTGCTTACTCTAAACGAGATATATTTTGTGCGAACTCTCATTTTCTTTAACCTTTAAATTAATATTTAGAACCTGCGCTGTGCGCCCCTTTGCGAGCCTGGGAGCAAAGCGAGAGATGCCCATGGTGCAACCTGGGCACCTCTCGACATGGCTTACCACGGAGACCTCCGCAGATGTTGGCTTCGGGCTATCAACAGCTGATTCAGATCTTTTTCGTTTTTATAGATGGCCGACATATCGACACTGTTCGTTAGATCGGCCAATAACTGTTTGGTTGCTTTTTTACCAGCTGAATCATTATCGAGATAGAGACCAGCTTTCGGATAAGTTTGGGCAATCTTATGGATGCGGTTGATAAACGAAACAGAATTCAATACCAAAAAATCTGATTGGTGTGGTAAGCCAGGATAATGCATTAGCAAACTAAAAAAATCAAACATGCCTTCAGTAACACTCAAAAATTGTTTCCCTGTAGTGAAATAGGAAAAGTCTTTTGGTGCTGCAGCATTTTTATAATATGGATTTCGAAGTTCCCAGCTTCCCGAAACATTTTCCAAACCTAAAGCGAAGTATCGTTTTTGATTCATCGAATAATGAACCTGACTGGCAAAACGGCTTGCAGTTTTTGCGTCAATTTTTCTTTCCGATAAATATTTGATCAAAGCCGGGTGCCGAATGGGGAGGATCTTTTCGATCTGGATTTCAGGTTCAGGCGCTAACTCAACCAAATTATGCTGCTGTTGAAAAGAGAAAGATGGAATGTTTTTAGCCAAGATTGCCAGTGCTTCAATGACACTGCAGCTGTTATTCATTTCAATTACCAGGTCAATAATATTTCCTCCTTTTCCAAGACCATGATCGTACCAGCGGTTAAGAACCTTGGAAACCTTAAATGAGGCTTCATTTTCCTGTCGGATCGGACTAAGGTACCAGGCTGAATGTTGGTTTTCTTTTGCCGGTGAGTATCCGGATCTTTTCAGGAATTCTGTTATCGGAATTTCACGGGCTGTATCACATTGTAGTTTTTCTTTTTTCATCAGCAAAATTTTTAAAAAAGTTGATTTTCGCTTACCTACTTACCTACGATCAGATTATCAGTCTCTTAGTATATAGGTAAGTTGATTTTTCATCCTACCTATCTTACCTGATAGGTAACTTAGGTAAGATCCAGGTAACTTAAAAACTATTCATCTTACCTAAGTAAAGCTCAGTGTTTATCGTACTTTTCATTCTTTTAGGTAAGTTGGTAACTTGTTTTCTGCTTTTTTGCAGAAAACTACTGTTTAGCCTGTGTTAATATTTGATCGGGCCAAATAACCCCAGACCTGTCTTTTCGGGTGTTTTACCCGCTGAAAATTAAATCCCGACAGAGCTTTGCCAATATTGATGTGATTCAATCTCAGGTTTAGAAAGTTCAAAGCTATTTCAACATCCGAAGCAGTTACAAAATCTTCCATATCCTGAGATTTTTCGTAATACTTTGCAATTAGTTCCTGTTCGGTTGAGAGCCGGGTGTACTTCTTATTTCGTTCCTCGTTTTCAGTCACATCCTTTAACGAAAGTTCTGCGTCAAAATCTTCCAGCTGATAAGCATAATGATAAGCCTGGCTCCATACCTTATTAATATCCACTTCTTTTGAGTAGGCAAAATCAATTTTATCACGAAGTTCAAAACACAACCAGCGAACAGAACCGGTTTCATCACTGAGAAAGGATGCCATATTTGTAGATCCCACGAAAGAACAGATCCGTGGTAGGGTAGTGTTCTTTTTATCGTAGGGTAATCTTTCATTGATAAAAGTTTTCGAAAAGAAGGCTTTTAGTGCATTTACATCTTTTCTGGAAAGTACGGCCAGTTCGTCGAGGTTAAGCAGAAAATTTCGGCAAAGCTGAATGCGTGCATCCTTATCGTTGCTGATATCTTCAGCCATATATTCAGAAAGTAGTGGGGGACAAAGAAACCTGCACCAGGTGGATTTCCCTGAACTTTGACCTTTGTGACTAAGAATGAAAGCCTGCTTGTTAAAATAGTCAGGTTCCAGAGCACATCTGACTGCTCGTACCAACCATTTCCGAAAGTGATACAGAAAGGCTTCATCTTCATAAGTAGGAACATAAGAACACAGTTTCTGTATGTAATCGATGCCATCCCATTTGGGTAACGATTCAAAATAGTTCAGAATCGGATTATGTTTGGCAATGAGTTCTGACTTGATAAAGATTTCCAGTTTTCCTGGCGAAATTTCAATCCCGGCTTTTGTGAGTTCAATAATCAGTGAATTGATATTAAGATAGTGCCAATGGTTTTCTCCAATTAATGAAATCTGATAGTCATGAGATATTTCATTATACCTGATGTCGTATTTTTCAAAAAGATAATCAGCTGTGTAATCAAAAACAGTTTTCTTTTTGGGATTATTGGCAATGTATAAACCGGATTCTTTTTCTTCCATAACCGTACTGGATTAAGATCTAACTTCAAAAGGCTGTTGAATGCCGGTTTTAATACTTTCGGTTTCTGGATAGCATCTGGTTGAATTTCTCCTCGTCTTCCAGTTCTTCTTCGGAAATACCCATCAACCAAAGATCGATGTCCTTTTTATAAAAGAATTTTTGCCGGATATTGGCATTGGTACCGGTTGGGATAAGTTTTTTACTGAGCAGCTTGTAAATTTTGCTTTTGGATAGCCCGGTGTACTGAGCCAGTTCTTCAACATTAAAAACGGTTTTGTTCTCTGCGAGTAGAGTTTTAATTTGTTTCAGTTCGCTAAGAACCTGTTTTGATAGAAATACTTGATTTTCCATAGGTGACATATTTATTAATGAGTAATGACGCTTGATGCGAGAAAATCTCATCAGCAAATATGTAGCTATATGTGGCAGTAAATCAAGAGGGTAATTTGAATTACGGGCTAATTACGGGAGAAATACCGTCTATCGAAAAAGTATTTTCTGAAAGGCCTTTAGGTTTTCTGAAAATTCCGTTTCACTTTCATTCACAAACTCTGAAAACCGCGAGTTCAAACTCGCCCTTTTTACTTCTGAACCATTTAGAGTAAATGTATTTTCAATGAAATTGAAAAGAATCTCTTTTGGTTCCTTTTTGAAATCTCTAATTCCTCCATTAATAAGTAAATGCAGTATTCTAAACAGCTTTTTATAATCAGCTGCAGCCCGATTATCCGATACCAGTTTAAAATCGATTTTACTTTTTATTTCAAGTCCATTTAATACCAGGTTTATATTTTCCCGATCTGTTTCCACGAATCCCAGGTCTGGTATATGGATTCCGTTCAAATTATTTTTTACAAACTGAAAACAACCGGAGGGTACTTGTTTTGATAATCTGCGAGCTTCATTCAGTGATCCGATAAAAAGTAAAGTCAAGAAAAGTATTGTTAAGCTTATGGCAGAGTAGAGGATAACATGGATAAATGAAAATCCCATGCCCCAGAGTCCGAATAACAGAATCAGAAGACAAACAAACAGGATAAAAAGGATCGTTGTATTGTGGTTGCGTAATATTCTTATATTGAAGATCCACCGGAGTTTCCGGTTGAATCGAAATATAATTACTCCTGATTTCTTGATTATTGTTTCCATATTGGCTCATCTGTTAACAGGTTCCGGTAACTATCAACATTATTTTATTTTTTCAATAGCATTGATAATTAACTGATTAAAAGTAAATAATCTGTCAGGTGCAATCAAATGAAAATCCGTGTTGGCGTAGATTTTACGCTCATTTGGCTGTATTTGGCTTTCGAAATGTTGAATAACATAGAATGACTCTGTGTATCTGGTAGTTTTTGGTTGTTTTTATTGGGTGATTTTGTTGTACCTATGTTGTACCCGTACAAATAAAAAAGGAGCTAAAAATTCGTTTAACTCCTTGATTTTAAGTGGTCGGGATGACAAGATTTGAACTTGCGACCCCTCGCCCCCCAGAGGTGTAGTTTTCTTCTTTATTTGTTTTGTAACTATTTGATTTTATTTAACTTTAAGCCAGTATTGATAAGGTTTGTGTGAAGTTAAAAAAAGACCGTTTTTAGTCGTTTTTACACCAAAAATGCGACTAAAATGCGACTAAATCAGCGACTAACATGGAAGTAAACCGGACATATAAATTCTTTATGCGGACTACACAGCCGGATGCTGATGGGAATTACCCGGTGTACCTGCAACTGACCCGAGACCGCAAACGTGCCTATATCGCTTTAAAAATATATGGAGAAAGGGATCGATGGGACGATGCCCAGGAACGCTTTGTAATAGAGAAGGGATTGCGAACCAAAAAAGAAAAGGAAGCCAATGAGCAACGTAGAAAGGATAATGACCTGATTGATAATTATAACCAGAAAGTAAAGGCGGTAATCTCACAGTTTGAACACGATAAGAAGGACTGGACGATCAACCAGTTTAAGAATGCCTTTCTTTCACGGTCGAAACAAGGTAATTTCAATGATTATCTGGACGACCATATTCAAACTTTAAAGGAAACGGGGCATACAGGTAATGCCAATTGCTATGCATCCACGCAGCATATCTTAACCTTATTTGATAAAAAACTGGGAGAAAGGACATTTGGGGAAATCGACATCAAATACGTGAAGCGTCTCGATGTGTTTTTACAGAAAAGGGGAAACTCTGGCAATACCCGTAAATATTATTTTAAAGCCTTACGGGCAATCCTGAACAAAGCATTACAGGACGGTGAAGGAAATATAACTACCTATCCGTTTGGTACAGGGGGATTCAAAGTGTCCGAATTGGAAGAAAAAACGGCTAAGAGATTCCTCCCGGTGGCTTACTTGGAAAAACTGAAATCAACTAGTTCGAAAAGAGAGGTGGGAGAATATGCCCGTAATTTGTTTCTTTTTTCGTACTACTGCTTCGGGATGTCATTTATTGATATGGCCCTTCTAAAACATCGTAACCTGGTTAGCCACGATGGGGAACTATATCTGGTTTACAAAAGGGAGAAGGAAAAAAATAAACGTAACACGCCACCGATACAGATTAGGATCAAACCTGAAATTGAAGAATTAATTGGTCACCTAAGGCAGTTTAAGGAGCCAATTGAAGATTACCTTCTTCCAGTAGTAACCATAAATCACTTTGGGGAAAAACTCTACAAGCATATTACTAACAGGAGGAAACGGTATGTGGGCTATTTAAAGGATCTGGCAACGGAATTTGAGTTTGATTTCAACCTAACTTCCTATGTGTCACGCCACACGATGGCTATGCAGCTTCAGAATAATAAAATTCCAAGGGAAGTAATCAGCCAGGTAATGGGGCATCAGAACCTGAAAACAACCAATGTATACCTTGACAGCCTGGATAGTTCCGTGATAGATCAGGCCAGTAAGGTTCTATAGCATTAAAATAAATTCAAATTAGTGTGATGAGACAAATAATGAACATAATAAAGAATGAAGGAATAGTTGTAGGGAAAAATGAGAAAAAGGCGAGGTTCTATTGTCAGGATTCGGGTCCTATTCGGCTGATTGAGATTGATGAATTTGGGGACTATATCTGTACAAACATAGATGAATGTCCAATTGTAATGGATGGGATTACTGCATTTGCCGTCAAACAATGGGGTAAGAACATTGCATTTTTATTCGATACCTATTATAAAATTGAAAAGCAAAAATATTTAAAAACTGAGCAGGCAAAATTGGAGTCTTTAGAGAGAAATCTTGAAGAAGAATTTTACAAAATTCATATTGAAAAGGAAGACATTTCTGTCATATCTGATTTGTTGAAAACTTACATAGAAGATAAGGAAATAGAAGAGCTTAATGCTATTAAAAACAATTATTTAAAGTATATACAAACTAACTCTCCAAAACAAATTGTGGTAGAAGGAAGAATGAAAAAAATTGTTGATGATGAAATCAATAAAATTGTGTCGATATGGGAAAATCAAAGTTGGGATTATGTTTTTTATGATCAAGCTGATTTCGAATTATTTTTTAATATGATAAGAACATTTTTTCAAGATCAACCAATTACTCTACCAAAGTCTCCGATAAAGTTGAAACCTAACAGAAAATCCTATGCTATTACTGCAATGGGTAAGATTCACTCCAACATAAAAGAAGATTATAGTGAATCAGGGGAGTATTTTAATATTGCCAGGACATTAGATCCTTATCAACATTGCGAGGATAAGGATCTAAAAAATGCAATGTCGAAATATTCACAATATTATTAAAAATTAATCCTAAGTGATTGGAATTAAGATAGTCCCTTAAACCCCTTAGGTCCTTTTTCTAGTCCCTAGTTCCCCCCATTACCTTCGTGATACAAATTTCAGAGAAGTATCATGAAAGAAAACAATTACTCATTTGACAATCTTCCACAGCTTGTTGCCCAACTAACAAAGGAATTCCAAGATTTAAAATTGGTGGTCAATAAATTATTACTACAAGATATCAAAAAGGATGATCGACTGGGAATAATGGAGGTTTCTGACCTAACAGGATACAGCCGGAATACATTATATCAGTTAGTGCATCGAAACAAGATTCCATACCACAAGCCTGAATATGGTGGTCGAAAACTAATTTTCTTCCAGTCAGAAATCGATGAATGGCTTAGAGGCAAAAAAAATGAAACATCTCAAGAGTATTGTGTCCGCAAACAAGATGAATTATACACAAACTCGAAAGGAGGTATGCGATGAGCTGGAACACGTTAAGTCGAATTGGTGGACGGGAAATTACCCATAAGGTAGTTAAAAGTCTTTGGGGGGATCTACGAATTGTATCCGCAGAATATTCCCGAAAACAAGGTGAGATCGTATGTTTTAGAGGAATTAAAAAGCAGTGTGAGTGGTATATTAAATCGAGACATTAATATGGGATTAAAAGGTTACATAAAATTGCAACGCACTATCCAAGAAAGTTGGATATGGAACGACTATCGATTTAAATGGTGGTTGATAATTCTTCTTAATGTGAATCATGCCCAAACCAAGGTTTCCGTTGCTAATATAATTTACGATTGCCGGCCTGGTCAATCTTTTAGAAGTATTGAAAATTGGGCAACACTTATGGGTTGCGCAAAAAGTACTGTCGATAAGTTTTTTGATCTTTTACAAAGAGACGATATGATCAAAAGGGAAACTATTGGTAAGGGGAAACGAAGGAAACACTTGCTAACAGTGGTTAACTGGACTAAATATCAAGCTAAGGGAAACGGTAAAGAAACGGTAAATGAACGCAAACTAATCCCTAACAATAATGAAAATAATGATAATAAATTATTTGAACATTTCTGGGATTTGTACGACAAGAAAATCGGGAAGCAGAAATGTATAAAACTGTGGCAAAAGCTTTCCAAAGATGAAATAGAGAAAATTATGGTGCATTTTCCAAAGTACGTTGAATCCACTCAAGAAAAGCAATTCCGAATGCATCCTTCAACCTATTTGAATGGGAAATGCTGGAATGATGAAATAATCAGTATTGCGCCAAAAGAATCAAAGCAGGAAAAAATTAATAGACAACTCTTAAAACCATAATGCCATGAAAATTTCGGAAACGATATTAGATAGGTTGCCACCACAGGCAGTAGATGCAGAGAAAGCCGTTCTGGGTGCTCTTTTACTTGAAAAGGACGTATACGAAAAAATCAGCTCCTTTTTAGATACAGGCCATTTTTACTTGGATTCGCATCAGCGTATTTTTGAATTTATTAAAAAGAATTTGATCCAGAAACAACCAGTTGACCTGATTACTGTAACAAAGAGCTTGAAAGATTCATCACTTTTGGATTCAGTAGGGGGACCACAATACCTGACATCTTTAACCCAAAACGTAGCATCAGCGGCACATATTGAAGCACATGCTCGGATTATCGCAGAAATGTATTATAAGCGGGAGTCTATTCACAAGGCAACCGAAATAATATCGATGTCTTATGATGGCAAAGATGTTGAAGAAATTAGCCATCAGTGGCAAAATTCAGCAAGCCAAGTAGAGAATATTTTTATGGTTGCTGATTCTGGAACTCATATCAGAAAGGTACTTAAGGATACGATTGAAGAAATTAATCGTGATAGCGTAGCTCTAAAGCAAAAACATTCACCAGGTATTCCTACTGGTTTTCAAACTTTTGATAATGCTTCAGGTGGTTGGAGGAATGGAGATCTGAATATCCTTGCTGCAAGACCGGGAGTCGGAAAAACTTCCTTTGCTTTGCATTTTGCCCTGCATGCTGCATTTTCTGGATATTGGGTTAATTTCTATTCATGGGAAATGAAAAAGGAAGATTTAGCAAGGATTCTGATTGCAGCTGTTAGTGATATTTATCGTTCAAACATAAGAGATGGGAGGCTTGAAGATGAAGATTGGAAAAGGATAAATAAAGCTGTGGGGCAATTGGAAAACCTTCCGGTTATCTTTCGTGATGCCAGTGGAATGAACATAGAACAAGTCCAATCTACTGTAAGGGAAAATTACAGACATAGTCACTGTGATTTTGTGGTAATTGACTATTTGCAATTGATCAGTCCGGTAAAGAAAACAGCGATTAGGGAACAGGAGGTGGCACAAATCAGTCGTACCCTAAAATTAATCGCACAAACACGTAATATACCGGTGTTGGCGCTATCACAGCTTAATCGTACTGCTGAAGGAGAACGTCCTAAATTGTCTCATCTAAGGGAGTCAGGGGCAATAGAGCAGGATGCTGACAACGTTTTGTTCCTTCATCAGTCCGATGAAAATCAAAATATGATACAACTTACAATAGCTAAGCACAGAAGAGGTCGTCAGGGGAGTTTGGATATTTCGTGTAATGACCAAATGACCCGATTTCAAGAGATAACTTTAAAATCATAACAATTAAATTTTAAAACATGAAAAAAATTGAAGTTTACAAATGCATTTTCTGTAGCGAAATTTTCGATGACAGAGACGAATGTACTATTCACGAGCAAGTATGTCCTGAAAGGATGGATACAATGACTTGCTTAAACTGTAAGTTTTATAGGGACAGTACTCTACTATTTCAACCGGGTGGTTTAGCGTCCATACCTATTTGTCTAAGAAATATTGATATTTCAGAAGGCTTCAAGCAACAATGTGACAATTATATTGATGATGCTGCTTCTATCGGTAAAAGTATTTTAAAACAAGCTGAAAGGAATTTTGATCCAACTTCATTGTTTAAAATGCTAATGCGGGATCTCTTTCCGAATAATGAAAATGGGAATGACTTCGAACTTCCATTTTAATCTTTAGGAGGACATTCGGATTTTGAAATAAAATACTGCCGATTGTATTAACAATTGGCAGAACTTTCAGGACTTAAAATAATGAACGCAAAATCTTAAATTCTAAAACCATGAAAAAATCAAAACGAAAATATTACATACCTAACATTGAAGAGAAACTTCGATACCTGAGAGTGTTGGAAAGCAATGATATGAATAAGAGCTTGACGGCACGGCAGCTCAACATTTCAAGAACTGCATTAATTAATTACTATAAGCAGTATTGGAATGAATATATCGAAAAAAGAAATCAGGTGAATTCAAATGCACTTGAAATTGAATCTAAAAAAATTATGCTTTCGGCGGATCTGGAAAAAGCCAGGATAGTGATTGCAGAAACTTGTCAAAAGGCAATTCACCAAATGAATACTCGTCTTACCATCAATCCTGAGAGAGTAAAAACGAATGATTTGATTTCATACATAAATACTCTGTTGCCGTATATAGCAGATAAGAAGGCAGTAGCAGGAACAAAGGATTCAAATGACAAAAGTGTCAGCCATACAACTTTCGTTCAAAGTCTAACTCAAAAGATTCAGCAGATCAATCTGGAAAAGAAAAGGCAAGAGTTATTAAAAGAACAACAAAATACAGGTTAACAAAATCGTTTATTCTGAACTTGAATTTTAATTCGATGTAATTCAGGCTATTATGCAATGAGTGACAAGCTGTTGTGTTTTTTCAAGTGATTAGTTGTTCTTTGATCTTGATTACTGCCAGATACTTTAAAAAACCAAATTGTATAACAGGCAAGTGGATAAAAAATGCTCGGATGGATCGGCAGACAGCAGTTCAATTCCGCTGAGGCTACCACTCTATCCGAGCACCTGACAAAGGTATGGAAAAAAATTGAAAATAACCTCGCAAAAGTTAGATCAGATTATTACAACCAAGAATATGAATTTAAAAATGGGAAGGATGATACAAAAAAATAAATACAGAGAAGATAAATTAGTCGAACTATTGGATTTGGTTAGATCAGATAATATAAATAATCCAAAGACAGAAAACTACTCACAAGTACGTGAATCACTATCTGGCTACACATATACCGAAATTGAGTTAGATGGTTTGACAAGGGAACGAGTAAAGGAACTCCAGCTGATAGCCAAGTCTATTGAGAAAAAGGTTGTAAGTCATAAACTTGAAAATCCTGCAAGATTCAAGATTAATTACGCAAATGAATTGAACGCTGAACAACTAAGTGCAGTACTGGAGATTGCTAATCCACTTTTGGTTATTGCTGGTGCCGGAAGTGGTAAAACACGGGTTATAACCTATAAAGTAAGCTACCTGATCGAAAAAGGGTATTTGCCGGAAGAGATACTGTTACTTACCTTTACCAGGAAGGCATCAAAGGAAATGCTCAATAGGGTAAGTGCTCTTCTAAAAGGTGAATACCCGGGTAATGTTTTTGGTGGAACCTTTCATTCATTTGCCAATTACATCCTGCGTACATACCACCGGTTGATCAATATGCCACCTAACTTTACAATTATCGACACCCAGGATGCAGCTGACATTGTTGATCTGGTGAAAACAGAACTGAAACTTGGAAAGAAAAAGGATAACAAAGCATTTCCACGAAAAGCCACCATTTATGATATTATATCCAAGGCAAGGAATCTTGAACAATCGATTGACGAAATTATTGATACTTACCATGGGAATCTTGAGGTTTACCAGCAGGAAATAAACGTGATCAACGAATATTTCATAATATACAAAAAGGCTTCAAATCTGCTTGATTACGACGATCTGTTGGACAAATTACGGTTCGAACTGAAAAGCAATACGCCGTTTAGAAACGCTTTGCAAAATCGCTTTAAATATATTCTGGTGGACGAATACCAGGATACCAACCTGGCTCAGGATGAAATCGTTGAGTTAATTGTAGGAAACCGCAGTTGTGTAACCGTCGTGGGGGATGACATGCAATCCATTTACTCGTTTCGGGGTGCTAATTTTGAAAACATACTACGTTTCCCGACCAAATTCCCGCTATGTAAAGTCGTAAAAATTGAAACAAATTATCGGAGCAGTAATCAGATACTGGATTTTACAAATAGGATTATAGATTCAGCACTACTTGGCTTTAAGAAGAAACTGGCTGGAATAAAGGAATCACCAAATGTCCCTTCGATTAAGAAGTTCTATGATCCAGAACTGGAAGCAACCTTTATCGTAGATAAGATGCTTGAATTGCGCAATAAGGAAATACCCCTGACTGAAATCGCTGTACTGGTTCGAGCGATGTGGCACTCCAACTATGTCCAGGCCGAGCTTATAAAGCGATCGATACCATTTGTTGTGATCGGAGGGATCAAGTTTGTTGAAAGGCGGCATGTAAAGGACGTAATGGCCTTTTTAAAGATAAGCTTTAACGTTCTTGACGCCGTTTCATGGCACAGGGTATTGATACTGGTCCGAGGGATAGGAAAGGTCACTGCTCGTGATATTGTCAGGGAAATCCGAAACAAGAACGGGACAGTGGATTTCTCTCGATTTAAAGGTAAAAAGTTTGCTGAAGCATTAAACGATTTATCCGCCTTAATCAACGGCTTGATAAAACTTCAACAAAACCCAGTTCAGGCCATTGAAGATATATTAAGCTATTACCGAACGGTTCTGGAAGGAATTGAGGCCGATGCTGAAATCAGGTTCAAGGATCTGGAAGTACTTGTTGGACTTGCTTCGAAATATGATTCTGTTGAACGCTTTTTAAGTGATTTGACGCTGGAACCGCCATCAAATAAAATTCAGGATTCACTAAGTCCTTTAATCGATCAGTCAGACGAAAAACCTGTTACCATTTCGACGATCCATTCAGCTAAAGGACTGGAATGGCATACTGTGTTTGTTCCATTTGCATTGGATGGATTGATCCCTTCAGTGAAATCACTCGGTAGTATTGAGGAATTGGAAGAAGAGCGCAGGTTATTTTATGTAGCTTGCAGCCGACCAAAGGAAAATCTTTACATCACAATGCCTTCGTTTGTTTCTTCTTGGGATGCAGTTTTTACGCAGCCGTCGAGATTTCTTCCAAGAAAATAAGGAACCCAAATATGTCGCTGTTAAGAAATTTGTGAATACTCCTCCCAATTTATTTATATTTGCTCAGAACTTATGAATGTAAACGCCGATAAAGAATTATGGGAAGACTTCCTTAAGGGAGAGGATTATGCCCTTTCTCATATTTACTATCAGCATGTACAGAGTTTATACCGGTACGGCAAAAAGTTTTCTAATGATGATGAACTGATCAAAGACACCATTCAGGAACTCTTTTTTGATTTAATCCGAACCCGGAAGAATCTTTGTAGTACGGATAATATTGGCTTTTATCTTATTGCATCGTTTCGAAGAAAATTGGCAAAAGGTATCAGAAAAAGTAAAATCTTTTCCAACACTCCTGACGAAGAACTTTTTAAAGCAGAGATAGAATATTCAATTGAAAAAGAGTTAATTGAAAAAGAAGAATTGTCGGAAAAAGAAAAGCTGGTTCAAACTGGATTAAAGGAATTATCTGCAAAACAGAGAGAAATTCTATACTACAGATATATATGCGAATTTTCATACGAACAGATCTGCGAGATTACTTCTCTTAAATACGATTCGGCTAGGAAGCAAGTTTTTAGAGCATTAAAATCGTTACGCAAAGCCCTAAGCGATAATTCAAGTATGGTTTTCTTCATATTTTCTTTTCGGTGGTAAAACTTTTTTTAAAAAAAAAGTATAATTCTTGTCCACAAAACTTTTCCTAAAGTCTTTATTCGTTTAAAGAGACATTCTCAATAAAACAATAAAGCAATCTTTTTATTTAAAGGATCGAACCTAAAATGGAAAAGAAATATCTAAAATATAGCCTGGAAGAGCTCCTTGATGACAGTCAATTTGTTGCCTGGATTCTAAAAGGAAAGAACAAGGCGGATTGGAACTCCTTCATTCACGAACACCCCGAATTCAAATCCAAAGTCAAAAAAGCTGAAGAAATCATTCTGTTTTTAAAAGATACATATGATATTCTTGACGAGGAAGATGTGATGAAAATGTGGCATAACATCGATCGATTCAACAAGTTGTATGGTAGTGTTTCCAAGCGAATACAACTTCGTAGAACAATTGCTATCGCTGCATCGGTTTTAATCGTTATCTCGGTGGGAATTCTAGGCTATTCATATTTCAACAACAGGAATATAGAATATCAATTTGCCTCGTCTGATATTTCTGATACCCAGGAGGATGCTCGTTTAATATTGTCAGATGGTGAACAAATCGACCTTGAACTAGATAATTCTACCATTGAAATCGATGAAAAAGAGAAAATTACTATCAATAACGAGGATGTTATTGATCAGTCTGCAAATGAAGAAAAAGATGCAGAAAACAACCGGATGAATGAGGTAGTTGTTCCTTACGGGAAAAGCTCGGAATTATTACTTGCTGATGGTACAAAAGTGTGGATAAATGCCGGGAGTCGTTTTGCTTTCCCAACAAAATTTACTAAGGATACTCGCGAAGTATACCTGGAAGGAGAAGCTTGTTTTAAAGTTGCTAAGAATCCCTCACAACCGTTTATCGTTAATGCAAATAAGTTGGGAATTAAAGTTCTGGGAACTCATTTTAATGTTTCAGCTTATCCAAATGACGAAAACATCGAAACCATTCTTGTTGAAGGAAGTGTTGTTGTTGGTAAAAAAACATCATTTGGAATGAGTCAAAATGTAGAGTTAAAACCTTATCAAAAAGCAACATTCAATAAAGAAGAAAAGGAAATAATAGTGTCGGACGAACCTGATGCCGATGTATACCTTGCGTGGACAGAAGGTTGGTTTCAGTTCTCACATCAAAATCTGGACAAAGTCTTTACAAAATTAGAACGATACTATAATGTAAACATCATTGTACGAAACGAATCATTTCCTCAAGAGGGAAAAATTACAGGGAAACTTGATTTAAAAGATTCATTAGATGAAGTTTTAACTGCTCTCTCGGATGTGATAAAAATGGAGTATCGCATTGATGGAAAGAAGGTATTTATAAATAAAAAGATGGAGGAGATTCCTATGAAATAAAGAAAGAAAACCGGTTAGCGGGCAGGCTTTCCGGTTTTCAAACTAAATTAAATAAAGTATTTAATCTAAACGTTTCAAAATTATGAAAAAAAAGCGAACAGCGCTTTACTTCCCAAGAGGAAGTATGGCTAAAATTCTTTTAAAGATGAAATTACTAACTATCCTGTTGCTTTCAGTCTTTGCTGTTTCGGCAGCTAACGATTCCTATTCGCAACAAACTAAATTCAATCTTGATCTTTCGGAAGTTAGTGTAAAACAGGTGTTTACTGAAATTGAGAACAGTAGTGAATTCATTTTACTTTATGATGAGAACAGTGTTGATGTCAATAGGAAAGTGAGTGTTCAGGTTACTGACCAAACAGTGGAAAATATTCTTGATCAGGTTTTCGCTGGAACTGAGAATACTTATAAAATATACGATCGGCAGATTGTTATTTTAAAAGATGAAAAGGCCAAGGTTCCTGAAGAAATAGTAGAACCCACTGAATCAAAGCAGGAGAAATCAATAAGTGGTAAAGTAACGGATTCGAATGGAGAACCGCTTCCTGGTGTGACAGTGGTTGTAATGGGCACAACAATTGGAACGACAACTGATTCTGATGGAAATTATACACTGGAAGTCCCGAGTGATGATGTTGTGTTGCAGTTCTCATTTGTGGGTATGGAAACCATGGAAGTGCCGGTAAATGGACAAAGTATAATCAATACAACATTAGCCCAAAGTACTATTGGATTGGAAGAAGTAGTGGCCGTTGGATATGGTACTCAGAAGAAAAGTGATGTAGTTAGCTCGGTCGTTTCTGTTGAAGTGGAAGATGTAGTAAAAGTTGCCAGCTCAGATTTAGGTGAAATGCTCCGTGGTAAAGCTACAGGTGTTCAGGTTACTACTGCCGATGCTAGTCCAGGAAGTAGTTCTTCAATTCTGATAAGAGGGAAAAGATCAATAAATGGAGGTAACAATCCTCTTGTTATAGTTGATGGAGTCCAGGTGTCAGACATTAATGAAGTAAATCCTAATGATGTTGCATCTATGGAAATTCTTAAAGATGCTGCTGCCCAAGCTATTTATGGCGCAAGAGCCTCAAACGGTGTGATTTTAATTACTACAAAAAGAGGCAAATCAGGAGAGACCCAGGTTAACTATTCTGGATATTATGGTTTACAAACTGTCCAAAAACATTTTGAAGCCTATAATGGAGATGAATTTATTGCCTATAAAAGAGAGGCCTTTCGCGCTAACGGAGGACCTGACGGTGATTTCTTGCCAGATAATCAGGTGTTTACGGCTGATGAATTAGAGACCATTGCAAGTGGTGATTACATTGATTGGGAGGATAAAGTATTGCAACTTGCTCCTATAACAAATCACAATGTCAGCTTAACCGGTGGAACTGAAAAAACAAAGGTTTTTACTAGTATTAACTACTTTAGTCAGGAAGGGATTATTAAAGGAACGGATTATGATCGCGGGACTGTTCGTCTAAATATTGATCAAACGTTAACGGACTGGTTAAAGTTGGGAATTAATTCTTCCTGGCAAATTTCACAAAAGGACAATCCCGGAACAACTCACGCAACCAATGAACCTGCCGCCGCAATGTTAGTGAGAACAATTACAACATCACCATTAGGACAAGTTTACAATGATGATGGCACTTTAAAACTTCATCCGAGTGACGTACAAGATAGCTGGAATCCTTTGCTTGATCTACAGGAAATTACAAATGATACAAAAGAAAACCGCAGTATTATGAATGTCTTTGTGGATGTAACTCCTTTCAAAGGATTCAAATATAGGTTGAATGCTAGTCGAAATGGATTAAACCAAAAGAATTACCTGTATAATTCATCAAAATCACTATCCGGTACATTAGCTGGTGGATTAGGATTAGGATCCGTAAGTTATATTGACAATGCAACCTGGCAATTGGAGAATATTGTAACCTATAAACCAAATTTAGGAGATGGGACACACGCTTTGGATTTTACATTTGTTCAGAGTTTTTTGAACTCAAAATATTCTCGTTTTCTTAATGAAACAACCAATATACCGAGTGATGCTATCGGTATTTATTACCTCTCTGCCGGGGTAAGCCAACCAAGTATTAATGCAACAGAAAGAAATTTATTGTCTTATGTTTTTCGTGCTCAGTACAATTATGGTGGAAAATATTATTTATCAGCATCCATGAGAGCTGATGGATCTAGTGTTTTTGGAGACAATAATAAGTGGGGATACTTTCCGGCAGTCGCCGCTGGATGGAATATAAACAACGAAGATTTTTTAATTGATAGCGAAACCATTAGCGTCCTGAAATTACGAGGTAGTTACGGAAGTGTTGGTAATGAAGGTATTCAACCATATCAAAGTTTAAATACGGTTCTTCCATACGATTATATTTTCGGTGGTTCCAAAACAGCAGGACTTTTACCTGGAGGAACACTGCCAAATCCAGATTTGAAATGGGAAACGACTACCTCTTTCAATATCGCAGTTGATTATGGCTTCCTGAAAAATCGAGTAACTGGAACTTTTGAATACTATTTAACCAGAACAAAAGATTTATTGGTGAATAGAGCAATAGAGCAAGTAACAGGATATTCACGAAAAATTGTAAACCTTGGAGAGATAGAAAATAAAGGGATTGAGTTTTCTCTGAACGGTGATGTAATTAGAAAATCTGACTTTACATTAAGTCTTGGAGCGATGATTAATTTGAACCGAAACAAGATAATAAGTCTGTACGGTGAAGATAATGATGGCGATGGAAAGGAAGATGATGATATCGCAAATCGTTGGTTCATAGGTCAACCAATCGATGTTTACTACGACTATAAAATGGTTGGCATATTTAGCACTGCAGAGGAAGTTGCAGCATCAAACACACCAAATGCTGTACCAGGAGATATTCAGGTTTGGGACAGAGATCCTAACGATGGGGTCTTGAATCCGGATGATAGAGTGATCACTGACCGGACACCAGACTGGTATGGTACATTTAACCTGGATATGACATACAAAGGACTTGATTTTTCTGCTAGTCTCTATACTGTTCAGGGTGTAACTAAGTTTAATACTTTCTTGGTTGATTACTGGACAGGTGGTAATCCTAGAGGTATTTTAAACGGTATTAAACAGGATTATTGGACTCCTGAACATACCGACGGAACACGTCCAAGGCCGTTAGAAGCAACTGGACGAAGATTTATGGATCAAGGTAATGTTACTGCAGGTTTGCAGGATGCTTCATTTATCAGACTCCAAAATGTGACAATCGGATATTCGTTACCCGATGACGTTATCAGTAGGTTGGGCTTATCTAAATTAAGAGTGTACTTCACTGGCCAAAACCTATTTACAGTGACCGATTTTGAAGCCTATAGCCCGGAAAACGATGCACGTTCCTACCCGGAAACTGTTTCGGTAATCGGTGGACTTCAAATTGGATTTTAATTAGTTGAAAATTAAAATTTTAGTAAAATGAAAGTAATTTTTAAAATATATACACTATTAAGTATATTTCTTATTTTCTCATGTTCTGATCAGCTAGATGAGACACCAATTGATGCGATAGATGCTGATTACATTTATAGCTCTGAAGCCGGCCTTGAATCAGGGATTACCGGATTGTACAATAAAATGCGCGAATTAAATTATGACGAAGGTACAGGTTCTATATTTTCAAGTGTTTTTTTCAGGATTGCTACCGACTTAGGTCTTGGTCGAGTAAACCTGGATCAATGCTATAATCCTAATAGATATAATGCTAATTGGCCCATGCAAAATTGGGGGCGATTGTATTACATTATTGATAGAAGCAATGCTATTATTGCCTTTGCATCTGATATCGATATGGATCAGGATAAAAAAGACGTATTACTAGCTCAAGCTAGAGCAATTCGGGCTGAGGTTTACATGCAATTGTATACAACTTATAATAATATCATCTTTAAACCTGAACCAACAACAATTGAGAACATAGATCAAATAGATTATACACCTGCAGATCCAGCTGATATTTGGGCATTAGTAGACAGCGATCTTGATTTTGCAATATCAAAACTTGATTGGGTGGTTGAACCTGGAAGATATGGACAAGGCGTTGTAAGGCATTTAAGAGGGATTAGTGCTATGTGGCAGGAGGATTGGCAGGAAGCCGTTAATCAGTTTGATGCTATCGTTGAAAATGGTACTCATCATCTTGTAGAAGTGGATGAAGTATTTACGGGAGATAAGAATCATGCTGAGTCACTTTATACCTATCAGACAAGTCGCGCCTTAGGAGGTGGAAATGAACTTGCCGGTGGTGGGCCTTCCGCTTTAGCAAGTATGTTCAATTGTCGCATTTACGAATTATCGAGTGGCGAGATGATTCCCGAAGTACAGTATGGAGGTTTAGCATTCGGATGGGCTTTCCCCAATGACTATTGCCAGTCCTTATACGATAGAGAAAATGATAAGCGATATACGACATATTATTATGAACAAAATTATATTGTGAATAATCCAGACCACCCGAATTTTGGTCAACCTCTACCGGAATCCTCTATTGAAGATAATTATAGAAGGTACCATTTTAGTCTGAAAAAGTTTCATGATCCAGACAAACCGGCTAGTTCAGACCAGAGTTACCAAAATTTTGTTCATTATCGATTTGCAGAAACCCTGCTTTTTGGAGCTGAAGCTCACTGGCATTTATCGGGAAGTAACACAGATGCAAAAGCTTTAGAGTATATCAATATGGTTAGAAGAAGAGCTTTTGGAGACAATAACCATGATTATACAACAATAGATCTGGACAGCTATCTTGAAGAACATGCTCGTGAGATGGCTCTTGAAGCTTCACGTTGGTATGTACTTAAAAGACTTGGTGTGTTAGTTGAGAGAGTGAATCTTCATTTTCAGGGGGGCTCAAATTCAGGTAATGTTCATGGAGTTCAAATGGAGGATTATATGGTTAACTATCCTATACCACAATCTCAAATAGATTTGATGAAAGGATTTCCACAAAATCCTGGTTATACCCAATAAATAGCTAGTTTGGTTAGAGTTAGGGAGGTATCTTCGGAAGAAGGTATCTTCCTTTCTTACAGCAAGAGTCTGCAATCTGATTTAAATGAGGATTTTTCCTCAATTGTTTAGGTCGGTTATTTCCTTATGAAAACATTCAAAAGTTAAGCCAGACGTTTACACGAAAATAAATAAAATTTTATAACCTAAATCGATGCCTAAAAACAGAAGAAATTTTTTAAAAACTGTTGGCCTCGGATCAGCCACGCTCGGATTTGGAGGAATGACTTTGTCTTCCTGCTCTAATGAATCCATCACCAAGGAATCCTTACCGGAACAAACGGTTGAAGTTTCAGAAAACGGTGCTATTGTTGAAACGAAATATGGGAAAATAAGGGGTTACCGCAGAAACGGTATTTATACCTATAAAGGGATTCCATACGGAGATTCAACGACAGGGAAAAATAGATTTTTGGCCCCTAAAGAGCCGGAGCCATGGACCGGTGTGCGAAATGCTTTATATTGGGGAAATGCTGCCCCGGCTGAAGCTGGTTTAGGCTATCCGTTCGAGCCAAGTTTCGACCACATGGACAATAGTTTTACCTACAATTGGGGCCATAAACGATTTGGAGAGGATTGTTTGTCGATAAATATATGGACCCCGGAAATAAATGATAATACAAAGCGGCCCGTACTTGTCTGGTTCCATGGAGGTGGTTTTGCCGGAGGTTCTTCACACGAACTTGATGCCTACAATGGGGAAAACCTGAGTCAAATAGGAGATGTAGTTGTTGTAACAATAAATCACCGCCTTAATATGTTTGGATTTTTAAACCTTGGTGCCATAGGGGGAGAAAAATACAAAGATTCTGCTACTGCCGGTATGCAGGATTGTGTTGCATCGTTGAAATGGGTAAACGAGAATATCTCAAATTTTGGAGGAGATCCGGGGAATGTGACCATATTCGGTCAGTCAGGTGGTGGTGCAAAAGTAAGTATTGTAATGGCTATGCCTGAAGCTAAGGGACTTTTCCATAAAGCTATGACAATAAGCGGTGCTGCTTTGAATGTTGCATCATACGAATCCCAGGCAGAATCGGCAGGCGCCCTTCTTAAAGCTGCTGGGATCAGCACTTCGAATATTGATAAGATACAGGAAATTCCATGGCGGGACCTTTATAAAATAAGTCTGGATTCAGGACTTGGAAGAGGTTTTGGGAGATTTGCACCATGTTTGGATAATTTGCACATACCTCAACATCCATTTGATCCGGCAGCACCTGCTATATCTTCAGGTATTCGAATGATTATTGGTAACACCACCGGAGAACAGTCTCATAGTGGTAATGACCCTTCTTTGGAGGACATCACTTTTGATGAGCTCAAAGAGAAACTCCGTAATTCAAAACGAGGCGGAATATTTGACAGAGGAATACCGTTTGGGAACAGCCGGATCGGCGAAGTTGTGGATGCCTATGCAAAAGTATTTCCTGAGAAAAAACCTGTTGCGATTTGGTCGCTGTTGAGTGGTCGTGATCGTATGTTAACACAAGCTGAAAGACAAACAGCCAACGGCGGGGCCGTCTATAACTACTGGTTCGATTGGGCTACACCACTTTATGACGGAAGACCAAGAGCTTACCACAATACTGATATCTCATTTTGGTTCAACAATACAGACTTAATGGATACCATTACAGGAGGAGGTGCCAGACCACGCAGATTGGCTGAAAAAATGAGTCTGGCACTTACCAGTTTTGCCAGAACGGGCGATCCAAATCATCCGGGAATCCCAAACTGGCCAAAATATGACACAAAGGATGGAGCAGTAATGATCTGGAACGATACCTGCGAAGTAAGAAACGATCCTGACCGCGAAGCCAGAAACTTGGCTAATGAAATAAGAAATTCAAATTCTTAAATAAAAACTATGAAACCAATAAACAGAAGATCTTTTCTAATTACCACACTTTCGAGCATTCCGGCAGCAATGTTAGCAAGTAACGGGATGTTAGAATTAACATCGTCAGATGTTGAAGCTGAAACCATTTACGGAAAGGTTAAAGGTTATGACTTTGATGGCGTTAAGATTTTTCGAGGTCTTCCATACGGTGATTCTACTGCCGGTGAAGCAAGATTTTTACCACCTAAGAAACCACAAAGCTGGGCAGGCGTAAAAGATTGCACAGCCAATGGATCTCGTTGTATTCAGGGAGGACGCAGTATTTTTGAGACAGATCGACTTGGACCTTATTTTTCGGGAGGTCGTTCAGATCGATTTGAGCTCTCCAAACAACCCAGTGGTGAAGATTGTCTGAACCTTAATGTTCTTACTCCCGGATTGACGGGCAAACGTCCTGTAATGGTCTATATTCATGGAGGTGGCTTTCAGGATGGTGGAGGATTACTCGCTGTTTTTTCCGACCGGCATGTCAGGGAACAGGATGTGGTTCTGGTAGGTATTAATCATCGTTTGAATGTATTTGGATACACCTATTTTGGAGGGATTGACAAAAAATATGAAGTTGGGAATCCCGGACAGTTGGACTTGGTTGCAGCCCTGGAATGGATTCGCGACAATATTGAAAACTTTGGAGGTGATCCCGATAATGTGATGATTTTTGGTGAATCAGGTGGTGGTGCTAAAATCTCCACACTTTTGGCGATGCCCGCTGCAAAAGGATTATTCCATAAGGCAGCTATCCAGAGCGGAAGTTTTGTAAACAAGGCCACTGACATTGAATCAGCAACAAAAACAGCGAGGAACCTGATGTCGAAATTTGGGATAACCCAAGTAGATGATCTGCAGAAAGTGCCGGCAAAGGAATTGTTTCAAACAACAATGCAGAGCAGAATGAGACTTGGACCTGTTGTTGAGGATCATTCTTTACCAAGAGATCCATGGTATCCTGATTCTCCGGAGATATCTGCCAACATACCCTTAATCATCGGTAACGATAAAGATGAATCCACGCTTTTCGCTCTTAGCAACGAATCACTTTTCAATCTTGATGAGTCAGGATTACGTACTGAATTATTGAAAGCAAAGATACCTGAAAGCAAGGTAGATGACTTACTAAAACTATATAAAAGGAATCACCCTGGAGACAACCCAAGTGATTTGTATTTTCGTATTTCAACCGATCGTGGAGCCCGTTATAATGCAGTAAAACAGGCCGAGATGCAATTAGCAAGGAGGAAGGCAGAAGTATTTATGTATTATTGCCAATACAATACTCCTCTGGAAGATGGCAAACTAAGATCATTTCATACCTGCGATCTTCCTCTAACTATGCGATTAACCTTATTTCCTGAAACAGAACAACTTTCCCGTCAGCTAAGTTCAGCCTGGGCAGCATTTGCCAGGAATGGCAATCCGGGGACTAAGAATCTTCCCTGGCCTTCCTATACAGTCAAAAACAGGGCTACTATGATTTTTGATATCGATAAGAGCGAAGTAGTAAATGATCCGGATAAGGATATTCGAAAAATGCTTCTCGAAATACCATCTCATTCTTTATTGTAAAAGGATTCGTGATTGAATCTCATCAAAAGAAAATTGAAATCTAAATTATAAAAATGAATGCTTAAATGAAAAAAACACTTTTGATAATTTCCCTTTTGACTTTAATGTATGGAAGTGCAAACTCACAGAAGATTGTGCACCTATATGAAGGGAAAGCCCCCGGATCAGAGGATTGGAACTACACTGAAGTGGAATTTGCCAATCCCGGCACTAAAACAACAATGCTTCGTAATGTTGTTGATCCTACTCTGGAGGTATTCATACCTGAAGAATCGATAGCTACAGGTACAGCAGTGATAATTTGTCCCGGAGGGGGCAATGTCTGGTTGTCATATGAAAGCGAAGGAACGGCAGTGGCCGATTATCTCGTGAAAAAGGGAATAACAGCATTTGTTCTTAAATATCGTCTTAATAAGACTCCAGAAGATCCTAAGGAGTTTGATGATTTCTGGAACAACTTCGGTTCAAGGGTAAAAGCATTCTCAAAGGAGAATTCTTCAGATAACAAACCAGTTGTAAGCCCTCGCAACTATGGGGGAGAAGATGGTTTAAAGGCGGTTCAATATGTAAAAGAACATGCCGGTGAATATAATGTCGATCCTGAAAAAGTAGGGATAATGGGATTCTCTGCCGGAGCCGGAGTTACTACTCATGTGATTCTCAACAGTGATGCGGAATATATGCCTGACTTTGCAGCTCCTATTTACGGTGGTTGGTTAAGAGGAGAGAATGTTCCTGAAAATGCTCCGCCTATATTCATATTGTGTGCGGCTAATGATCGTATTGCAGCAGGAAGTCCCGATTTGTTCAAAGCATGGTTAGCTGCAGGCAAATCAGCGGAACTTCATATTTATTCAAAGGGTGGGCATGGATTTGGTATGGACAAGCAAGGATTGCCTGTGGATAATTGGATTGAGTTATTCCATGACTGGGTAACAACTACCGGCTTCTAACAATCCCCTAATTCATAAAAAATTACAATAACAAATAGAAAAACTAATTATGACTATAAAACGATTTCAACTATTGATTTTCTCTCTTTTCATAATGGCTGCGAGTTATGCTCAAGGAATTAAAGCAGGAAATACTTCTACGCCAATTAATCGACATGAGCTAGTTACCCGACACAATATTCGGTGGGGATGGGAAGAGCGTGGACAGATTCCGATGGGTAATGGCGAGTTTTGTTTTAACGTTGACGGAACAGGACTTCAAACCTTTGGAGGTAATACAATGTCGCACTGGGGATGGCACTCA
The DNA here is from genome assembly GCF_037646455.1 of Maribellus mangrovi. Classification (NCBI taxonomy): domain Bacteria; kingdom Pseudomonadati; phylum Bacteroidota; class Bacteroidia; order Marinilabiliales; family Prolixibacteraceae; genus Maribellus; species Maribellus mangrovi. The sequence goes on along the minus strand of NZ_JBBIXN010000002.1, from coordinate 787,779 downwards.
TTTCCACTTCCGGAGGGTGTAACTCCTGACGAGGTTCCTGAAACAGGATCTTTCATTAATGTAGGAGAAGGTGAGCGGTATATCGGACCTGATACCGTTCCTGCAGGAAAAGAAGCGATACGAAACTGGATGTATGATAATCCCCATATCATGAATCTTGGGCGATTACGTTTTGTTAGAGGAGATGGTTCGGAACTGACTGTAGAAGATATTACAAGCAATGGCAGCAGGAATCTTGATTTGTGGACGGGAACACATAGTTCACGGTTTGTGGTAAGTGGTGATTGGGTAACCAAGGGCGATTGGGTGAATCCGTCAGAAGCAGCAGGCAGTGGTTTTCAGGTAATAGTTACTACCTATGTTAATCCGGAGACTGATCAGGTTTCGGTAAAAGTTGAGTCTGATCTACTTGCCAGAGGGGTAATCAAAGTGGCACTTGATTTTCCTTATCCGACATTAAATAATGAAACTGACTGGGTAGGTGATTTCAAAAGAACTGAAAATAATTTAACTACTCTAACACAAACCAGTAAAGTCCGGGCTGACTTTAAAAGACAGGTGGATGATTTTACCTATTACGTTGCGTTGAACTATACTGAGGGTGCTAAGGTAACGCCTTCAACGTATGATGGAGGTAAAGTTTGGTATCTAGAAGGAAATGGAGTATCAACAGTTGAATTTAGTACTACTTACTCACCGACACCTATAGGTGATGAGGTGCCAGATTTTGAGTCAACCAAAAAGGCAAACGCAGAATATTGGGAAAACTTCTGGATGAATGGCGGTGCTATTGATCTTTCTGAAAGTACCGATCCGAGGTGGTATGAATTGGAGCGTCGCATTGTACTTTCGCAATGGGTAACTGCTGTGCAAACAGCTGGGAGTTGGCCTTCTTCAGAGAGCGGACTCAGGAATATAGATCCCTGGCGCGGGCAATTTCATTATGAAATAATCTGGTTTCACCAGGCTCATTATGGATTTTGGAATCGTTGGGAATTAACTGACGAAGCTGTACAATCTTATCAACGTTTTATCCCTACTGCACGTAAACGAGCACAACAATTCGGATTTAAAGGATTAGAATGGCCTAAATCGGCTAGTCCATCAGGGCGCAGTGCTCCATGGGAAGGCAATCAATCCTTATTATGGAAGCAGCCTCAACCGCTTCATTTTGCAGAACTGGACTTCAAGATACACCCTACGACTGAAACACTTGATAAGTGGGCTGAAGTAGTATCAGGGACAGTAGAATATATGGTCGACTTTTTAACTCTTGACGAAGAAACCGGAATCTATCATATTGTCCTTAATCAGGGACGTGGAGAATGGGGAGCCAACATGGATAATCCTCAAGTTCTGGCTTTCTGGCATTGGGGAATTGAGCAAGGGCAAACCTGGCGTGAGCGGATGGGATTAGAACGTAATAAAGAGTGGGACGAAGCATTGGATAAACTGGCAACTTTTAAAATTGAAGACGGGATTTATGTTGGTGCTAATGGTCGACCATTATGGTTGACAGGAATCCTTGGATTGATGCCACCTTCCAAAGCAATTACACTCGAAACAGCAACGCGTACACAGGCTAAAATGAATGAATTGAGAGCTGCATCGCATAGAGGTGTTGAAAGCATTTCAGGTGGTGTTGGCTGGGGATCAGGAATGAGCGCTGTTGGTCTGGCAAAAATGGGAGACTCAAAAAGTGCTGTGGAAGCGATACTTGGGGGACTCGGAACCGGCTTTGACAAGGCTGGTATTAACCGTGGCCTTGGTGGTGACTATTTACCTACAAATGGTGCTTTGTTATATGCCGTTGCTGTAATGGCTGCAGGCTGGGAAGGAGCACCGGACCGAAATGCACCCGGATTCCCGGATGACGGTTCATGGGTTGTTAAGTGGGAAGGGCTTATACAAGCTCCTTAACAAGGAGGAGATTTGAACGTAAACAAAATAGATTCATGAGTAGAAATTCCATGTTTTACTTATCACTTTTTATTTGTCAACTAGTAGTTTTCACATCCATACATAGTTTAGCACAGATAAAAAAATCAGAGGTGGTTTATATCATCTCTGATTTAATTGACGCTAATGAAAATGTAACGCTTGTTGGTAATCCGATGGAAATTGATTCTCCGTATGGAAGTGCGGTTCAGTTTGACGGTAAAGACGACGCTATTTTTATTGATGAAATGCCGTTAAAAGATCTAACGGAAATTACCATTGAAATGATTATTCGATTTGATAGTGGTGGCAGTCATGAGCAGCGCTACTTTCATACCGGTACGGTGAAAAAGGATCGTTTACTTATGGAAATGCGATCGAATGCCGATACCTGGTATTTAGATGGCATGTTCGAATCGAGAAAAAAATGGGTTGTGTTAATGTCTCCGGAATTGACTCATCCCCTGGACGAATGGTACCATATTGCCTTTACCGTTAAAAACGGAGAACAGGCCACATTTGTTAACGGCCAAAAGGAACTGGAAGGCGATGTCGATTTTGCTCCCCTTAAAAAAGGAAAAACTTCGGTTGGCGTTCGTCAGAATAAAATTTCCTGGTTTAAAGGAGCAATTTATAGCATAAGAATCACCGATAAAGTACTAGATCCCGATGAGTTCAATTTTTCCAAATAGAATGATTTTAACAATGTTGAAAATGAACATGAACAAAATATTGATTCTTTTAGCCTGCACGTTTTGTGTAACTTCTGTATGGGCTCAAAAGGGAGATTTTTTAAATAACCTATCCTATTACATCGAGAATACTGAGGTATTTGAGCAGGGACAGGAAGAAGGCAGAGCATTTCATATTCCGGAGCAAAACATTTTACTAAATGGTAGTTGGAAATTTTATTATAGTGATGTGACTGAAGGAATCCCAACTGATTTCTTTAAAACAGATTTTAATGATTCAGTATGGGATCAAATTGATGTTCCATCCAACTGGGAAATGAAAGGTTATGGAGACCGGATGTTCCGAAATATCAGTTTGACCTATCAATATGGAAGAACAGAAGAGGAAAAAAAATCAGCAGGCGAATTTGCTGTAATACCTCCGGAAGTTCCGGATGAATACAATCCTACCGGAGCGTACAGAAAATCATTTGATTTGCCATCTGATTGGAATGGGCAGCAGGTTTTTTTACATTTTGAAAAAGTCGCATCAGCATCATTTGTTTGGGTGAACGGGAAAGAAGTTGGCTATAATGAAGGTGCTCAAGAACCTTCTGAATACAATATCACATCTTATTTGAAGCCTGGTAAAAATACCATCGCGGTTTTAGTGTTGAAGTTCTCTGACGGATACTATTTGGAAGGACAGGATTATTGGCGTCTGGCCGGTATTTTTGATGATGTTTGGGTGTATTCTTCACCACTGGTTCGTCTTTTTGATTGGCAGGTAATCACAGATTTTGATGAAAGTTATACTGACTCAAAACTGTCTCTCAATATTGATGTAAAAAACTATGGAGCGAGTTTAAAGGATTATAAGCTGAATGCAACTTTGGAGAGAAAAGGCCGGAAAATTGCCACCATTAAAAGTACAAAAATCGATGTGAAAACCGGTAAGCAAACCATTAGTCTTTCAGAATTAATTCGACAACCAGAAAAGTGGACTTCAGAAACTCCAAATCTCTATGATTTGAGAATGGAGTTACTCAACAGCGAGGGCAATGTAGTTGATCAAATACAGACCAGAATTGGTTTCCAGAAAACAGAAATCATTGGGAACGTTTTTTACCTAAACGGTGTGCCGGTGAAACTGAACGGTACAAATACACACATGCAGCATCCGGAAATGGGGCATGTTGTGGATGAAGCTACTATCCGTAAGGACATGGAATTGTTGAAGCAATTCAATTTTAACCTGGTTCGTATTTCCCACTATCCTCCGGTCAACAGGTACCTGGAGCTGGCGGATGAATACGGTCTTTTTATTGTTGATGAAGTGGGTAATGAATGTCACGCCACACAATACATGTCAGAATTGCCTGAGTACACTGAAATGTACAGGGATCGAACCCGAAAAGCAGTGCTTCGTGATCGAAACCATCCAAGTATTCTGTTTTGGAGTGCCGGCAACGAAGCAGGTGAAGGCGAAAATATCACCGAAGTGATAAAGGAAGGGAAACGGCTCGATCCAACCCGCTACTGGATGTACGGAGGAAACGATATGGTTCATCCTGCAGAAGATATAATTGGTCCGCGTTATCCTTCTCCGTTACAGGAAGAAGTTAATCTTGGACTGGACACCACTGATAGCAGACCATCATTTATGGACGAATATCTTTCCGTAACCGGTAATGGCGGGGGCGCTCTTGATGAGTACTGGCGGGTTATTTACCGGCATCCGAGAATTATGGGTGGTGCAATATGGGATTTTGTTGGTAATGGTTTAACCGACTCGGTTCGTATTTTATCTGATAAATCACCGTTTGAAACACCAAGCTACGCTATGGGTAACTCTAAATTGGTAGAAGGAATAAACGGAAAATGTCTGGATCTGAACGGGCATGATGAATGGGTTGAAATATACAGAAGTGAGAATTTAGAAATTTCAGGGGATCAGTTGACCATTATGATGGATGTTTATCCCCGTTTGTTAAATCGTAGTTCCGGCAATTTCTTAACAAAAGGGAGCAATCAGTTTGGAGTGGTACAAAACGGAAAAAATACCCTGGACTTTTACATTTTTACAAACGAGAAGCAGGTATTAAGTGCAGCACTTCCCGGAAATTGGGAAGGAAATTGGCACAACATTGTTGCTTCCTTCGATGGAAATCAAATGAAGATTTTTATAGACGGGGCAGAAGCCGCAAGTATGAAAGTGAGGGGGGAAATTAAAAATTTACCGTACCCTGTAAACATCGGGAGAAACGCCGAATCTCAAACGCAGGATACGAAAGACTATACCTCTGATTCGAAGATTGATAATGTAAAGTTATTTGCAAAAGCTGTGGCACCAGGTAGCGATATGAAGCCATCCGATGCCATTTTATGGTTAGATTTTGAGGGAACAACAAACGGAGGAACATATTACAGCAATGGAATGGGTGCCCGAACCTATGGCAGTATATGGGCAGATCGCACCCCACAGCCGGAGATATGGCAGATGAAAAAATCGGCGCAGCCAATTTCATTTAAATTATTGAACGGGGAAAAAGGAGTTGTTGAAGTTTGGAACCGAAGCAATTTTACAAATGCCTCTTATTGGGAAACAACCTGGACACTTACCGAAGACGATAAGGTACTTCAGAAAGGTATTTTGGAATTGGACGTAGAGCCGGGAAATCGTGCTAAAGTTACAGTTAACTACAATAAGCCAGAGATTATTCGAGGCAAAGAGTACCGTCTCAACATTAGTTCCTCATTAGGGAATGACGAAATTTGGGCTAAGAAGGGACATGAAGTATCATGGGATCAGTTTGAGCTAACAGGCTGGAATGATCCGGCACCACCAAGAGTGCCAACCAATTTGGCAGTATCGCTATCCACCAAAGATGGGAGTCATATCATTACAGGTGAAGGATTTTCCTACACTTTTGACGGCAATTCGGGTGAACTTAAATCTATGTTGTTGGACGGAGATGAAATGCTCAAGGCACCTATCAAACTAAACATCTGGCGTGCGCCGGTTAACAACCAAAACGATCGATGGGCTGGCTACAGCTTCAGACAACCTAACTGGAAGCCGGAGTATGGAAGAACCATGGCTACGGATTTATATTCAAATGGAGTTGATGAGCTCCAGTTTATTCCACTTGAAGTGAGAGCGGATGAGGCTGAGGGAGTGGTATGCATATATGTCCGTGAAGTTGCCCTAACAAGGCAAGATCAGAATACCGTATCGCTTGATTACCTTATTGAAGGAGGAGCAGCTGGTGCAATTGGTGGATTCGAAAGTATCTATGAATACAAAATTTATGGAGATGGCAGCATAGAGGTTAATCACAGTGTTATGCCACAAGGTCAAATGCCCCAGTTGCTACCACGAATCGGAATAAGTTTGATGATGGATAATAAATATGATCAGGTGGAATGGTATGGCAGAGGTCCCCAGGAAAATTACCCTGATCGTAAAAGTGGCTACAGACTTGGTATATACAATTCAACTGTAGATGAAATGTACGAGCCTTATTTGGTTCCACAGGATTATGGTTTGAGAATGGACAATCGATATTTGAAAATGACGAATGGTAACGGAATCGGTCTTGAGTTTTCAATGAATCAGCATTTCAATTTTAATGTTCATGCATTTACAACTGAAAACATCACAAGGGCGCTCTACGCATTTCAATTGAAAAAGGCAGACGGAATTACGATTAATCTGGATTATAAAACTACAGGTGTAGGTGATACCTCGCAACCGGTTTTAAATTCTTACCGCGTGTATCCGCAGGCATATTCGGGAAATATTACTATTAAACCAATTAATGAGAGAAATGAGGTCAGATAAGTTATGGGAAGACTAAAAATTCCATCACGAAGTTCATTGAAATAACTAATCCAGGTGATGACCAATTATTAGAGTTGAATTGAGTTGAATCATAGAAAGAATTGTTGGCGATATATTCAGTTTAGATTCGATTAAACTTTTTATTAAACCCACTTTAGAGATCACAATTTGTTTTTTATCTTCACAGGAGAAAATCTCTATGCCAATTAACGAAAATATACCAGATTACGAATTAGTTAGAAAGCTTCACGGGGATGATGTTGATGCTTTTGATCAAATTTTTAATAGGTATGGAGATCGACTTTACGGTTTTGCGTATAAGTACTTGAAGTCCAAGGAAGAAACGGAAGGGCTTGTACAGGACGTTTTTCTAAAGATCTGGGAAAATCGCAAAAAACTAAAAAAGGAATCTTCACTCAAATCATATCTTTTTACAATTGCCTATCACAATATTTGCCATTTGTTCAGAAAGAAGCAAATATTTTTGAAGTATATTGAGGAAAGCAAAGTTGTTGAAACCAAGACCATTGACCTTGAAAAACAGCTTGAGTACGAAGCTACACTGTCGCAAGTAGACAAGTTGATTGATAAATTACCTGGAAAGCAAAAAGAAGTATTTATCAAAAGCCGTAAAGAAGGAAAAAGTACAAGTCAAATTGCAAATGAAATGAATCTTTCGCCGGGTACAGTTGACAATTATATTTCAACAGCGTTAAAGCTTTTAAGAAAACAGATCTCGGGGGAAGATTTTGCCTTACTATTATTCTTCGCATTTTTTTTTCAATAAATCAAGACCTAAAAGTGACTCATAATTAGGTGGTTACTCATTCGTCAGGAATATTGTTCTGAAAAAATCGCTTTTTTTTTGTGAGATTAATGCTAGTTGTGGCTATTACTAGTAGATGAGGATATAAAATTGATTGTTTATACCTTTAGTTTAGTTAAAAATCCTATTTGTAAAAGGGGATTTTAAAATAGAAATTAATGATTGACCAAGGTGATATATTAAAGTTGGAGCGATTCATAGAAGGAAAAGCTTCGGAATCGGAAAAGCAGCAAATATATGCCCTTTTCGCAGAAAAGGAGAATGATTTGGATTTTCAGAAAATAGTCAGAAACGACTTTTTTGATCATCTGAATAATAGAAAAGATGAAAACTATAATCTGTCATTCTTACTTGACCGAATTCACCACACTATTAATAGGAATGAAAACATCAGAAAAAAAACTGTAATTAGAAAATTGTACAGTTGGTATTCTGTGGCAGCAGCTATTCTTCTCATTCCAATATTAATTGCAAGTGTTTTGTGGATCTCTGATATAAAGACACGTGGCTATGCAGATGAAGGATCCATGATTTCCACACTACATGCTCCTCAAGGGGCCAGGATAAGTTTTTCGCTTCCCGATGGGACCGAAGGATGGCTTAACAGTGGTTCGTCAATTGAATATCAAATACCGTTCTCAAAAAACAGGAATGTAGAATTAGTGGGTGAGGCATGGTTTAGTGTAACTCATGACCAAGAACATCCATTTGAAATACAAGCAGGAACGTCTCGTATTAAAGTATTAGGAACTAAATTCAATTTAAGTGCTTATCCAGATGAGAACTATGTTGAGGTTGTTTTGGAAGAAGGAGCTGTAAATTTTTCAACAACAGAATCCAAGACAGGTATCACAATGAAGCCTTCTGAGAGGTTAATTTATAAATCAGACTCAATAAACCTTACTATTACCGATCCGAGTAAATATTCTGCATGGAAAGAAGGAAAACTTGTTTTCAGAGGTGATTCAATGGCTGAAGTGGCCCGCCGATTAGAACGGTGGTATAATATTGAAGTTGTACTGGCAGATAAAGAACTTGAGGAATATATAATAAGGGGAACATTTGAAGATGATTCACTTGAAGATGTTCTAAAATACCTTGCTATGACTTCGCCAATTCGATATCAAATAAATGAACGAAAAATTTTAGATGATGGCAGTTATCGAAAAAAGAAAGTGATGCTATATAAGACTAATCAATAATTATTTGAACTAAAACTATGACTAAAATGAAAAATCAGACTGGACCACCATAAGTAAAAAAAGGAAATCGCGCCAACGATTTCCCTAAAAAATCTTTGTCAAATTTTTTAATACTTAACAATTCAAATTTATGAAAATTAATAACATTTTTCATGAGTGTGATTATCTCGCTCTACATAAAATATTAAGGATCATGCGAATCACTATATTTATACTTCTTGCTTCCATCTTCCAAACTTTAGCGATTGACACTTATTCTCAGAGTACTAAGATTTCACTTCAGTTATCGAATATAAAGTTGGAAGACGCATTTGACGAAATAGAGAATCGTACAGAATTCTTTTTCCTTTACAATGAAAAGTTAATAGATATTGACAGGATGGTTACAATTTCTGTTGAAGATCAGAAGATTGATGAAATTCTTGATCAACTTTTTAAAGGCACAAATATCGATTATACGATAACTGACCAGAAGATAATTTTAGCACCTTCTGATTTACCCACCACTACGCAACAACAACGAAAAATTTCCGGTAGAATTATTGATGAGAATGGACAGGCACTTCCAGGTGTTACCGTTGTAATAAAAGGAACAACCCAGGGGACTGTTTCAGATTTTGAAGGAAATTATTCATTAAGCGTAACATCTGAAAACGATATTCTTGTCTTTTCATTCGTTGGAATGCAAAAACAGGAAATTCCTGTTGGAACACAAACATCCATTGATGTTGTTTTGGTTCAAGAAACCGTTGGTATCGATGAAGTTGTTGCTATCGGATATGGTGTTCAAAAGAAAAGTAATGTTACTGGCGCCATATCAAGTATACAATCATCCGATTTAGAAAATCGTTCAACCGGAGATATTGCCCGCTCTGTTCAGGGGAAAGTGGCAGGTGTTCAGGTTATGTCATTATCTGCCGCTCCTGGAGCAAGCGCAAGTTTTCGAATCAGAGGATATTCCAGTAATGGTCTATCAGATCCGCTTTTTATTGTCGATGGCCTTAAAGTGCCTAATATTGATTTCCTGGATCCTGAAAACATCAAATCCATTGAAATATTGAAAGACGCAGCTTCGGGTGCAATTTACGGAACAGAAGCGGGAAATGGAGTTGTACTTATAACAACCAAAACTGGTAAAAAAGGAAGAAGTCAGATTTTTTATAATACACAGTTCGGTGTTCAATCGATGACCAATAAGGTTGAAATGATGGATACCAAAGAATTTAAACAATTTTGGAAGGATGCTGGTGTTTCTGAAGGAGCATTTCAGAGTGGAAATACCAACTGGCAAGATGAAGTTTTTGAAAACGGAGAAACACAAAGCCATATCGTTGGTTTTGAGGGAGGTAATGATAAGGGATTATTTTTTGCTTCGATGAAATACAGCAAAAACGATGGAATGGTAGTTGGAAATAAAGATGTATTCGAACGGCTTGTCGGTCAGCTCAATGCATCTTATAACATTAATGATTGGTTAAAGGTTGGAACTACTAATTACATCGAACGCAGTACGACAAAATCAGTTTCACAAAACGCCTACAATTCAATAAACAGTGTTATTGGGAGCGCCTATTTCTACGATCCTACGGTACCTGTTTATTATGAAAATGATTCAGATGCACCTACAGAATCGGGCTATAATTTGCTGGCAGCTGAAGCTGAAGGGTATAATGTGCTACGCAATAGTGAAAACAAACTTTACGGTACTTCCCGTTTCCTTATTGAGCCTGTGAATCCTTTAGGAATGATACATAATTCTGATAATTTAAGAAAGCGATCATCGTTCAGCGGCACTTTTTATGCAGATCTTACACCATTCAAAAACTTCACTTATACTTCCAGGCTTGGCTATCAGCTTGGATCAGCTCATAATTCAACCTATTTGGAACCTAACTGGTGGAATGCTTCTAAAAATAGAGTACATGCCGCTCTTTCCGAGAGTATGTATCAAACAACATATTATCAGTTGGAAAATTTTGCCAACTATAATTTTACAAGGAACAAACACGATTTCACCGCAATGGTGGGTATGCAGTATACACAAGGTATAACTGAGTATATTTCAGCAAGTACAGATCAGTTGGTCAGCACTTTACCGAATTTTCATAATTTAAACAGTTCATTTACAGATGCGAATGATAATGTGGGAGGAAGCAAATCAGAGACCAGCAATATTTCATATTTTGGACGTCTCGCTTGGAACTATGGAAGTAAATACATGCTCCAGGCAAATTTCCGTGCCGATGCTTACGACGCTTCACGACTTTCAAAAAATAACCGATGGGGCTATTTCCCATCAGTATCGGCTGGGTGGGTGGCTTCCAATGAGAATTTTATGCAGAACCTGAACAAAGATATTTTTTCGTATTTAAAATTTCGGAGTTCATGGGGGATAAATGGGAATGTAAACTCACTGAGTAATTACAGGTATACCACCTATGTGAACTTGGCAAGTGATTATTATAATTTTAACAATGGACTTCAGGCGGGTTCCGCTCCATCAGATGTTCTCCCAAACGAGGATCTAACTTGGGAAGAATCAGAACAATTTGATGTTGGACTGGATACCCGATTCTTCAGGGATCGCCTAACATTTACATTCGATTATTTCTATAAGGTTACAACTAACCTGTTGACAGAGATGACCGCCCCAGCTGTATCTGGAACCACCAGTCAATGGGTAAATTTAGGAAAAATTGAAAACTCTGGTTTAGAGTTTGATCTTGGTTGGAAAGATAAAATCGGAGATTTTGAATATGGAATACAAGCAAATATATCTACTCTTCATAACGAGGTTTTAGAAAGTCCGTATGAAGAAGGTCGTTATCCCGGTGGAGGTGGTTTTTTTACTGAAGCCACTTATTTTGAGGTAGGGTATCCAATCTGGTATCTTAGAACTAATATTGTTGACCATATAGACTGGTTGACTGGTCAACCCGTTTTTAAAACAAAAGAGGAACTCGGGACAGATGACGGTAAAGACTACGTTGGTTCCAGTATCCCTGATTATACTTACGGAATTACGTTAACAGCCGATTATAAAAACTTCGACTTAAAAGTTTTTGGCTCAGGAGTTCAAGGCTCAGAATTGTTCTGGGCAATTGTTCGGTTAGATCAACTAAAAGGGAATTTACCTACTGCCATTGTTGAAGATTACTGGTCGATGGATAATATTGATGGCATACATCCTGCCCCAAGTATTTGGACTAATAATACAACCTTATATTATTATGGCTCATCCGACCATTTTGTATTCAATTCGTCTTATTTCAAAATAAAGCAAATTCAACTTGGATATACATTCCCAACTAAATTAATTTCCAAATTAAATATGTCTTCATTAAGGGCATATGTTTCCCTTGATAATTTCTTCACGTTCACCAAGTATCCAGGTAATGATCCGGAATCAATGTCGGGTCTGTCTAAAGGTGACGAACCCAGGAGTTCTACCGGCATGTCGCAAGGAGGAGGAATGGGAGTAGATAGAATTCAATACCCCGCCATGAAACAGGTATTAGTTGGTCTTAATGTTTCATTCTAATCTTAAAGATAAAATCGATATGAAAAAATATAAATTAATTATTACACTGCTGGTTACCGGGTTATTGTTTACCATGTGCAACCAGGATCTTTTAGATATTGAACAACAGAGTGTTGCTAATTTAGACAGTTATTATGCTAACGCTACGGATGCTGATGCCGAAGCCCTTATTGCATATATTTATGCTGAAACTTATAATATCACCGGTTATTTTTGGGTAACTTTTTTAAACTCAATGTCTGATGATTCTCCGGCAACAGGTGGTATATATTCCAATATTAATACTACTTCAACGAACCATACAGGTAATCAGTATTTCACAAATTTCTACAACATCAATTACCTATGTAATTTAATTATCGAGAAACTAGAACCTGATTCAGAGGTGAAAGAGCAGGTCATTGGTGAAGCCTATTTCTGGAGGGCATGGGCGTATACTAAACTTATCAGATTTTGGGGCAATCCTCCTCTTATTGATCATGTATTATCCAATGATGAATTAACACCTGTTAATGGCACAACCGAAGAACTTTGGGATTATGTGGAAACCAGTTTACAGGAAGCTATCAGCAGGCTCCCGGAGAAATCCGGGTTGGGAGGTCAGCAAGCTATTGGTGGTCGTGTCACAAAACATTCAGGTTATGCGCTCTTAGGTAAAGCACAGTTGCTTAAAGGAAATTATTCAAATGCCATAACTAATCTAGGCATGGTTATCAATTCAGGAAATTATGATTTGATTGAGGATTTTAGGGATTTGTATCATATGGCTGCCGATTTTTCTGATGAGTACATTTGGGAGTGGAATGTGGATGATAATTCAACTGCAAGTACCTATATGAACGAAGGAGACTTTAGATTCATGAGATTTACCTGGAACACTGCAAATGTTACCGTTCCTGGCGGAATTCAACAGCAGGGCGTTAGCGGTGCTGATGTTAATAAGAATTTTTATGACTTTATGGTTGCCCGCGGAGAAAAAGGAAAACCTCGTTATTTAGGGACTGTTTGGGATTATGAAGATATTTTACAACGTTTTATTGATCTTGGTTTAGCTACTGATACGGAAGATGCCATATCTAAATTCTGGAAAACCGATGCATCAATGATCAATTGCCAGGGCTATTTCAGGAGTAAAATGTTGGCATGGGAAGATGAAGTGGTTCCAGAGTCAATCGATAACGGTCTTCCTTATACTTATACAAACTGGCCCGGGATGAGGTATTCTGAAGTTCTTTTGTTATATGCTGAAGCTTGTATCCAATCTGGAACAAACATCTCCGAGGGGATGGAAGCACTAAATAAAGTTCGGAACCGTGCGGGACTTAACGGTCTTGCATCATACACAATGCAAGATGTTAAAGATGAAAAGAGAGCAGAACTTGCATTTGAAGGTGAAAGATACCTTGACTTAATACGTTGGGGGGATGCACCGGAACAACTGGCCAATCGTGGTTTAAAAACTTATACTTTTTACGGATACATTTCCTCAACAACAAACTACGATGTTACTGAAGAACCATTTGCAGGATCTTCTGGATTTCAGACTGGGCGTGATGAATTATTCCCATATCCTTATTCAGAGATGCTTCTAAATCCAAACTTAGAACAAAATAATGGTTGGTAATATGAGAGATCGCAAAACAATTATGTGATGCTTTTTTTCTGTATTGGATTTTGAATAATTAATAAAGAGTATTATGAAAAGAAATAAAATATTACTAGCTGCTTTAATAATCCTTGGACTGCCTTTCATGTTTTTATCTTGCAGTGAAGAGGATGAAGTAATTATTAAAGCTACCCTCGAATTAGAACTAGGAGAATTGAGTGTTCCTTATACAGCTGGTGACACAATAATTGGTGTTTCAGCTAACGATGACTATGCAGTTACTTTATATGAGGATGCTGGAGATTGGATATCATATGAAATACAAAATAATGGCGAATCTCTATTGGTATCATATACCCCAAACGATTCAACACTAGAGAGAACTGGACGCTTAATTATTATCAATGACGATGTCATGAGGTTTTTGGACATCAAACAGGAAGGTGTACCAAGTTCTGGTTCAAATAAAATTGATATTGAATATACGGTCACTACTCAGGGTGGATATACCATATTTTCAGTGGGGGAACAAGAATGCAATAAGATTCCTATTGGAGCAACGGTTGTTATTGACTGTGGAGATGTAGGCACAATTTCGTTGTTGGATGCCAACTACACAGAATATGTTGGAGGTGGACCCGTAAATGGTACTTTTAGTTTTGTATGGACTCAAGAGATTGCCAATATTACAGCAACGGGAGGAATCACCACCGGAGTATTACGTGATGGCTTTGAAATAAATTCAGTTTATGCCGTATATACGAAAGGCAATCTGCAATATTCAATCAATAGTCAAGGTGGCTATACAATTCTTTCCGTTTCTGCGGAAGAATGTGCTAAGGTACCAGTAGGTTCAAATGTAATTTTCGAATGTCCAAGTGATGCAGGAACAGTTTCGCTTCTTGATGCTTCTTATAATGAATTTGCAGGAGGGAGTCCGGTCAATGGTTTATTTAGTTTTGGTTGGACATCTGCCATTGCAGAAATTACTGAATCAGCAGGTATCACAACCGGAGTTCTGCGTGATGGATTTGATATTTCCAGCATGTACTTCACTTCAGTAATTACTGATCTTGAATATTCAGTTAATAACCAAGGGGGCTATACAATATTCTCAGTTACAGTTGAAGAATGTGCAAAAATTCCGATAGGAGCAACTGTGGTCTTTGAGTGCCCAAGTGATGCAGGAACAATTTCACTTCTTGACGCCAACTATGTAGCATTTGCTGAAGGAGGACCTGTTAATGGGGTGTTCAGTTTTGTTTGGACCAAAGAAATAGCTGCCATAACTGCAACATCGGGAATTGCAACCGGTGTTATTCGTAATGGATTTGAAATAACATCATTATACTGTCATAATTAACTATTTCAATTATAATAGGATCATATTGTACATTCTGCAGTATGATCCTAAACTACCTTTCCTTTTATAACTGAACTAGTCAAAAGCTGGTTTCATTAAATTCTTTTACATACTTAAAACTCAATACTATGAAAAACTTTACCTTTTTTCTTCTGGCATTCTTTTTTGCCCTTAATAATTTATTTGCACAGGACTCAATGAATAGTGTAAACTTTTTAGGCGAAACGCCAAATTCTGCAATAGTTGGTGGAAAAGCAATATTGGATGTTAATATCAATGTTGCGGATTCGCTACCAGCTAATTTAATGATAGGTATTATCAAACTTGATGCAGAGGGAAATCCCGATATTCAGCCTGCGACAATGAAGATTATTCAACTAACAGATACTGTTCCCTATTCAAAACAAATTACGGATACGGTAGCTGTTCCTGCTGATTTGGCATTAAGCTCAACATTAACTAACGGAGACAAATATGCATATTTCTGCACTATTTTAACAGCTGCATTTTCACCTATAGATCAGGAATACAGTGAAGTAAATGTTGTAGACACTTCTGTGGGCAATAATGTAAGCTTCTCCCCTTCCCCGTATGATATAGTAATGCCAGGTAGCAAAATTGCACTGACTGCGGACCTAACTATAGCCGATGCTCAAGCCGCGAACTTAATGCTAGGTGTAATTAAACGTGATGCGGATGGAAATCCAGATGTTCAGCCGCAGATTATGAAAATAATTCCTCTCACAGGAGATGCGCCATACTGTATGCAAGTAACGGATACAATTTCTTTACCTGCTGACTTTGCCTTAAGTTCAACCTTAACAGACGGAACAAAATATTCTTATTTCTGCACCATTTTAACAGCTGCATTTTCTCCGATTGATCAGAAATACAGTGATGTTAATGTTGTGGAAAGCACAAACAGCGTGTCTTTTTCTCCCGTGCCAGATGGCGCAGCTTCACCCGGGGATAACATATTAATAAGTGCCGGTCTAACAGTAGCAGATGCTCAGCCAGCGAACTTAATGATTGGTATCATTAAACTCGATGTAGATGGCAATCCTGATGTTCAACCACAGATAATGAAAATAATTCACCTTACCGATGAGGCACCTTATTGCAAACAGGTTGCTGATACAATTTCTATCCCCGCCGACTTTGCCTTGAGTTCTACATTAACGAACGGAGACCAATATGCATATTTCTGTACCATTCTAACGGCCGCATTTGCTCCAATAGACCAAGAATATAGCGAAGTGTTAATTACTGCAACTTCAATAAATGAATATAATCTAAAAAGTGTAGGACTTTATCCTAATCCTGTTAAAGACAAAATACATCTAACAGATTATGAACCGAATGAGCAAGTTGGGATTTACAATGTCGCCGGTACCTTGATATTAAACTCAGTAATGTCTTCAAATGAGATTGATGTTTCAAAACTTAATCCAGGTGTTTACCTTATCAAAGGAGAATCTTTTGTTTCGAAGTTCATTAAGCAATAATTGAAATTATATAACAATGAAAAAGAAATTTTCAATAATCACTGGACTCTTTTTACTCATATCTGTTCAATTTTCAGTTGCTCAGAACACTCCTGATTATTTTGTTGGTGACTGGGATGTTGTGGCTAAAGCTACTCCAAACGGAGATGCAAAAATGAAAATGCATATAGAACGTGTTGACGGGAAATTAACAGGGTCAATCAAAAACGAAGGTATTGATGCTGTTAAAATAAGTAAGGTAGAAGAAGCTGAAAATGAGATTACAATCTATTTCAGCGCAGCTGGTTATGATCTTTATATGACATTGAAGAAAAAGGATAATGATAACCTGGATGGTCGCTATCTGAATATGTTCGATGTCGAAGGGAAACGTACAATTGAGAAATAGACATTTACAGAATGAAAGGGAGGTAGAATTTCCTCCCTTGTTCAAATCTTGTATTAATTGTAATAGAATTTAATTCCGTCGGCAGCTCAAATTCATCTGATTTTGTCACGTAATCTTAAGCATGATCAGAAAGCTGTTTTAACTAATAAAAGAGTAATGAAACGATTTAAAATAATAATAGTTAGTCTTTGTCTGATTTCCGCTAGCCTAATACTGTTTGAAAAAGTGTACGGACAAGATATTTCAAACCTCCCTCAGTTAGGGAAAGCACCAATCGAGGAAGTAATAGCAGCAATGACGCTTGAAGAGAAGGCTGCTCTGGTAGTTGGTACTGGATTAAAAATGGGGGAGAAAGAAAACAATATGGGATTTCAGATTCCCAACCAACCGATTCCAGGCAGTTTGGCAGATCAAACTAAAGTATATGTTTCAGGAGCAGTAGGTAGAACTTTGGAAATTCCTCGTTTGGGAGTTACAACTATTGAAATGGTTGATGGACCGGCCGGACCAAGTTTCGGTTCAAGAACTACCGCATATCCCATAGCAACTAATTTGTCCTCAACATGGGATGTCGATCTTGTATACGAAATTGGAAAATGTATGGGTAATGAAGTTTCAGAATACGGGCTTGATTTATTACTCGCACCAGGTATGAACATCCATCGGAATCCATTAGGTGGTCGAAATTTTGAGTATTATTCTGAAGATCCGTTGCTGTCTGGGAAAATTGGAGCTGCTATGGTCAAAGGTATCCAATCACAAGGTGTAGGAACTTCAGTAAAACATTTTGTAGCAAACAACCAGGAAACAAACCGGATAGCAGTGGATGCGCTAATTAGCGAACGTACCCTTCGTGAAATTTACCTGAAAGGTTTCGAGATTGCAGTGAAAGAATCTGATCCATGGACATTGATGGCTTCCTATAACTCGATAAACGGTGCGACAGCAACAGAAAATTTTGATTTGCTTACTACCATTGCGAGAAAAGATTGGGGATACGAGGGAATAATCATGTCGGATTGGGATACCGGAAAAGATCCGGTGGAACAATTGAAAGCAGGATTAAACCTGATCATGCCTGGACCATATCAAGATACAGTGATTATTCAGGCTGTTAAAAGTGGAAAATTAAGCGAAGAAGTACTGGATAAGAATATCGCATGGATATTAAAAAACACAATGAGATCTCCAAAATTCAAGGAATACGAGTATTCCAACAAACCTGCCCTGGAGAAAAATGCTCAAATAGCAAGAAAGGCCGGTGCTGAAGGTATGGTGTTATTAAAAAATGAAGACAACGCCCTTCCGTTAAAAGATAAAGATCAAAAAATAGCCTTGTTCGGAAATGGCTCGTATGTTACCAATGTGGGAGGATCAGGCAGTGGGTTTGTAATGCGTGCAGGCCCAACCGTGAATATTATTGATGGCCTGATAAATGCAGGATATAAAATCGAGGAAAAGTCAAATCAGATTTATAGCGATTACATTAAAGAAAATACACCCAAACAAAACATGATGCGGGCCATCAGAGGCTTTATAAATAGAGCTGTTGAAATGCCTGTGAGTAAGGAATTGGCAGAAACAATTTCAGAAAAGGCAGATATTGCAGTTATAACTATTCGTCGAAATTCAGGTGAAACTGCTGATCGAAAAATTGATGGTGATTTTAACCTGACTGAAACGGAAAAGAACAATATTGAAAACATTACAAGTACCTTTCATGCTTTAGGTAAAAAAGTCATGGTTGTTTTGAATATTGGAGGGGTGATTGAAACAGCCAGTTGGAAAAACTTGCCGGATGCGATATTGATTGCATGGCAACCGGGACAGGAAGCTGGAAATGCAGTTGCAGATATATTAAGTGGGAAAATTAATCCATCAGGTAAACTTCCTACTTCATTTCCGATTCAGTACGATGATGTACCTTCTGCAAAAAACTTCCCTGGAACTCCTTCGGATAAACCCGAGAAAGTCATTTACGAAGAAGGCATTTATGTTGGGTATCGTTACTTCAATACCTTCGATGTTGAAACATCATATCCTTTTGGGTATGGATTAAGTTACACCGGTTTTAGCTATAGTGATTTGAAACTCAGTTCGACGAATTTTAGAAATGAAATTAAGGTCAATTTTAAAATAACGAATAACGGCAGCATTGCAGGAAAAGAAGTTGTTCAATTATACATTACAGCTCCTGATAAGCAATTGGATAAGCCATCCAAAGAATTGAAAGGTTTTTCAAAATCAAAATTGTTACAACCCGGCGAATCACAATCAGTATCCTTCATAATTGATGCAAAGAAACTGGAGTCTTTTTATTCTGAGAAGTCTTCATGGATAGCAGATGCTGGTGAGTATACAGTTAAGATCGGTGCATCGTGTGAGGACATAAAGCTTTCACAGAAATTCAATTTAAAAGATGATATTCTGATTAGGAAAGTGAGTAAGGCTTTGACCCCCAAGGCAACAATCAATGAAATTAAAAATATTAAGTAAAAACTAGAAACATGAAAAAACTAAGATTACTAATAATTCTTTTGTCACTATCTACATTTGTTGGCTGCAATAGCGCACAAAAGAATCAACCGGAACAACAAGAACAAAAACAGGGACAACCTGCAATTTCTGATGAAGTTAAACAATATCTGAAAGAGCAAGGAATAGATGTGAGCAAGCCCGTAGGACCTATGCTTTCCACCAATGTGCAAGAAGCCGAAATAAATGTGGATTGTGCAGAAACCCTTAGTGATTTTTTGCATGTTGAACGATATAACAATTTCGAGAGTAGCATGGAATTTGTGGATCAGCGAGATGCAGATATAAAATTCTTCAACGAGAGCGGTTTGCATGGAAAAATATACCGCGTTTGGTTCATTGGAAATAGCTATTATGATGAAATCACCGACAAGGTTGATATTAGTGAGATGTCGGATTATTTATCAGATGCCAGCAAAATTTCAGATTATGTGTTGGTTAATTGCAGCCATCTTGGAGTAGTACGAGGATGGGATGTCAGTGACGATATAAAGGTTGAACGTCTTTCAAAAATTTTGAAGGAGCTGAAAAAGAACTTCCCGAAAATAAAATACATAGAAGCAACCAATGAGCCTGATTATGCCAACGAAGGAGTAACACCTGATAACTACTACGACTATTACAAAATTTATTATCAGGCAGTAAATAAGGTTAATGATGAATTGAATCCAGAAATTCCGTTGTTGGTAGGTGGTCCTTCAGTATCGCAATTTTCGATGAAATGGTTACAGCCATTTCTTGATGCCTATGTCAAGGATCCTTCACCAGAGAAGCGCCTTGATTTTATTTCATACCACGGATATTATACTAAACCCGATTCTGCATATATTTTATTTAAAGATGATCCGTCTCTAGTAAAAGAACAGCGTACACTGCTTAACAGAGAACTTGCTAGCAGGGGAATACGTATCGATATACCGGTATTTATTACTGAGATGGGAATCTATCCTGGACCTGCTTTTGACGATTTTGTAACAATGAAGAATGATCATTTAAGACAGGCTGTAGGAATGGCCTCATTGTTTTATTGGTACCTCACTACGGCCGATAAAACATATCCATTCAACTGGGTTATGCGCCATCGCAAAGAAGGACGAAAAGATCAGTTGGTAACAAGGAATGAATTTGGACAACCAATGATAGAAACACAAAAGCTTACTCCATATGGAAATATGATGGTAATGATGTCAAAAATGAAAGACACCAGGATTTCTTCCACGTCAAGTACTGAAATTGAAGAGGGAAAAGGATTGTATTCATTAGCCACAAAAGATGAATCAGGGATTTCAGTTATGGTTTGGAATTTTCAAAGTCGGGATACACAAGGTTTTGATGCCACTTTAAATCTGAATAATCTGCATAAGGCACTTAATACTAAAAATGTCAATGTAAAGCTTTATAAAATAGATGGTGAACACAGTAACTATCATACAGATCTGGAGAATTGTAATCTTCAAATGGTTGAAGAGAAAACGATAAAAACTGATGATGTTTTTAAATCGACTTTACATTTTGAACCCAATACTTTGCAGCTTATTGTTTTGGAACCCGCAGAAACAAATTAGAACATTTGCTATCAGAAGCGAGTACAACATAACTGATGAAAGGCATTTCAAGAAATTGCAACTCGAATAACCAGGAAAAATAGAAGATATGAGGCCTAAAATTCTTACAATTACTATCGTTATTATCTTATGCATTGTTGCGGTTATAAGCATTCAGTGTAAAAGAGAGACTGGGCTAAAACCAATTGACCGTTATGCCCTGGTAACCCGGCACAATATTGAATGGAACGATCCATCTGGACAAATTCCTCTTGGTAATGGTGAGTTTTGTTTTAATGCAGATGGAACAGGGCTTCAGACTTTTGGAGGCAATACCATGTCGCATTGGGGTTGGCATTCATTTCCACTTCCTGAGGGGGTAACATCTGATCAGATTCCGGCAACCGGTACTTTTCAGCAAGGGCGTAATGCCGGACCCGATATTTTTCCAAAAGATAAGGATAACATTCGTCAGTACATGTTTGATAATCCTCATATTTTCAATCTTGGCAGAATACGTTTTGCAATGGAAAACGGAATGGAACTGACTTTGGAAGATGTCAAAGGTTTGTCACGATCACTTGATCTGTGGACCGGGATATTACATTCTTCCTTTACGATAAATGGTCAGCCGGTTAGGGTCGCTACTTGCGTAAATCCTAATTCAGATATGGTTTCTGTACAAATTGAATCTCCACTTTTAGAAAATGGAGAACTTGTTGTTGGCATCGATTTCCCATATCCTAATTTAGAACGTTACAAACCCTGGGTTGGTGATTTTGAGCAAATAGATAAGCATAAAACAATTCTTCTTAATGGTAATGATCAACGTGCTGATTTTCGTAGAGAAGTTGATTCGGTAACCTACTTTACGTCTTTGATATGGAGTAAAGGAGCTGAGTTAAAACCAATTTCCGAGAATAATCCGCATGCATGGCAACTTGCAACAGAAGGAGTGAACTCGCTTGAGTTTACATGTGCCTATTCGAAATCATCAGACAAGGAACAGGTTCCGGATTTTGTGCAAACGTCAACAGCTTGTAAGTTACATTGGCCGGAATTTTGGCAAAGTGGAGGAGCTATCGATCTTTCAGAAAGTACCGACCCAAGATGGAAAGAACTTGAACGAAGAATTGTATTGTCTCAATATCAAACTGCGGTACAGTCGGCCGGAAGTTTTCCACCTGCAGAAGGAGGACTTATGGGAATCGGCCCTTGGAAGGGACAATTCCACATGGAAATGATCTGGTGGCATACTTCACATTTTGCTTTATGGGATCGTTGGGATTTAGCAGATAGTGCTTTAACAATTTACAAACGATTTACTCCCTCAGCACGTGCACTTGCTGAGCAGTTGGATTACGAAGGACTTAAATGGCAGAAATCAGCAAGTCCCGGAGGACGCACGGCTCCGTGGCTAGGAAATCAGGTTTTGTTATGGAAGCAACCTCACCCAATCTTTTTTGCCGAACTCGATTATCGCCTACATCCAACTAGAAAAACACTAGAGAAGTGGGCCGATATAATTGATGGGACAGCAAAGCACATGGCTGATTACCCGGTGAAAGACGAAAATGGTATTTACCATTTAGATCCAGTGATGCCTCCGAGCGAACAGGGAATTACTAAGGATGCTGTATTTGATTTGGCTTACTGGACCTGGGGATTGAACCAAGCTCAGACTTGGCGTGAACGAATGGATATGGAACGGGAACCGAATTGGGATGATATCATTAAGAACATGGCTCCTTTACCAACAGATAGTGGCGTTTATATACACTCTCCAGAATGGAAAGATACCTATACAAAACGGGCTTGGGAGCATCCTGATCCTGTTGGTGTTTATGGCATGCTACCTCCTCAAAAAAATGTAGATAAGGAAATTGCTCATCAAACCCTTTTAAAAATTTGGGGTACTTGGGACTGGGAGCGTTGCTGGGGATGGGATTTCCCCTGGACTGCAATGGCAGCAGCACGTCTTGGTGAACCGAACCTTGCTATTGATGCCTTGCTGAAAGATGCGGGGACTAAGAATTATTATGACGAACGTGGTGTTTGTACCGGTGGCCCCTGTCCTTATTTGCCGGGGAACGGAGGACTACTTTATGCGGTTGCAATGATGGCCGCAGGCTGGGATGGTGCTCCCGACATCCATGCTCCGGGATTTCCTGATGATGGTTCTTGGAAAGTTCGATGTGAAGGTTTGAAACCCGCGCTTTAAGCTAAAAACGAATTTATAAAATATATTCTCAAATATTTAAAAGATTAAGAAAACAATTATGGAAGGTTTAAAAGACAAAGTAATAGTGTTCGCCGGTGCTGGTGAGATTGCTGATGGTGTAGCCAAATTTTTAGGAGCCGGAGCCGCTAAAATTGTTGTTGGTGACATTGTAAAGGAAAACGCCGAACGATGTGTTGCAAGTATAAAAGAAGCAGGCGGAGATGGAATCGCCACCAAAACAGACATTTCAAGTCCGGAAGACGTGAAGGCGCTGATTGATCTGGCAATTAGTGAGTACGGCAAAATAAATGGATTGTTTAATGTTGCAGCCAATATCAATCCTGCCGAAGTTATGAAAGATACAAATCCGGTTGATATTGATTTAACGGATTGGCAGCGCAACATTGATATTAATCTTACCGGATTTATGCTTACATCAAAATATGCAATTCCGCACATTCTGGAAGCCGGTGGAGGATCAATAGTAAATACTGTTTCAGATGCATTGTACGCAGGCATGCCCGACAAGGTAACTTACGCAGTTACAAAAGCAGGAATCGGAGCAATGACAAGAAATGTAGCAAGCAGATTCGGTAAGCAAGGTATCCGCTGTAATGCAGTTTCACCTGGTTTGGTAATGACAGAAAGTGGTCTCCAAAATTCCGAGCAAATTGTGGGTATGGTATTGCAAATGATCCCGGCTCCACGAGTTGGAAAACCTGAAGATATGGGATCCATTGTAGCCTTCCTTCTTTCAGATCTGTCGGAATGGATTACAGGGCAGTCAATTTGTGTTGATGGTGGTGCTGTGATGAGAACTTAGTACAAAATTTAGATCAAACCTTAATATGAAAAATTTAGCAATAGCTCTGTTTCTGATAATGATCACTTATTGCAGTTATGGACAAAAAATAATACCTCTGTATAATGGTGAGACACCTCAGGGAAATGAGCTATTAACGTTGGAAGAAAGAGTTCGGCTGGATGAAAACGATGAGATTGTTACCATTCGTAATGTATCAATGCCAACTTTAACTGTTATTCAACCTAAAGAGGAAAACAATAGGGGAACGGCTCTTATAATCTGCCCGGGTGGTGGTTTTCAGGGACTGGCCTATCAACAGGAAGGAACAGCTACTGCAAAATGGTGCGTAGAGAATGGCATTACAGCATTTATTTTGAAATACAGATTGATGCCGTTCCCATATGCTGAATTAGATAAAGCTAATCCGTCTCAACGTGATTCACTCTTCATGAAGTTTGTTCACCTTGCTGTTGCAGATGGACTTGAAGCAATAAAATATGTACGGAATCATGCATCGGAGTATGGACTTGATCCTGCCAGAATTGGTATTGTGGGATACTCAGCCGGAGGAACACTCGTTGGTTCTGTTGCCCACATTTATACCTCGGAAAGCAGGCCTGATTTTGTTGTCCCTATTTATGCCTACTGTGGAGCAATGCTTGGAGATGAAGTTCCAACTGATGCTCCTCCTATGTTTCTTGTGTGGGCTGCTGATGATCAAATTGCGAGTGGTAATCCGGGACTATATGAAAAATGGAAGAAAGCTGGTAAATCAATTGAGATGCATAGTTTTTATTCCGGAGGACACGGCTTTTCAGTTATAAAGCAAGATAAACCATCAGATATTTGGCCTGAGCTGTTTATGGATTGGATGGAATATCAGGGATTTATAGAATAATATAGAATTGAACAGATGAAGAAAAAAAGTATAATTTTAAGTCTACTATTGGTGTTGTGTTTTACAGGAATGGCGCAACTCCCCCCGGTGTTTAAGAATCAGGATCCAGGTAAAGTCCGATCGACAAGCTTAGTTCGTAAAAATCTTACACCTGAGCGAATTGTTTGGAGTTCTGATACCACCGGAAATTATATCCGGAATGCAGAATCGTTGCTAAATCCAAGTACTGGACAAGCAGATTTAAGCTTTGGCGAGTTTTTTACGATTCAAAATGATGAGGAAACTCAGCACGGAATTATACTTGATTTTGGTAGAGAAATCCAGGGAGGAATCGAAATAGTTACAACCCGTGGAAATCTGAGTCCTGCCGGGAAAGTGCGTATTCGTTTTGGTGAATCGGTAGCAGAAACAATGTGTGATGTTGGAGAAAACGGAGCAACCAACGACCATGCCATGCGTGATTTTGAAGTGACATTACCAACTATGGGCCGGTTGGAAGTAGGCGAATCCGGATTCCGTTTTGTACGCGTCGATTTAGTGGGCCCAAATGCAAAAATCCTAATCAAAGAAATTAGTGCCAGTTTCAGGTATCGAGACATTCCTTATTTAGGTTCATTCGCAAGTAATGACGAACAACTGAATAATATTTGGATGACCGGCGCATATACCGTCCATCTTAATATGAATGAATATCTTTTGGATGGAATAAAAAGAGACCGTCTGGTTTGGGCCGGTGATATGCATCCTGAAATGATGACAATTAATTCAGTATTTGGCTACAATGATGTGGTACCAAAAAGTCTTGACTTTGCCCGTGATCAATATCCATTGCCCAATTGGATGAATGATATTAGTTCGTACTCAATGTGGTGGATACTTCTGCAGCAAGAATGGTATAAATCTCAAGGAGACTTTGAGTACCTGGCCAAGCAAGAAGAATATCTCGTTGGAATACTTAACCAACTTGCAAAACATATTGACGAGGATGGAAAAGAAACGTTGGATGGAATGCGCTTTCTGGACTGGCCATCCAGTGAAAATGAAGCAGCTATTCATGCGGGTCTGCAATCAATGATGGTTATGAGCTTTGAGGCAGGTGCAGAACTTTGTAGCTTGCTCGACATCCCGGAGACCAGGGAGATGTGTCTCCAATCAATAGAGAAATTAAAAAAACATATACCTGATATGGCGGGATCGAAACAAGCTGCTGCTTTGTTGGCCATGTCGGGATTAATTTCACCGGAAAAAGCAAACTCTGAAGTGCTAGCTAAAGATGGCGTTCATAAAATGTCAACCTTCTATGGTTATTACATGCTGATTGCACGTGCTATGGCTGGCGATTATCAGGGAGCGATTGACAATATCAGGGAATATTGGGGAGCTATGCTCGACTTGGGAGCTACTACTTTTTGGGAAGATTTTGACATCAGTTGGATGGAAAACGCAGCCCGGATTGACGAGTTGGTACCTGAAGGAAAAGTAAATGTACATGCAACTTATGGAGGCTACTGCTATGAAGGTTACCGACATAGTTTTTGTCATGGATGGGCATCAGGTCCGACAGCTTGGTTAACACAGTATGTACTTGGTATAAATGTGGTAGAAACGGGATGCAAAACGATAAAAATCAGTCCTCATCTTGGCGACCTTGAATGGGTTAAAGGAACTTATCCAACTCCGATGGGCATTTTGTCTGTCGAGCATAAAAAAATGCCGGATGGTTCAGTGCAAACAAAATATACAGAACCTGATGGCGTAAAAATTATTCTGGAATAATGAAGTATTGTCTCATAATTACTCTTTTTCTATTTTTTGTTCAAGGGGCTGTTGGTCAAAATCCAATTGTTCCGGCCGGTATGTATATTGCCGATCCATCAGCACATGTCTGGAAGGATGGAAAATTATATGTTTATGGTTCATTGGATGAAAGCACTGAATATTACTGTTCGTTCAAACATCATGTGCTTTCAACTTCCGATTTGAGAAACTGGAATATTACAGAAAATGTTTTTTCTTCGATTGGAGAAAATGACCAGGTTCCTTATTCTAATAAAGAACTCTACGCTCCGGATTGTCAGTACAAGGATGGTACATATTACTTGTATTATTGCCAACCAGATCGAAAGGCCGCAGAAGGTGTCGCTACAAGCAGCTCTCCATTAGGGCCATTCATGAACGGCAGAAAAATGAACTTAGCCGGAATAGAAGAAATTGATCCTGCTGTGTTTATCGATGATGATGGTCAGGCTTACTATATATGGGGCCAATTTCAGGCAAAAATTGCCAAACTAAAGCCTAATATGACAGAAATAGATACTTCGACTATTGTAACTGATGTGATTACCGAAAAGGAGCACTACTTTCATGAAGGAAGTTACATGGTTAAACGCAATGGCATTTATTACCTGATATATTCAGATATGAGCCGTAATAATCGGCCAACTTGCATTGGGTATTCTACCAGTAATTCACCAATGGGACCGTTTAAATACGGTGGGGTAATAGTTGACAATGATAAATGTGATCCGGCAACATGGAACAACCATGGATCTATTGTTGAGTTTAACGGACAATGGTACGTTTTTTATCATCGATCAACCCATAATAGCCGGATGATGCGAAAAGCTTGCGTCGAACCCATTTATTTCAATGAAGATGGATCTATTGATGAGGTTGAAATGACATCACAGGGTGCAGGCCCTCCGTTAAATGCCTTTGAAAAAATTGATGCCGAACGTGCTTGCCAGTTATTCGGGAATGTAAGAATTGAACAATGGGAGCAAGCTAATGAAAAACTTGGAAAAATTCAGGATGGTGATAACGTGGCTTATAAATACGTTGATTTTAAGAACAGAGCAGATGAAATCAAGTTGAGAGTTAAAGCACTTAAAAATGGCGGAACAATCATTATCAAACTTGATCAACCATGGGGACCTAATGCTGGAGAGTTAACCATACCGGGGAGAGAAAATGCAGAATGGGAAATCGTTTCTGCCAAAATCAAAAAAGTTGAGGGAATTCATTCTGTTTGGTTGACATTTCAGGGGAAAGATGGTGAGATGTTTGACCTGGACTGGTTTGAATTCGGTCATTAGCAATGAAAGAGAACTAAAATACGCATAAATGAAAGTAAAAGACAAAACAATAGTTGTTACCGGTGGTGGAAGCGGAATGGGTAGAGAACTGGTTTTAGCATTGCTGAAGAAAGGTGCTAAAGTAGTTGCCATCGATATTAATAAAGATTCGTTGGAGGAAACGGTTCGAATAGCCGGGGATTATGGCATTAATGCTAGTACATTTGTGTTAGATATTACAGATAAATCTGCCGTTGAAGAAACAGTAAAAAAAATGCTTGTGCGGCTTAAGTCGATTGATGGACTCATTAACAATGCTGGAATAATTCAGCCATTTGCCGCGGTAAACGATTTGGAGTATAAAACTACCGAAAGGGTAATGAACGTCAACTTCTGGGGGACATACTATTTAACCAAAACCTTACTTCCGCATCTATTAACACGACCTGAAGCACATATTGTAAATGTTTCCAGTATGGGAGGATTTATTCCATTTCCAACCCAAACCATTTATGGTGCTTCGAAGGCAGCTGTAAAAATATTAACTGAAGGACTTTATGCGGAATTAAAAAACACTCAGGTAAAAGTGACAGTAGTTCATCCGGGTGCAATTATGACGAACATTACACAAAATTCGGGATTAGGTGGACCGAAGGTTGATAACAACGATAAGAATAATATGGCACTTTCTCCTTCAAAAGCAGCTCAGATTATCATCAGAGCAATGGAGAAAAACAAATTCAGAGCTACAGTAGGAAAGGATGCCTGGTTTTTGGATAAGCTTTATCGTTTGGCACCAAAATTTGCAACTAACTTTATTGGTAAGATGATGAAAAAGAGCCTTGCACAACATTAACCATTAGGATAATTGCTCTCTGTTCCCGAAATTAAAAGTTTTCAAATTAAACCATAAAATGAACCTGAAATTAGCAGCCCTATTAGGATTTGTATTCCTTCTTTCAAGCAGTTGTACTGATAAGAGACCAAAAGAAGACGAATTGGAAATCAATCTTAAAACGATGAATTTTATTGGCGAGGTTGACGAAAGGTACCAGTCAATAAATATCGAAATGTGTGAAGTTGTGGGAGGCGATTTTTGGATTCCTTATCACCTCTTTGATACTGCAAAAGTAAAAAGCGGTGGATTTGCGGCTTTGAAACGATCAATCCCGCCCGTAAATCTTTACGATAATAAACTTCGCACACTTGCTTCAGCCTTGGGACCAATGTATGTGAGGGTGAGTGGGACATGGGCAAACACAACTTATTTTCAGGATAATGACGAATCGAAACTCAAAGCTGCGCCCGAAGGATATGAAAATGTTTTAACCAGGGCAGAATGGAAAGGTGTTATTGATTTTTGTAAAGCAACCGATTCGAAACTCGTAACTTCTTTTGCCATTAGTAATGGAATGCGCGACGAGGATGGAAACTGGATGCCGGCGCAGATTGAGCCACTAATAAATTATACTAAAGCGATTGGTGGAGAAATTGCTGCTGCCGAAATGTTTAACGAACCTTCTCATGCCGGACATGGGGGTGCTCCGGAGGGATATGATGGAAATGCGTTTGCAAGGGATTTCGAAGCTTTTAAAAGTTACGTTGATGTGGCTATCCCTGAAATGAAAATTCTTGGCCCGGGCTCAACGGGTGAAGGCGGTATAATTTCTGGGCAGTCGTTATCAACCGACAGTATTTTTACAGCACATCCAAAACCTGAGTTCGAAATATTTACTTATCACTATTATGGTTGGGTATCGAAACGTTGTATGGGTAACCGTACACCGGAAAATGCTTTGGATGAAGACTGGCTGAGCAAAACAGAACTCGGGTTGGAGTATTATGAAAATGCACGTAATAGATATGTGCCGGGTGCACCCATTTGGTTAACAGAAACGGCAGAGACTGCGTGCGGAGGAAATCCCTGGGCCGCAACATATGTAGATTGTTTTCGATATTTGGAACAACTAGGGAGATTGGCGAAAAAAGGGGTGAAAGTGGTAATGCACAACACCCTTTGCGCCAGCGAGTATGCGTTGCTTGAACAAGATACGCATGAACCACGACCAAATTACTGGGCTGCTCTGCTTTGGAATAAATTGATGGGGGAAAAAGTATACGATGCAGGATTAAATGACGATGGAATTGATGTTTTTGCCCACAATCTAAAAGGGCAAAAAGACGGATTCGCTGTTTTAATTGTAAACCCAGGCGCTTCAGAAAAGACGGTGGTAATTCCTTCAAATGCCGAACAATACCTGCTTACTGCTAATGGCGAAAATCTTCAAACTAAATCGGTAAAACTCAATGGTGAAGTACTGAAATTAACTTCAGACGAAAGTTTGCCTACGATAAAAGGGGAAAGAATAAAAGCCGGTGAAATTCAGGTTCCCGCATACAGTATATTATTCCTGTCATTTAATGAAATTTAGAATCTTATTCTATGCATGTTTTATCAGCTGTTTTCCTTTACAAAAATCTAAACCAGGAAACTATAAACCTTCAAAATTGTACAATATGATCTATCATTACCGAGCAGGATTTTATGCTTTAATCTTCTTCCTATCGATAAGTTGGGGATGTAATTCAAAATCCGATAATATGGACAACGAGCGTGAGCAGTTATTTAATAACGGATGGAAGTTTATACGTGATTCTATTGGCGAAGCGGAACAATTGGTATTTAACGATTCTGCCTGGTTGGAGGTTGATCTTCCTCATGATTTTAGTTTGATGGACATCGATGGAGAAGATGCTGCTGACCAGATTGGTCCTTTCTCAAAAAAGTCTCCTGGGAACGGAAATTCAACCGGACATTTTTTGGGAGGAACCGGATGGTACCGAAAAACTTTTTCGATCGATAAAAAGGATGAAGGGAAAACCGTCATATTAAAGTTTGAAGGTGTTTACATGGAATCGGAAGTTTGGGTGAATGGCCATAAAGCCGGCAGTCATAAAAATGGCTATACTCCTTTCTGGATCAATATTACACCGTTTTTGAACACGGCAGAAGAATCGAATGTAGTTGCAGTAAAGGTTGAAAATATTGGCCGAAATTCGCGCTGGTATAGCGGTTCTGGAATTTACCGAAACGTGTATATACAGGTCACTGATCCTGTTCATGTTGGGGTTTGGGGAACAAAAATTACTACGCCGGAAATCAATCCCAACGAAGCAGTTGTCGAGGCTGAAGTTACGGTTCAGAATGACAATATAAAGGAGGTAAATGCAGAGATAACAATTAATATTAAAGACGCGAATAATATTTTAGTAGGTACTGTCGGCGGATCAGATGTAATTCCATCAAAATCAGAGGCAGTAGTAAGAAGTCTGGTCAAAGTTGAAAATCCGGTTCTCTGGTCATTGGATTCGCCTAATCTTTATACCGCAGAAGTGGTCGTTAAAGTAGGGGATGAGGTAAAAGACATATACGATCAAACTTTTGGAATCCGTACTATAGAGTTCTCTGCCGATAAAGGATTTCTTCTAAACGGAGAATCAGTTTTACTAAAAGGAGCATGTATCCACCATGATAACGGATTGCTTGGTGCAGCTGCATTTGAAAGAGCAGAAGAGAGAAAAGTTGAGGTATTAAAAGCCAATGGTTTTAATGCAATTCGCTGTGCTCATAATCCATTTTCTGACGCTTTTTATAAGGCTTGCGATAAATATGGAATGCTGGTGATTAGCGAATTTACAGATATGTGGGAAAACTATAAAAATCCTCAGGATTATTCGCTGTTTTTCAAGGATTGGTGGGAAAAAGATTTAACCAACTGGATGATGCACGATCGAAATCATCCAAGCATTATTATGTGGAGTATCGGAAATGAAATTTTTGAGCCGGTGGATTCAACTCGTTTACGAATTGGTACTCAACTGGCGAATCGTGTCAGGGAGTTGGATGATAGTCGTGGTGTAACCATGGGAGTAACAGGATTTTTCTATCCAAAAGGGTGGGAGTCAACAACTCCAATGTTTGATCTGCTTGATGTTTGTGGTTATAATTATATGATCGATGAAGTAGAATCCGATCATCAGAAATTCCCGGAGCGAATAATTTATATGTCAGAGTCCTACGCTACATCTGCTTACGATTATTGGGAAACTGTAGAAAAATACCCTTTTGTGATAGGCGATTTTATATGGACAGCCTGGGATTATCTGGGTGAAGTTTCTATTGGAAAACCGAATTATGTTCCGGAAAGTCAGGGACTGGGATTTTCAGGGAATTTCTCCGGATTTAAACTGCCGGAAGGTGTAAATATATTTGATCTTCAGGCGATGCGTCCATCTAACTGGCCCTATTTTCTTGCCAATTGCGGAGACATTGATATAACCGGGGAGAAAACTCCACAAATGCTCTATCGCGATGTAATTTGGGGAAACAGCAATCTTGAAATAAATGTACATGAGCTAATTCCTGAAGGAATGATAGAAACAGCAGGAGCATGGTCGTGGCCAATGGAATTTCCTCATTGGAACTGGCCGGGAAGTGAAGGTAAACCACTTCAGGTAAGAGTGTTTACAAGGGCTTCACAGGTTAAACTGGAATTGAATGGAGAATTGTTTGCTGAAAAGGACTTAGCTGAAGCAGATAAATACATCGCCACATTTGAGGTGCCATATCAACCCGGAGAATTAAAAGCCTCTTGTTTTGAAAAAGGCGTAGAGGTTGAAAGCAAAATATTAAAAACTGCTACGGAACCAAAGACCATCAGGCTAACTGCAGAGCAGAGTAAATTGATAGCTGATCGTAAAGAAGTAGTATTCGTAAAGGTTGAAGTGTTGGACGAATCAGGACAACTTGTTCCAACTAATGAAGTAACAATTGAATTATCTATATCAGGAAATGGTGAAATTATTGCTTCGGGCAATGCAAGTCCCAATGACATGGAGAGTTTTAATAGCACAAACATAAAAACATATCAGGGGAAAGCACAGGTAGTCATTCGTCCATTCGCTAAAGCTGGTGAAATAATATTAAAAGCTCACTCTCAAAATTTAACAGATGGAGTACTAAAAATTGTTTCAGAATAAATATTAAACCTTTGAATAGAAAAAACAGGTTTGTGGTCATTTAATGTTGTAGGTTTGTAGTAATGATCGATAAATTGATAAATACAATAAAGGAAGACGAGAAGAATTGGTCGCGCTTTCAGAAGGTATTTGTTGAAAGAGAAATTACCTCAAAAACGATCCTGTTACAGGAAGGGGAAATTTCGAAGCATATTTACCTCATTAAACAAGGCTGCCTGCGTGAGTGGTTTAATAAAGATGGAAAAGATATAACCTTCCAATTCTTTTTTGAAGGACAGGCTATTGCTTCCATCGATAGCTTCATGAATAACAAACCAAATCTATTTACTATTGAAAGTATTGAACCATCTATTTTTGTGGTTTTTTAGGCCTTTTTTTGATGTGTATTTTGTGCAAACAAAAAGAGTCACAAGAAATAAATCTTGTAACTATTGATATTTATGTTGGTATTTGAGTCTTCGGTTTAAAAAGAAATTCCAGCTGCTTTTCTTATCTTCAAAGTACAGTTCCCATCCAATGGATACAGAAAACAACATTATTGCAAAAGATGCCAAGTGCCTAGCAGAAAGAGTTTCTGGACTAACTTATAAGCTATTCTTTTGGCGGAATAGCTTTTATGAAGTGTCGTATACATACGGAAGTGATGATATAAAGAGGATAGAACATTTGGAGAATGAAAGTACCCTGAACCTTTACATTGAAGCTATGCACCACACCGGGGAGCCGGATACATGTGAACGCGATCAGGATGAGAACCTGAACAAAACAGGAAAGATAATAGCCAGGATTTTAAAAGAGGACCATTTGGATTTTTATCTTAAGCTGCTTTGGGATCAAAAACTACACTGGTATTGCAATATGCTTGAAGTACGTGCAGCCTACCTCATTGATGAAATTAAGACGGCTGAGATTAAAATAATCGAAGCCAGGGACATAGCTATCCGGGAGTTACTAAAGGGCGATCCTGAACGGCATATAAAACCACCCTACATCAAAACATCGGAAGGAGGGATAATGATACAATATCCAAGGTGGACTTATAACAGGAAAAGCATGGCCAACTTTATCATTGAAGATGATTTTCTATATGGTAATGGAATTAATGATGTTTTGGGTAGAGTTCATTCCTTTGGTGGCTATGAAGATGCTACTGTGCAGGAATATTGGGATGAGCAATCACGGTTAATTGAAGAGATTAAGCGGAAGAGAGGGATTGCATAAAATTCAACTTACATCTTAGGAAGATGATAAAGTCGGGACAATATCGGGACATAAAAAAAAGATTAACCTGTTTTTCAACTAGTTAATCCTTTTAAAAGTCGGGATACCAGGATTCGAACCTGGGACCCCCTGGTCCCAAAACAGGATCGAATGTCGCCGAATGAATATCCGAATTTTAATTGATGAGTTTATGAAACTAGGGAAGTAATAATTTTTTCTTTGGTTATAATATCTTTAGGGTATGCATCAGGGTATGAGTCAAAAGAAAACCCGATGTAATAATCTGTATAACATCGGGTTGTAATATGTATTAGTGCCCAGAAAAAGACTCGAACATTAAATAGTGTCTATATCATTCTCAGATTAATACTATTTTGATTTTGTATATTTCTTTGAAGGTAATAGGTTAAAATTTAATTGTAAAATCTGCGACTAAATTGCGACTATTCAAATAGAAAAAGGTTAACAAGTATTTGTTAACCTTTTGATAATCAGTTGTCGGGATGACAAGATTTGAACTTGCGACCCCTCGCCCCCCAGACGAGTACGCTACCAGACTGCGCCACATCCCGAAATAATGTGCCTGCAAATGTAATGTTAGAATTCGTTATTACAAAAGCTTTTTTTCAATTTCCACCGAAATAAGATCAATAGAATTCATTTATCGCATATGTTTATAATCGATTAGTTTTTTCTTCGCAAACTCACTTTGTTTTGTATTTTTGTCGCAAAAATTACATACCATGTTTAAACCACTTGATATTAACGATAACGAAGAAAAAAAATCCGGTGAAGAGGCTGCTAGCGAGCGTGTTAAATGTTTGATTGTTGGGTCGGGACCTGCAGGTTACACTGCGGCTATTTACGCTGCCCGGGCCAACCTTGAGCCGGTAATGTACGAAGGCTTGCAGCCCGGCGGACAATTAACCACTACTACAGAAGTTGAAAATTACCCGGGTTACCCCGAAGGAGTTACCGGTCCGGTAATGATGGAAGACCTTAAAAAGCAAGCACAACGTTTCGGAACTGATGTACGTTG
Source organism: Maribellus mangrovi (assembly GCF_037646455.1). Lineage (NCBI taxonomy): Bacteria > Pseudomonadati > Bacteroidota > Bacteroidia > Marinilabiliales > Prolixibacteraceae > Maribellus > Maribellus mangrovi. Next base: position 752,518 of record NZ_JBBIXN010000002.1, on the reverse strand, counting down.
GGGAATGGCTACAAAAGTTGATTTCTCGGGTGAAATTCATAAGGTTTGGATCGACGATGAAAAATTGATCGAAGCTGAAACCGTGATAATTGCAACCGGTGCAACTGCCAAATATCTGGGGCTTGAAGATGAGAAAAAATATGCCGGTGGCGGAGTTTCTGCCTGTGCAACCTGCGACGGATTTTTCTACAAAGGAAAAGACGTAGCCGTTGTTGGCGGGGGAGATACAGCAACTGAAGAAGCCATGTACCTGGCCGGTTTGTGTAACAAGGTATATTTGATTGTTCGCCGCGATGAGCTTCGTGCCTCAAAAGTAATGGCGGAGCGCACGATGAAAACTCCAAACATCGAGATTCTGTGGAAGCACCAAACCAAAGGATTGTTTGGCGATAACGGAGTTGTTGAAGGCGCAACGCTGGTTAAAAATTTAGGTGAAGCCGGTGAGGAAGAAGTGAAGATCAAAATCGATGGTTTCTTCCTGGGAATCGGACACAAACCAAACTCCGATATTTTCAAAGATTACATCGATACCAACGAGGTTGGATACATTAACACCGTTCCCGGAACTTCTAAAACAAATGTTAAGGGGGTATTTGCCTGTGGCGATGTTCAGGATGATCAGTATCGTCAGGCAGTAACGGCAGCCGGTTCAGGGTGTATGGCCGCTATTGATGCCGAACGCTACCTTTCCGAAAAACACGGATAATTCATTTATTACGATAGAGCAACAAAGCAGGAGAGATCCTGCTTTTTTTTGTTTTAAACGCGGAAAACAGATACAGCAGGATACGGGAAACAAACAGATTTATTTAATTTGCAATTCATAAATCGGAACCTGAAAACTGTTATGAACAAAAAGCAATTACTGGCATTCGATCTGGGTGCATCGAGCGGTAGAGCCATTCTTGGAACATTAGAAAACGGGAAACTGGAACTGACAGAAATTCACCGTTTTAAAAACCAAATGATCCGTATTCACGGAAATTATTACTGGAATATTTACAGCCTTTTTGAAGAGCTGAAAACAGGATTGAAAAAATGTATCCTCGAGCATCGTGTACAGCCAGATTCCATTGGGATTGATACCTGGGGAGTTGACTATTCGCTGGTTTCAGAATCAGGACAACTGGTGGGACTTCCGTTTGCATACCGCGATCACCGGACTGATCAAATAATGGACGAGTTCTTTACTATTATGTCTAAAAAGGATACCTATCTGCTTACCGGTATACAGTTTTTGCAGTTCAACACCTTGTTTCAGTTGTTTGCTTCAAAAAAGGAAAGTCACTCGCGATTAAATATTGCCAAAAGCCTTCTTTTTACACCCGATACGCTAAACTACCTCTTTACTGGCGAAAAGAAGAATGAATATACTATCGCCAGCACTTCGCAGATGGTAAAGCCGGGTAAAGCCGAGTGGGAAGAAAAATTACTTTCGGCGGTTGGCGTTCAACCCGGACTCGTTGAAGAACTGGTTCAGCCGGGAACTTTAATTGGCAACATTCTGCCCGAAATTCAGGAAGATACAGGAAGTAAAGAAATACCATGTGTTGCTGTGGCGTCGCACGATACGGCATCGGCCATTGCATCGGTTCCTGCAAGCGATGGCAACTGGGCATACCTGAGTTCAGGTACCTGGTCATTACTTGGAATAGAAAGTACGGTGCCACTGGTTTCGGAAGAAACACTCGAGATGAATTTCACCAATGAAGGCGGTGTGGATGGAACTAGCCGTTTCCTGAAAAACATTATGGGAATGTGGCTGATTCAGGAATGCAAACGCATTTGGGATGAAGAAAAGGAGCTGGAGTGGCAGGAAATTGTGGACATGTGCATGGATGCTCCGCATTTTAAATGCTTTATCAATCCTGACAATTCAGTATTTCTCAATCCGGGAAATATGCCCAAAGCCATTCAGAAATATTGCCGAAATACCGGACAGGCTGTGCCGGAAACGAAGGGCGAGATCGCACGTTGTATTTACGATAGCCTGGTGCTAAAATATAAATTTACCATCGAACAGATTGAGTCGGTTATCGGCAAAAAAATAGATAAGCTTCACATTATAGGAGGAGGTGCCAATAACAGCATGATGAACCAGTTAACGGCCGATGCGTTGGGAATCCCGGTTTATGCCGGACCAACTGAAGCAACGGCAATTGGGAATTTAATGATCCAGGCACGTGCCCTGAAAGCGGTAGATTCGCTTGATGAAATAAGGCAGGTGGTAAAGAATTCGTTCGAATTAATAGAACATCAACCCAATCCATCACTCGACTGGGATTCAGCCTACCTCAGGTTTAAAGAACTCGACTAATTTGTTATTTGAAAGTGATCCTTTTGAAAGGACAGGATTCAGAAATAAGTTATTTCAGGCTGTAAAATACCGAGAAGAAATGCATGATGCTTCCCGCCAAAACAAACAGGTGCCAGATGCCATGACCATACTTCAGCTTTCGCCAGGCATAGAAAATAACACCGATTGAATAACAGGCTCCTCCGATAAAAAGGAAGACAACGCTGGCAGGAGGCAGGTTCTTGATCATTGGAACAATGGCAAAAACAAACATCCAGCCCATAGCAAGATAAATGCCCACCATTAATTTACGAAAGCGCGTAAGGTAAATCGAACGGATAACAACTCCACCAATGGCCAGCGCCCATATAATCCCAAAAATGGTCCAGCCCAAAGCACCACGCAAGGTTGTCAGAACATAAGGCGTGTAGGTTCCGGCAATAAGCAGAAATATGGCAGCATGATCGAAACGCGCGAAAAGGTTCTTGATTTTTTCTTTGGTAAAACTGTGATACAAGGTTGAAGCCAGATACAACATAACCATTGTACTGCCAAATATGCTGAAACTAACCACGTGCCATGCATTGCCTTTTGTGGCTGCAATAACCACCAATAAAACCAGTGCAGCAATGCTTAATAAAGTACCGATTCCGTGAGTTATACTATTGAAAATCTCTTCACCCAAACTCAAAGTTCGGTATCCTTCTTCCATTCGATTTTGCCTTTTCATACTATCCATGCCAATTATTCGAATAATGATCAAAGATATTCGAAAATAACCAAATAACATTCAGGCAAATGTTAATGAATGATTATTAAAAATAAGAGTTTTGTGAATCGGCTGTAAATCAACCGATAAATACATTTGTGTGTCTGTTATTTAGAATCGTCGGCTATTCGGGGCCAATAATTTCAATAAATATTCCGTCGGGATCCTGTACCAGCAAAAATTTTTGATTGCCACCGATCGTCGAAGGGGAGCCGCTTAAAATTTTCACCTCATGCTTTTTAAGCCTTTCCAATACAGGATTGATATGTTTCACTTTTAGCGTAATGTATTGCATCCCCGTATCATCGCTCATGTGTTTTTGTTTCGGATGCTGCGATTTTGTCCCCAGGCTCATCAACTTCCATTCGCTGGCCTGTTCGCTGTTTTCGAGCTTTAGTATGGTCACATCGAGCTGGTATTTATCGGTTAAACCGAGTTCTTTACCGGTTTCCTTATCAACCGAGAATTCTCCTGTTTTAGTCATTCCTATAATGTTGGTATAGAAGTCGATGGAGCGTTCCAGGTTTTCAACTACAACGCCAATCCCAATGCTGCGATTACTAAAGTTGTTTTGGGCAAAGCTTGCGAGTATCCAAAGGTTCAGAAAAGCGAAAACTGCTAATTTTTTCATAAGGTGTGGTTTAATTGATTATTGGTGGAAGTAAAGTTACAATTTTAGCGGATAAGAATTGAGGTAAGTTGTATCTTTAAGCAAAATGTAGCATCATGGATTTTCCACAGGTAAGTAACAGCAATGTTGAAGCCCTTTTAAATAAAGCGGAAATTGTTCGGCAAACCGCTGAACAGATCATGAAAGATTTTGGGATGTTTGGTGTTGAAATTTCATTTTCGGGAGATGTACACCAGGCCTACGGGGAACTTCACCATCAGTTGGTTGACCAAATTAGCCGCTTAATTGAAACGAATTACGATCTTTTATTGTCCGTGCTTTATCAGGTGGATATTACCGAACGGGAAATGGCAAAAGCCCAGGCCGAATTGCCGCAGTATACCCACATTGAAGTGATTGCACACCAGGTAATTGCCAGAGACCTTAAAAAAGTGTTATTGCGTCGTTATTTTAAAATGAAAGATGCCACCGATCGCTTCAATGACAACGAATTGATGGCATAGAAAAAGCGCCGAAAAGGCGCTTTATATATCATTCAAAAAATTTTTACTGTCCGAATACATACCTGATGTTAAATCCAAAACCTCCGGCATGAAAACTGGTATTATCAACAACTTCCAACAAAGGGCGGTAGTCAATGCCTAATGCCATAGGGATACTGTTAAATCTGTATTCAAGACCTATCTCAAAAGCAGCTCCAAAGTTAAAGTTGGTGTCATTATCTTTACCATTATCATATACTCCAAGATAAGGTCCAACACCCATATACCAATTAAAAGCTTCACCGCCAAGAGGTCTGTACAGAAAATCCCATAACATATCAACGCCGAAACCGTTACCGAATGACACATCAGCATGGATTCTACTAAATTGCCCGGTGCTAAAAATTCCATCTATAGCTACATTTCCTCCCGAAACATCACCAAAGCGAACACCAAGTTCTTGGGCATTTGAAGCGACGATACTTCCCATAACAATTGCTGCAACCAGCAAGACTTTTTTAATTGTGCTTTTCATAATTTTTAATTTACGTGTGGATTATTTGTTTTCAAGTTACAAAATTACGAACAATATGTTCAGTCAAATAGTATTAATCTTTGAAAAAGGTTTGTTTATCGGGGGTATAAAAAGTGTTTCAAATGTTAGAGTGGTCGTACTACAGCAATGCCTGTTGTGCTTTTTCCGGCTCTTAGATAATCTTCAAGTGTATTCTTGGAAATTACCACTTTTTTGGCGGAAGATGAAGCATGCATCAGATGAATCCGACCATTTATACGCACCAGAATTCCAACATGCGACATATCCAGTCCGGCAATCGAGGTCGTTATCCCAACAATATCGCCCGCTTTGAGCTGGGTTTCATGACCGGAAATCTGATCCTCAGGAATATAGAACATTTTTCGCTTGCTGATTTCTTTCTCTTTTTTAGCCAATGCATCCACAAAATCCTTGTTTGATTTAAGTTGCGGATAACTGTCGGGGTGAGTACTCATAAAATCAACACGGAGCGGATAAACTGTGTTGGTAATTTGTTTTGAGTATTGTTTAACAAATCCTTGTTGTTCATTCTCAAAAATCCAATCGCTAAAGTAATGAAGCCTCGATGGATAATTATCGATGACGCCAAAGCGGTACCTGATTTTTTGAAGTTCCCCTGCAAAAGCAAAAAATGAAGTATTTCCATTCTTTACACAGCGTGCAATAGCCAGGCAGTTTTCAGCGTATGTGGTGCAATCCATTCCGCGAAGATTGACAATTAACTGTTCTTTTTCTGATTCAAGGGTATGTGCGACATAAGGTGTCCCCAACAACGATTCTCCGGCAAGAACAACGAGTTCTGCTGTCGATTTATCGGATTCCAGTTGCAGCTTTTCAAATATTTCGGATAAGATCGCCGCGTCTTCTTCCTGGAAAACGACCTTGTTTTGGGCCAATGACAAATTAGCCCATACAATCAGGAAAAGAAGGAGTAATCGGATTTTCATTTGTTATCAGTTTTTATCCTTTACACGCATAAATCGAAATAGTTTCATGATGTAGTTGGGCAGCGGTCGGTGTCCTCGTTTTTTGAGGTCCATGTACCAGCCAATTTTCTTAAGTATCGGGATCCGGTGCGTCTCCACAAACTCTATAAGTGTGCCTTCCGGTGCCTGGATATAGGCAAAATTTCCGGCTGCTTCGCCCATGTCGAAGGTTTCCATGGCTTTAGCGCTGTCAACCGTAAACGGATGGCCCACATTTTTTGCTCGTTCGCGAAAAGCATCCATACCGTTGATGTCGAAACAAAGGTGAATAAAACCGGGATCTCCCCAGATACGACCTTCATAAATATCGCGGCCTTCGTAATCGATAGCTTCAATAAGTTCGATAACCGACTGGCCAAAAAACGGACTGAATGCACCACTTTTTACATCGGAATGTTTTAGTAAGATACGTCGGAATTTTCGATCGCCTCCGGGCAGTCCTTTCAGGTCTTCAAAAACTCCCGTTTTATCGTAAACAATCTGGTCGTATTGCAATATTTCCTGGTAAACGGGCAGGCTTTCTTCCATGTTTTTTACTCCGATCAAAGCGCCGAGAATTCCCCCACTAACCGATTTTTCCTTTTTACGGAATACGCTTTTCTGGTTTTTAACTTCCCACATGTTCCCGTAAATATCTTTCAGGTAGAAATGATCGTTGCCTGCCGGATCTTTTGTTACGGGTGTAAGAATATTTAGCCCGGAAGCCTTGAACGTATTGTAGGCTTTTTTTACGTTTTTGGTTTTTATTTTTCCAATGGTAATACCAAGATCACCAAGCTGAATCTCGAAAGGGCAGGGAACTGGTTTTTTCCCGGTGTGTTGCCAGATCTCGAATCCGCCGCCACCCTGCATATTCAGTGCCAAAACGGCATGACGTTTTCGTGGTTTACCGTCGGTATGTGCCAACATTAATTCGGCGGTAGCTTCTTCTTCGAACATCCTGATGTCCATCGAAAAATGTTGACGATACCATTTCCAGGCTTCGTGAACATTTTCCACTCCAACTCCCAATTGTTGTATTCCGTTAATTTCCTCTTTCATACCTTTTTCTTGTTGAATTACATAGGTTTAACACGTGAAGCGAGGTAGTAGTACAAGGCAGGAATAAACCTGCGGATATGTACCATTATTTTATCTTTTTTCCCAACCAAAATCTCTTTTTTCTCTTTTTTTAGCCCATTACAAATTTTACGGGCACAAACGTCAGCTGGCATTCCTTTTGCCTGGTTATCATCTAGCTTTCCGTGGGCTTTCCCTTCTTTATTAACGGCATTTACCGAAATGTTGGTATTTATAAATCCGGGAATGATCATCGAAACCTTAATGTTGTTTGATTTGTTTTCGGCCAGCAAACTCTCGAAAAAACCATGCAAGGCGTGTTTCGATGCCGAATACGATGAACGGTACGGAAATCCAAATTTTCCAACCAGGCTGGAAGTTGCAGCCAGTTGTCCACCACCATTTTTAATCATATCGGGTAAAACCAGTTTGGTCAAAGCGATGGTACCAAAGTAATTTACCTCGAATAATTTACGATCTACAAACATTGGGGTTTCACTTACCAGCGATCTTTGGCTGATCCCTCCCAAACTGTACAAGGCATCAATTCGAAGATTTTTAGCTATTACCGTTTGGTAGGCGGCTTCCACAGATTTTTCGTTACCAAGGTCGAATGGAACAGTGGTCACCTCGCAATTCTTGGCTTCACAGGTCGCTTTTACTTCATTGAGCGCTTCTTCGTTTCTACCCGATAAAATCAGGTGTCCGGCTTCCTCCGAAAGTTCGATGGCCATTGCTTTTCCAATGCCCGAAGTTGCCCCTGTTACCCATATGGTTTTTCCCTTAAAAAGCATCGTTTTTTCCAGAATTCACGAAGATAATAGAATATTTAGGCACAGAAGAATTCAAGCCTTTAAAATTCTTAAAAATTTGCACAATTGTTTTGCTATTGTGACCTCAGTTATAGGCTGATGCCTTACTTCGTACTTGCAGTATCGTTTGACCGTTCAGGAAAGACAAGGCTAAAAACAATACCCATTGCAAACGCCAGCAGATAACTTGCCAATCGTTCGGAAACTCCTGTGATATCCACCAGCCAGGTTTTCCATACTACGGCCGAGATGGTTCCTGTAATCAGGATGGCAAAAATCCCGGTTCGTGACAATTTCTTCCAGAACAGAAGCAAAATAATTGCGGGTCCGAATGAAGCTCCAATTCCGCTCCAGGCGTAGGATACCAGTCCATACACTGTGTCTTCCATGGTTATTGCCAGTATAAAACCGATAACACCAACTGCGAGGGTCAGGATTTTATTCAAAAACAACATTCTCCGCTCCTCGATTTTGTGCGTTGTAACATGGAGGTAAAAGTCTTCAGTCATTGACGAAGATACAACCATCAATTGTGACGAAGCTGTTGACATCATTGCTGAAACTGCACCAGATAGCAGTATTCCTGCCAAAATCGGATTTAACAAAGTCATGACCATAAGTGGCAATATCTCTTCTGAATCCTGCGCCACACTCGAAGCTGCTTCTCCTAACAGGCCAGCCTGGACCAGTTTGTAACCTACAACTCCAATCAAAAATGCCCCAATATATGCCAGTAGGGTCCAGATGATGGCCAGCCAGCGACTTTGCTGAGTTTCTTTTTTGTTGCGCATGGCCATCATTCGGGTCAGCAATTGTGGTTGACCGGTGTAACCAAATGCCCAGCTTAATCCGTTCAGAATAAGCAAACCTCCGGTGGCCTGTTTTGCCGTATCAATATTCAGAGGGACCAAATAACTGGCATGTGTTATGGCTTCAGCAATATTGATGTTGTGGGTAGCCGCAATGCCCAGGGCAACTATGGGAAGTACAACACAGGTTACAACCATGAGTACGGCCTGAAAGGCATCGGTGGCAACCACAGTGATAAAACCACCGAGCATGGTGTACAGTGTTACCAGCGACGAACCAATCACCATGCCCCAAAACGGATCGATTTTAAACGTATCGTTGAAAATTTTACCGGCACCACTGAACTGGGCCGCGATGTACAATACAAAAAAGAAAATAATGATGAACGACGACAGAATACCGAAACTTCGCTGTGTGCCTCTGAATTTTGCCGAAAATAAACCCGGTACTGTTAGTGCACCTGTTTTTTCAGTGAGTCTTTGCAGCGGCTCGGCCATAAATATCCAAAGAAAGAGGATCCCGCTCACACAGCCTAATGCAACCCAAATTGCCGCCATTCCTTCGGCGTAGGCATGCCCGGTCAGTCCCAAAAGCAGCCAGGCCGATTCGCCTGTGGCACGTTCGGACAAAGCGAGTGAAAAACCGGAGATTTTTTTCCCGCCAATTACAAAATCGTTGTTGGTCTTTGAACGACGTGCGGAGTAGCTTACAATTCCTATGAGAATGACAATGTAGGCAATAAAAACAAGGATCATAAATTTGTGCTGCTTTAGTTGAAATTCATTAAAGATAGAAAGATTCTGTTTAGCAGCAATTCAAGAATTGGCAAGCAAATCTATGCTAGTCGTTTTTGGTATTAAGGCTTTGAAAACCTTCGCCTAAAATTTCTTTAGTGTCCATTACCGTAATAAAAGCGTCGGGATCGATGTTTCGTATGTACTCTTTCAACACCGCAACTTCGCGTCTGCTTACTACCGAAAAGATGATTTCCTTGTCGTCGTTGGTGAACATTCCTTTACCGGCAAGGTAAGTACCTCCACGATCGAGATCGCCAATAATTTTATCGCGTATCAGGGCGTGCTTTTTCGAAATGATAAACAGTGCTTTGTTGTAATCGGCTCCTTCGAGCGTAATATCAATTACTTTTCCAATGATGTAAATAACAACCCACGAGTACAGTGGAATGGCCCAGTCGCCGAAAGCCAGCAATCCAAAAAGAACGATAACGGAATCGACGTAAATGATCAGCCGACCGATCTGCATGTGCGTATATTTTCCGATGATCATGGCGATGATATCCGAACCGCCGGAAGTTGCTCGCGATTTAAAGATCAAACCCAGACCAAATCCTGCAAGAGCTCCGGCAAAAACACACGAGAGCAACACGTCCTCTACAAGAGGTACGTCGGCAGGTACCTGACGTGCCCAGGTCAGCAGGTCAGTAAAAACTGCAGTAAGTACCGATCCTGTGATTGTTTTCACGCCAAACCGGGGCCCCAGAATCTTGATTCCGGCAATGATCAGTGGAATATCCAGCAGAAGCGCAAAAAGACCGATCGGAATGCCATCGGGCCAAAACGAGAATACTCCTTTGCTGAGGTAGTGTACAACGATGGAGATACCGTAAACACCGCCCGGAACAATTTTATGCGGCGTTATAAAAAACACAAATGAAGCCGCCAGAATGAATGATCCGGTGACGATGAAAACATAATCTATCAGCCATTTCCTACTGAAAATCCTGTCTCTGGTTAAGAATGCCATATCGTTAGAATTTTCGGCAAAAAACCGAAAATTGTTGGAATAAAAACGTGATTGTTATCAGCGATTTACGGAATAAATCAGAAGAGATTATGTTTTAAAAGATTAGATATGAATTGCCGGATGTACCCCAAAAAAACTAGTCGAGCACAAAGCGGTAGGTGATGGTTCCACTTTGAAACGCAGGTGCATTGTTATCGACATTAAATTTGGCTTTTAATGCTGCTTCTTCAGCTGCTTTATGGAATCGTTCATCCGCAATACTTGTTCCTGGAGCACCAGCATCAGCTGAAGTAACATTTCCATTTCTATCTACAGTAATTCTTACTACAACAGTACCGGCATCGTCACCCGGATATTTGGGTTTTGGCCAGTTTCCTGCTGTGGATCGGCCAGATAAACTGAATGAAGGACCAGATCCCTGGTTGCCGCTGCCGCTGCCACCCGGTCCGTAGTTATTGGCATTTTTATCGCCGGTGGGAACGCCCTGGTTTCCGCCCTGAAAAGTAACTCCCTGGCTTTTTCCTTCACCTGTTCCCGTGCCGCCACTTCCGTCACCACTATTGGCAAAAGCATTGGAGGTGCGCGAATTTATCTCGTTTATTTTTCGTTGCTCTTCCTCACGTTGTTTACGCTCGGCTTCTTCTCGTGCTTTTCGTTCCGCTTCTGCCTTGGCTTTTGTCTCCGCTTCAGCCCTCGCTTTTGCCTCTGCTTCAGCTTTTGCCTTTGCAGCAGCATCTTCAGCCTGCTTTTTCTTTAGTGCTTCCTGCTCTTTCCTACGTTGCTCATCAAGTTGCTCCTGTTTTTTGCGTTCTTCTTCGAGGCGCTTTTTTTCTTCGGCAGCATCGATGGCAGCTGTTTCTTCGTAATCCTGGGTCATAGCCACTTCTTTGGCCGGCTCGGGTTGAGATTGTTGTGCTGGAGGGGGAGTTGTTTGTGTTGGCGGAAGTGGTGTAGTTTGTTCCTGATTTTGAGGAGGTGGCGGAGTTTGCCTTTGCTGACGACGGGCCGGTGCGGGTTCACGCTCGCCTAAACCTGTTTCAGAGTCGCCAAAATTAACCAGAATACCTTCTTCTCCTGGAAGCGGCAGAGGAGTAAAAAAGCCAAAGATCAGCAATAATATCAGCACGATCACGTGAAATATGATCGTTCCGACAAGCCCCTTCTTTTTTTCGCTATAGTATTCTGTTTCCTTCATAAAATAATCGTGGCGCAACTATTATTCCGGTGCCGTGGCCGCTATCATTTTATACTTATTTCGGCGGCAGATGTTCATTATTTTTACAACTTCTTCCCAATCCACCGATTTATCGGCGTGCAGCGAAATATAAATATCGTCGTTTCCAACACCGTATTTTCCTTGCAGAAACGGTTCGATCTCGGGGAACGAAACGCGTTTCAAACTACCATCATCGTTGATGTAGTATTTCAAATCTTTAGTGATTGAAATGGTAGTAATGGGTTTGGCAGCTGTTTGATTATTACTTTGTGGCAGCAGCAACTTGAGTGCGTTAGGCGCAATCAACGTTGATGTGACCATGAAGAAGATAAGCAGCAGAAAAACAATGTCGGTCATCGACGACATGCTAAAAGCTGCATTAATTTTATTTCGTTTTCTCAATGCCATAATGTGGTATTAAGCCGGTTCGTTCAACAAGTCCATAAAATCGGAAGTGGTGGCTTCCATTTTAAATACTACTTTTTCAACATTCGATACCAGAATATTGTAAGCAAAATAGGCGATAATACCTACGATCAATCCGGCTACTGTGGTAACCATGGCCTGGTATATACCGGTTGAAAGCAAGGTGACATCGATGTTATTCCCAGCATTCGACATGTCGTAAAAAGCCTGTATCATTCCCATTACTGTTCCGAGGAACCCTATCATTGGAGCTCCCCCGGCAACCGATGCCAGAACGGGAAGTCCTTTTTCCAGTTTTTGAATTTCGAGGTTTCCTACGTTTTCGATGGCGGCATTTACATCGGTGAGTGGTCTGCCAATGCGGCTGATCCCTTTTTCGAGCATGCGCGATGCCGGATTTGGATTACTGCGACACAAGGCAATTGCGGCATCAATTTTATTGGAAGTAATATACACTTTAACTTTTTCGAGCAAGCCCGAATCAAATTTTCCGGCCTTTTTTATGGCAAAATAACGGTCGAAGAAGATGTAAACGGCCACAAAGGATAGTAAAATAATGGGGACCATGATCCAGCCTCCTTTTAGTGCCAAATCGATAAATTTTGTGGAGATTCCTTCCGGTTCGTTTGCCAGTGCTTCCATTTCCTGTGAAAGATCTGCCTGGATCATCAATAAGTTTAACATGTTCTCTTAATATTGTTCTACAATTATGAAATAAAAACGAGGTATAATATCAAATATTATACCCCGCTAAAGTAAGGAATATTTTTAGTGCTTTTTTTTGTCTGATGTACTGTGTTCCTTTAGTTATGAACAATCCTTATTTAATTGTTACAATCCGAACATCAGATAGTAAACGCCTGCTCCGGCCAGGTAACCGATTACAGCCAGCCAGGTAATTTTTTTCAGGTACCAGATAAAATCGATTTTTTCGAGGCCCATAGCGGCAACACCGGCAGCCGATCCAATAATCAGCATACTACCTCCCGTACCGGCTGTGTACGCCAGGAATTCCCAGAAGGCACCGTCAACCATAAAGTAGGCGTTGTATCCTGTGGCTGCTGCATCCGTAATCGGATACATACCCATGGCACCTGCAACAAGCGGTACATTATCAACGATCGACGAAAGTACACCGATAGCCAGATCGATCAGGAAGATGTTTCCGAGTTTCTCATCGAGGTATTGCGACAGTAAACTCAGGTGGCCGGCCGATTGCAATGCGGCAACTGCAGAAAGAATTCCGAGGAAAAACAGCACGGTCGGTACATCAACACGACGCAGCACAGCTGTTACTTTCAACTTTTCGCGTATCTCATGCGGTTTGTCTTTGTGAATCAGTTCACCAACTACCCACAAAAGACCCAGAGAAAGCAACATGCCCATATAAGGAGGAAGGTGCGTTACTGTTTTGAATACCGGAACAAACAGGAGACCTGCTACACCGAGCACAAGAAACAATATTTGTTCGGTTTTAGTGGTGTATTCAATATCGTCATCCTCCAGTGCCGGACGCGTTACATTGCCTTTCATGGTGAACGAAAGAATTCCCAGAGGAACAATCATACAAACAAGACTTGGCAGGATGACGCCTTCAATAATTCTGAGTGTTGTTACTTGTCCTCCAATCCACAGCATAATGGTGGTTACATCGCCAATTGGCGACCAGGCACCACCGGCGTTGGCAGCAAGCACTACCATACTGGCAAAAAACCAGCGTGTTTGCTTATCGTCGATAAGTTTTCGTAAGAGCGCCACCAGTACAATGGTTGTGGTCAGGTTATCAAGCAATGCCGACATGAAAAAGGTTAGGAAGCTTAATATCCAGAGTAATTTAACTTTGTTGGTGGTTTTTATTTTGTCGGTAATGATCTTAAATCCTTCATGCTGATCCACAACTTCAACAATAGTCATGGCGCCCAACAGGAAAAACAGGATTTCCGCAATTTCCCCGAGATGGTGAATGATCTCACTTTCTACAATAAACTCATGAACTGCGTGCAAGCCATGCGAATCGGGATGACTGGCGAGGAAATTGGACCACGACGGGCTGAATCCCAAATGCAAAATCGATTCGGCACCAAGAATGTAAACTACCCATGTTAATGTTCCGATAATTAAGGCAGAAGCAGCTTTGTCTACCTTCAGAGGATGTTCGAGAGCAATAGCAGTATACCCCAGAACAAAAATCACAACCATTAATATAAACATAACTGAAGACGTTAAGGTTTTAGTTTTAAATTAAGTGCACAAAATTAAGTTTTGCTGATGACAATAACAGGAATTTTATCAGCATTTTTTCAATATTTAATGTTTGCCGATATGTTGACGATCTCTATTCGCTTTCTTCGTCTTTCTTTTTACCGGTAAATAAATTCTTTAATTTTTTTAGCAGGTCACCAATAGTATTGTATTCTTCAGTAACCGATAAGCCAATTCCCTGGGTATAAGGTGCGGTTTCGTAGATGAGGTTATTGTTCGAACGGTTGTAGGCTTTAAATTGAAGTTTCCCGCTGGGCACCAGTTTTACATTAATTTCGAAATCACCTACAATTTGGCTGCTGTTTGTTCCGTACTGATTCACGTTATTCCCGATATTTCCGTTCAGGGTTACGCGATCGTTTAAAATCTGTGTACTCAGTGCCAGTTCAATTTCGTCGTCGGTAACATTGTTTCCGGGACGGTAGTTAATGCCCACATCCCAGTTTTCGTTGATTTGCGAGAGCCAGTTGCTCAATTGGTTTGAGAAGAGTTCGCTGGCTGTTGTTCCAAACATGTTTGTATTTTGGGCTTCGTAAATGCCACGTTTGTATTCCGGGGTATAAAACTTCCCCATTACAATTAGCGACAAAATCTGTTTGTTGAGTTCGTCCTCGGTATTAATGTACTGCTGCACTTTGTCTTCAACTAGAGCTTCGATATTCGGGAGATTAATGTCGAAACTGATGGTCGGGTTGGCCAGTTCATCCTTCAGGTGAATAATGCATTCAACCTGTACCCTTTGATTTTGACTCAGGTTTTCATAATCGTCGCTCAAAAGGTCGTAAAGCGAAGCTTTTAATTTATAAACAGCACTTAAATCGATATCGGCGTTGTAAGGATCGCCCGACCAAACTATCGATCCGCCCTGCTGGATGGTAAATCGCTTGTTGATCACATTCTGAAGGGTGAAAAGATAATCTCCCTTGGTAGGTTGGTAGTTCCCCGAAAGGAAGATATCACCTTCGGGATTCATTTCGAAGATAAGAATGCCTTCGCCCTGCGCTTTAATGATGTCGCCAATTTGTGAGTTGTAGATCAACTGAACCTTAGCTTCGGGAGTTGCTTCGATGGCCAGGCTTAGACTGAGTTCTCCCGCCGGCTCCGATGAAATTTTGTAAAAATCAGATTCTTCAGTAGCATCGGGTTTTACAAATTGTATAAAATCGTACTTTTCTGCTTCATTCTCCGCTTCCATCGAAATATTGATCTCGGTGCCTTGCAATGAAGTAACCGACCCATTTAGTTTCACGACGTTGCCTTTACCCGTGATATCAAGTTGTCCGCTTACCACTGCCACGCCATAAAATTTATCGTTATCGCTCAGTGTAGTATTCATGGCCCGTATTTTATTCGAAGTCATACGAAGGTCAAAAATCATGTTCTGAAAGTTATCGTGAACGATGGTCCCGTTAAATCTTCCTCGGTTATTCCGGTCGTCGGTCACCAGGATATTATCGAACAAAATGGTATCGTTTATAAAATACACACTGTCACTAAATGAATATGGAATTTGTGTCACATCAACGGTCAAACCTGCATTGCCCCCCATTAAAGCACCGTTCAGAAGAATGTCATTCGCCGTTCCCCCGATGTTTACCTTTCCGCTACCGTAGCCCTGGAAATCGGAGAAACTCTTTCCTATAAAGGATTCCAGCACAATCAGCGGTACACTATCGAGGGTAGCATCAAAATCCAGTTTGCTGGTCGAAGGCTGATACGAACCATTGGCGTTGAGTTTTGTGCGATTATTACTGACTACTTTTAATTCCGAGTCGATCTGCGATTTATCGCTGTTCCACCTGCTTTTCAGCGAAATGTCGCCCAATATTTGGTCTTTATACTTCAGGTTCGAAACGGTCATGTCCGATAAAAACATGGGCTCATTAAACAAGTTCGAGAATCCTATTGTACCATTGGCTATACCCGAGAAATCGAGTTCGGTTTTAAAATAGGTGCCCAGGTGTTGCAGGTTTATGTTTCTGAACTGAAGCCGCAGCAGGTCGGTTTGACTTTTACGGGCCGTTCCGCTTAGCGACAAACGCTGGTTCTCGTTAAAGATATTTAGCCCCGAAACTAGTATGTCGTTCGAATCGATACTGATTTCAAAAGGTGTGATGTGCCACAGCGTATCGGCAATATACAGGTTCGATTCGCTGCCTGAGATATTAATCTGCGTAGATTTACCCGAAGCCGAATTTGTGAAAACGGTATGCGTTCGAATGTCACCGCTGTAGGTTATTTCGTCGTAATTGCTCCACGAAATGGTATTGTCAATCACATTTTCGGCAATTTTCGAATCGATTTTAAAGTTGTACAAATTCATATCTTCGGCCAGGTGAATTTCGCCAAAACGGAATTTCGAAGTGTAAGTGTCGTCGATTATCTTGTTCCCGATAAAAATATCGCGGCCAATAAAATTGTTGTAACGAATGCCGGGGATGCTTCCTTCCAGTTCAAAGTTGTTTTCTTCCGAATTAACGACCCCGTAAAGCAGAAACGGTTTGTCGATTCTTAAACCCGGCAACATGATGTTGGCCAGACTGTTGATGTCTTTAACACTAAATTTATAGCTGAATGTATTTCCCAGTTCAGCCTGGTTGATTGCAATCGGATATGAAGGAATAAATTCATTAAATGTTTTGGCCAGCGTGGTTATCAGACTTCTGAAATGGTAATCGCCTTCAATATCGACGTCTAAAAAATCAGAACGAAAAGTTAAGGAGTCGGTGTGGTTTTGCTGAGAGGTATTCAAGGTCATTCCGCCAAGATTGATCTCACCGTTTCGGTTTTTGTAGAATCCTTCCCGGATCTCGATGTTGCCATCAATGTTATCGATTTTTGTTCCCCTAAAATTTGCATTCATATCAAATGCCGTTTCAGCATTCGGAAAAGTTTCGCTCAGGTTAAGCTTGCCGGGAAGAGCACGATCGACCTCGAGCATAAAATCGAAATCGGGAATTTCGTGGTTAAAATCAATTTGTCCGAGAAACGAAAATTTCAAATTCGGGTCGTTCATACTCAGCAGCCCATCAAACATTTTATCGAGCAAAATGCCATCGAATTTTATGTCGGTATAGGCATAATC
Organism: Maribellus mangrovi; assembly: GCF_037646455.1. NCBI lineage: Bacteria > Pseudomonadati > Bacteroidota > Bacteroidia > Marinilabiliales > Prolixibacteraceae > Maribellus > Maribellus mangrovi. Next base: position 735,364 of record NZ_JBBIXN010000002.1, on the reverse strand, counting down.
CAGGAGATCGATCCTTGAAATATCGCCTTTAAAAATCCCTGAAACATGTTTACTGCTTGTATTGTAATTTCCATCAACCGATCCGCTGAATGTAAGTTCGCCAAGGTAGTTTTTGTTGAACAATTCATCGAGCCTGAATTTTTGAGTGGATAGGTTACCGCGGTAATAAATGTTTCCTGATTTTTCAGGTGTAACGAGTATATCGGTTTTCAATGTACCCATTTGGCTTCGCAGGGTTCCGAAGGTTACAAAATCGCTGAGGAAACCGCTAAAATTACCGTTAAAATTGAGTAAACCGGCCTCGTAGAATCCTTCAGGAAAACTCAGGTAGTCGTATTTAAATGTATTTGGAAGACGAATGTTGGCCAGATCGGAAAAAGAAGTTTGCGATTCCTTTAGGTCGATAAAAAGATACATGTTCTCGGGGTCACGCGGTTCGTTGATGTAGAAATCGATTATGGCGCTGGTTTCCTGTCCCGTATTCAGTAATATGTTCTTTCCTTTTAAATCGTTGATGTTTCCGTATACCCGTCCTGAAAATTCAACCAGTTGATCCATTCCTTTAAATCCCGGAAGCAGTATTCCCAGTTCGCGAAAACTGACCTTCGATTTGTCAAGGGTAAAGTCGATGTTCAACGGAGTTTTTACCGAGTCGTTCTGTTCCGGAAGTTCAAGATGAACATTGGCATTGTCAATGGCCGAATAGCGACTTTCGAGGTTGCCTTTCAGAATGTTTATTTCTTTGGCTTTTATGGTCACATCAGCATTCAGCTTATTTAACTCAAGACTTTTGCCATCGTTCATCACTAAACGATTGATCCTGAACGAAACCGAATCGGCAACACTTCGGAATCCTTCAACGTCGAGATTCAGGTTATCGACAAAAACTCTCTTTTTATCTTGGGCATAATAATCGTAATACTCGATGTCCATGCCTTTGAAAAGAAAAGAATTGCAGGCAATAAACCAGTGGTTATTTTTATCCAACGATTGATTACCGATAGCCTGAAAAATGAAGTTAAAGTTGAAATTATCGGCCGTGTCGCGGTTGACTTTAAGTTGATTTCCACTAAATGAAAGTTCATCGATCTGCAGAATGTGCTTCTTAATTTTAAATGTATCAATGGTGGCTGTCACCAGTTCGGCATAAAGTAAGGTGTCGCTGCTCTGGTCTTCAATGAGGATATCTTCGAGGTAAAGCTTCTTAAAAAATCGGATATCCACGTGACCTACCGTGATGTTAGTATTCAGCTTTTCGGATAAAATGTGTGCTACGTGACGGGTAATACGGGTTTGTACCCAACTGTTCTGCAGGGCCAGATAGGATGCTCCCAGTAGTGCAACAAGCACTGCCAAAACAATGATGCTTATTTTCCAGCCTTTTTTGATAGTTTTGCAAATTTAAGCGAACATATATCTTTTAACGGATTTAGTGACAAGTAAAATGAGCGTTTTGTCAACCAACCCTTATTAATAACGCAAAGATATAAACCAGTTCCGTTAATTCTTGTTTAATAAACGTAATTTACTTTGATACTTATATGTCGGAAAATGGAATAACAATATTGGGAATTGAGTCGTCGTGCGACGATACTTCGGCGGCCGTTATCCGCGACGAAATGATTTTGTCGAATGTAGTGGCCAGTCAAAAAGTTCATGAAGAATACGGAGGCGTTGTTCCGGAACTGGCTTCGCGGGCACACCAGCAAAATATTATACCGGTTGTCGATCTGGCAATTAAACGTGCCGGGATCGACCGAAAAGAGATTGACGCGGTAGCATTTACACGTGGTCCAGGATTGTTGGGCTCGTTGCTGGTTGGTACTTCGTTTGCCAAAGGTTTTTCACTCTCGATGAAAATTCCTTTAATCGAAGTGAACCACTTGCTGGGGCATGTCTTGGCTCTGTTTATCCGTGAAAATGGAATTGATTACAATCCACCCAAATTCCCGTTTTTGTGTTTATTGGTTTCCGGTGGAAATTCGCAGATCATTTTGGTGCGCGACTACCTCGATATGGAAGTGATCGGGCAAACCATCGATGATGCCGCCGGGGAAGCGTTCGATAAATGCGCAAAAGTAATGGGACTGCCTTATCCCGGAGGTCCGCATGTTGACAAACTGGCTAAAGAAGGCGATCCTAAACGATTTGAGTTTTCGCGTCCGCGTATCCAGGGACTGGATTACAGTTTTAGCGGATTAAAGACCAACTTTCTTTATTTTCTGCGCGATCACATAAAAGTGAACGAGAATTTTGTGGAGGAGAACAAAGCCGATCTTTGTGCCTCGCTGCAACACACCATCATCGAAATTTTATTGAGCAAACTAAAACGGGCCGCCAAAGAAACGGGGATCAAGGAAATTGCGATAGCCGGTGGCGTTTCGGCCAATTCAGGATTGAGAAATGCATTGAAAAAGAATGCCGATAAATTTGGCTGGAACCTGATCATTCCGAAATTTGAATATACCATGGATAATGCAGCCATGATCGCCATTAGCGGATATTACAAATACCTGAACAAAGAATTTATCGGGCAGAATACGGTTCCCTTTGCACGCACACAACTCTGATTTTTAATGAAGTTCAAAACACAGCTTATACACGGAAAACTCATCAAACGCTACAAACGTTTTCTGGCTGATGTTGAGTTGGACGATGGTACGGTCGTAGTGGTGCACTGCACCAATTCAGGTACCATGAAAAGTTGCCTCGAAAGTGGGGCAGAAGTTTACCTGACACCGGTTAACGATCCAAAGCGAAAAACAAAGTTCACCTGGGAGATGATCAGGATAAACGGCGACTGGATTGGAATTAACACCGGAAATCCAAATGTTTTGGCGAACGAAGCCATAAAAAATAACGAGATCCCGGGTTTGACAGGATACTCTAACGTTAAACGGGAAGTGAAATACGGCGATTCGCGCTTTGATGTCTTTGCTGAAAATGAACACGAAAAGTGTTTTATAGAGGTGAAGAATGTTACCCTGAAAGAAGGCAAATATGCCTTGTTTCCCGATGCTGTGACCACGCGCGGACAAAAGCATCTGAAAACACTGATGCAGGTAAAAGCCGATGGAATGCGGGCCGTGATGCTCTATATCGTTCAGCGAACAGATGTGGAGGTTTTTGCTCCGGCTAAGGAAATCGATCCGGATTATGCAGCAGCTTTAAAGGATGCTGTTGAAAATGGTGTTGAAGTGATTGTAATGCAAGCCAAAATAAAACCGGAAGAGATTCGCTTTACAAATCTGCTTCCGGTCGATATTTAACTTTTTACGTTCGGTAAATTCTATTGTTCTTCTTTTTCTGGAATCTCCTCAAGATCACCGTAATAAGAAATGGATTGACGGTTGGTACTGATCACATTCAGTGATGACGAACCTGTTTCCGCAATCGTGAATGTAAAATTAATCACATCGTTTTTGTTTTTAGCTCTGAACTTGACAATCCAGCCTCCTTTTTTCCAATCTTCGATAGAATATTCAGTGATGTCGGATACAAATTGCAAGGGCGATTCTCTTGAACCATAATCTGCCTGGTAAGCTTCGCCAAAGTAGGGGAGGTATGAATCCACCTTTTTGTCCTTTAAAATGACACTGTAAGAAGTAGTTAGAGATCTGCTTCTTCCTTTTGCGGGAAGCATCTGCGTGGCGCTGAACTGCCATGCTTCAGCTTTAATCAGCGCTTTTGTTTTTTCAATCTGCTCAGCCTTCTGTGCTGCCTTACGCTCTTTTCTGCTCATTTTAGTGTCCTGCGCTTGCATCAAAACCGATGAAAACAGGAACAAACTTAATATCAGTATATGTTTCATGATTATTACTTTTATATTTTAACATTGGCCAATGGCCGACTGCTTAACAATTCTACCTAAAATTAAGCCGAAAAAATGTCATAATGAAAGATCACTTCTATTTTTTTCGGTGATCGCGATAATTTATGCCTGCTTTATTCAGGCGAAGGTAATCAACTTCCAGTCGTTTTGAAAAATCCTCAAAGTCTTTCTTTTCTTTCGGAGTCCAGGCAACTTCAGCCTCAGCCTGCAAGCGGGGCAGCAACATGTATTCTGCCTTTTTTGTTGTGGCCACATATTCTGTCCAAAGATTGGTTTGAACACCTAAAATATGTTTTGCTTCCAGTTCGCTCAGTTCTTCGGGCAGAGGCTCGTAACTGTACACTTTTTCAACGGCTAGAAATCCACCGATGGCGAGCGGTTCATCCTCTTTGTTTTTCGATTGATAGTAATCGATGTACATGTGCGAATTCGGACTCATCACCACATCGTGGTTTTGTTTGGCGGCTTCAATACCTCCTTTTGTACCGCGCCAGCTCATCACGGTGGCTTCCGGTGCAAGACCGCCTTCCAGAATTTCATCCCAGCCAATCAGTCTGCGTCCTTTTGAGCTCAGGTAGTGATCGATTTGCGTGATAAACCAACTTTGAAGTTCGTGTTCATTTTCCAGGTTGTTGTCCTTAATTCTTTTTTGACAGGCATCGCATTTTTTCCAAGCATCTTTCGGGCATTCATCGCCGCCAATATGAATAAATTCCGATGGGAAAATGTCCATTACTTCATCCAGCACATCTTTTAGAAACTCAAAAGTTTCGTCTTTCCCGGCGCAGTAAACATCTTTATGAACGCCCCAGGTTTGTTGTACTTTATAAGGTCCTCCGGTACAACCCAAATTGGGATAGGCTGCCAGTGCAGCACTCGAATGCCCGGGCATTTCAATCTCCGGAACAACAGTAATATAACGTTCAGCGGCATAGCGAACGATGTCGCGGCATTGATCTTGTGTATAAAAACCGCCGTAGCCAATTCCATCCATTCCCTGTCCGCTGCCGTAATGACCCAGCATTGTTTCATCGCGCCAGTGCGAGATCTCTGTCAGCAACGGATATTTTTTGATCTCAATCCGCCAACCCTGGTCTTCGGTCAGGTGCCAGTGGAATGTATTGATTTTATACATGGCCAGAATGTCGATGTACTTTTTAATAAAACTCACCGGAAAATAATGCCGGCCCACATCGAGCATATTTCCGCGCCAGGAAAAACGAGGCTGGTCTTTTATGTCGACACACGCAATGCTCAGGCTTTGCCCGTCGGCTTCAAGCGGTAAAAGTTGCTTGAGCGATTGCATACCATAAAATAAACCTGCCGGAGTTGAAGCGGTGATCACAATGCCATCTTTGCTCACTTTTAGAAGGTACGCTTCATCGCCGAGGTCAAGAGCATGAATAATTTTAAAATTCACTGCCTTTCCGTCAGCATTTGTTGAAAGTTGCAAACCATAAACATTTTCAAAATACTCGTTAATAAAGCCTGCAATTCGTGCTACTTCTTCGTTGTTTGCATCGAATTTTAAAGTCGTGTTTTTATTGATTTCGAACCATCCTTCCTGTGCCGAAATTTCTGCGGGTTTGGGAATGATAGAAAGCTCCTGTGCGAATGCCGGAACGGCCAGAATAATTAGAACGATAAAAGAAATAAGTCGATTCATTTTAATAGTTTTGATGTTTATAGTACGAAAATAATGAGTTTTGTAAAAATTTCATAAGTTTCGCTCGAAATGATGAAAAATTAAATATGGTCGTTCATGCAAAAAATTGAAATCTCAGAGAATTTAAAGCAAAAAGTGCCTGAACTGAATTTGTCGTGTATAGAATGCGACGTTGAGGTGGAAGAGAAAAAGGAGCAGCTCTGGGAAAAGATCGAACAAAAGATCTCGGAACTGAATGAGACCCTCAAAGTGGAAGATATCAGCAAATTACCGGCGATTTCTGCATCGCGAAAAGCCTACAAAGCCTGTGGAAAAGATCCGGCACGTTACCGTCTTTCTGCCGAGGCCTTGCTCCGAAGAGTAGTGAAAAGGAACGAAATCTACCAGGTGAATAATGTGGTGGATGCTTTGAATCTGGTTTCAATTACATCGGGATTTTCGATTGGCGGATACGATGCCGATAAAATTAACGGAGATATTGTTTGTGGGATCGGCCAAAAAGATGAACCGTATTCCGGCATCGGGCGGGGAGAACTGAACATAGAATCGATGCCTGTTTTTAGAGATGCTGATGGGGCTTTTGGAACTCCAACCAGCGATTCGGTGCGCACCAGTGTTAGCTTGGAAACAAAGCGTTTTCTGATGATCATTATCGATTACGGATCGCAGGGGCAATTGGACGATGCAACAAAATTCGCTGTTGACTTGCTCACGAAATATGCAAAAGCTACTAATTTTGACCTTAAAACAATCGGTGTCCATTAGGCATCGAGAATTGACGAGTTATTGAATCTCCAATTGATTAAACTGAACTAAAAATATGAAAGGATTTGCCAAATTAATGTTGCGATTGCTGGGATGGACACCGGTTTACGAAGATATCCCCCAGGTTGATAAATGTATAATTATTGGTGTACCTCACACAAGCGCCTGGGATTTCATGATTTCGTGGTTGTATTACGCATCGGATGGGAGAACGGCCAACGTGCTCATAAAAAAAGAATTTTTCTTTTGGCCGCTGGGCTATTTCATCAAAAAAATGGGGGGACTGCCCATCGATCGTTCGCGGGGCGCCAATGTCATCCGACAAACCATTCAGCACATCAATGAAAAAGACCAGGTTCATCTGGCGCTTACTCCTGAAGGGACCAGAAAATTAACTAAAAAATGGAAAGCCGGTTTCCATATTATTGCCCGTGAAACTGGCATTCCGGTGTATTTGGGCAGTTTCGACTGGGGAAGAAAAATTATTACTACCGGCGAACGCTTTGAAATTACCGAAGACGCCAATGCCGATATCAAACGAATGAAAGCCTATTACCGGGAAAAAGGTATTGTTGGCAAACATCCCGAGAAGTTTACGACTGAGAATTGATGGCTGTCTGGCTGATACTTGAATTTTATTCTAGCGCCTTAATTCTGCTTTCGGATTTTATTTAAACTCCTTCCAAATTGGTTTTGACATCAATCCTTTTTGGCGTAACTTCGTTATTGCTACAAAAAAACCAAAAAGAAATCTTTAATCTTTAAATTCATTATTATGGCTTTTAGTTTACCAAAACTTCCGTATGCCAACGATGCATTGGAACCAGTGATAAGTGAGAAAACAATTAATTTTCACTACGGAAAACACCATCAGGCTTATGTAAATAATGTGAATACCCTGGTGAGTGGCACAGAATTCGAAAATGCCAGCCTCGAAGATATTATTAAGAAGGCTGACGGTGGAATTTTTAACAACGGAGCCCAGGTGTGGAACCACACGTTTTATTTTATGCAGTTTAATCCCGATGGATGCCACGAACCCAAAGACGAGCTGAAAGCAGCGATTGAGTCGAAATATGGTTCGTTCGAAGCTTTTAAGGAAGCGTTCACGAAAGCAGCCGCAACTTTGTTTGGTTCAGGGTGGGCCTGGTTGGTTGTTAACAAAAGTAACGATCTTGAAATTGTACAAACGAGTAACGCCGGAAATCCAATGCGTGATGGCATGAAACCGATACTTACCTGCGATGTTTGGGAACATGCTTACTACCTCGACAAACAAAATGCACGTCCGAAATACATCGAGGATTTCTGGAAAATTGTGGACTGGAAAGTAGTGTCGGAGCGGTTTGCCTAATTGTTTAAAACGATAAAATCATGAGTAAGGAAAAAGTGCTGGCGGCCATGCAGGCTGCGGGAAAACCTATGAAGGCCGGCGAAATTGCCGAAGCTGCCGGGTTGGATAAAAAAGAGGTAGATAAAGCGATGAAGGTGTTGAAGAGCGAGGAAAAAATCGTTTCACCCAAACGTTGCTTTTGGGAACCTAAGTAAAGAATTGAATGAATTCACAAGAGGCTGTCGTTAATTGGCAGCCTCTTTTTCGTTGTTATAATTATCGGCCAAACGACTCACCAATTCTGAAATACAAGCCCCAGTCGTCTTTTCCTTTGGCTACATCTATTCCTATGTTAATGCGTTCTTTCTTAATCATCAAATATCGTAACCCAACACCGGCGCCGGGAAGTACCTCGGTACTAAAAATATCGCCAAAATTATTAACGGCAGAGGCCACACCGGCAAAACCCACTGCCCCGAATTGCTTGTAAAAACGCCAACGGTATTCGGCCTGAATGGCATATACTTGGTTGTCGCGGTATTTACCGCTCGAATATCCGCGTATATCGTCGTGACCCACAACGCTTTGTCCCTGGAAAGGTACATCTCCTGTTGCGATAATGGCCTTCATTCTTGTCGCCAGAATATTTCTTTCGTTCTTTAGCTTGTAATAGTGGTTGTAAGTTAATTCCAGCTTTTCGAAATTGTTTCCGCTGTTTAGCCAAGTTCGGTAGAATTCGTTTTTAATCTCGATATTATATCCGCCGTAGGGATTCATTTGATGCTCTCGTTTATCATAGTTCAAAATTAAACCCAGATTATTCATATTTCGGGTATCGGTCCTGATACTGTCGGGAACAAAGTCAGGCATATCAAAATCGGTTATAGTTTTTGAAAATACTCCACTCACTCCACCATACAGTTCTTTATAAATCTTTCGTTCAACACGCGCAAATGCAAATTTAGCCCCGGTGCCAAAGTCAATGAAAGTGCCGCCGATCAGTGGAAGGTCCTGCCAGTACTGGTAATTAAAATTGCCAAATCCAATGGCAGCCAGAATTCTCCAGCGGTCCTCGTTGAGGAATAGACGCTGAAATGCCGCAACAAAGTAACTTTTGTTGGTTGTATACAATCCCATAATCCCCGACGACGAAGAGGGTGAAATGGTATCATTTTTATTGACTTTGTAAAAGCCCTGGGTCATTGCGCCAAAGGTTGTTCCCAGTGTTTTGTTGTAATTTACAAAAGGAATGGCGGCCAGGTTCACCTTTTTGGTCGTATCCTGTTCCTGACCGTAAGCCAGGATGCCAATGAGAAATGTGAATAATGTCAGGAGTAATTTTAATTTCATGGTTTCCGGTTTATTGCGTCATTCGCCAGCGCAGTGTTTTTGTTTCACCATTCCGAAGTATTTTAACCTGATATTCCTGTCCCTTCTCGAGGTTGTTCATGTATTCGTAAAAATGCTCAATGTTCTCGTTCGAGTTTAACAAAATATCATCAAACTGAAGGATTACATCGCCCCCTGCTAAGAATTCCATTTCTCCAATTTTCATTGAAACATAACCGCCCTTTAAGCCCATAAAATAGGCCGGAGAATTATCCACTACATTCTGCACCATTAACGCACCTTCCTGTGGCACATTAAAAATTTTGCATAATTCGGGACCCATTGGGAGTATATCGGTGCCAAACCAAATGCGGCCCTGCTGGGTGAGAATTTCTACGGCAATGTTTGATGTGGCAGCAAATCCCAGTCCTTCAAAACCGCCCGAAAACGTCAATATCGAACTCACTATCCCAATTACTTCTCCCTGCATGTTGAACATCGGGCCGCCACTATTGCCTTTGTTGATCGATGCATCAGTCTGGAAAAATTCCTGGGTCTTACCTTTAATGGTTGTATGCATTTCAGTATGTTTGCCACTGATGATTCCTTTCGAAACGGAGAAGGACAGCCCGAGCGGATTACCGATAATAAAAATATCTTCGCCCACACGCACCTTGTCTGAGTCACCTATTTTAGCTGCCTGGAAATTGCTTGCAGGCCTTTCCAATTCTATAAGTGCCACATCAGCAGTTTTGTCTAACCGGCGGTTGGTAGCGTTTAACATTGAGCCGTCGGCAAATTCAACCTGAATTTTTGAGGCATTGGCAACAACGTGTGCAGCGGTTAGAATATAGCTGTTTCGTTTGCCCACCAACACTCCGGACCCAAATCCCTGGGCCGAGGTTTGCGTGGTTGGATTACCAATACCCGGATTCTTTTTTTCGAGTACGTGTATTTTAACTACGGATGGTTTTACTTCGTCGACTAAATCGGCGAAAGTTTGTGCGTTTGCTTGCCACAATATTACGCTGAGCAAAAGGATTGCGAGAAATTTGTTCATTTTACAATAATTTGGAATAGTTCGTTTACTGTAAAAATAGGGTTTAAATTTTTTGTGTCAATACTTTATTTGCACCAATTTTAGCTAATTTGGACAATGGGAGCTAAAAAGAAAGGATTATTTCTTTTTGTTTCGTTTGCGCCAAAAATATACCACCAAAATCAAAACAGGTATGCCGATCAGAAGAATAACGTTAAACAGGTCCCATTCCACTGGTTCCGGATCGCCATACGGAACACCTCCGGGTGCCTGGGCAAACAATAAAGTGGAAAAGACGAGCAGTAAAATAAACAGACCTGATTTCTTGAGCATACTCTTTAATTTTATTTTTATTCGCTGTAATAAAAGCAAATAAGTGCGAGGATTTGTTCACGAATTATCGGAGGTTTCAACACGCTTAAAAATTACCAGAAAAGGGGAGAATCGAAAAAAAACAGTGTTTTATTATTTCTTATCTTTATACTGTTCACCCGATTCGAACTATATGGTCCATTCAATGCGAAATTGTAGACACCGGTACCTCCTGATTCTTACCTTTTTGCTTCTTGGTTTTGGCTTAAAAGCGCAGGAACCTGATACGGTCATTATTCGCTTCGACCAGATACTGGTACTTCCCGATACATCGTACTTTGGCGTGAACGATTCAATGATCATAATAGAAAAAGGGACAGAATTCGAAGTGATCAAAAATTTTCTGGTCCGCAAACCTTCTTATTACAAACGGAAACCGCACAAAGTAGAGTCGGCCAGACGACTGAATGCCAAATACGGTCGTATCCTGATGGGAGAGATTTATGATTCGAAGGATAATTTGCCGGAAGAATTTAACCCGGCAGATAACTACTACAGCATTTACCAGAATCGTGTGGTAAAATCCATACAGATCGAGCGGGTCGCCGTTTTGGATGGAAATGTTTTTGATACCGCCAATGTAAAAACAACAGGGGTGGGGCGCTTTTTGAATTCCACCTATCAACCTACCAGGGAACGGGTGGTGAAGAATAACCTGAAATTCAGGGAAAACGACCTGCTGAATCCACGTATTTTTTCCGATAACGAAAGGTTATTGCGCGATCTTTCCTATATCGAAGATGCAAGAATTCAAGTAATGCCGGTAGAAAACTCGATGGATTCGATTACTGTTCTGGTGGTGGTGAAAGACCGGTATCCGATTGGTATTGGCGGAAAAATTAATGATTACAATGCATTTGAAATAGAACCTTACAGTCGCAATTTTCTGGGAATGGGCCACAATCTCGGCGCCATCTTTGAATTCGACGGAAGTACTGACGAAAAATTTGGCTATGGTGCCTATTATGGTGTCGATAATATTGGAGGATCGTTTTTTAATGGCGAGGTCAGTTACAGTCGCGGACTGGATAAGGATTATTTCGGTGTTACGCTTTCTAAACCATTTGTTACGACATACACCCGCTTTGGTGGCGAATTACATTATGAGAAAATCACTGAGAAGATTAGGAAGTTGCGAAATGTCAGGGATTCGCTGATTGATAGGAACGATATGTACAGCGCGAACCTGGTTGATATGTGGATGGGGTATTCTTTTCTGTTTCAATACGACAACAAACACCCCTTTCTGAATATTGCCGGACGTTACTATTATAAGAAATTCACAGATCACCCGGATATAGATTACGAAAATAATTATCCTTTTCACGACAATCAGGCATTTCTTGCATCGCTGTCGTTTCAGCAAGTTTCCTATATAAAAACCACCAAGTTGGTTCAGTATGGTCCCATTGAGGATATTCCGGTCGGCATTAATGCGAGCATTACAGGCGGGTGGCAGCACACTTCATTTGTCGACCGGCCTTATGCAGGTGCCCGCCTGAATTATGGAATCTTTTTTCAGAACGCAGGAATTTTTTCAACTTCAGCTGATTTCGGAATGTTTCGTTATAAATCAAAGTTTGAAGATGTGATTAACGTATTGAAACTAGCTTATGCAAGCCCGCTTACCAAGGTGGGCAACCTCGAATTACGAAACCTGTTTCAGGTTACGTTTAATGCGGTGTACAATCCACGCTACCTGATCCCCGTGTTATATACCGACTATTTGATGGCACGCGACAGCCGCGACGGATTTTACGGCAACCAGAATTTTGCAGTGAATTATCACCCTATTTTTTATACCAATTATAACCTTTGGGGATTTCGCTTTTCGGTAGATCCTTTTGTCGACTTTGGCTGGATAAACCAGGCCATTTACGAGGATAATAAATGGGACCGTTACACCCGCCTGGGACTTAATTTGAGTACCAAAAACGAAAGTTTGATTTTTCCGGCCATGCACATTCAACTGGCTTATTATATTGACGCTATTCCGCAGAAAGCCCGTTTTAAATTTAAACTGATGTTTAAAGACATTAAACTACTCAAGAAATTTACCGAACTAAAACCCCGCATCGCAGAGGCGATAAGATAGAAAAACATAAAAAAACCGCCCCGTCGGTTGACGAAGCGGTTTCATTATATCGTTAAAAAATAAGCTTATTTCTTGTAGATTTTTTTGTATCCATAAATGGCGCTGGCACCCAGTTCTTCTTCGATGCGAAGCAGTTGGTTGTATTTTGCCATACGGTCTGAACGGCTCATAGAACCGGTTTTGATCTGACCTGAATTGGTAGCCACTGCAATGTCGGCAATGGTTGAGTCTTCAGTTTCACCCGAACGGTGAGAAGTTACCGAAGTGTAACCCGCGCGGTGTGCCATTTCAATTGCATCAAGCGTTTCGGTTAAAGTACCAATTTGGTTTACTTTAATAAGAATAGAGTTAGCAGCACCCAATTCTATACCTTTTTGCAGGTACTCAACGTTAGTCACGAAAAGGTCGTCGCCAACCAGCTGACATTTGTCGCCAATGGCAGCGTTCAGTTTTACCCATCCGTCCCAGTCGCCTTCGTCCATACCGTCTTCGATAGAGTCGATCGGGTATTTTGCGATCAATTCAGCAAGGTAAGCGGCCTGTTCCTCAGAATTACGTTTTACTCCGTTTGGCTCGAAGATGCTGTAATCGTAAACACCGTCTTTGAAAAACTCAGATGCAGCACAGTCCATTGCAATTGAAACATCGCCACCGTCTTCGGCACGGCCAGGTTTGTATCCTGCATTTTCGATAGCCGAAAGGATCGATTCGATAGCTTCTTCAGTTCCACCTAACATAGGAGCAAAACCACCTTCGTCGCCAACTGCAGTTGAAAGATCTTTACCGGCTAGTACCTTTTTCAATGCGTGGAAAACTTCAGCACCCATGCGCAGACCTTCTTTAAATGAAGGAGCACCGATCGGGCGGATCATGAATTCCTGGAAAGCAATGGTTGCGTCAGAGTGCGATCCACCGTTGATGATGTTCATCATCGGAACAGGCAATGTTTTTGCATTGGTTCCGCCAATGTATTTGTACAACGGAAGCTCCGAGTATTCAGCGGCAGCTTTGGCAACAGCCAGAGAAACACCCAACATAGCGTTGGCACCTAAGTTCGATTTTGTTTTAGTACCATCAAGTTCCAGTAATTTGCTGTCGATAGCAACCTGGTCAGTGGCATCCATACCAATAATTTCTTTTGCAATAACGTCGTTTACGTTTGCAACAGCTTTTAAACATCCTTTTCCTAAGTAACGGCTTTTGTCGCCATCACGAAGTTCGAGTGCTTCGTTTTCTCCGGTTGAAGCTCCTGACGGAACAGCTGCACGGCCAAAAGCACCGCTTTCGAGCAATACATCAACTTCAACAGTTGGGTTACCACGTGAATCAATAATCTCTCTTGCTTTTACATCGCTAATTAACATCTTGAGTAGTTTTTTTTATTGTTTAACTTTATTTTGTTATTTGCAGTAAATCAGGATATTAAGTCCTGATTTTTTTGGCAGTCCAAAGGTAGTAATTTCTGGCACACTAAAACAGAGCTAAAATGCATGAATCGGCTGATTTGATATTGGGTTAACTTAAAAAGTGTTAAAGAAGCTACGAGTTACAATCCCCAGGCTACAAGTATCCATCATCCAGCTTTCATCTTCCCACTGCTAGCTTCAAGCTTCCTGCTTCCAACTTCCCGCTTCTACCTGTACTTTTCTCCTTTTTCGTAGCGAATCACGCTCAGTTCCTGGAAAGTTACCAGTCCGCCTCGTTTGCTGGCCTCCATGATCTTATTAACCGTTTCGGCAAACTTGTCCAGTTTGTCGATGTTATCGATGATCTCGACGATGACGGGCAGATCATTTGACAGTGCAAAAATCTTCATGGTGTGTATCGAGTGGCTGGCACCAAACGACATCATTCCCTTGTACACAGTAGCTCCCGCCAAACCTGCGTTCCGGGCTTCAAATACAATTTCTTCGAACAACACCCGTCCGTTTATTTTGTCCGATTCGCCGACATAAACTTTGAGTACCCCTGTTTTTTCTGAAATGTTCATAGCATTGGTTTTTGGTTGATTGCATTCAATCCTGTTTACATAAATCGAAGGTCTGATGTTTCAGAATTTAATGAATTTGTTCGGAAGTTCGGTGGCGATGCTTAGAATATTGCTTTTACAGCGATCATTCCGAGGTAAACAGCCAGCAGACCAAAAACAAGGCTGCCACCTACATTTAGGATGAATTGTCCGTAAACGCCTTCGCGCAGCATGGTTAGGTTGTTGTAGGCGAAAGAAGAAAAAGTAGTAAAACCACCGCAAATGCCTACTGCCAGGAACAGACGCCATTCGGCACTCAACAGGTTGCCTTTCTGGGCCAGTGCGAAAACCGCTCCGATAATAAAACTACCAGCTATGTTGGCAACAAAGGTTCCCCACGGAAAAGTGCTCGACATATCGCGTTCAACAAAAAGCTGAACAAGGTAGCGCATCACACTTCCGATAAAACCACCGACACCAACTATGAAGAGTGTTCGCAACATATTTTACGTACTTTAGAAGCTCAAAAGTAATAAAAATGATTGCACGTTTCTTTTTCATCTTGTTTTTAGGCAGTTTCTCACTTTTTCTTCAGGCACAGGAAAACTTTGAAAATTCGATAAATGAATTGTTGAAAAAGCCTGAATACAAAAACGCCACTGTTGGGATTTTGGTTAGCGATCTGGAATCGGGGGAGAAGCTTTATAGCAGGAACGCCCAAAAATTGTTGATACCGGCATCCACCATGAAACTAATTACTTCGGCTACTGCCATAGAAATACTTGGTGACGATTATCGTTTTCAGACCAAACTTGGATTTACCGGAAAAATAAACCGTAACAAAGTTCTGAAAGGTAATCTCGTGTTGACGGGAGGCGCTGATCCCGCACTTGGATCGGAATATTTTCAAGATCATTATTATCATTTTCTGCAAAAGTGGGTGCAAAAAGTAAAAGAGGCCGGTATCGATAAAATTGATGGAGATCTGGTGTTAGATGCCTCGGTTTATGATACCGAAAAAGTACCGGCTACCTGGATTTGGGAAGACATTGGAAATTATTACGGCGCAGGTGCTAATGCTTTTACGGTGTACGATGACATGTTTCGAATTTCGTTTCGATCACCTAAAAAGGTCGGAGAACCAACCGAAATAATTTCTACCTGGCCAAAGATCGAAGGAATTAAAATTAAAAACGAGGTTCGATCGGCAGGCGATAATCGCGACAATGCCTATGTTTTTGGAAGTCCGCTGGATAAAATCCGGGTGATTCGCGGAACAATTCCGGCTAACCGGAGGGCATTTACCATTAAAGCCGCAATACATGATCCCGGGCAGGTTCTGGCAGCTGATTTTCAGCAGGCTTTGATCGATAAAGGTGTCTTCTTAAGCGGTAATGTTATTTTTAAAAACGTTGATAAATCAGAGGTACAAAATATTTTTATTCAGGAGTCGCCAACACTGGCAGAAATTACCAAAGTGCTGAATTACGAAAGCGTGAATTTATTTGCTGAACACTTCCTGAAACAAATTGCGGTTGAAAATACCGGTATTGGAAATCGTGAAGACGGTATTGAAATGGTGAAAGAATATTGGCAGGACAGGGGATTAGCTGCCGATGCTATTTTTATGGAAGACGGAAGTGGCCTGTCGCATTTCAATGCCGTTTCGCCTGCATTTTTTGTTGAGATGCTTAGCAAAATGGTATATAATAAGGCATTTGTTGCATCGCTTCCGGAAGCCGGAGAAGGTACCCTGTATTCTTTTGCACAGGCTAAATTCCCGGGAAGGACTTTGCAAGCTAAAAGCGGTAGTATGACGCGTGTTCGCTGCTATTCCGGTTATTTAAAAGCCGACTCCGGACAAGAACTTGTCTTTTCCATCATGTTCAATCATTTTTCGGGATCACATTCGGCGCTCGTCAAAGAAATTGAGCATTTGCTTTTGGAACTGCAAGAAACAAATTAGTTGCTGAAGTAAGTCAATGGAATATCATCCAATTATTTTGTCATTTCGAGCCATCAATCCAACTTTTTGACTGTAATACGATGTTGAAAGAGATGCTGAATCGAGTTCAGCATGACGAATTTTATAATGTATTTTTTCATTTCACAATACCGTCACCCTGAACTTGTTTCAGGGTTTTGTAAAAAATCTACAGGGGCTGCAAATCTTTTAAGGAAGTAGTGATCTTAGATCATAAAAAAACAGGAACCCAACCCGGATTCCTGTTCTATGATTTAATGTGATGATTTATCGTTTGTTCAAAATAAGTTTTCGCATGTAATGCTGCCCGTTCGCCTGAACATTTACAAGATACATTCCTGAAACCTGATCGCTTAAGTTGAGGTTGATGAGTTTACTTGCCAGGTAAGATTTTTTAAGGATCTGTTTACCCGCAATGTCGGTCACAAGTACTTCAGTTTTATCTGCAACCTGCGTATCAAATTCGATGGTTACCAATCCTTTCGAAGGATTCGGGAACATATTCAGACTTAACTCGTTGTTGTTTATTTCGCCTACACCTACCGGGAATCCTTTTACGCAAACCGCAAAAGTATCACTCACTGAAGCCAGGGATGGATCGGTAGCTGTGATAACCACTGAAATACAGCCAGTGTCAGCAATTGAAGGTGTGATGTAAAGGGTATCATTCATAACCTCGAACCATGCCGGCAAGACTAATTCATCTTCCAAGGCAAATTCAATCAGCAGCGAATCACCGTCGTTATCAACAAACAATGAATCGTTGAAAGGGATTTTAAGTTCCCGATCGGCAATGAGTTCCTGGTCGGATAAGGCGTTCATGACCATCGGGACCTGGTTAATATGATAGATGGTGAACGCAAAAGTCCGTGAAACAGTGCCACCTTCGCTGTCTTCCACGTTTACGGTAATGGTGTCACTTCCGTTGGCAGCAGCTGGAATGCTTAAGGTTAATTCACCGCTTGCTTCGGGTGAGGTGTAATCAACACTGATGTTATTAACAACATCGCTGTTGATCCCTGAAGCGCTTACTGCAATTTCCTGCCCGGCACAATCAGCGCCATATGAAATACCTGTTAATGGAATAATGAATTCTGAAACAGTACTCGTTGTATCGATATCAGCAATAGGATCGAGGGCAGGAGCTAGGTTATCTGATGTAACAATAACATTAAACGAGAACTCCAGCGAATCTCCTTTTGAATTGCTTAACAGCCATTTCTCTTCAGTGGTACCTACCGGGAATACACCGTCAGGTCCGAGACCGGAAATTTGGGCGAATTCGGCGCATTTGTTGTTTGTCGTTAATTCGGGGTAGGATATGGATATGGTGGTATCGCACCTGGCAGCACCAAGATAAACTTCAATATCATCAACCGGATTCATTGAAAGAGGGAAAGTATCGATAACATTAATAAGCCTGATGCAGTTACTCCTGTTTCCTGCTTCGTCGACAGCAAATACCTGTACCACTATTTGATGACCGTTTTCGTTACAGTTAAATACATTGGAATTAGCTAATGCATAAATATTCAGGTTTTCCGGTGCACTAACATTGTCGGTAGTTCCGTTTGATAGTTCAGCCACTTGGTCATCAGTTAGCGGGTATTCGCCATTTTCATCCATGTAAATGGTAATTGGATTACATTCTACATCTGGTGCGATGTTATCTCCAATTGTAACGATAGCGGTACAGCTATCTGCATTGCCGTTTACATCAGATACGTAGAGTGTTATTAGGTTTGAGCCTAAATCAGCGGCAGTAAAATCGTATTTATTCAGCCACATGGAATCAATTCCCGAGATATCGGTTGATCCATTGTCTATCTCAGGTGCAGTAACTGAAGCAGTTCCGCTTTGATCGAGCCAAATAGATAAATCCTGGCAAACTACCGTTGGAGGTGTACTATCAACAACACCAACAGATTTAACAAAAAACGAATAATTCGATTCATCCGGATCGTCTGAACCCACAGAAATCAAAGAGATGTTCTCCCCGAGTTGAACTGGTTGGAGGGAAATACCGAAGCTTGTTGAATCAGAAGGAATAAGATTAGTTTTTATCCCGGCAGTATTAAAAGAGTAAAATGCAGGAGCCTGGCCTATAGAATACAACGTTAAATCGGCATTCCCTTCGTTGAGTACAAAAATGGTAGTATCTGATTGATCTCCCATTTCAACATCTCCAAAATCAATGGTGTCTCCGACGTTTATGTAACTTCGTCCGGTTTTCAAGGCAATGTCCGGTTCGAATAAAACAACATTTATAGTAAAACTTCCTGAGGTTTGATTGCTACCGCCATTGGCTGTTCCGTCTCCGTCATTCAATGTAAGAATGAATGTTCTTGAATCAATTCCAGAAGGGGCTGAATAGCTTAGGTTTCTGAGTAAGCTTTGTATGTTTGCATTCGTTGAATTTGCACTGTTAAAATCAATTTCAAGTGTATTTCCACCTTGTCCGTCATTAGTGGCATGAACAGTTCCAATTGCGGTGCCTCCCACAGCAACTGTTTCTCCGGCAGCAATTGTGGCATCGCCACCTGAGGTGACGGTTGTTCCATCCATTCCAAAATTACCGTTCGCTGTTCCGCTTGTTTGATTAAGACTAAGATATCCTCCATTCATATCAGGTGAGTCAACATCTGAAACCGTGGCATCATTCAGATCACTTATGCTTTGGGCTCCATTCCCTACTTCGATCTCTGTAGATGAATCGCCGTAAACATTCGTTATTACAGGAGGATCGTTTACAGGAGTTATATCGATATTTACCGTTCCTAAAACGACATCAGAACCTCCACCAAGACCAGTAAATCCATTGTCATTTATTGTTAATGTTAAGGTTGTCGCGTCATTCCCACTTAAATCCTGAGGGGCTGAATATTGAATATTTGTAGGGAAGTCGAGATAATTATTGATATTTGCAAGTGAACCCGAAATCGTAATATAACCCGATGCATTTCCGTTAAAATTCATATTTGGTGCGTTTGCCAGAAAAAATACACCGGAACCAGCTTCTATTGTCAAAGTAATTATGCTGTCACCCGAATCATCCAGAATATTAGCCGATGCAATATTAACGGGAGTCGGCGTATCTTCCAATACTGTAATATTTGCAGGCAGACCTGTTATTGACGGATCAGTGTTATAATCGATCACAATATTCAGATTATCAAAAGGAACATTAGATAATGTTTGGTTTGTTTGTGCAAATAACCAATTACTGATATCTTCAAAATCAACATCTTCAATCAGTACATTTCTTTTTGTTGGATCATACTCGGTCCGGTTAGGAGCCGTTGCTGCAAAACCGTCTACTACCAGAGCCTGTACGTAAATTCCGGAAGGATCCTCTGAAGCAGGAATAGCTCCACCGGATGAAGCAACCACACCGGTGTATAAAACCGAGTAAATATCAACTACTCCATTTGTCGGATCGTTATCATCATCCTCGTAGGCATAAAAGGTTTCGCCGTCGGTTGCCAGTGCCAGGTTTCCGGATTCAAGCGTTATACTTCCGGTTTCGGTTGAACCGTTACTTCGTGTTACTGAAAAAACATCCGGACTTGTTTCGGTAACTACAATTACCTGGCCTGAAGGCACAATCGTTGATGGAGACGTCCAGGAAAGAACCGCTTCTCCCGAAGAAAACATGAGCGTAGTATTATCGAATGAATTATCGGTGAAATAGATGGTTGTACTTGCCGGAATATCCTGTGCCGCTACAAAGGAGAATCCATCGGGTGATTCATGGTTTAAACCCGTTATCGCTACCAGAGGATCGGATGTGCTGGTATCGTCGTTTGAGATTGTTCCTGTGGCATCGTTCGGAGATCCTCCGTCATATCCTGTTCCTGAAGTAATAATGAGCTGAACAGATTCCTGTGTTTCAACATCAGAATCTCCAACGGGGACTAGCGAAACTACAGCAGTTGATGTGCCATTGGCAATTACTGCACTACCGGAAGATGCAGTGAAAGAACTTGCTCCGTCAACGGTGTAATCTGTCGAAAAGTTGGCAGTTCCTGCTACGTCAAAGTTTATGGTAATGTCACCTGAGGCCGGTGCACTCATTGTAAAAGTATAGAAAAGGGTATCGACTGCATCTTCCACAACATCCGACGGAGAAACAGCAAGTGTAACTGTCGGACTTGCAGAGCCTTTTGAAATGATAATATTGCTGAACGGTACTTCAGAAAGATCTTGATTTGCCTGTCCATGCAGCCAGTTACCAACGTTCTGGAAGTTAGCATTATCGACGGTTACATTTCGTTTCGCCGGGTCGTACTCTGTTCTGTTCGGTGCGGTGGCAGCAAAGCCATCAACAACAACAGCGCTGGTGAACACAGTGGACGGATCTTCTGACGATGGAATATTTCCGCCTGACGTTGTAGTCGTTCCCGTAAATAATACCGAATGAACTTCTGTTACGCCATTGGTCGGATCACTGTCTGAATCAGTATAGGCATAAAACTGCTCGCCAGTGGAAGCATAAGACAGGGTTCCGCTTACCAGCGAAATGCTACCATTGTTACCACTTTGGCTACTGGCAGTAAAAGTGCCTGCCGGATCTTCTTTTACTGCAATAACTTCGCCTCGCAGAACATCGGTACCCGGAGAGGTCCAGCTCAAAACAGCTTCCGTTCCTGAAAACGCCAGCGAACTGTTATCAAAGGAGTTTTCGGTAAAATAAATTACGGTTCCTGAGCTAATATCATCGAGTGCTACAAAAGAAAATCCTTCCGGATCGTTTTGATTGGTTCCTGTGATTGCAACCAAAGGCATTACAGCTTGTGTATCATCATTAACAATAGTTCCGCTGGCCGATGACGGACTTCCGGCATCATAACCTGTTCCTGATTTCAGGGTGAGAACGATTGTTTCATCGGGTTCAAGTCCGTCATCTGAAACGGGAGTTAACGTGATGTCAGCTGAATTCGTGCCCGAAGAAATGGTGACTGTCCCGCTGGACGCATTGAATGTTGTCGCACCACTTTGCGTGTAATCGGTGGTAAAGGTTGCTGTGCCGCCAACACTGAAATTGATAGTGATATTGCTTGTGGCATTCGCACTCAGCGAAAATGTATAAGTGATTGAACTGCCACTGTTTTCATTAACTGAAGCAGGTGACGCGGATACAGTCAATACAGGATTTGATTCTGAAAGACTAAAATTGGTAAAAGACTGCGTAGAAAGCGCTACGGCAGTGCCTGTAGTATAATTCGTTGGATTCTCCAGCATGGTTTGGTTAACATTGGTGCGGTCTCCGGCGCCGGTGTTGAATTCCAGGCGATCGGGTACAGAACCGTATGTAAAACCGTCAACCACAACGGCGTTGGCGTAATCGTTGGTGGGATCTAAATCGGCAGGTATGTTTCCTCCGGTTGCTGTTGGTATTTCTCCTGAACCGGTGCACAATACGGAGTAAATCTCAGTCACTCCATTCGATGGATCTTCATCCACATCAGAATAGGCATACAGCGATTCCCCGCCTGAAGCTATCGAAAAAGACCCGCTCGAATTTGTTTTTACTGCAGTTCCGTTTCCGCTGCTTGAACTTATGCTGAAGGTGTTTGTACTTGTCCCGGTTTCGCTTATAAATACAACGTTTCCGGTATTAATTGCTGAAGTAACTGTAAATGCAACTACTCCTTCTTCGAGGTTTACAAAAGCATTGCCTGCATTTGAATATTCATTTTCAGTAAAATAAATAATATCCCCGACAAGCAAGTTTTCTGCTGCCAGAAAAGAAAAGCCATCGGTGTTTGGACTTGTGGAGTTATGGTTAATCCCAATCACAACAACTTTTTGTGCCAGAAGCGATTGTGTCCAAATCATTATTAATAGAGTGAGAATAAAAGTAAATGTTTTCATGCTGAATGTTTTTAAGTTATGATGTAGGGATTTTGCCACCCGCTTAACGGGAGGTCTTTAAATTGATCGTACAGACTTTCTTCTCCATTAAGATCAATCTGTTGCAATGCTGTACGTTTATAGGGTTGTTTTGTGAAATCGTAATGCGATACGAAATATCCAGTTGTTTGTGATTCATGAAAAGAATTAAACGATAGCTCTCTCCGGGGAGACCGGATTTTGATATCTTCGGAATAGGTGCCAAGTTCCGGTGGAAGATTTCCTTCCTCGTCAACCGAGTTCAATACAGTTAAACCTGTTTCAAATCCCAGGAGACTGATAACATTGGGAGAGGCATTGTATTTTTTTTCAAAGGCCTGAATGAAATTGTGCATTTCCGGTTCTTCAGGAGTGAAATCCCATGAGGAAATGGAAACAACATTTTCTAACGCATATTCTTTGATGGTTTCTGTATTGAGGCCGATCAATGGTGAACAAATAACAGGCAGGCTTTTATCTTCAATTTTTTCGGAGAGAATGCCCAATACTTTCTGTTCTTCTTTGTAGGTAAATAGTGAGAACACAAAATCAGGTTTGTTGTTCTGAATGCCGTCGATTAGCGCCTGGTAAGTTTCTGTTTTATAGTCGAAAGGAGCAACATATGAGAATGCAACAGATCCTCCGTTTGCGATGAAACCTCTAACAAAACTTTCAACCAGGTGATAGCCGCCATCGTAAAACGATGCTGCAATTGCTGCGCTTTTACCAAAGTTTTTTGCCGCATATTCTCCCGATTTATAAGCCGATTGCCAAAGGTTCAGGGTATGGTGTAACACATACGGATTAACATGTTCTTGTGTTAATACATTTCCTCCTAAATCGAGGTGAATGAGATTTTTTTTGTAGGCGGAGAAGATACTTGCCAGATCTTTCAAATTATGGATGCTGCAGAAAGATACGGTCAAATCTACGTTTTCCTGAAGTATCATTTTTTCAGCGGTTTTCAACACAGAATCTCCGCATGCATTTCCAATGCTTTCAACTAATAGTTCAGGAGTATTAGCATTGTTACCCCAATCTGATACTCCCATCCTGAACCCGTTTAAAAAATCGAGTGCCAGAGTAGGGAACATGTCTGATCGGGGTAACAATATGCCAATTTTAATACTCATATACAGCTTAGCTTCGCGATGGGAAAATACCAACAAGGGCAATACTGATGTTTAAACCGAGAAAGGGATCTCTGGTGCTGAAAGCCTGACTTCCACCTGCATTGTTACTATTTACGCCTGCTAAATTAGCACCCGAACTTGGCTCTTCACCAAATGCTCCGCTATGGGCTGCCAAATAACCAGTTGGTGCTGAGGATTCACCTGCTCCTGTTTGCACTGCAACCGAGGGTGCATGATTGTGAGACGGCATATTTGCAACGGTTAAGGTTACCTGTTCCTGGCCACCTTTTTGTCCTTGCCTGATGTCACTCAAGCCTGGTCCATTACCCATTCCTACCATCGACCGTCCTCGTAGGTCGGGGAGTGCAAAAGTAGTTCTTCCGTCGCCTCCGTATGTTGTTCCCAGGAGAGAAAACAATGCTGTGTTTTGGGAGATTGCTAAAAGTTGACCTTGACAAAATGCCCAGCCTCGTGGGGCGAAATTAAAACCAAAAGCTTGAATTTGTCCTAAAAAGGGTTCCATAATTTATAAGATTTAATGGTGAATAATTTATTTAAACAAACAAGTAAGGATTAAGCCATCCTGAATGTATATTGTTTGTATCCTGATCCAAAGTTGTTTCAGTATGATCATCTTCGGAGCGGATTTTTTCAAGAATCACATTTTGAGGCGAAGAAAAATGTCCCGAAACTGTTTTGCACACATAAACCGGGCTTTCTGTAGTACAGCCGGTTCCTAAATCAAATTTAATTTTTCCGACAGGCGATTGCAGCGAAAGCTCGCCGGCTGTTAGATTTCGTTTATTTTGTTGACTTTTCAAAATCAGTCCGGTTTGGTATCCCAGGTAACTAAACTGATCGGGATTCGTGTAAAATTCATTCTTATAATCAGAAACAAATTTTTTATTCTCCTCACCTTCTAAATTCGTGGACCACGATCCCAAATGATAAACATTATCCATGGTTTCGCCAGCATGAATTAACTGGTTTTCATCGGCAACAAAAGAAGTTGTCATTATTGGGACAGTTAATTTTTTATTTTTTACAGTCCTAAGAAAATTGTAGGCTTTAGGTCCGTTCATCAATATAAAAATGCCATCAAATTCCTGTTGTTTTATTTGAGTGAGCGTGCGCTCATTAAAATCGCTGTCAACTTGTTGGTCTGTAAATACTTCC
Source organism: Maribellus mangrovi (assembly GCF_037646455.1). Lineage (NCBI taxonomy): Bacteria > Pseudomonadati > Bacteroidota > Bacteroidia > Marinilabiliales > Prolixibacteraceae > Maribellus > Maribellus mangrovi. The sequence continues at coordinate 710,779 of NZ_JBBIXN010000002.1, read as the reverse complement.
GAGATGCTTCCTCCTGACGTTTCAACTCCTTGTCTGAAAGCATTTATCGAATCGTATCCACTATCGTACAAACCGCATACAACGGCCAGTCTTTTCCCAAAGTTATCTACCATAAATTTCCCGGCCATAAGCGAGTTCCGGCATAAATTTAAAGTCGAGAAGTTGAGGAATGGATTGCCTGCTAATTCATTGCCTGTGGAATTTTCACCGGCATTAGCAATATAAGTCGGTATTTTTGCTTCCCGGGTAATTTCACCGACATGATAAGCGACATTAGTATTTAAGAGCCCAATAATCAGACCGACCCGGTTGCTTTCTATTAATTTCTTTGTTTTTCTGACTGCCTGGGATGTGTAACCAAATTTTACCATTTCAGTGACTAACTCTATTTTGGAACCTTTGGCTGACAGTTCATCCAAAACCAAGTTGAGTCCATTCAAAAAAGATTCCGGATATTCCGGATATTTGGTCGAAGTAGGTAACAAAACACCAATTCTTTTAGTGTTCATTATTGATTCTGAAGCGGTAGAAGTAACTGATCCGGTGGTTAATGCTGCACCCAAACTCAGCCCAAAAGATTTAAGGAAATTTCTTCTGTTATTCATAATTTGATCGGTAACTGGGTTGTAATGCAATGCAATTTAAGACAAATAAGTCTTAAATAAAAGCATGTTTCAAACTTTATTTTTTTTAGGTTCAGATTAAAGCTAGTGAGTTTTGTATGTATTAAATTCTGAGAGCTTATTCGGCAGGAGTCAGCCTAATATAATTCTATTTGAAATGGATACAATTCATTTACAAATAGTGAAATTATAATAAAATAGTTTTTTGTTAAGTGGTTTGTTTTTCAGTTGATTATTGATTAATCCTTATTTAGATTCAGTAAAAGTATTGACTTGTACTCCTTATTGTCGTAACTTGCAGTAACTGTTAAATCACTTGAATCCTGAACCCGGATTCATTTTATACAGAAGATAGACGCCAAAGCCCTTTTATCATTAGAATTTATAGGTATCCCAGCGGGATAAAACTCGTATGTAGGTCGTTTAAATACAAACCCTAATGAGAAAGAAATGATATTCGAGACCGTACAAATTCTAAAAGAACAACTTGATAATTACTTTGACGAGGTAGGTTTAAATAAGAATCTGATCCTCGATAATGTTGCTCTTTGGGAGTCGGGAGCAAAAGAAGCAGAACGGCTTGACGGAAAGGTGATTATTAGCCTGTTAAGTGTTGAAGAGGAGCCAACTCTTAAAAATATGCCTGCGGTTAAAGTGGTCGACAACAAATCGGAATACCGCAATCCCCCGGTAAACCTGAATATATATTTAATGGTAGCTGCCAACTGCGAATTTTACGATACTTCGCTCACCAGTATTTCGCGTACCATCGAGTTTTTCCAGGGGAAAAAAATATTTACATCATCAAATACGGTATATAACCGCGACAATGCTTCTCTGGAAGACCTGGATCATTTCAGGTTTATTGTAGAACTGTACACTCCGGGCTTCGAAGTACTGAATAATATATGGGGAACTCTGGGCGGGCGACAGCTGCCTTCGGTGATCTACAAGGTCCAGATCCTGCAGCTTGAACGCGATAAAAAGCTGGGAACTTCAGAAGTTATTACTCACATTAGTGGAACCCTAAACGATATGCAACAATGACGTTTTCAATCACATATAAACCCCTGTTCGAGGTAAAGATATTACACCTTTATTATTTAGATAAAGGAAATGATGAGTTCTTTTTAATGAACGATAAAGACAAGAAAAAGCAGCTTGCCGACTTTGATATTTCAACCATTTTTGAATTGGTCCCTTCAACTGTAACTCTGCGCCAAATGGCCGGTCATAAACTGGTTTTTAAAACCACTAATACCGGTTTTACTGTTTGGGCACACGTTTCAGAGAATAGTGATTCCACTCCACTGGTAACACTGGATGACACATTGGAATTCACATTTTTGTTAAAACTTATAGATCACAATTTTTACAATCTTACGCATCTTGATCTATCGAATGCAGGTAAGCTCTTTTTCTTTTCCAATAGACGACTGAACACTGAATCTCCCGGTTTCCCACTCATCAAAAAAAGTAATGTAACACAAGCAGCCGGCGACGATTATGTACTTAGCGTTGAGGGTGAAAAGGATATGCTGGGCAAGTTGTCTAGCTCTGAAAAGAAAGGATTGTTCGGGATAATTAATTTATCGATGAAAGGCGATAATTCCACGCTTAATATTACTACTGCACAGCAAAAAATCAGGAATCCTTTCGCCTCTTTTCAACTGGTTTTTCGGAACCGAAAAACATACTGGCGGTACTTTTTCAGAACCGACCAAACAGTGAAAAATAAAGATGATGTAGAAAAAGAAAACGGTAGTGCACAACAACTGGTCACTAAAAAGGATCATCCGCTGACAGAAAAAGGATTTATAAAGATTGAGCTCGACAAAGGACAATTGCCTAATCCCGATGCAAGCATCATAAAGCCCAACGAGGCTGACAATAAAATATACTCAGAAATATACATGTAACACATTAAATCAAAACAGTTATGGCAACAACTTACAAAACACCGGGCGTTTACATCGAGGAAATATCCAAATTGCCTCCATCGGTAGCGCAAGTTGAAACAGCTATCCCTGCTTTTATTGGTTATACTGAAAAAGCGACCAATAAAATAAAAGGCGATCTTAAAGGTGTTCCCACAAGGATTACCTCGATGCTGGAATACGAAACGTATTTTGGTACTGCAAAACCCGAAACTTCCATTGGAATTACAATTAATGATACCCTGCTGAATGGCGTAACAAAACGCGATTTAGTGGTTACACAGCCCGCATCAAGGGAACCGTTCCTGATGTATTATTCATTACAACTATACTTTGCCAACGGTGGCGGGCCTTGTTACATTGTTTCGGTTGGCCGCTACGGAACCGATTTGGATGACGATGACACTCAGGTGACTTCGATCAACAATTCGGATGATTTTAATGACGGATTGGCCGAGGTGGCCAAAGTGGATGAGGTTACTTTGCTTCTTTTCCCGGATGCCACTGCACTGTCAACTCCATCAGAATTTTTTAGCCTCTACAACGATGCTTTAGCGCAGTGTAACAAACTTCAGGATCGGTTTACAATTATCGATACATTAAGTTATGATGCAGCAAGCCCAACTGATTCGAACATTGCAGATTTGCGTAAATTTATCAGTGCCGATAAAGCATACCTGAAATATGGTGCAGCCTATTATCCGTTTTTGAAAACAATTCTGAATTATCAGTTTGATGCTAAAAAAATTGTTGTCTCGCATTATTCCTACGATGCAACAGCTTATGAAACCATCGATGCCAATGTAACGGCTATTGAAAGTCCCGGATCGGGATTACCTGCTACTGTGGCTGATTTGGTGGATTTGACAACTACACCCGGAGATATTTCGGGAGCAGTGAGCGATGTACTAATGCAAATGTACAGTGCCGGCGGCTTCGATCTTGGAGGAACTTTTTCGAGCGACAGCACCAAAAAAACAGCTTTTCTCGATGCGGTTGAAGCATTGCTCGAATCGCTTGGCGAACTCAATGATTTTAAAACAAAACTGAACACTGAGGCCAAAGCGGCTTCTGATACAATTTCGGATGAAGATCAGACAATTGCCGACGGAATAGATGCGGCATTAAATACCTTTAATGCTGATTTTGAAGGAGCAGGAAAGATCGATGAGGTCTATATTAACCTCAAGGAGCTGTTTGTGAAAATGCAAAACGCTGACACTTCTACAAAAATCAAAAATTTATTGGATGTAAACGCTGTAAACTTCGATGCTGAACTAAAAAAGCTTGAAGATTATACCCCGCTGAATACACAAACGGGCATTACATCAAACTCAGATGCTTTTGCTAATGTGGTTACAAACATGAATGATCTGATCACTGAGATCAGGAAAGTAGAAGGAAAAGACAAGAATAACGGTGCCATGAACGGACGGAGTTTAAATGCCGTTGAACAGGTTGACGATGCCACTTACAATAAGATTCTCACCGAAATTGGAAACCTTCCGCTCGAACTACCACCAAGTGCTGCCATGGCAGGTGTTTATGCACGTGTTGATGGTGAACGCGGTGTATGGAAAGCACCTGCAAATGTAAGCCTGAATTATGTTTCGGGATTAACCGTAAAAGTAACCAACGATATTCAGGACGACCTGAATGTACATACGCAAGGTGGAAAATCCATCAATGCAATCCGGGCTTTCACCGGAAAAGGAATATTGGTATGGGGTGCACGAACACTGGCCGGTAACGACAACGAATGGCGCTACATTTCGGTGCGACGTTTCTTTAATATGGTGGAAGAGTCAGTGCAAAAAGCAACCGGAGTTTTCGTATTCGAACCTAACGATGCCAATACCTGGGTAAAAGTAAAAGCCATGATTGATAATTACCTGGTGAACCAGTGGAAAGCCGGTGCACTTGCAGGTACAACACCCGAACAGGCTTTTTATGTAAAAGTTGGACTTGGAGAAACAATGACAGCGCAAGACATTCTCAACGGTTATATGATCATCGAGATAGGTATGGCAGCCGTTCGTCCGGCTGAATTCATCGTGCTGAGATTCTCTCACAAAATGCAGGAGGTTTAAATCAATAAAACTTTAAAAGAATAAATTATGGCAACTACATATCCATTACCAAAGTTTCATTTTAAAGTGAGCTTTGGCGACACAGAATTTAACTGCACCGAAGTTTCAGGCCTCGACTTCGAACGCGAAGTGATCGAGTACCGTGCCGGTGCCGATGCCGAATACCACAAAGGCAAACAACCCGGTCTTTCAAAATACAGCAACATTACTTTGAAACGCGGAACATTCGCCGATAAAGGGCGTGAGTTCTACGAGAAATGGGTGAAAACCGTTTATTTCCAGGAAGAAGGCGAGCAGTATCGTGGCGATCTGGTGATCAGTTTGTTGAACGAAAGTCATGAGCCGGTAGTGAGCTGGAAAGCGATCAATGCCTACATCACCAAAATACAGGCGACCGATTTTAAAGCCGATGGCAACGAAATTGCAATCGAGACCGCCGAGTTCGTGCATGAAAAACTGACCATGATCGAATAAGCAAATGAGTGAATTCCATCCACCCATAGGATTTCATTTCAGCGTTGAGTTTCCGAATATCTCATCCAGTAGCGGCGATCAGCGTTTTCAGTCGGTTGCAGGACTGACTGTTGACGTGGATACTGAGGAAATTGCTGAAGGAGGAGAGAACAGGTTTAAACACAAAGTTCCCGTTCGGACCAAGTATCCTAACCTGGTTCTGAAACGCGGACTACTGGTGGATTCGGAGGTGATAAAATGGTGCCGTGATGCGGTTGAAAACTTCAGCTTTAAGCCCACCAATCTCATTGTAAAACTGCTGAATGAAAAACATGAGCCGCTGATGACCTGGAACGTAGTTCATGCCTACCCGGTGAAATGGAGCATGAGCGACTTTAATGCTGGAGAAAGCAAGCTGGCCATCGAAACACTGGAACTTACTTATAACTATTTCAACGTAATATAATTATGCCGATAGAAATTAAGGAACTACATATCAAGATCAATGTTTCCAGTGAGCCGGAACAGCGACAAAGTAGTGGTGTTGGTGAAGGGGACAACTCAAAAGAAAAGATCATTGAGGCCTGTGTGGAACAGGTGATGGAAATCTTATCGAAAAAAGAAGAACGCTAATATGTCGGGAGAACTTACAAAACTGCAGATAAAAGCATACCGCGACGAACAGTTCAATAACGAAGTTGCCCATGGCGAATTTCAGACTTTGCTGAACCCGGAAAAGTATGTTTTCAAGTACAAGGTGGAGCAGAATGAGCAGCAGGCATCGGGGACAAGTTCTTCTTCGCCGCGCTATAATCGCACACCGCCTGAAGATCTCGAACTGGAGTTTATCTTCGACCGAACGGGAGTTTTGGTGAATTATGGCGACACTTCAACTGCCGATGACAACGAACTTTCGGCCGATGAAGGAAACGGTATAATGGAAGATATCGACCAGTTTAAACGGGTGGTATTTGATTACAACGGTGATGAACACCGCCCTAATTACCTGGTAATTTCGTGGGGAACGCTTTTATTCAAAGGTGTTTTAACCGAAGTTGATATTACGTTCAAACTGTTTAAATCCGACGGTACGCCGCTTCGCGCAACAGCCAATGCAAAATTTAAAGGTTTTGTTGAAGATACCTTGCGGGTAGCCACCGAGAATAATAATTCGCCCGACCTTACTCACATTCGGGAGGTTAAAGAGGGCGATACGCTGCCATTGATGACGCACCGGATTTACGGCGATTCGAAATATTACCTCGAAGTGGCAAAAGCAAACCGCATCACCAATTTTAGAAAATTAGAGGTAGGACAGAAAATATTCTTTCCGCCCATAGAAAAAGTATCGTAAATATGCCTGAAACGCGAGTCATACCAACTGCACGGTCGGCCGACCTGGTTACTTACAAAATTCTTGTAGAGGGGGAAGAACTGTCTTCTACTAACCAGGTTTTGAGCATTACGGTGCAAAAGGAGATCAACCGGATTCCCTGGGCAAAAATTGTCTTGCTCGACGGCGATCCTGCGGCCCAGGATTTTGTATTGAGCAACGAAAGTTTCTTTGTTCCCGGAAAGGAAATTGAGATTAAATGCGGTTACCATTCCGAGGAAGAAACCATTTTCAAAGGGATTGTGATCCGGCATAATCTGAAGATTCGGTCCGACAAAGCACAGCTGGAAATTGAATGCAAAGACAAGGCCGTGAAAATGAGCATCGGCCGCAAATGCAAATATTTCTATGACAGCAAAGACAGCGATATTCTGGAAGAAATTATTGGTACTCATGGACTGGAAGCCGATGTGGAATCCACTAACGCTGATTATCCTGAAATGGTGCAGTATCGTGTTAGCGACTGGGATTTCTGCATAACGCGTGCCCAGGCAAACGGCAAAGTTTGTGTGATCGACGATGGTAAATTTTCGGTGCTGGCTCCCGATTATTCGCAGGAAGAAAAAATGACGCTGGTTTACGGGGCTACGATCCTTGATTTTGATGCGGAGATGGATGCCCGAAATCAGTTTGCCAATGTAAGCAGTTTTGGCTGGGATGTGGCGAACCAGGAAATTGTGGAAAAGGAAGCCAATAATGACGATGTTGAACTCAACGGAAATATCTCGCCCGATGAACTGGCTTCGGTAATTGAGCTCGATAAACTGGAATTACGCGATGGAAGCGCCAGTACCGATGCCGGTTTACAGGATTGGGCCAATGCCAAAAAGTTATTTAATCAGCTGTCGAAAACGCGCGGAAGGGTGCGCTTTCAGGGTGTGCCCGATGTGAAGCCAAATACAACAGTAATACTGTCAGGCGTGGGTGATCGATTCAACGGCAAGGTATATGTTTCTGCCGTTCGTCATCAGATTACTGAAGGCAACTGGACCATTGACACCCAATTCGGAATCAATCCTAAGTGGTTCTCCGAAACAGTTGATATCAATGAAATGCCGGCAGCCGGATTGCTTGGTGCGGTTAGCGGATTGCACGTGGCAAAAGTCACGCAAATTCACGACGACCCGAATGGCGAATACCGGGTACAAGTGCGCATGCCAATTATTAACAACGACGAACAAGGTGTTTGGGCACGCGTGGCAACACTCGATGCAGGCGACAGTCGCGGTTCTTTTTTTCGCCCGGAATTGGACGATGAGGTGATCGTTGGTTTTCTGAATGACGATCCAAACGATCCGGTGATTTTGGGCATGTTGCACAGTAGTGCATTGCCATCGCCGCTTGAGCCTGAAGAGCCCAATAACGAAAAGGGATTTGTAACACGCAGCGAACTGAAATTCCTGTTTAACGACGAGAAAAAGTCGATCGTTCTTGAAACGCCCGGCGGAAAAATAATAACGGTTGACGATGATGCAGGAACGATAAAAATCGAAGATGAATCGGGAAATGTGAGCACTTTCGATTCCAGCGGGATAACACTCGAAAGCAACGGAGATATTTCGATAAAAGCAACGGGTGATGTAAACATCGAAGGAACCAATGTCGGCATTACAGCCAATGCTGAATTTAAGGCCGAAGGAGGCGCCGGTTCAGAACTGGCATCATCGGCCATTACAAAAGTTACAGGATCATTAGTACAAATAAATTGATATGCCACCAGCAGCAAGAATAAATGATATGCACGTCTGTCCGATGGTAAATCCGAACGGAGCACCACATGTTGGAGGACCGATTTTACCTCCCGGCGAACCGACGGTTATGATTGAAGGATTGCCCGCAGCGCGCGTAGGCGACATGGCTACTTGTACAGGGCCGCCCGATACGATTGCAATGGGATCGGGAACCGTTTTTATAGGAGGAATGCCGGCCGCTCGTGTAGGCGATCTCACGGCACACGGCGGATCAATAGTAATGGGAAGTGCATCCGTAATAATTGGAGGTTAACATGCAGGAATACAATTCATTTTTAGGACGCGGATGGAGTTTTCCCCCGGAATTTAAAAAGGGGACAAAAAGCGTGAAACTTCTGGAAGACGAAGAGGACATAAAAAGTAGTCTGGAGATTTTGTTGTCGACCCGTTTGGGTGAACGAATTATGGTTCCCGGTTACGGCTGCAATCTTGATGAACTGCTTTTTAAACCCTTAAATCTTACGTTGAAAACTTACGTGATCGATCTGATAAAAAGAGCCATCCTGTATCATGAACCACGAATCGATGTGAATAAAATCGCCATCGATCCAATCAATGAGCTGGAAGGCGAACTGCTGATCAACATTGATTACACCATTCGGTCGACCAACTCGCGAAAAAATATGGTATTCCCATTCTACAAAACCGAAGGCAGCGAAACATAAACGAAACTTAAATGGCAAATTGCGGAAAAGACATATTACTACCTCGTGAGGGAGCCGAACAACAATCGCGGTTTATTGAGGCGCTCGATCCGGCATGGGTAAAACTGAACGATTTTGGGCTGGAAGAGTGGATGAAATTTGCCTGGGATTTTGCGGATCACGTCAACTATTTCGATACCAAAAACGACCAGGTTCCGGCCGGTAACTGGCAGGACTTTTTTATCGCAAAAGATGAATTGACAAGTTTTTTGGAAGAGCTCGAAAACGGTTCGGAAATCACACCACACCTGGCTTTGTTCATTACGTTTATTAAACTGCTTGATACCACGAAAAAACATTTTAACCGTTTAACAAAGCGACACCTCAATTTTTACTATAAAAAGGTACTGAAACTCGAAAAACAAGCGGCAACTCCCGATACCGTTCATGTTTTATTTGAACTGGCCAAAAACGCGGAATCGGAAATCATATCCGAATCTACAGCTTTGGATGCCGGGAAAGACGCAAACGGTAAAAAACTCATTTATAAAACAGAGGAAGACCTGGTAGCCAATCAGGCCAAAGTGGCGGCACTAAAAAGCGTTTACAACGATCACGAGTACCAAAAAATAAAAGCTGCCGATGTTGCCAATTCATACGATGGCGCCGGTGCCGATTTCCCGGATAAAAGTGTAAAATGGTGGCCGTTTGCCTACTACGAAGTTCCGCCGGAAACGAATGAGCCAGATTTGCGCGAATACCCTGAATTGCCTGATGCCAAAATTGGTTTTGCGGTTGCAGGCGAAATTCTTGAACTGCAGGAAGGAGAGCGCTTTGTACAACTGACACTCGATTTCGACACGGCACTTTCAAAATCGTATTCGTTTGATGATTTGAAAGCCAATCTTGAAATTCTGTGTACTGGCGAAAAAGGCTGGCTAAATTCCGCAGAAATCATCGAAACGTTCAAAAACAATGCAATCGGTGCTGATTTTTCATCCGGATCTAATGCAAGCGATTTGAGTTTGATTCATATCCTTTTCAAAATTCCAAAAGACGAGAAAGCTGTTGTAGCTTACGATAAAAAAATACATGCCGAGAATTTCGATACAGAATTTCCGGTTTGCCGAGTACTCATCAACACAAGCAATGAAACGGGGCACGAACTCTACCGCGATCTGGTCGATAAAAAACTGAATGAACTCTCGATAGATGTGGCAGCGGTTGGTGTAGAGAACCTGACCCTTTACAACGATATTGGTGCAATAAATGCCGCAAAACCCTTTTATCCGTTTGGCACACAGCCGGTAAAAAAATCGAAGTTTTATGTAGATTATGCCGAGTTGTACAAAAAGAAATGGAACAAACTGAACATTAATGTTGAATGGAAAAATACGCCGGATGACTTTAAAGACTGGTATTATGCATATCGTCAAAATAAGTTGGCACGTTTTTCCGGAAAGAATTATATAACCGGTATTTACGATATTCCGGAAATTGATTCCTCTTCTGATTCAGGTGATGAAACTTCAGATAGCGCAACCTTTCCAAATGTGCAATTGAACGCAGTTTCGGGGCAATTTAATTTTTCTGGATTGGGAAATATATCTCAATTCAATTTTCTGACCAAAACGCTTATCGTTAAAAACAACTCGTACTTTACTGCAGCTGTAGAACTGAATCAGCAAGAGGTTTGGACCGTACAAAGCGAGTTGAAAGAGGTTTCGCTGTTTGATGAACCGGTGGAGCAAATCTTTTATTTTTCGTTTGATTTGTCAAATCCCGATGCAGAAAATGAAAATGTTGGTCCGGTTCGACTTTCATTAAATACACCATTTCTGCATGATATGTATCCGCGCTTGTATGCGTTGGCCATGAGTAATGAGGATAAAAGCGTAATTGTTCCCAATGAACCTTACACACCGTTTATCGAAAAACTAACGCTGGATTATTATGCTTCAGCGAAACTAAAACCTGACGAAGATACCTATGAGGTTAAAGATTTTGAACTGTACCACGAACATCCTTTTGGTCAGGCTTTGGAAGATATTGAGCAAAAAATTGCCAATAAGATTTTGCACGGAGACGAAGCAAAAATACAGCATGCAGTCCCCACTTATTGTAATGGCGGAGAACTTTACATAGGGCTTGAAAATGCACAGCCACAACAAAATGTATCGCTGCTGGTACAGGTGCTCGAAGGCAGTGAAAATCCGGAAGCAGAATCGTTTGTGGGCAAACAAAAAGTAGAGTGGTGGATGTTGTGCAGCAACGAATGGAAACGCCTGGAACGTTCTTCCATTATTTCCAACCAAACCGATAACCTACTAAAATCGGGCATATTTAAGTTCAAAATTCCTAAAGAAGCTACCAGTGACAACACTTTGCTTCCCGACGGAATGATGTGGCTGAGAGCCAGGATTCACAAAAAATATAATGCTGTTTCAAAAGTTATTGGAATTCATGCACAGGCAGTAGAAGCCAAATTTGAAAACAATAATAACAAGCTGGATCATCTGAACGACGGATTGTCCTCTAACACCATTTCGAAGATGGTAGTAAGGCCGCCAAGAATTAAGTCGCTTTCGCAACCTTACAGTTCTTTTGGAGGCCAGCCAACGGAAAGTGATTCAGCTTTTTATCGCCGTGTTAGTGAGCGATTGCGACATAAAAACCGGGCCATTACTTTGTGGGATTACGAGCATCTGGTACTTCAGGAATTTCCTGAAATTCATAAAGTAAAGTGCCTGAATCATACTTCAACAAAAGTTGAAAATGAAAAACGAAAAACAAGCTACCTGGCGCCCGGAAATGTGTTGCTGGTAGTGATTCCCGATATCGTTAACCGAAATGTATTCGACATCTATAAACCCAGGGTGAGCAAGGCAACACTGAATCGTATTGAGAATTTTATCCGGAAATTAAACTCTCCATTGATCAGTACGAAAGTGATCAATCCGGAATACGAGGAAGTACGTGTCGATCTGAAGGTACAATTTCATGAGGGATACGACGAGGTTTATTACAAATCAGTACTAAAAGAAGATCTGACGCGCCTGCTTTCGCCCTGGGCTTTCGACAGCAAAGCACTTATTCAGTTTGGCCTTTCGTTGCACAAAAGTATTGTTATCGATTACGTCGAAAAACTAAAATATGTGGACTTTGTCAGCGATTTAAAACTGTTTCAAACCGATGCCGCCACGGGCAAGGAAACGGAGGTGAAAATCGCAAGTCCGAACAGTCCCGAAGCCATTTTGGTATCATCGAAAATGCACGGAGTTTACGATGTCGAAAATAATTGTTCAAACGTCAAAATCGAACCCGCAGAACCATGTCAGAGTTAAACGAACATATTACCATTCCTAAAAAGGTGGCAACAGGCGACGACCTGGATTATGCTTTCCTGCGCCAAAAAGGACAGGAATACATCGAAAAGCTCGCCGGAAATATCTGGACCGATTACAACGAGCACGATCCGGGTATCACCATCCTCGAAATGCTAAGCTATGCCATTACCGATCTCGGTGCGCGCATTTCAATGCCGCTCGAAAATATTTTAACTCCTTCCGGCCCGGGATCGCTAAACGATCAGTTTTTTGATGCCAAACAGATTTTGCCTTCAAAACCGATAACAGAAGACGATTACAGGAAGTTATTCATAGATATTGACGGCGTTAAAAATTGCTGGCTGCAAAAATTTGAAAAGACAGTTCATGTGGATTGTAAAAATGACTTACTGAGCTACGATCCAAAAGATTTTGAGGCCCTTGATAAAGAGGAACAGAAGCAGTTCATAATAAATGGATTGTACAAAATTATTGTGGATTACGACGAACGCGTTCTTGAAAAAGCGGATAATGAGGATGCCAAAATTGAAGAAATTGATCAGAAAATAATTACTACTTACCATGCCAACCGTAACCTTTGCGAGGATCTGGTGAAGGTAGAAAAAGTGGAAACGCATGCGATTCAGGTGTGTGCCAGCATAGAACTTGATCCCGAGGTGGATGAAGAAAAAGTTCATGCGCAGGTTTTACGCGCCATCGATGCCTATTTTTCACCAAAGCTCTGGTTTTATTCGTTACAACAAATGTTTGACAAAGGGTATTCAAGCGACCAGATTTTTGAAGGACCGGTTCTTGGGCATGGTTTTATCGATCCTGAAGAACTTGAAAAGGCCAGCCTGCGAAAAGAAATTCGCCTGTCCGACATTGTTAAACTGATCATGAAAATTGATGGGGTAAAACTCATCAAAGACATCTCGATAAATGATTGCAATAATCCCGAGGAAGAAAAAGATGTTTGGCTGGTTTGTGTGGATGAGGGCAAGAAACCCGTTCGCTGCCACCTGAGTGCCTTCAGCTACTACAAAGGCGTGTTGCCGGTAAACGTAAACAGCAAAAGAGTAAAAGAATACATGGCTGAACTGGATACCGAAGAAGGCGACCGACAGGAACTTTCAGCGTTGGATAAAGATATTCCCGTTCCTGAAGGCGAGTATTTTGGAACCGGCGAAACAACTACCATTCAGAACGATTTTCCGGAGACTTATGGAATTGGGCAGGTGGGTTTGAATTCAAGAGCCACAGTTACACGAAAAGCGCAGGCGAAGCAGTTAAAAGCTTACCTTTTGTTTTTCGATCAGATTTTTGCCAGCTACTTTGCCCATCTCGATAAAGTAAAAGAATTGCTTTCGGTGGATAACAGTTTGAGTAGTACGTATTTTACACAGGCTGTAAAAGACATTAAAGGATTTGCCGATTTGGTAGAAGATTACCCGGAATCAGATGATGAACTCCTGACCAAAAACCTGTTGGCAGATCTCGATGAAAATATTCCCCGCAAAAATCAATTGCTCGATCATTTGCTGGCACGCTTTGCCGAAAACTTCACCCAGTATTCATTTTTAATGAAACAACTGTACGGGAATTACGCCGGACAAGCCGTGGTAAATGCCAAGCAAACTTTTCTTTCGGAATACGGCGAGATTGTGAAAGAAAACGGTGAAAAAAAAGAAATTGTAAACAAAGGCATCAGTAACTGGCGTGGAAGTGCGTTCAATTATTTCGACCAGGAACCTACTCAACTTTGGGATACAAAAAATGTGGCCGGTGCTCAAAAACGAATAGCTCGTTTGTGCGGCGTTCAGGATTTTTGCCGGCGCAATCTGTCAGGTTCGTATGCCGAGATTTATGAGCTGAAAGATTCGGACGAAAAAACCGTTTACCGCTGGCGGATCAGGAACGATGAAGGCGAGGCTGTACTTTCGGCAACGGTAAATTACAATGCGCCCCGTTTTGCCCGCGAAGAAATGTATCAGTCGATCGTTAAAGTGGTGGAAACTGATCCTGAAGTCATAAAAGAGGGATTTCAGCTTACTATTAACGATGAGGCCGAGGTTGGAAATTTCGAAATTCAAAAAGCGGAGAGTGGAAAGTATTCGTTTGACGTGATCAATCTGAATGCCGATCCCGACAGCACCGACCGGATTATTGCGCGGCAATTTCTTTACTACGACACCCAGGAAGAAGTAAAACAGGCTATTCTTGACCTGATCCGGTTCCTGCGCGAAGATTTTAAAGAGGAGGGAATGTACATTGTTGAACACATTCTGCTGCGTCCCGATGTGACTGCAGACGAGGGATTAAAAGATGAGTTTATGTCGGTGTGTACCGATAATTGCGAAAGCTGCGAACCTATCGATCCGTATTCGTACCGCGTTACTGTGATTTTACCCGGCTGGACATACCGTTTTGGAAATATGGATTTCAGAAACTTTATGGAAGACTTGATCCGCAGGGAATTACCCGCTCATGTGCTGGCACGCGTTTGCTGGATTGGAGAACCAAAAGGCTGGGTAGATGACGATAAAAACGACATGGTTCAGTTTGAAAAAGCATACAAAGATTGTCTGCTTTCGAAAACAAAATCGGGGCAGAAACAGGTGAAGACTAAATTGAAAAAGCTAATAGAATCGCTCGAACAACTGAATTCGATTTACCCCGCAGGCCGGTTGATCGATTGCGATGATGAAGAAGATTCGTTGGAAGGCCGGATGATTCTGGGCCGAACAAATATTGGAAACCTTTAATTACAGAAGTGATGGCATCGAAATTAACAGAAATCACAACCAAGTATCATACTTTCGTCGATAACCAGGTATTGACCGAAACCCAGTTGAATGAGTTTATAACTTATTTTGACGACCAGGATCGTTTGACGCGGGTTTTCCTGAATGGCGTTGGACTGGTTTGCGGATTCAAGGTCAGCAAGAGTGGGGCGAATATTACCATTTCGCAAGGTGTTGGTGTAACTACTGACGGCGATTTGATTCAACTACAAAAGGCCATTGAGAAATCGCCATTGAAGAATATTGTCACCGGTTCGTTGACGTATTCCATGTACAAGAAATTTAAGGACGATGCTGCTTCGTATGAACGTTTTCGAAAACTTTCCGGTGGTGATGACATGGGCTTCGAAGTGCTTGATCTGTATGAGCTTTATCCTGCGGATACACAGGTTGAAGATGTAACGTCATTGAGCGAACTGCCTGATTTGAATAATATGGTAGTGTTGCTCTATCTTGAGTCATTTGCCGATGCCAGCGATCTGTGCACAGCCATCGATTGCGACAACCAGGGAGTTGCCCAGATCAATCGTTTGCGGGTGTTGCTGGTCTCAAAAGCCGATGCCGAATTTATCGCTTCCAACGATGTGATTTATACCAACCACGACCGCTTCGAACAATACTTTAATCTGCCCGAACCTGCAGTGAAACGGGTGGTACTCAATCAAATCAATACCTCGAAATACGAAGAATTAAAACGGGCTTATTACGATGCAATAAAAGGCAGCACATTAAGCAAAAACAATACGGTTTCGCAACTTGGACAGGGGATAAGTTTGATCGTAAAAAACTTTGGCAAATTGTTGCAAGTCAGTATTTCCAAAACTTCGCTGAGTTCTACGCTTTCAAAACTGAACAGTTATTATGCCTTCAGTCCGTATGGTGTGCCTTTCGATATTCAGTACCGTTACGATCTGCTGAAAGATCTGGTGGATACTTACAACGAATTAAAAGATTTGCTGCTTCAGCTCAAACAGCTTTGTTTGCCCGATATTACTGCTTTCCCAAAACATTTGATGCTGGGATTGCTATCGGAAGTTATTAGCGAACCTAAAGATTTGCGTCATGATTTTTATCCTTCGCCGGCCTCGGGCTGCGATTGTAAAGAGATTGCAAAAGCCAGAAGTCTTTTGCTAAAACTGTTTGAATTGATCAACAATTACAACTTCAAACCGGGTGGAGATATTAGGATAACGCCTTCGAACAAATTGCATGAATTGAGCCAGCGAAGCATTCCATTTTATTATAAGCTCGATACCAGTTTTTTGAAGGCCTGGAGCTATTCAAAAACGAAATTATTTAAATACAATTTCAATTTGGGATACCGGATTGAGAATCTGGCATCAGCGCCGCAGGTTCAGGATCCGCTGAGCTACAACATGGATACCTCCGATTTTTACCGGATCGAAGGTCACCAGGGGAAAGATTACCGCGACGTGCTGGAAGACCTCGACGATCAGAAAAAAAAGTACGGACTTTCCTTCGATGTAAAAGCACTATCAGTCAATCTCAGAACGGATAATCTCGACATTGATGATTACGAGTGTGAATTCGAGGATTTGAAAGTGATGCTGAAAGCGTGGACAAAAGAGCAGGACTGCATTCTTGCCGAGGTGGCGAGTTTCTTTTCGGCTTTCAGTACCAAGATTCCCGGGGCAAATGTTAAGGAAGCTGAACTTGATTTGAAAAGGCCAATGGAGCTCAATACGAATTTTGATGTGAATTATACAGCCGCCAGGACTTATCAACCTGTTTATTACAAATCGACGATCGGAACGGCTTCAAGAACCTTGTATGAAGAGGCCGACAAAGGTAAGGCAGTTGAAGAGAATATCACAACTGTAGAAGATACCATTGGCGTGGAAATGATCAAGGCGATTGAAGAGACCAAAGGTGGATCGGTAAACGATATTATTGCCAATGCCAGCAAAAAGTTAGCTGATAAGGTTGATACCGAAGAATGGAATGCCGAGCCCGATTTAAAAGAATTTGTGGTGGATAGATCGGTGGAACTGATGGCGCACACTTATGTGCTCACTCAGCGAATGCCGGTAGCGGTTAACCTGGTTGATGTAAGCCGGGTAAACGATTATAAACTGTCGTTAACTCAGTTGTGCAGTCTTGTAAAAAAATTAAAAGCGAGATACCAAACTACGAAACTGTCGGTTGGACTGCAGTCGTTCACGGGGTTGCTGATCAACCAGTTATCAACTGTTTGTTGTTCGGGTAAAAAACTGGAAGTTTTGCTCGACGAGGTAAATGCGCGCAAAGAGCAGATCTTACTGCGTTTGCAACTTTCGAAATTTATAGAGCAACATCCCGGGCTGGAGCACAAAGCCGGTGTTGAGCCGGGCGGAACGCTGGTTCTGGTTTATAAAAACAGCGAAACAACACGCGATGTTACCAATGTATTTTCCGACGCTGTACTTTCAAGATCATCAATTGCAGCCGAGGAGTTGATGGCTTCGAAGGCAATGATCTCCGATAAAATAATGAATCTGGAGAAGCTGTCTTTATCGGAGCGATCAACGGTTTTGAAAAGCGCTACTGAATTGATTAAATACGAGGATTATACATCCCGTTTAAAAGAAATTAATGTGCTCGACCGCTTGATCCCAACTACGCAAATTGCTGACAATACGGTAGTGGCCGATTTTGCTTTGCCTTACATGTGTTGCTCTGATTGTGCACCGATCAATTACATTATTTCAAAACCGCCGGCAACATTACGACTTTCGCGCGACAGGTATTGCCTGCTGACAGATACCGATCCGATACTTTACGAAGTTTCGCCTGCCGACGGAGAAATTGGAATGAATCCCGAGGTTTCGGGAGTGAGCATTGCAGATGGCAAAATAAGTATCGTGGCCGATAATTTCCCGGAAGAAATGTTAGGACAGGCGATTCATTTTACCGTTGACAATCAGGTAACCGATGCGGTATTGACGGTTTACCAGGGAATTCAGGTTGATTTTGAAGTTCCGGCCGAACCAACGACGGAGGCAACTCATCGTTTTGTGCCAACCGGCGATTTGGAAGGAACCGGCTTTTTCTGGGAGTTTGGTGATGGAGCAACAGCTACTGCACAAAATCCTTCGCACACTTATAAATTGCCGGTTAACGACGAGAACAAAGTTACGCTGCGATTAACAGCTACTGCAGCTAACGGCATTTGCAAAACAACTGTTGAGCACGATATTATTTTTGCTGAAATACAGCCGGAGATTAATCTTGATACCGATACATTCTGTGCCAACGATAAAACGGAATATTCGTTTAAAGTGACACCCGAAGGAGCTAAAGTTGAGATATCGGGCGATGGAGTAATTGCAAATAATGCTGGAGGATTTAGCTTTATTCCGGCGGCTGCCAAACCGGGAAGCAACAAAATTTTATTGAACGGTGAAGATTCAGGATTGTCTGTTACTGTTCATGCAGCACCTGAAGCGGCTTGTACGCCAAAACAGCTTGAAAATCAAAATATTCTTGTGATCACCAACGAATCCAAAAATGCCTCGACGTTTGAATGGACCATAAATGGTTCTCCGCAGACAACCACAAATCTTGAGCCGATAACGATCAGTATCCGGCCCGAAGATCCTACAGAATGGAGAATTACCTTGGTGGCAAGAGGCGCAGATGTGTGTCCGGCTGATCGGATGAGCACATCGGTAACAACAAAGTACATTGAGGAAACACAGGTGAATACCTGTCTTGAAGAAACAAAAGCTGCAATAATCAGCGATGCTAAAATTTTGTCAGGCATTAAGCCGGATACAAAAGGAGTATTGGCAAATATTCTGATGCAGACCCGAAGTATTTATGGTGGTACCAGCGATTTTAATAAAGGAGTTCTCGACCGTATCGATGAGTTCTTAAAAGGCGATGCCAACGCCGAATTGGAAAAAATGTTCCCGGGTCTTATGAATGACACCTCGGGCATGGTCATGGAGCTGGCCAATAATCCGGAACTGCAGAAACAGGCATTGACATTACTTGAATTGCAATTGCAACTCTTCTACAACATTTTGGGATGTCAGGATAATGAGGTGATTGAGAAGTTTAGTGAACTCATTGGCAGCATATTGAGCCAGATACTGGGTATGTTGAAAAAGTTGCAGGGAATGCAAATCATCTTTAGCGATACCATGAAAAAGTTTGTGGAGGTTTATGCCACAAAGGTTGCCGACATGCTACTCCTGGCCGATCATATGAAAGTGATCATCGAAAATAAATTTATCTGATCTTGAATGCCGACCGACATATCATTGACAAGGTTTTTCTCGATATCGATGCGATAAGCGAGAAGGAAGCCTACTGGTTAAAAGACCACATCAGTTCGTTTTTGAACGACCAGGTTTTTCCGGGGCTGGAACAATTGTTTAATGATGTGGGAGCCGATGATAACATTTTGCGTTTTGAACAGATCGATCTGGATATTTCGCTGCATAACTGGGATAATCCCGATGCCTTGCGAATAGAAATTAAAAATCAGTTGAAGCAAGAAATGGCCATCGCAGCCATTATAAAACGTTACCCGGTAAACGGTGAGAATAAAGGTTCGAACGGCATTTCAGAATACCATCAAGTCAATAAAATTTCCGGCGAGCAGAATCTGCAAAGCATATTCTTGTTTTTTCTGAAGAAAGGACATTTACCGTGGTATGGGCAAAAATCAGATATTGATCAATTGCTTTCAGAAAAGGAATGGACAAAAGGTCTTCAACAGGAGCGTTTTGTAAGCGAAGTAAAACAGCTTCTGAAATCGGATGAAACGGTTTTGGAAAGGTTTGTGTTGCAACTTCCGGTTAGAAACATCATGCAGTTCATTAACTCATTTGAGGCTTATGACTTGACTCTTGATCCCGGGTGGAACACTTTTGTCGAAAGTCTGGGTGCTTCTCTCAGAAGTCAATTTATATCCGTTTTATTGAAAATAGGAATGCAACAATCTGCATTAAAATGGAAGCCGGATTTGATATGTTTTTACGCTGCATATTTATCAGAGAATTATTCCGAAAAATCGATAGACGAACAAATTCATCTGCTTGGAGATACGCTTAAAAAAATTTCTCGAGACACAAGATTTTTGCTTGCGAAAAAAGATAGTGAGAAAGTTTCGGATTTATTAACACAGCGGGACCGGAATCGACTCACGGAAAAGGGGGTAACAAAACAAAAAGGGGGTAAAACTGAAAAAAATTCAACCATTAATTCAAACGAAAATAGTTTTACAACAGAAAAAGAACCGCTGTTTTTTGAGAAAGACGCCGGCGATATTGCCGTTCAAAATGCAGGACAGGTTCTTTTTCACCCCTTTTTGAAATTGTTTTTTCAGCAATTTAACTGGCTCGATGAAGCCGGTAACATAAAGGATCATGATCGCCTAAAAGCCGTGCAGGCACTTCATTATTGTTCTACAGGAAATGATCAGTATTTTGAAGGCGACATGGTTTTGGAAAAATTTTTGTGTGAGGTGCCGCTTCAGACAACACTACCTGCCTCGAGTCTGTTGAATGAATCCATTAAAAAGGAAGCGGATAATATGCTCGGCGAACTCATAAAAAAGTGGCCGGCCTTAAAAAATACTTCGCCCGATGGATTACGGGAGATGTTTGTGCAGCGAAATGGTAAACTCATTCAAAAAGATCGGAATTTTAAGCTGATCATAGAACGAAAAACACAGGATATCCTGTTGGAAAAATTGCAATGGAACATTTCCATTATTAAACTGCCGTGGAAGAAGGAATTAATAATTGTTGAATGGTAATCGTATGAAAACAAATGCAGCAAAGCAAGATGCGGTAAAAAGTAGTGATAACCGTACTCCTTTTTTTTCAAATGTAAAAGCTGATTCATTTTTTGCTTCGGCTGACCATGCATATAACAGTCGAAAGGAAATTACAGACAGTGAGATGTCTATTCAAATGCAGCCAGAAGAAGAGGAAGAACCGGTTCAAACACAAAGAACCGGAAATCTTCAGATGCAGGAAGAGGAGGAGGAAATGATACAGACGCAACCAATGGAGGAAGAGGAAGAAATGGTTCAGCCAAAAATGCAAGGAGCTCATACGATCAATAAGATACAACAAACCGCGCGTACAGGTTTTCTGGGAAGTCCGGTAGCTTATCCTTTTTTCCATCAAATTCAAACATCTTTCGGGAAACATGATATATCGGGTATACAATCTTACAGGGACTCCAACTCGCGAAATGCAAACCGTAAAATGGGTTCATTGGCTTATGCTTCAGGTAACAAAGTTGCATTTCGTGGATCACCGACTCTTCATACGGCAGCTCACGAAGCAGCACACGTAGTTCAACAACGAAAAGGGGTGAGCCTTAAATCAGGTGTCGGAAAACCCGGTGATTCGTATGAACAACATGCCGATGCGGTGGCTAATCTTGTTGTGCGTGGAAAATCAGCAGAGAATCTTCTAAACAATATTCAAGATAGCAAATCTGTGATGAGTAATGCTATACAATTTACAAATACAAATGCTGGCGCGGATTTAGGAACGTTTTGGGACATGTATGTATATCCGGGAAATCATCCGGGGGTTGCACAGGGGCAAAAAAATACAGGACGACAAGTTCGATCTTTTCAACGATTGCACAACCGTTCAAGCCATCGTGAAGAAGGACAGCGGATTATTGATGTTAACGATCGTAGTTTAGCCGCAAGCCAAACTCTTACCGACAGCGAACAAATTACTCAACCAGAAGAGAGCGGCCCGCGCGAATGGAATATTGATTTGACAACACATGAGTTGTTTGATCCTCAACCCGAATTGGCCGATGTAATCCAGAATGCCATAGGTGATTGCTATTTACTTGCAACGTTGCAAGGTATGGCTGCACGTGGAGGGGGCAGAACGCAGTTAACCAACGCTGTAAATGAAACCGAATCTGGGTATTCAGTTGAGTTTTACCGGCCACAAATAGTTGGGGGACAGGCAATAGTTGATGCCAATTCACGAATTAGGGTTTCATTAGGTAGAGGATATGATCCAAGAGGTGTTGAACTCAGAGAGAAAAACGAAGTGATGTCGGATGCAGATGCCAGACAACTTTTAATCGAAAATGGCTATGAGTCACAATTGCAAGATGGAGATACTATTAACGTTTGGTGGACAAAACGTATTGTTTGGCCTTGGGCAATAGAAAGAGCTTATGCCGCTGTTTGTGGAGGATTAAGTCGTATGGAGGGAGGTTTTTCTGCCTTGCCAATTATGGTGCTAACCGGTGAGATTCCACGTCACATTTACAACTACTCCAGTTTTTCAATAGCGAATATCTCATTAATGTTAAGCACAATGAACAGTTTGGTTGATAACGATACAATAATCACAACCGGAACCTACGCCAATCTGGATACAATTTATAGCAGATCATTTATTCTTGAGGGAGCTAATGAAACGAATGGTCTGCGCTTTAGAGGTTTAGACGGAATTGTCACTTCGTGGATTCCATGGGGGCAGATTAGGAACTACATTGCAAATTTCGTTATTCTTGATCCGCTTGGTTATGCTGAAGGCAGGCCAATTATTAGCAACAAGGCAGATTATTCCGATTGGGAACAGGCATTGATAGATGCATCGTCCCGAAGTGGAGTATTGATTACCGGAACCTTTGCAACACTTTGTTTAGGACAAGGATTGGTTCTTGTTCCTGCTCATGAATATTCTGTTACGGCGGTGTCGGCAAGCGGAGCCCAGACTTCAAATCCATGGGCAGCTCTTCATCCGGGACTAGTTACCCCTGCACAAATAAGAAGAGCTTTCCAATTAATTACTTTTAAAGTTTAAAGGCCTATTAGATTCTAGAAGGGAGTTAGTCGGAATAATTAAAAGCTTGAACTCAGAATTTATGGTTGTAATAAAGGAACTGGATTTTTTGAAAAGTGTAATTGAGTATAGGCTCAACAGTCACTTAAAGGCAGAAGAGAGTGATTTCCCAGAATGGAATATATCAAAAGGAATTAACTCTGAATTACATGAGTTTTTGATTGAATATCAACTGTCACAGGTCGAGATGCTTATGCTGTTAATTGCCTTAGTTCCACATGTATCTCCCGAATTCTTCAATAATATAATTGCAGAATACCTCCCCAACGGAGGCGACTTCCCCGAGTTTGGCGGAGTAAAAGGTAAGAACCACCGCGGAATATTGCCCACCGGCGAAACCTTGCTTTATATTCTGGCGGGACGCGATCTGGATAAAAGAGTGAAGCTCTCGGCAATGTTCGAAGATGATCACCTGTTTGCACGCAAAAGTGTTTTGTACATTGAACCGGTGCCGCATGGCGAACCCAAAATGAGCGGCCGGCTGGTTCTCGATGATGAATATGTCGACCTGTTTTCTTCGGGAAAGATCTCGCGCCCAAAACTAAGCGGCGATTTTCCGGCGCAGTTGATCACTACCGATTTGGAATGGAATGACCTGGTTTTGGCTGGTAAAACCATGGAAGAGATCAGGGAAATTGAGGTTTGGCTAAAACACAACGCTCAACTGATCGAAGACTGGAAAATGCATGGGAAAATAAAGCCCGGATACCGGGTTTTGTTTCATGGTCCTCCCGGAACCGGAAAAACCATGACCGCCTGTTTGCTCGGTAAATACACTGGTCGGGATGTATTTCGGATCGATCTGTCGCTGGTGGTTTCGAAATACATCGGCGAGACCGAGAAAAATCTGTCGAAGCTTTTTGATAAAGCTGCCAATAAAGACTGGATCCTGTTTTTCGACGAGGCCGACTCGATTTTTGGTAAGCGCACCAATGTCCGCGATGCACACGATAAATATGCCAATCAGGAGGTTTCGTATTTGCTGCAACGGATTGAAGCACATGCAGGCCTGGTTATTCTGGCTACCAACATGAAGGCCAATATCGATCCGTCATTCACCCGCCGCTTTAATTCTTTTGTGGAATTCGAAAATCCGGGAGCGACAGAGCGATTGCAACTGTGGGAGAATTACCTGCCGAAAGACATTAGCCTCGATAAAAAGATCAGTATAAAAGACCTGGCCAGAAATTATGAATTAAGTGGTGCCAATATTGTCAATGTTATTCATTATGCTGGCCTTCAAACCCTCGAACAAAACAACAAAACAATAGCCGGAAGCGACCTGCTAAAAGGCATTGAACGAGAATTCAGGAAGGAAGGAAAAATGATACGAAAAAGTAGGTAAGCACTATTTGGCGTTAATTGCATAAGCTCTGCTGAGCGATTGCATTCCCGTCATGTATGGTGATGTTGTAATTTTGGGAAGTGCGATTAAAACCTTAAATTCACAGTATACGCAAAGGGGGATGCAATGATACGTACTGTTATTCTGCTGTTATTTTCTGTAATTATCACAACTGCCTCGGCACAATGGGAACCAAATTACGATGAGGCCAAGGTTCCGCAATTCAAATTGCCCAATCCGCTCAAAACATTTTCAGGGAAAAAGATCAGAAATGTAAAGAATTGGGAGAAGAAAAGACGACCTGAATTGCTGGATTATTTTGCTGAGAATATTTACGGAAAGATTCCGGACAAATTGAAAATCAGTGGGTATGACATTCTGGAAGAGAGTGAAAATGCACTCGGAGGAAAAGCCATTCGCAAACAGGTTGAGTTGACTTTTGAAAAAAACAGCCGGACACTTCATTTTACCATTCTCATATACCTGCCCAAATCGAATGAGAAAGTACCGGTATTTTTAGGTTATAACTTTTTAGGAAATCACACGGTATGCGAGGATGCCAATATTCTGATTTCTACGGCCTGGGTAGCCAATAATCCTTCCTTAGGGATAGTCAATCATCAACTGACTGAACAATCAAGAGGAGTTCGAACCGATCGCTGGGCCATTCGGGAAATGCTGGCTGCAGGTTTTGGTTTTGCCACGATTTATTATGGCGAGATCGATCCAGATAAAAACGATATGACCGACGGAGTTCAAAGCCTGTTTTATATCGATGATCAGCTTCAGCCTGCTGATGACGAGTGGGGATCGATCGCAGCATGGGCCTGGGGCTTAAGTCGGGCACTCGATTATTTTGAGGGTGATGATGATGTGGATGAGTCGAAAGTCGTTGTTTTCGGGCACTCCCGCTTAGGGAAAACTGCCCTGTGGGCTGGAGCCAGTGACCAGAGGTTTGCAGGTGTTATTTCCAATGATTCGGGTTGTGGAGGTGCAGCCTTGTTTAAACGCGAATTTGGCGAAACCATCTGGCGCATCAACCGAAGTTTCCCTTACTGGTTTTGCGATAATTTTAAGAATTTCAACCACGACGAAAAAAAGCTTATAGTCGATCAACATGAACTGATTGCATTAATTGCTCCTCGTCCGGTTTATGTGGCCAGTGCCGAGGAAGATCAGTGGGCCGATCCAAAAGGAGAGTTTCTGGCGGCTTATTATGCCGGACCGGTGTACAAACTTTATGGAATAGAGGGGATTCCGGAGGATGTTCAGCCCCCCGTAAACAAACCCATCCTAAACACGGTGGCTTATCATATACGCAGTGGCGGACACGATGTTACCGCGTTTGACTGGAAGCAATACATCAACTGGGCACAGATCTATATTCAATAAAATTTTCTGGATTCTTCGGGAATGATCAACAAAATTTAGAGTAGAAAACTTTCTGAAAACTCTCTCTCGATTCCTCCCTACGCGTAGAGAGGAACGATTGTGTCAAAGGCACAATCAGGGTGAGTCTGAATATTAGAACCGTAATTTGCTATTGATTTTCGGTGACTTTCAATAAAAAAGGGAACCTTAAAAAGGCTCCCTCCATATATTATTTGATAAATCTTATTTATCAACTTCTACTTTTGCCATTTCACCCGTACGGTATTCTCCGGCTATCAGTTTTTTGCGGGTTTCTTTAAATGCATCCACGGTCATTTTAACATCTTCGAGCGTGTGCATCGCAGTCGGTATCAAACGAAGAAGAATTTCACCCTTCGGAATTACCGGATAAACCACTATCGAACAGAAAATGCCATAATTTTCGCGAAGGTCGTAAATCATTTGTGTGGCTTCTTCTTCTCCACCTTGCATATAAACCGGGGTAACCTGCGTATTGGTTTTTCCAAGATCGAAACCTGCCTCTTTTAAACCGCTTTGCAGCGCCTTAACAACCGACCACAGATTTTCGCGTAACTCTGGCATGGTACGTATCATATCCAAACGTTTCAATGCACCGATTGTCATGGCCATTGGCAATGATTTTGCAAATGTTTGCGAACGCATATTGTAGCGCAAAATGTAACAGATATCGGTTTCGCAGGCAATAAAACCACCAATACCGGCCATTGCTTTAGCAAAAGTTCCGAAGTAAAGGTCTATTCCATCCTGAACTCCAAAATGTTCGCCCGAACCGGCACCTGTTGGTCCCATGGTTCCAAATCCGTGAGCATCGTCGACAAACAAACGGAAGTCGAATTCTTTTTTCAGTTCAACGATTTCGTCCAGTTTACCAACCTGGCCTGTCATACCGAAAACTCCTTCGGTAATCACCAAAATACCTCCACCTGTTTCAGCAGCACGTTTCTGTGCAAAACCAAGCATTTTACGGCATTTGTCAATGTCGTTGTGCGAGTATACAAAACTTTTTCCACCTTTTGCTTTATGGAGAAATACACCATCCATAATGCACGCGTGCGATTCAGAATCGTAAACAATTACATCATTACGGCTGGCCAGCACATCGATGGCCGAAACCATTCCCTGGTAACCATAATTCAATAAAAATGCATCTGGTTTGCTTACAAATGCTGCCAACTCACGTTCAAGCTGTTCGTGTTTAACGGTTTGCCCCGACATCATACGTGCCCCCATCGGATACGCCATCCCATACTGGGCGGCAGCTTCCGCGTCGGCTTTCCTTACCTCAGGGTGATTACCCAGCCCCAGGTAATTGTTCAAGCTCCAGGTTAATACTTCTTTCCCACGGAATTTCATTCGTGCAGAAATTTCACCTTCAAGTTTAGGAAATGCAAAATAACCATGTATCTGATCCATCCACTTCCCAATGTCGCCTTTGTTGTTTCTGAATTTCGCAAATAAATCCACTTCTTTACTGTTTTAAGTATTCGTTTAAGCTTGCAAATGTAAACTTTTTTAAAATGTGAGCAAATGTGTTAAATAATACTAAGTTGTGCTTAATTTCTTATGGCTATCTTGTACTTTGGTGGACCTGTATTGAAAGGTGGAATAGTTATTGAGCTAGAAATGAATGAAATAAGTAAGATTTTTAGTCTGTTTTTCAATGCAAATTTTGCAGCTGATATAGTTTCACTTAATTAAAAAAAAGTATATTTTTGCGCCATGTTTAAGAAAATGAGGATTCTGGGAATAAGTATTGTATTGTTAGCCATGATTTTAAGCGCGTGCAGCGACTTTAATAAAGTGGTTAAAAGTACCGATTACGAATTCAAGTACAAAAAGGCAGTAGAGTATTACGAAGATGGGGAGTACGTTCGGGCATCGACACTGTTCAAAGAACTGGTAAACATTTACCGCGGAACCAGCAGAGCCGATAAGATCTACTACTTCTATGCAAAAAGTACGATGGGCCAGAAAGATTATTTAATGGCCGGCCATTATTTTAAATCTTTGGTTCAGGAATTCCCGATGAGTGAATACGCCGAAGAATCGCAGTTTATGATCGGCTATTGCTCGTATCTTTTATCACCCAAACCAAGGCTCGACCAACAGATTACCCAGGAAGCGATCGATGCCCTGCAGTTGTACATCAACCTGTATCCGTTTTCGGAAAGGGTTGACGAGGCCAACCGCCTCATTGATGAACTGGAAGATAAACTCGTGTATAAGTCGTATTTAAATGCTAAATTGTACTACGATTTCGAAAGGTATAAAGCTGCTGTTGTGGCACTTACGAACAGTTTGGAAAAATATCCCGACAGCAGGTACCGCGAAGACCTGAAATACATGTTGCTAAAGTCGAAGTATTTGCTGGCCGAGCGTAGTGTGAGCGACAAGCAGATAGACCGTTACTCCATGGCGCTCGACGAATATTTTTCGTTTATCGATGAATATCCGAACAGCAAGTACAAAAAAGAGATTGATAAATATTACGAAAAAGCATCAGAGCTTTTACATTACATAGAAGAAACAACTATAGAATAGAAATATGGATTATAAAAAAACAAAAGCAGCACCGTCAACCATCTCACGCGATTTGGAAGTGCTGACACAGGAAACAGGAAACATTTACGAAACAGTGATGGTTTTGGCCAAAAGAGCCAACCAGATCTCTTCAGAACTAAAAGAAGAGCTGAACCAGAAACTGCAGGAGTTTGCTTCCTATACCGATAATCTGGAAGAGATTTTTGAAAACCGCGAGCAAATCGAGATCTCTAAATTCTACGAACGTTTACCAAAGCCAACACTTATTGCGTTCGAAGAATTGAAAAACAGTGAAATTTATCACCGTAACCCATCGCGCGAGAACAAGCAACGCATATAATTTCATGCCGATGAGGCTGAAAGGTAAAAATATTATTCTTGGAATAACCGGAAGTATTGCCGCTTACAAAGCAGCAGTACTTCTTCGGCTTTTAGTAAAAGAGGGAGCCGAAGTTCAGGTGGTGATCACACCTGCAGGGAAGGAGTTTATTACTCCGGTTACCTTGTCAGCACTTTCGGGCAAACCTGTTATCAGCGAATTTTTTGGATCAGGCGATGGCACCTGGAACAGTCACGTAGATCTGGGTCTTTGGGCCGATCTCATGCTGGTAGCGCCGGCAACTGCCACCTCCATTGGCAAAATGGCAAACGGCATTGCCGATAATATGCTCGTTACCACTTATCTTTCTTCGAAATGTCCGGTGATGGTTGCCCCGGCAATGGACCTCGATATGTTTGCTCATCCTTCCACTCAGCGCAACCTGTCGATTCTGAAAGATTACGGAAACCTCATTCTGGATCCTGCCAGCGGAGAACTGGCCAGCGGGCTTGAAGGGAAGGGACGGATGGAAGAACCCGAGAACATTCTGGAAAAGGTCGTAGGGCTTCTCTCACGAAAAAAAAAACTGCTGAATAAATCGTTTCTGGTCACAGCAGGACCTACTTTCGAAAAAATTGATCCTGTACGTTTTATTGGAAATTACTCCTCCGGGAAAATGGGTTATGCCATTGCCGAAGAACTGGCTGCTGAAGGAGCACAGGTAATTTTGGTTTCAGGCCCCGTAACGGTGTCGGCTCAAAACCGTAATATCGATGTAGTGCTTGTTGAATCGGCACATGAAATGTACGAGGCTGCGGTAAAAGCTTTTGGCGAATGTGACGGTGCGGTGATGTGTGCGGCAGTGGCCGACTTTACACCCGTTGAAAAACACGCTGAGAAAACCAAGCGGGGAAAAGAGAACTGGAGCATTAAATTGCAGCCCACAAAAGACATTGCCGCGGAACTGGGAAAAAGAAAGACGGACCAGCAACTTTTGGTAGGTTTTGCACTCGAAACCACTGATGAGATCAGCAATGCCGGAAAAAAGCTCGAGCGTAAAAACCTCGACTTTATTGTGCTGAACTCGCTAAACGACAAAGGTGCAGGATTCGGTGTGGATACCAACAAAATAAGCATTCTCGAAAAAGACAATAAAAGACAGGATTTTGAGTTAAAAACTAAGAAGGATGTGGCCCGCGACATTGTAGAAAAAATGATTGAATTGAAAGCGTAGCATTATGAAGTCCAAATTATTTTCCACCATATTATTAGTGCTGTTGATGGTTGTTGCAGCATCAGCACAGGAGTTGCGCTGTAACGTAACGGTTTCGGCACGCGGTATAAAAGGCGCCAACCAGAACCTGTTCCGTACCATGCAGTCCGACCTGTACGAGTTTATGAACAACCGTAAGTGGACCGATCATGTTTACAGTTACGACGAAAAAATAAAATGCAACATTCTTATTCGTCTTGATGAACAGATCTCGGCTGATGAATTCAAGGGTTCCATCCAGGTGCAGCTTACACGACCGATTTTTAATTCGAGCTACACATCAACGGTGCTGAACATTAAAGACAACGATTTTCATTGCAATTACGTGGAGTTTCAGCCGCTGGAATTCAATGAGACTTCGAACCGCGACAACCTGACCAATATCATGGCTTATTATGCCTACATTATTTTAGGCTTCGATTACGATACCTTTTCGCCCGAAGGCGGTACACCGTATTTTGAGAAAGCGCAGGCCATTGTTAACAACTCGCAAAATGCGCGCGAGCGGGGCTGGAAAGCCTTTGAAAGCGAACGCAACCGCTACTGGCTGGTCGAGAATGTTTTAAATAAATCGTATTCGTCGTTCCGAAGTGCGATGTACACTTACCACCGTCTGGGACTGGATATGATGTCGGATCGCGTGGAAGAGGGTAGGGCCAATATCGCAGAATCGCTGCGCGACATCCAGAAAGTTTTCCGTCGCAGGCCATCTACTTATATTTTGCAGATGTTTTTCGATGCCAAATCCGACGAACTGGTTAAAGTATTTTCCAAATCATTCCCCGACGAACGTAACCGGGTAGTAGCTATTTTAAACGAAGTAGATCCTTCAAACGGCAGCAAATACGATAAAATTGCCGAAAGCGAAGGATTGTAATTCCCGATCTTCTATTTCGGCTCCTTGAGTTTAATTTTAAAAGTGCTGCCTTTTTTCAGTAACAATAATTCAAAATTGTCCGAATCATATTCGTACTTATCGGCTCCGGTAACCGATTTAGCTTCCTGAACTCCTACCAGCCTTAGTTTATATTTACGTTCCTCTTTTGAGGCTACTTTTAGTATCCCTTTCTTTTCATCCATTTCAACAGTTATATCTGTATATTCTGTGCCCTGTCCGGCAGGTTGGTGAAAGACATAGCTCGATTTGCCTTCGGGAAATATCAGGAACTCTACAATGTCCTTTTTGTCGATATCAACAGGAATAATCGCTCCGGCTTTTATAAATATAGGATATTTTTCAAGTGGATAATATTTAAGGATCGTCTCTGAAGCTGCAAATACCTCTTTTGTATTCCAGTAATTGATCCATTTGTTTTTATCAGGAAATACAATTTTTACGGTATCGTTTTCGCTTGTAATGGCTTTAACGAAGATATCATCACCCAGCAAATGACTGTTATTTTCCGGAAAGCTCTTCTTTATAATTGAATGTCCGTTTAAATGCCCTTCAACGGAAGTGCTGAAAAGGTAAGGTGCTATTCTTTTGTGAAGTTGCACATAGTCCTTGTAAATAGTAATGGTCTGCTTATCGTAGTTCCAGGGTAAGTGGTGCTCCAGTGCACCGTCCCGGCCGCCATTAACCATGGTGGGCACCATACTTGCCAGTTGGGTATATCGTATAAATGATTTTTTATCGGAAGGCTTGCCCCAGTAACCGCCAATTTCGCAGGCAGGAGCCCCATATCCTTTGTTTGCCGATAAGTAGATAAAACTCAACTGGCTGGTCAGTCCGCTAAAATCTCCGTCGAAGTCGCCAGTCCACTGGCAATGCGAATAATTTTGCGGAGCCATATCGAGGTATTGGTCCAGTATATGCACATGTCCGTAGGTATAACACAAAAAATCCGGGTTGACTGACTGGGCATATTCAAATGCATCTTTGTAATGATAATGTCTGAATTCTTTGTTCGACAGGTAGCCCGCTGATGTCAGTATTCCGTCGCGCAACCATTCGGCGCTTATATCCACTTTCCAACCGTCGATGCCCAGTTTTAGTACCTTATCCACCTGTTGGTGCCACCAGTCTCTTGCTTTGGGGTTGGTAAAATCAATGTGGGCGCCTTTTCCTTTATGCCACTGATACAGGCCGCCATTATTTACCGTGTAATTGTTGTTTACGGCCGTTTCAAACAGTGGCGACTGGTTTAAGGGAACCTCCCTCGACTCCTTGTTCACAAATCCGCTGTACCATAAAATCAGTTTGATATTTATGCTGTGCAACTCATCGATCAGTGCTTCATAATCGGGATAAAGCGCCGTATCGAACTCAAAATTATTATAGGCCGACGACCACGGACTATCGAACAACACAACATCAACGGGGATGTCGTTTTTTGAATAAGCCTCCACCAGGTACCTTACCGTATTTGAAGTATGAAACTGGTCTTCCCATATCCAGTGGCCAAATCCCCAATACGGGGTAATCGCAGGTTTAGCTGGTTCTTGCGCCTGAATCCCCGAAAAAAGGATCAGAAATAGTAGAAGGACGGTAAGCTTTGTCATGCATTTATTTTTTAGCAACGGTCACTTGTATGTGGGGCGGGCGGGATTTCGAAAAGAAATCCAGTCAGACCTACAGGAAAGTGGGCACGAGGTCTGACTTGTCAGACCGCTAAAACCTCCGCCTGCCATATATAACTTGTTAACGTGCTTTATTTTTCTTATTTATCAGGTTTACTATAATTTTTGTAATTGTGTCTTTTTCTTCAGTCTTGCTAACAGCAATCATTAAAGTCAACGCAACCAAAGCATTGTCCGCAATTCTTTTTTCTCCATTTTCGTTATACAGAATTCCGTTTCGTTCCAGGAAGTAAAGAAAAAGGAATGCGGCAATTCTTTTATTTCCATCTGAAAATGAATGGTTTTTTGTTACCAGATAAAGCAGGTTTGCAGCTTTTTCTTCAATGCTTGGATATAAATCTTTTCCGTCGAATGTTTGATAAATTGTTGAAACCGAACTTTTAAAGGAATTGTCTTTTTCGCGACCAAACAATTCACTATTTCCATATTTCTGTTTTACCAGTCGAATTTGTTTAATTGCTTCGTCGTAAGTAAGTTGATATTTTTCTTTTCCTGAAGTTTCCTCGATTTTTAACGTCTGGTAATCATACCGGTCTAAAATGTCCAGAGCAAAAGCGTAGTCAGTGATAATTTTTAGTAAACCGATACTTTCTCCACTTGATAATTCTTTTTGGTTTACAATATTCCCTAAAATTTTTACAGATTCCTTTAATTCCCTTAATTGCTCATTTTGTTTGGATAACCGTTTTTCATTTATTGAAAATCCTTTTATTAAAAAGTTTTTTAAAATTTTGTTTGCCCAAATTCTGAATTCGGTTCCTCTTTTCGAGTTAACTCGGTATCCGACCGCAATAATTACATCAAGATTGTAGTATTTGATTTTTCGTTTTATCTCCCGGTCACCTTCTTTTTGAACTTGTTCAATTTTTGCACAAGTTGACTTTTCCTCAAGTTCTTCAGTTTTATAAATATTGGAAATGTGTCGGTTTATCGAAGTCCTGTTTGTTTCAAATAAAGATTCGAGTTGATATTGATTTAGCCAAACTGTTTCATTGTCAAGCTGAACTTCAATTTCAGTCTTTCCATCTTTTGTCGTAAATATTTGAATTTCGGAATTATTCATATTTGATTTTTCTCAAATATAGCCAATCTTTAAGTGACTTTTTTGTCCCCTTTCAAAATGCCCTGTAACGGTAAATTGTATGAGTAGTGGCAGATTGCGTGGTAATTTCCTGTCAAACCGCTACGCTGTTTGAGCGGGCTACAAACTCTGATATTTACCACATTGCCTGCCATTACTTATACAAAATGTTGGCAACAGTTTTTAGCTGTTATTCCTTCAAATATACCAAAATCATCTTTGTCGGTTGGTCTCCTGAGTTAATTACTGCATGTGTCTCAGCATCACCAAACCAAATGGATGTACCAGATTTAACTTCAATTTCCTGAGTCTCTCCATTCTCGGGAGTAATCTTAACTTTTGCATCTGTTAAGACAATAGTTAAGTGAGGTTCGTGATGGTGCATCCCCAATCCGCATACATCGCCTTGTGGTAAACTGAAATATTCGATTACTTCAATTTTGTCATTATCAATAATGACTTTTTCTCCTGATTCAGGAGTTTCCTGATTTTGCGCAGCAAGTGTGCCACAAAAAAACACTAATGATAAAATAAACAAATTCTTCATGATGTTAATTTTTTAATGATTAATAACTACATCACAAAGTTAAATGCGCATCTATCAAAGCGTTTTTCTTAAAAAATCATTCTTTTTGTTTTGGCATCCAATACAAAATACATTGACTATTTATTTGTTTTGATTCCGATATTCAGAGGGAGATACATTGAACGAATCCTTAAAAATCCGGCTAAAATGTGATACATTCTCGAAGCCACAATTAAAAGTAATATCACCAATCGATTTTTCTGAACTGATGAGAAGCAGACTGGCTTTTTCAAGTCTTTTCATTGTTAACCATTTCCCTGGAGTGGTACCATAATGTTTTTCAAAATCTCGTCTGAATGTACTTGTACTTCTGTTAGAAATCTCAGCAAATTCTGAAATTTTTAAATTATACATATAATTCACCTCCATTACTTCCCAAATCGGTATCACATAATCTTCAGTGATCTGATTTATATATGCCAGGATGTGCTTATTTTCTGGGTGTGTCAGGATGTTGTAAAGTAATTCCTTGAACTTTCCTTCAAAAATAGTATCAGGTAGTAATTGTGGATTCTTAAAATAAGGTAAAAGGCTCTCATAACAATTACGAATCTGGTCGTTTAGCATGAACTGTTGAATCATGTCTACATTTACTTCAGGCAGATTATTTAGCTGTAGATAGTTTCTAAATTCATCGAAAATTTTCTTCAAATAATTATCTTTTAAATACAATACCAAAACTTTCCAATCTGTAAAATCATTCGGTAATTCCTGATGGAAGGCACCTCTTTTCAACAAAAAGCCCTGACAATCATTTAATATCCATTTTTTATCTCCATGCTTAATAATCCGCTTGCCGCTAATAGTAAAGGTTAACTGATTATGATTAGAATATAACTGAAGGACTTTATCCTTCTGAGGGCATTCGTAATAACAGAATAGCTGGTCATTTAAGCTTAGCTGGTTAAATATATCCGGATTCGATCTATGTATTTCGTATATATTCATTCAATTAAGTTCTACAAGCATCAACAATCTCGGATTCAAATTGTTGCCAACTAGTGTGCATCATTACTAGTAATGTTATTTTCCTTATATCAATTATTTTCTTTTTTAAATAAACTGTCTGTTTTACAATGCAATATCCGTTTGTAAATATTTGTAAGCGTTTATAAACGCTTACAATCGGAAAAAAAGCTTACAAAACCTCCGGGTGAAAAATCTCTCGCTGCAATTCGGTCCGGGTGTCACCTGGATTAGTAACCTTAAAATTATATGTTAATCAGGGAAATAGCAACAGGCAGAGTAACTTGTAGGGGTTCTAAATAGTAGCTTTTTCGCTTCGTCGGATCAAAAAAACTTTACGATGAAGCTTTAACTGCCGGCTCAGCAGTGGGGGCGGGCTACTTCCCATGCAGGAGTGCTTTTCAAACCAAAATACAATACGAGTAAAAACGAGCAGCTCTGACTTATTTTTTCAGGATACTCATATTTTCATCATAAACCGGGCTGTCGATCTCCAATAAGTCTAAAACAGTATGAAAAACATGATGCTGCGATAACAATTGGCGATCCTTAAATTCCAGTGAATTATTCGAGGCCCATACAATAAATGGAATCTCGTATTGCTCTTTTGGTGCAATGCTTAGCGGTATTCCGTGCATGTATAGGTTTTTCTCGCCGAGGGATTCACCGTGGTCGGAAATAAAGATCATGGAAGTATTGTATTCCTCCAGTTGTTCCAATTCCTCAATCAAACTTGTCAGAATGTGATCGGTATAAAGAATCGTGTTGTCGTAGGCATTTATCAGTTCCTGCTGGGTGCACTTGGCCAACTCAACGCTTTTGCACACCGGTGTGAATTGGTTAAATTCGGGCGGGTATTTTTTATAATAGGCCGGCCCGTGACTGGTACTGGTATGCAGGACAATAAATATTTTGTTTTTTTCGCTGTCCAGTATCTCATCTTTCAAACCATACAACAGAATTTCGTCATACTCAAAATCTTCTTTATTGTACGCATTAATGAGCTCTTCCTTTGTCTGGTAGTCTTTTATTTTAACGGTGGGCTCTCCCCAGTTTGTTGTTCGCCATATCACCTCAAAACCATTTCGGTACAGATAGTTGGGTAAAATTTCGTACAACTTACCGGTCTTCTTGTGTTCTAAAATCGATTTTATTCCTTCGGTGGTATAAGTAGCGGCCGATTCTGCGGGGTAAACATGCAGATTGTCAATTTCTTCCAGTTCGGGGTTTGTATTTCTCGGGTAGCCGTATAGCGAGAAATTTGCGCTTCTTGCAGATTCTCCAATTACAAGAACAACCACCGATTTTGTGCTGTCCCTGGCTGTGGCATCCGGTAGCAATATTTGTTCCTTATTTTTTTTGTTCTTGCTGTGATAATACCTGCTGGTATTTACCACATACGACCATGGCATCACCAAAGCCCCTAATTTTTTCGAGTTTTTATCGATCCATAACCAGTTGGTGGCGTTGGCATAAACCAGGGCCAGTAACAAAACCAAAGTTACAGCTACCTGCACACCGAACCTTTTGAAATTCGCGTATTTGACTTTAATTTTCAACAACAGAATGCTCGGAATAATCCCCAGGAAAATAATGTAGATCAAAAAAGTGATTGAAAAGAAACTGCTTGCTTCTTCATAATTCGTATTCAGCACGTTACCGATCATCGATTTGTCGATGATAACGCTGTAGGTGTTTATAAAATATACCGCAACAGCATTGATGTTAAAAAACAATACCAGCAACCATTTACCGACTTTACGAAGCAGTTGTACGCCGATGTAGAATACCAAAGCATTTAGTGCGATGGTTAAAACCAATAAACTGATAAGCAGCAAAACACCGTTTAAAGTTTTAATATCGATAATGCTGTAAACGAATTTATAAAAGGAAAAATGATAAAGTATCAGATTTAAAAAACTAACTATTAAAGCATAATAGATGAGTTTAATTTTTCTTTTGAACATACGATTTTAAAATTAGGTACAGTGAAATCACTAAAGCGATTAATGAAAAATAGAATATCAGTAAATTATCGGCTACTATTTTTTGAACAATGGCAAAAATCCAGGCGGCAAAAAGCACCACAAATACAG
Source organism: Maribellus mangrovi (assembly GCF_037646455.1). Classification (NCBI taxonomy): domain Bacteria; kingdom Pseudomonadati; phylum Bacteroidota; class Bacteroidia; order Marinilabiliales; family Prolixibacteraceae; genus Maribellus; species Maribellus mangrovi. The sequence continues at coordinate 673,714 of NZ_JBBIXN010000002.1, read as the reverse complement.
GGTGGTATTTTTTATTCCTCATCCAGGTCAACCAGTTGAGTTTGGCATTGATCCTGATTCCGAGAACTGCTACGATATATCCGATGGTGCTGCCAATCAGAACATCAAAAGGATAGTGCGCACCAACGCCAACCCGCGAAAAGGCAATAAACAGACCTGTTGCAAGCATTAAAATGATCCATATTATTTTCTGCCTGTTCCTGGCCGGCATAAAAGCAAATAACAAGGTTGTTATTACTACAAAAGTAGCTATCGAATGCCCCGAAGGTAATGATGTATTTCCGGTGAGGGTTCTGCCTATAATGGTAAAGGTATCGTTGTCGAATATGGCTGCCGGCCTTGGTACATGAAATAATTTTTTTAAGCCGGCCGATACGATCAGTGAAAGAATTGCCGAAGTTATTAAGCCTTCCCAGAGTTTTGGTGAATACACCATAAAAACCGTTAAAAGCGGGAAAAAGATAAGAACATCGCCCAATTGCGTGAGGTTAAACTGTAAACCCGGAAATTTGGATAAATAAGCATTGATCGTTAAAAACAGATCTTTTTGAAGGCTAATATATTCATCGACATAACTACCACTTCCTTTTGAGAAAATAAAATAAATATAAAAAAGAAGCAGAACTAAAAAGGGTGGAATTAACGAGCTGTAATTTACCCGCGTAAAATTCTCTGTAACTTTACTGTTTAAGTGCGTGTTAACTAATTTTGACTGATCGTTTTTCAAAAGCTAAAATATATAAGGAAAATAAATAATTGCTGCTATAATTATAGTGAAAATTACTGCAAACGAAACTGCTCCCGCAGAAATGTCCTTAATTAAGCCAATACGGCTGTGAAAATCAGGATGAATATAATCGCACAGTTTTTCTATGGCAGTGTTCAGGCTCTCAACAGCCAGAACCAGGCCCATCAGTAAGAGTTGAATGATCCACTCCATGCGAGAAATCTCAAAGTAAAATCCCAGAACGATAAAAACCATTGCGATGGAAAATTGTGAGATTACAGCATGTTCGGTTTTTAAGAGTAAAAACATTCCCCGTAAAGCATATTTCAGGCTTTTTACCCGACCTATTAAAAAATTACGCATAGTGGTATCTAATTTTTCGTGTGATATTACATGAGCAATAGCTTTTGCGGAACCAAAACAGTAGTTCTCCACGTTTGTGCCCTCTGTGTGAATCACCCAAATTTTGCACGAAAGTAGTTCATTTTGTGGATTTTTAAAATTCGAAGTTCGATACAGAACATGCTAATATCTATGCAGAATTTAATACTAATGAGATCGGCGGATATTAAATAAAGCCAAATTTAATTCATATTACAAGCTTATGTCACGTTTCCCACGCTCCACGATTTTTTATTGCTTGCAGGCGGTGCTTCTTCTGCTATTTTTGGTATTTTCGTTACTTCGTAATACAGGGTAATATGCTGTCGAAATTATTCATTACTAATTATGCTTTGATCAACGAATTGCAGGTCGATTTTCACCGCAACCTGAATACGGTTACCGGTGAGACCGGCGCCGGGAAGTCGATCATCCTCGGAGCTCTTGGATTGATCCTGGGCGCCCGGGCCGATCTTTCGGTGTTAAAAGAAAGCAGCAGGAAATGTGTAGTGGAGGGGACATTCGAAGTTAAAAATTACAGGCTGCATTCGTTTTTCGAGACCCACGACCTGGATTACGACGACATCACCATTTTGCGTCGCGAAATTACTCCTGCCGGGAAATCGAGGGCATTTATCAATGATACACCGGTTAAGCTGAAGGTGATCAGGGAACTGGGACTGCAACTGATAGATATCCATTCGCAGCATCAGAACCTGGAACTCAGCAATCAGAAATTTCAACTCGATCTTGTGGATGCGGTTGCTAAATCGGCGGGCTTGCTCACCGATTATAAGACGCTTTACACGGCTTTTAAAAAGGCTCAAAAAGCGCTCGCAGATCTTGAAGAAAAGGCGGCCAAAGAAAAAGCCGATCTCGATTATTTTGAGTTTCAGTTTAACCAGCTTGAAGAAGCCGCTTTACAGGAGAACGAACAGGAAGAACTGGAGCACGAACTGGGCATCCTGAATCATGCTGAAGAAATAAAAACTGCTTACTCGGCCGTTTCTGAATTGCTCGATGACGAGCAGTTGTCGGCGGTTCAAAATGTAAAAGCCGGGAAAAAGGCGCTCGAAAAAATCAGTGCTTATGCTGAAGAAGCTGCCGAATTGGAAAAACGCCTTGAAAGTGCTGCCATCGAATTGCAGGATATTGTGGATGAGGTTTTGATGCTTGCCGAGCGCATCGAACACGATCCGGCCCGCATCGAGCAGGTAAACGACCGTTTGAACTTGTTGTACAGCCTTCAGCAAAAACACAACGCAGCCTCGGTAAGCGAGTTGATAAAGCTGCGCGATGAACTGGATGAAAAAATAAACACGGTAACCGGTTACGAAGGCGAAATTCACAAGCAGCAAAAAGCCCTGGATGAGTTGCGGGAAAAGCTAAAACAAAAGGCGGAAGAACTGACAGCTCTTCGGAAAAAAGCTTTTACGGGAATTGAAAAGTCGGTGATTACCGACCTGACTCAACTGGGAATGCCCAAGGCAAAATTCAAGATCGAACATCACCCGCTCGACGATTTCCGTGAGGACGGTCTGGATGCGGTCACCTTTTTGTTCAGCGCCAATGCCGATGTGAAGGTCGATGATATTTCCAGGATCGCATCAGGCGGTGAGATGTCGCGGGTAATGCTGGCCATCAAGAACTTATTGCGCAATTCGAAAGCGCTGCCCACCATTATTTTTGACGAGATTGATACCGGGGTGTCGGGCGAAATTGCCATAAAAATGGGGAACATCATTAAAACCTTCTCCGGATCGACACAGATCATCAACATTACCCACCTGCCACAGGTGGCTGCGCGCGGCGACTCACATTTCAGGGTCTACAAATTCGAAGAGGCAGGCAAAACATATACGTCGATTAAACTGCTGAATGCCGACGAAAGGGTGGAAGAGCTTGCCGTGATGGTAGGTGGCGAAAAACTGACCGATACCACTTTGCAGACTGCCCGCGAATTGCTGGCAAATTAGCTCGAGGCTCCAGGTTTAACTTATAGGAACTACTTTAAATAGCTACTCAATTATGACAGAAATAGGAAAAATAAATACACTTCCCATTGTGCGTGAAACGGCCAACGGCGTTTATCTCGACGGCGGCGATCTGGGCGAGATTCTGATGCCTCAGAAATTTGTTTCAGACGAACATAAAAATGCCGGAGAAGCCGAAGTTTTTATTTATACCGACTCGGAAGATCGACTGGTGGCCACTACTGAAAAACCACTGGCAATGGTTGGCGAATTTGCTTACCTCGAAGTAAAAGCTGTAACCAAAGTTGGTGCTTTCCTCGACTGGGGACTGCCCAAAGATCTGCTGGTTCCATTCAGCGAACAAAAACAACGAATGGAAACTGGCAGGCATTACTGGGTGTATGTTTACCTCGATCTTTTGACGCGCCGTATTGCTGCTTCTTCTAAATTGCACAAGTACCTCGATAACACTCCGCCGGAATACAAGCCGGGTCAGGAAGTGAAGGTGATTATCACCGAAAAAACGGACATCGGCTACAAGGTGATAATAAATCGAGAGCATTCGGGGATCCTATATAAAAACCAGGTCTTTCGTGAAATTCATGCAGGCATGGAAACAACTGCCTATATAAGTAAGGTTAGGAACGATGAGAAGATCGACGTAATACTTGACAAACCCGGCTATAAAAAAGTAGATCCGGTAACAGGCGATATCCTCGAAAAACTAAAAGCGAACAACGGATTCATGGCAGTTTCCGACAAGTCGTCGCCCGAAATGATAAAAGCGCTTTTCGGTATCAGCAAGAAAACTTTTAAACAAGCCGTGGGCGCGCTTTATAAAAAGCGTCTGATCGCTTTTGATTCCGATGGTATTCGTTTGATCGGGGAGGAGTAAACCCGGGATATGGTCTTTATTCGTCGAGGCTAAGTTGCTTTTCGATGATTTGCTGATCTTGTTTGCGCTGTGCCAGTATGTTGATGTATTCGCGGCAATTGGCGGAATGTACTTCGTTTTTTTCGCCATATACATAATACGATTCTACCACCCAGCCCAATGCGGCATCAATCTGGTCGTTCATTTCGCAGGCCACAGCCATGTTGAACTTACATTTTGCAGCAAGAGCCTTGTTCTTGTCATTGGTATACTTTTTCCACACTTCGGCTGCCTCCAGCCATTTCCCGTTATTCACCATCTGCGAAGTCGGTTTTATTTCCGGATTTCCCGATTCATAAAATATACGCTGAACCGTTCTCCAGTGAGGTACCAGAAATTCGGCGGTATTCGCACCGGCAATATCGGCGGCATTTAAAACGGCATCGCGTCGCGGCGGAATGCGTTTCAATGCTTCTTTTTTATAAGAGGATTGATGCGACCAGAAAATGGTATCGCCTCTTGAGAAATGAAAGGCCAGTTTTTTCTCTTTCAGGTCGTAAGCTGTCCAGGAGTAATGGACGTGCACCACTTCCTTTGCTGTGGAACTGTACTCTAAATACGCAAGGGCATTTTCGGTGTAAAAATGATCAAGCGATAGCAATACATCGGCCGAACAGGTATCGGCAATAGCCGAAAGCTCTTCCTCTGAATACAAGGCCAGTTTTGGATCAAGGTATTTTTTTTGCTCAACCCGACCCGGCATCGGTTTCGTTTTTCTGATTTCTGCAGCCAAAATGTGTGCTCCCACAATGCTTGTCAATTCCTCCTCAGTCAGGCTTGAATCCGCCGGATCAAATTCCGGCTTTGTGAGCGTATCGATAAGCTGTGTATGCGAATAATCAGCTGCTTTTATCTCGGTGATTTTTTCGAAAAATTGCTGCTCCTTTAATGTGGAAATAAACAGCTCAAAATATATTTTTGAGGCTATACTATCCAGGTTCGTAGAATCGGTGACGCTTTCACTGTCAAGGAGATAAATAGCTGTATTTGGATTCCAGGCAACATTTACATTGTTGTAACGTACCGCCATTTTCTTATAATCTTCAGGCAGCTTTACCCTGGCCGGTTCCACAATGTCGATACTAATTGTTTTGGGATTGTACAGCGTGTAACAGCCCTGAGTAAAAATCAGAATGCCAAACAATAGCGCAATATTGAAAGTTCGTGCTTTCATTGACTATGGCTTGAGATTGGTTTCGGTCTGGTTCAGCCGGTTAATGTCCTTTTGGCGTTTAAGAAGCAGTTGACGGTATCGTAAAATCATTTTCAGGTCTTCCTTACTTCGGTAGTCCTGGGCAATTTGCTGAGCGGCAATGAGCCACTTTTGAGCGGTGTCGAGTTCATCCTTCATTTCGTAGCCCAGCGCCAGGTTGTAGCGGGCATTAATAGCCATTTTGCCGTTGCTGTCGTCGGTATATCGTTTCCAAAGCATAATGGCGTTGTCCCATTCTCCCTTTTGAACGTACGCGTCGGCAGCGGCAAAATCGGGGAGTGGGGGAACCGAATACATGCGGTCAACACTTTGCCACGAGGCAAAAAATCGTTTTGAATAGTTTTCCCCGGCCATTTGCGAGGCTATTTTCAGAGCTGTAATTCGCGGTGGCAGTTTGCTTTTGCGCCGGTAATTCCCCTGGTCGTCGTAGCCGTTCCAGAAAATAGTGTCGATCATGGTTTTGTGTTCCAGCATTTTTTTTGTGTTTGGATTATAAACTGCCCAAACGGCTGCTGTAATCACTTCATTCGATTTCCCCGGATATTGCTCGGTAGACGAATATTCTGAGTAGAAAGAGGAATAGGTCTCCAGCGAAATCAACAGGTCGGATTGAGTGGTGTTCGTTATTTTATTAACCACATCAAAATCGAGTGCCGGCAATTTTTCGCCATGATGTTCCTTGAAAAGCTCAGGGAAGATGTGAATATTGGTAAAAGCATTTTTTTCTTTCAGGTTTTTAGCCAGTTCCTGCATGCACATGTTCACCAAAATTGAATCAAGGTTTTCCGGATCCTTACGCGCTTTTTTCAGCCTGAAGTCATCCTGGTAGTAATGTTGCAGTGTATCGTTTGTGTATTTGAAATTGCGGTAAACGATCGATACATTTTCGGCCTGTGGCGGCACGGCTATTAATCCCGGCTGGTAAATTTCTATGGGATATTCTTTATAAACGGTGCACGCGCTTAAGGCAACTATTATGATGGCAAATAGTAAAATGCGTTTCATTGGCTTTGTTTTTGGAGTTCACGTTTCCGGTATTTCAGGCGTTCAAGGTAGTCGTAGGTCAACTGTTGGTACATGGTGTTGTATGAGTCTACTCCGAGCGAAATGGCTTTATCCAGATCGCCCTGAATTTCGGCTGCAACAGCGAGGTTATAAAGCGCTTTACTTTTTACACTTTTCTTAGTGCTTTCTGTAGCCAGTTTTGTCCAGATTTTGCTTGCTGCAGCCCAGTCGCCTTTATCAATGTATTCACCTGCCCACTTTAACTGCTCGTCACCACTGGTAAACAGCTTTCGTTGTTCGGGAATCCACGAAGTACCGATCTTCTCGGTAAAATCGAGAGCCAATGCTATCCCGGCTTCAGTGAGCGCCTGTTTTACCGGAGTAAACCGGGTAAACAATTCCTGTGCCGAGCCGGCCATATCTTCCCAAATAATGGTATCGCGCATAAATTCACGCAGCACTACTTTTTCACTATCGGGTTCATAAACTTTAAAGAGTGCCTCGTAAACCACAACCATGTGTGCTTCCAAAGCCGAAAAAAATCCATTGTCGGCCGGATTAAAGTAGGTTTCTTTGTCGTACTTCGTTATAACTCTTGTGCTGAACATGTCTACCGACAGAACAGCATCGGTACTGTACGCTTCACAAAGCGATTTTACTGCATCCCACGACATCGATTCGCTAAAAAATGCATTTTTTTTATGCTCAATAAATCGTTGCTCCGGAATAACAACATCGTAACGCCCCGATTCAAACAGCAGATCTCCCATAGCTTTTAGCATGGTATCAGCGGCCTGGATGTCTTTTATTACGGTATCAGTATTAAATCCTTCGTCGAAGAAAAGTTGCTGTAGTGAGTCGGATTTTAGGTTGGTGTATGAGTCGTCGACTGTTCGGTTAATAATAAGCAGACTTTGTATCTCCGGCGATAATTCTTTTTTTGCTTCTTTAGGGAGTTCTATCGTTATTGTTTTTAACGAAGTGCATGAGCTCATAATCAGAAACAACGGAAGCCATACAACATAATATTTTTTAAAGAATATGTTCATTTTCAGTAAACGAAAGATCATGTTTTAATACACACCCCAGTATTTTCTCAAAAACCATTCCACACTGAGTAGAAATAATAAAACGAAAAACAGCCATTTCAGGTTCAGCAACTCATTTACCATTTCCTGGTAGTAGCTCACCGCTTTAAGCTTATTACTGCTTTTTAGCTCGTTGATGAGCTGCCCGGTGTTGCCAGGTAGGTAAAATCCGCCACCACTTAAACTTGCCAGTTGATAAAGTGTATTGTGGTTGGCACGTGTTACTACATTTTCGAGATTTACTGCCACTACCGTGAAATAGCCAGTTTCGGTAAACTGTTCGTCGCCAAGCATAACTTCAGCTTTAAAAGTATAGTCTCCTACCGGAAGATGCCCGGTGTTTAAGTAGTAGTTATCGCCCTGAATATCGAAAGTGAAATTGAATTCTTCGTTGTTCGAATTCCTCAGTACAATATTGACTTCGCCACTGTTTACTTTTTCGTAGGCGTCGTTGTAAACCTCGGCAGTAAGTATCACGTCGTCTGTTTCGGCATAAACAGGCTGATGGTCGATAATGAAATTGTCCTCATTCTCGCGCAGTGCCAGGTACTGGATCATTTGGTTGATCAACTCGTTAAAATGCTGATGACTCTGGATTTGGTAATAATCGTATAAACGCCATCGCCAGATTCCTTCGCCAAAAATAAAACCAATCTTCCTTCCCTCGACTTTTCCGGTGGCCATCAAAGGTTTACCGGTTTCAATGTTTTTTAGTTTTTGGTAGAAGAGTGTTGTGAATCCGTCGTCCAGGGTGTAATCAGCAAAATTTACCATTAAGGGCGGAAACATCGGGAGCAGTGTTTTAAAGTCTTCCGAAAGCTTAAAAGTGGCAAAGGCCGGATTTAACACCGCCTGAGCTTCTTCTCCCGAACCGGCCAGCAGATCTATCCGGGCACCCTGCGCCAACGTATTGAATTGCGGGATAAATGTTTTGCTGCCTAATATAAAAAGCACTGGTAGTCGGGCCGCTCTGGCTCTCTCCACTATTTCACCCATCGATTTACCAGAGGTTGGCAACTGGTTTAACAGTAGCAGGTTAAATTCTTTCAGGTCGTTTGGATAGGGTTCTTCAGTAAATACCGAAACATCGTAACTTTTTTGTTCGTCGAGTGTGTTTTTTATGGCGCCGATATCGGGGTGCGATCCATCGGAAATGATCAGCACTTTTTGTTTGTTCTCGAGAATATTGATTACAAACTCAGATGTATTATTGTCGGTGTTTCGCTCGTTATCGGTAGTTTCAATTCTTGCTGTGTAATGTTGCAGGCCCGGCTCATCGGCTTCCAGAATAAACTCCTTGGTAATAAAATAATTATTGTTGGGCGGGGTGATCATCACACTTTCCAGTTCCTGGTTATTATGGAAAACAGAGAGTTTCAGTGCCTTGTTTCTGATGCGCGAGAACTGAACATCCACTTCCACCGGAAATTTATTTCCCGAAAATGCTGTTCGGTTTGTTCGTACATCCTGAATTCGGGCGTCCTCAACAATTGTTGTGTCTCCAAAACCGATGGTGTACACCGGAAATCCCACTTCTTCGAGCAGGTTCAACGGATTCTTGCCCCGGTTATAAATGCCATCGCCGGCTACGATAAGCGCCCCGATATTTTGGTTAAAATGATTGTTGACCACCGATGTCAACATCTGGCTGTAATCCGATCTTTTTTCGTTAAAAGTCAACTCATCAGGATTCAAGTCATCTCCAAAAGTGTAGTTGATCACTTCGAAATCAGTCGAAAGTTGATCGTTGATTTCATCATGAATGCCATCGACAGCAATGGCGGCATTTGTAGAATCACCACCAAGAATCATCGATGAACTGTTATCCCAGGCCGCAATGATCACAGGATTTTGTGTGATCTTTTTCAGGTTGCGGATAAAAGGCGACAACAGCAGAAAAGCGATCAGAAAAAACGACAGAAACCGCAGGCTCATCAGAATAAGCCGCTGGCTTTTTGAGAGTTCGTTGTTGGCTTTATTCCTGAAATACAGCAACAAGGAAATTCCAAGAGCTGCCGCTAAAAATGCTAATAAAATTGCAGGCCAGTATGTTGTTCCGAATGAGATCAAATCGTATAATTTTTAAAAGTCGTAAATATAGTCATCTACTTTTTTATAATCATGAATTATGGTTAATATTACACCACGGTTCCGGGGAATCGGGGAGTGATTTTAGTTGTTAAAACCATTTCCGAAACAAATTGTTTCATTCAAAATTTTTAATAATGAAGTATTTATCCATTGTATTGATTGTTCTTGGATTTACCGCCTGCGGACCAAAGTATAATCCTGATATTACTGTTGCAGAGATACAGGACGACATAGGTTACCTGGCATCCGACTCGTTAAAAGGAAGAAAATCGGGTGAAGCCGGTGATAAACTTGCGGCTGAATATGTGCGCTCCAAATTTGAAACTGCCGGATTGGATTTGATGTACGACGATGGATTTCAGTATTTTAATCTCGTAGCTGATGCAGAATTGGCCGGGGGAAACATATTAGAAGTAGGGGAGCAGAGTTACACTCCGGAACTTGATTTTCAACCTTATGCGTTTTCTGCAAATGCAACGGTGGAAGCCGGCGTAGTTTTTTGCGGATATGGTTTGGAGGTGGATCAGGACACACTGAAATGGAACGATTTTTCCGGTGCTGATGTATCCGATAAATGGATGCTTGCACTTCAGGGCGATCCTGAACTTGATAATATGAACAGTCCGTATTTGCAGTATTCAACCGAACGTGCAAAAGGATTAACGGCTTCCGACAAAAACGCTGCCGGATTGATTCTGGTTGCCGGGCCGGAATTTAATGACAAAGACGAACTCTCGTCCTTGTTCTTCGATAAGAACAGCAGCCGTTTTTCCATTCCGGTTTTACAGGTCACGCGTAAAGTTGCTAACGAAATTTTAAAAGGAACGGGTGAAACAGTGTCGTCGCTGGAAGCTAAGATAATTGAAAAGAATACCGGGATGAATTTGGCAACGGAGGCAATTGTGAACGCTACCATAAACGTAAAACTCAAAGAAAAGACGACAGAAAATGTAGTGGCAATGTTGCCCGGTACCGATGAGAAACTTAAAGATGAATATGTGGTTGTTGGAGCGCATATGGATCATCTTGGAATGGGTGGACCGGGTTCAGGTTCACGTGCTGTTGATACAATTGCTGTTCACAACGGTGCCGACGATAATGCATCGGGAGTTTCAGCAGTGATTCAGGTGGCCGAGAAAATAGCTGCAGAAAAGAGCAACAGACGCAGCATTATTTTTATGGCCTTTGGTGCCGAAGAAATGGGATTGGTTGGCTCGAAAGCATTTGCCAACGATCCGGCTGTTGATCTGGACAGTGTAGTGGCCATGATCAATTTCGATATGATTGGCCGCCTCGATACAACCACAAATGCTATCAGCATTGGCGGAACAAAAACTGCGAAAGAAACCGAACAGATTCTTACTGATCTTAATCCCGGCTTTGAGCTGGCTTTTTCAGGCGAAGGAATCGGCCCTTCGGATCACGCCTCATTTTACCTCCAGGATATTCCGGTGTTCTTCTTTTCCACCGGTGCTCATCCCGATTACCATACTCCACGCGATGATGCAGAATTGATCGATTACGAAGGTGCACAAAAAGTTATGGAATACGGTGCTGCTGTTCTGGAAGAAGTTGCGAACCGCCATGAAAAACTTACTTTCCAGGAAGCCGGAAGCAAGTTCCAGCGCAGCCGTGGTGGACGTTTTAAAGTGACTTTCGGGATTATGCCCGATTATGCCGGATTGGAAAAACGAGGCATGCGTATCGACGGCGTAACCAAAGATAAACCGGCCTACCGTGCCGGCATGGAAAAAGGCGATATTATTACCGCCATTGAAGGAAAACCGGTAAAAAACATTTACGATTACATGGCTCGTTTGCAAACACTCGAAGCCGGACAGCGTGTTTCTGTTGACATCATCAGGGACGATAAAGAAACAGTGTTGATTGTGGAGTTGTAAATCATTTATACATTTCAATACTGAAAAAGGATGTGGGTGCATGTAATACCACATCCTTTTTTTGTGCTTATAATTTTGTAACTTGTTTGAATAGCAAAAAATACAGAAGCAAAATGAAACATTATATACCCATTATTTTCCTGGCGATACTATTTTGGGGTTGTGGAGGAGAAATGCAGGCACCTGCTGAAAAAGCAACTGATTTGTCGAGTGATAAAAGTGTGGAAGAAAATATGCCTGAAGAAGATATGGTACCCGAAGAAGAAACTGTTGCAGAAGATGCCGGTTCAGATATAGGAGTCGGAGAAACAACAACCACAACTTCTCCTCAAATTGACACGTCCATGTCAGGAATGAGCGATTTACTTACGGACGCAGATCTTTATGAGCCGAACTTCAAGAAACTGGCTATATATTGTCCTCATAAAATGACCTATAAAAAAACAAGTGAAGTGATCGGTTTTGTTGCTGATCTTCTCGATGATGAAATGATCAGTCGATTGATGGATGAAAGGGTGGCAGAAACTACCGGCGATGAAGATTTCGAATCGGCAGATGAAGATCTGTTGATACGAGAACTTCAGTTATTCAATTTTTTGGAATTGAGACTTGACGATGCCGATAATGAAGGATTTACCATAAAAAAGATTCATGATAAAGACATTCAGCAAGTTGCGGTGAATATGGAAGGCTGGCATTGGAAAGTTACACCGACCACCACTGATGCCGTGCAACAACTGGTGCTAAAAGTGATTGTTTACGATGATAATATGAAGCGTGTTACCTCGTTTGATAAAACCTACCACATCGATATTAAAATTGAATCACGATTATTTTTGCGTAATACTTATGCGTTGTTTGTTGAGAATCCGGAATGGGCTTTTGCCAGTATAATTACACCGGTATTAACTTTCTTATTGGGGCGCTACAATTCGAGAAGACGTCGTAAAAAAAAGAAAACTGATAAAGGGGCTTAGATCCATCCCCGAAGTTTATAATACGAAAGTGCAAGCATTTCCCGCACGAACAGTATTTCGTATTTCAGGTGGTTCCAAACCTGGTAACGCATGTTCATGCTTTTTCCTACATCGGGAACCAACACTGTATTTCCGCCCAGTTCATCGTCGTGAAAAGTAAAATCGGCTTCGGCGGCATTTTCAAATGCCGGCAAAGCGTTTACCTTTTCAAAACCCACTTTCTGAAAACAAAGCACCGCACGCCGCATGTGTTCGGGCGAAGTAACCAGTAATATCGGCGTTTTGTAATTCACCAATCCGGCGCAATTCAGCGCCTGCGAGCGCGTATTGGTTCCTTTGGTTTCTAATATTATGCTCGAAGGATCTATACCTCTTAATATCAGTTCCTCTTCCATTTTTCGGGGAGTACTTCTGCTGTCGGCTGCATCACCGGGCATAGCGATAATGATTTTGGAATCGGGGAAACTCTGATAAGCATTGGCAGTATGCCAACTGCGCATTAGGTTGCTTTGGCTGGGCATTCCTCCACCTCCCATAAGCACAATATATTTAGGCTTCCATTGAAGTTCCGATTTGCTGGTACCCAGCCAGTGGTAACCCCAGTAGGGCCAGGTTGTAAAAGCTATCAACACACAAATGGTGAAAAACATGCCAACGATCACAAAGAAATTTCTCAGTAGTCTTAAAAAATAGATATTTTTGACTCTCAGTTTGGCCATAAGCGATTTTTGATCGTATAAAAGTAAGTTAAAAATTAAAATACCATCATTTGAATACTTCAGAAAAAAACGAGATACTACAACTCTTTGAGCATCAGTTTAATGAAAGCGTTGAAACTTTTGAAATGTTACCACAGTCGGGTTCGTACCGCGAATATTGCCGGCTGGGAAATCAGAACCGGACCGTTATAGGGGCCCTGAATAGCGATGTGAAAGAAAATACGGCTTTTCTGTCGTTTTCAAACCATTTGTATCATCGAGGAATCAAAGTGCCTAAGATCTATACGGTGAGTTCTGATCTGAAAAAATACCTGCTTGAAGATCTGGGTGACACCACGCTTTTTGCTTTTTTGAGCAAAACCCGTGAAGAGGAAGGATTCTCGGAAAACATCATTGCTGAGTATAAAAAAGTGTTGACGGCTTTACCCAGAATTCAGATCATTGGCGGTAAGGATATCGATTATTCGGTGTGTTATCCGCGAGAAGCTTTCGATAAGCAATCGATGATGTGGGACCTGAATTATTTCAAGTATTATTTTCTGAAACTGGCCAAAATTTCGTTTGATGAACAGGCACTGGAAGATGATTTTCAGCAATTCAGTAATTACCTGCTGAGTGCCAGTTCCAATTATTTTTTGTACCGCGATTTTCAGTCGCGAAATGTTATGCTGAAAAACGATGAAGTGTATTTTATCGATTACCAGGGAGGCCGCCGTGGTGCCCTGCAATACGATTTGGCTTCGTTGTTGTACGACGGAAAAGCCGATATTCCCGAAAGCGTGCGTCAGCATTTGTTCGAATTCTACCTCAATGAATTGAAGAAATACATGAAGGTAGACGTGGAGCGCTTCAAGGCCTACTTCAAAGGTTTTGTGCTCATCCGTATTATGCAGGCCATGGGCGCTTATGGTTTTAGAGGATTCTACGAGAAGAAGGAACATTTTCTGAAAAGCATTCCATACGCACTGAAAAACCTGGAGTTTCTTTTAAAAGATCTCGATTTGCCGGTAAAAATGCCCGAGTTGCTGAATGTTCTGAAGAGTCTGACTAAATCAGAAGTTCTGAAGGAAATCGGGAAATCCGATTCCGACCTGACGATCAGGATCACCAGTTTCTCTTACAAAAAAGGTATTCCTGAAGATCCTTCCGGAAATGGCGGCGGTCATGTATTCGATTGCCGTGCCATCAATAATCCGGGACGTTATGAGGAGTATAAAAAGCTAAGTGGTAAAGATCTGGCTGTACAGGAATTTCTGGAACAAAAATCGGAAATGGGGCTTTTTCTCGAATCGGCCAAAAAACTGGTGGAACAGTCGGTGAAAGTGTATCTCGAGCGTGGATTTTCGCATTTGTCGGTAAGTTTTGGTTGCACAGGCGGCCAGCACCGTTCGGTTTATTCGGCCGAAAAATTGAGTGAATATCTGCAAAACAATTATCCGGTAAACGTTGTTTTAGTACATCGTGAACAGGAGAATTGGAGATGAGTAAAAAAGCATGTAAGAAAAAAGGTTTCGAGGATAAAGAGCACCCAAAATACACCTGTAAAAAATGTGGTGCCCGGGTAAAAAAGAAAGACAAGGTTTGTAAACCCGAAAAAATGGCTTCGTAAAAAACGCTTGTTGAACGCCCACCACATTTTCTAATATTTTTATGGTTTAATTTGTAAGCGATTTTCGTGTTACCTTCTTGGTAATTAGACGGGCAGTTTATATTTTCGCACAAAATTTTAAAACAGACTAACAAATGGGAAGAGCATTTGAGTACCGCCGTGCAGCGAAAGAAAAGCGCTGGGATAAAATGTCGAGGGTTTTTCCAAAACTCGCTAAGAAAATAACTATTGCAGCCAAAGAGGGAGGACCCGATCCGGATATGAACCCGGCTTTGCGTACGGCAATCTTAAATGCCAAGCACGAAAATATGCCCAAGACCAATATCGATGCGGCCATTAAGCGTGCTTCGGGGAAAGATGCCGCCGAGTATACTGAGGTCTCATATGAAGGGAAAGGGCCGCACGGAGTTTTGGTTTTTGTTGAATGTGCAACCGACAACACTACCCGCACCGTTGCCAACGTTAAAAGTTATTTTAATAAAGCCGGTGGAGGTCAGGTTCCAAACGGATCGCTTGAATTCATGTTTTCGCGGAAGGCTGTTTTTGAGTTTGACCTGCCCGAAAGAATGGAACTCGAAGAAATTGAGCTGGAACTGATTGATGCTGGTCTGGAAGAAATTGAAGAAAACGAAGGTAAATATTATGCATACGCCGATTATACCAGTTTTGGTGATCTGGCTTCGGAGTTCGAAAAACTGAACATTGAACCCAGCAAGGCGGAATTACGTCGCATTCCGACTACACCGGTTGAATTTACGGAAGAGCAGATGGAAGAGATCGAAAAAATGCTCGATAAAATGGAAGAAGACGACGATGTTCAGGCGGTTTATACCAACATTGCATAAGTTTCGAAACAAGATTTTAACGATATTTGAAAACGCATTTGCCACCAGGTAGATGCGTTTTTTGTGTCCGAGTTTGTAAGTATACTCTATACCCATTCGTTTATCCTCCCCTGCAAGCAAGGAAGGAAGATTGGCTGGTGGTATTGACCAGTGCAGCTCAATTGTTGAGCTAAGGATCTTTGAAAAGGAGGCTAATCGTCTCTCCTTTGTCAAAGGGAGAGACAGGAGAGTGGGTAAATTATCTTCACATTTTAACTCGTTTAATATTTCTTTTTGATTTTTAGAAAATATTATTGTTTTAGTTTTATCACCCAAATTGCGGCATTAACCTCAAAAAAAGCTACACTCATCTAAAAACTTCAAAATTTCTGTAAGTTTTCCCTTATTTTCGGGTAAAACAATACTTATGCTGCCAGTACAGGAATACATTCAACATTTTAAAGAAATCTGGGAATCGAGCCCAGATCACTTTCCACACTTTCGCAAAGAATACAGCACCGTTGAAAAACAGGCACGGGAGCAGAATTACGAGCATTTTCAGGTCAAAATCAAAAGTCTCCAAAATCGCAGTAAAATACAACAGCTGAAAAACGATCCCGGAAGTTCGTTTTTCCCAATGTTCAAGGCTTTTCTCGAAACGGTTTTCGATTTTGAAAAAGACCACCTCAAACTGATTCTTTCGGATGAGTTTAAAAATGTTTCAAAAGACTTTTTTTACAAGGCCCGTGCGTTTGGTCCCGAGCTGAAACCTGATAATATTTATCAGGGTATGCGAAATGTCTGGATCATGAACGGCATTCAACTCATGCTTAATGTTCCGGTAAGCATAACTCCATCGGTTTTTGCATACTCCATGATCTATCCGTATAGCGATAATTTTCTGGATGATCCGGATATAACGGGTGGAGAGAAAGAGATCTTCTCAAGACGATTTAACAGAAGATTACATGGAGAAGAAGTATCACCTGCTTCATTTACTGAAGCGCAATTGTTTAAGTTGGTTGGAATGTTCGAGGATGAATTCCCCAGAATCAGTTTTCCTAAGGTATACGAAAGTTTGTACGCCATCCAAAAAGGACAGACCGAAAGTCTGGAAATGCATGCCGACAATGGACTGTCCGACGACAGCATATTACGAATTTGTTTTGAAAAGGGAGGCGCTTCGGTTCTTGCTGACGGATATCTTGTTACAGGAAAATTAACCCGCGAACAGGAACAGGCTTTGTTTGGCTACGGTGTATATCTTCAGTTGCTTGACGATATTCAGGATGTAAAAGAAGACTCGCTGGCTTTTACCAAAACCATGTTTTCGTGTCTGCCCGAAGATAACCTGGGAAGTTTTGTCAACCGCACGATCAATTTTGGCCGTGTAGCTTTGGAAGAAATGCGCTGTTTTGAAGGCGCCCGGAATGATGAATTTATCGATTTGATGAATCGCAGCATCGAAACAATGATCATTGAATCGGTTGGATTGAATAGAACCTGGTACACTCCTGCTTATCTGAAGGAACTTGAAAAATATTCACCACTTCATTTCGAATTTGTTCGACAGAAACGGGCCCAATCAAAATCTCAACGATTCGCAATGTTCCAAAAATATTTCGATACGGCCCAGCCGGTGAATGTCTAATGGTATTTAATTCTTAATCGCTTGAATCAAGTGGTTTAGCTTATCACGCAAGTCGATAATTTCATCTATACTTAGGTCGTCAACATCCAGTTTCCCGGCCAGCTGCATGGGAATTTCGGCGGCTTGCTCCTGAAGGTTCAAACCTTTTTTGGTCAGACTAATTACCATGCTGCGTTCATCTTTTTCCGATCTTTTACGCGTGATCAATCCCTGAACTTCCATTCGCTTGAGCAGGGGAGTTACCGTATTCGTATTCAGGATCAGTTTATGGGTAATTTCATTTACCGAAACCCGGTCGTTTTCCCATAAAACCATTAAAACCAAATACTGAGGGTAAGTCAGATCGAGTTTTTCGAGCAATGGTTGGTAGGCACGCGTAATCAGCCGCGAAGCCGCATAAATGGGAAAACAAACCTGGTTACTTAATTTTAACTGTTCATATTCCATTTAACGAAATTTGTTTTTAATTCTGTTCCAGCAATTTAGTAATCTCCGGTTCAAGTTTCTCGGGTGTGGTAATTGGCGCAAATCGCTTTACAGGTTTTCCATTCTGATCGATCAGAAATTTTGTAAAATTCCACTTGATCTTTTTTCCCAAAGTTCCACCCAGTACATTTTTTAGGTATTTAAAAAGCGGGTGAGCGTTATTGCCATTTACATCTACTTTCGAGAACATCTGAAAAGTGACACCATAATTGATCAGACAACCTTCAGCGATCGATTTTTCGTCGCTGGGTTCCTGGTTGCCAAACTGGTTACAGGGAAATCCCAAAATAGCCAGACCTTTGTCTTTGTATTTCTCGTGGAGCTCTTCCAAACCGGCATATTGCGGCGTAAAACCACATTTACTTGCCGTGTTCACAACGAGTACTGTTTTGCCCTTAAAGGCTTCCATGTCAATTTCTTTCCCTTGTAAACTCTTTGCTTTAAATTGATAAAAATTGTTTTCCATTGTTTAATCGTTTTTATACCATTTAATATATATCGTGTGCGATACAAATATAGGCATTTTAAAAATATATCGCACGCGATATAAAATTTTGGAAGACCATTTAATAATTAATTCACCTAAAAATCACAAAGAATCCATTGCATATTCAAAAAACAGTTCGTAGTTTTGCGAACAACGAACAATTAGTTATTATGGATGTAAAAGTATTTTCAGACAAGCAGGAAAAACTGGCCCGTTATGCCAAGGCGTTGGGACACCCGGTGCGTGTATATGTACTCGAATTACTGGGAAAACAATCGTGCTGCTACAGTGGCGATTTAAGCGAAGAGTTGCCGATTGCAAAATCGACTTTGTCGCAACACCTCAAAGAGTTAAAAGATGCGGGATTGATCCAGGGCGAAATTGAAGCCCCACGGGTAAAGTATTGTATAAATAAAGCGAACTGGGAAGAAGCAAGTGAATTGTTTAAAGCACTAATGAAAGATTAAAAAATTTAAATAATATGTTCGCCATTTTGCGAACTACGAACAATTACAACATTATGAATTATACAGATTTAAAACCGGCCAAAATGAACATTCAGGTGTTAGGAACCGGATGCGCCAAATGCAAATCGTTGGAAAAAGCTGTGATAAAATCGGTGTCTGACCTGGCTTTACAGGCTGACGTTAGCAAAGTGGAAGACATTGTGGAGATTATGCAGTTTGGTGTAATGAATACACCTGCTCTGGTTATTAACGGGAAAGTGGTTTTAAGCGGCCGATTGCCCAAAGACAAAGAATTAAAAGAATTATTAACCCAATAAAATTCAACTAAAATGAAAACAAAAATCAACTTAAAACTGCTTAGTCTTGTTTTTGCTCTGTTAGTAAGTTTAGGCCTTTCGGCACAACAAAGTACACCAACTCAGGAGAATGAAACGACAAAGGTGGATGTTTATTACTTTCACTTAACTACGCGTTGTGCCACCTGCAGAGCTATTGAATCGGAAGCAAAGCAAGATGTAAAAGAACTTTTTGGAAACGATGTAACATTCGCTGCCTACAACCTTGATGAGCCGGCCGGTGAAGCCAAGGGAAAAGAACTGGGTGTGAACAGTCAATCGTTGATAGCGGTGAAAGGCGATAAAAAAGTCAATCTCACGAATGAAGGATTTTTATATGCCCGCACCAATCCCGAGAAATTCAAACAGGTAATCGAAGAAAAGATTAAACCGCTGCTTTAGCATGGAAGGATTTTTAAGCGGACTGCTCGAAAACAGCTCATTGCCTTTTTTTACCGCATTGATACTGGGACTAATGACCGCCATTAGTCCATGTCCGTTGGCGACCAACATCACTGCAATTGGTTTTATTGGCAAAGACATTGAAAACCGAAACCGTGTTTTTTATAATGGTTTGGTTTATACGCTGGGCAGGGCAGTGGCTTATACCGTTCTTGCTTTAATTATTTTTCTGGGTGCCGACCAGTTTTCGCTGTCCGGGATTTTTCAACGTAATGGCGAAAAGATCATCGGTCCGCTGCTGCTTATCATTGGTTTGCTGATGCTCGATGTATTGAACATTAAATTTCCGGGAGTTAGCAAACTAACAAAGCGATACGAAAAGAATGGCATCAGAAATTACTGGGATGTGCTTTTGCTGGGCGTATTATTTGCGCTGGCTTTTTGTCCATACAGTGGTGTGCTTTACTTTGGCATGCTTATCCCGATGACCATCAGCAGTGCATCA
Organism: Maribellus mangrovi; assembly: GCF_037646455.1. Taxonomy (NCBI): domain Bacteria; kingdom Pseudomonadati; phylum Bacteroidota; class Bacteroidia; order Marinilabiliales; family Prolixibacteraceae; genus Maribellus; species Maribellus mangrovi. Next base: position 653,939 of record NZ_JBBIXN010000002.1, on the reverse strand, counting down.
GGTTTGTACTTACCGGTAGTATTCGCCATTGCAACGGGTATTCCGGTCATTATTTTTGCCTGGCTGATTGCCTATACCATTTCGGGAGTCGGGACAGTGTACAACAAGCTTAAAACCTTTGAGATCTGGTTTCGAAGGCTGATTTCAGTAGTTTTTATATTGGTAGGAATATACTACATCATAACCGTCTATTTTTAATAAATCGTTTAGGGAAGAATTAAGGAAGAGAGAAATGAACGAAAAAGTACTGACACTGGAAAAAACTAAAAATACCTGGCTGGTACCGGTTTTATTGTTGCCGCTTTGGGTATTGCTTTACGCCAACCTGGAGCACATAACCAATTTTCTGGTGTACGATCTGGTAGGCCTTGAAGAAGGAAAACACCTGACCGAATCCATCTGGTTTTTTGTTTTTGAAGTACCCAAAGTCATGCTTTTGCTGGTGTTGATCGTATTTTTTGTTGGCATCATCAGAAGTTGGTTTTCGCCGGAGAAAACAAGAAAAGCGCTTGAAGGAAAGTCGGTTTTTGCCGGTAATGTAATGGCCTCGGGACTGGGGATTTTAACCCCATTCTGTTCGTGTTCGGCAATTCCTTTGTTTTTGGGATTTGTAGAGGCCGGAATTCCGGTAGGAGTTACCTTTTCGTTTCTGATTGCTGCTCCGCTGATCAATGAAGTGGCCTTAATTCTGTTGGCCGGACTGTTTGGCTGGAAAGTCGCGTTGATTTATGTAGCAACGGGTCTGGTGATTGCAACCGTTTCCGGATTTATAATCGAAAAACTAAAACTTCAAAAATACGTGGCCGACTGGGTATACCAGGTTAAAGCCAACCAACAGGATCAGTCTGAAGAACGCCTGAATTTTTCCGACCGGATAAAAGTTGGCATTGATACTGTAAAAGAGATCGTTGGTAAAATCTGGATTTATATCCTGATTGGTATTGCAGTGGGTGCCGGTGCTCATGGCTATGTCCCGGAAGATGCACTGGCCCGGATCATGGGCGAGGGAAGTTGGTACGCCGTTCCACTGGCGATCATGCTCGGGATACCGCTGTATTCGAACGCCGCCGGAATTATTCCCATTGTAGCCGTGTTAATGGAAAAAGGAGTTAGTCTGGGTACTGCCCTCGCATTTATGATGTCGGTTATTGGCCTGTCATTACCCGAGATCATCATCCTAAAAAAAGTATTGAAATGGCAGTTTATCGTCATTTTTGTGGGGATTGTTGCGCTGGGAATTATCATTGTAGGATTCACCTTTAACTATATCATGTAAAACTATCAAACAAAAAATTATGAAACTAAAATCAATAGGATTTGTTGGCGGGGGAAGGATCACACGGATTTTTCTTCAGGGGCTGACAAACAAAAATGCCTTACCCGAAATCGTAAAAGTTTTTGACCCGAATGCCGAAACTATAAAAGCATTGCATGCTGATTTTTCAGAAATAACTGTTGCTGAATCTGCTGCCGAAGTTGCCACAGAAGACATCGTTTTTATTGCGGTGCATCCTCCTGTAGTGATGGAAACCTTGCAGGCCATAAAAGAATCAGTAACAGAAGATACGATTGTAATTTCTCTCGCACCAAAAATCACCATTGAAAAAATGGCATTGGTTCTGCCAACTCAAAAACTGGCAAGAATGATTCCTAACGCCACATCGTTTATTAACGATGGTTATAATCCACTTACTTTTTCTGACGATTTTGGTGCGAAGGAGAAAAAACAGGTATTTAAAGTGCTTAAGAAATTGGGCAAAATCCTTGAAACAGAAGAATCGAAACTGGAAGCATATGCGATTGTTTCGGCCATGTTACCCACCTATTTTTGGTTTCAGTGGCAGGAGATGGAAAACATTGCCCTCGAAACCGGTTTATCGGAAAAGGAAGCTCGGAAGGCAGTTTCATCAAGCTTGAAAAAAGCATGGAAACTCTATTACAAGTCTGATTTGAATCCTGAAGAAGTAATGGATTTAATCCCGGTGAAACCCATTGGGGAAAACGAAGATGAGATAAGAGATATACTGAATACTAAACTGATTGGTTTGTTTGAGAAGATCAAACCGTAGTTTTTTGAATAGACTGGAGTTGTTTTAGGAAGACATTTTAGATGAATATGATAAAGAAACATGGCATTCTGATCGTTTTGATTCTTGTAGTAGCAGGTTTACTTATTGCATTGGTTTTCAAGAATAAAATTTACGATTACATTGGAAGTGAGGTAAGTAAAAGTGCTTCAGAAGAGACGCAGTTTGTTGCTAAAGAATACATCCGTAAGCATTTCAACTACCTTGATAATAACGAAGACTTTGAATTTACTTTGTTGGAGTTTAAATCATCAGGTTGTACCATCTGTAAACAAATGGAGCCGGTTTTGGAAGCCATAAAAAACTGGGATGCTACAAAAGTAAATGTTCAGGTTATTCAGATCTTAAATCCCGACAGCCAGGAACTGATGAAATATTTTGGAATTGCAGCAGTGCCAACACACATCATTCTTGACAAGCAGGGAACAGAAGTTTTCCGAAAATACGGTTTTGTTTCAAAAGAAGAATTCAAAAATATAATTCAATTAAAAATTTAGAAAGAGAAGCATGAAAATACTTATACTTTGTACAGGTAACAGTTGCCGCAGCCAGATGGCACACGGTTTTTTGCAGTCGTTTGATGTGCGTATTCAGGTTGAATCGGCCGGAACAGAAGCATCGGGAAAACTCAACCATAAAGCTGTGGAAGTGATGAGCGAAATTGGGATCGACATCAGCTCGCACACTTCCGATTCGGTAGAAAAATACCTCGGAGAGGAGTGGGATTATGTAATTACTGTTTGCGGCGGTGCCAACGAAAATTGCCCGGCATTTTTAGGAAAAGTAAAAATGCGTTTGCATATGGGCTACGACGATCCTTCGCATGTGGTAGGAACTCCTGCATTTATCGAGAGTGAATATTATCGCGTTCGCGACGAGATAAGATCCGGGTTCCGAAAACTTTATGAAGAAGAATTGAAACCACAGTTGAGTTAGTTCAGTGTTCAAAGTTCAGAGAAGTTCTCAGTTTGTAGATGGCAGATTGGCTACTTTAATTTCTGTCATAACTTCGAACCACTTTCTAATCTTCTAAAATTCTAACATTCAAATATTCCAAATATGCCGTCACAACCACGTCTCAAATTTCTCGACAGATATTTAACGCTATGGATCTTTTTGGCCATGGCTGCAGGAGTGTTCAGCGGGTATTTATTTCCGGCGATCGCCGAGTTCTGGGAGTCGTTAAAACCATCGGAAGAAAGTACAACTAACCTGCCCATTGCTATTGGTTTGATATTGATGATGTATCCACCGCTGGCGAAAGTAAAATACGAAGAATTGGGCGATATTTTCAGAAATTACAAAGTGCTGAGCCTTTCGCTTATCCAGAACTGGGTGATTGGTCCGGTTTTAATGTTTGCACTGGCCATTGTGTTTTTTAAGCTGTTTCCAGGCGAAAACAATGCCAATCTGCCTTATATGTATGGAATTATCATGATCGGGCTGGCACGATGTATCGCCATGGTGATTGTGTGGAATGACCTGGCTAAAGGCGACACTCAATATGCTGCCGGACTGGTTGCATTTAACTCCATATTCCAGGTGCTGTTTTTTTCGGTTTATGCTTGGTTTTTTATAGCCGTTTTACCCGGCTGGTTTGGTGTTCCTACCAACGCCGCAGTTGAAAATATTACCATCGGGCAGATCGCCGAAAGCGTGTTGATCTATCTTGGAATTCCGTTTGCAGCCGGTTTTCTGACACGTTTTATCCTGATCAGGGTAAAAAATAAAAAGTGGTACGAACAGAAGTTTATTCCTAAGATCAGTCCGATAACTTTGATCGCATTGCTTTTTACCATTGTGGTGATGTTCTCGCTGAAAGGGGAGTACATTGTTAAAATTCCTATGGATGTAGTTCTGATTGCTATACCACTACTTATCTATTTTGTGGTGATGTTTTTTATTTCCTTTTCCATGGGGAAAAAGGTGGGAGCCAACTACAAGCAAACCGTTACGCTGTCGTTTACCGCTGCCAGTAACAATTTCGAACTGGCAATTGCCGTTGCCATTGCCATTTTCGGGATGAACTCGGGAGAAGCTTTTGCAGCAGTTATTGGTCCGCTTGTTGAGGTTCCGGTGATGATTGCACTGGTAAATGTTGCGCTTCGAATGAGACAAAAATTCAGTAAAACAGAAAAGGCTGTTTCCAGTTAGTAACAGCCTTTTCGTGTAAATCGACGATTTTATCAGCGCGTTTTTATCAGTTGTTCGGTTTTTGTCCAGTCATCCAGTTGAACGGTGATAAAATAACATCCCGGACTGAGATGTATATCCTGTATCTTAATTATACCTTGTTGCCCAAATACTTCCGAATACATGAGTTTTCCTGCGATATCACGAATATGTATTCTTGACTTTTTATAATCGCCATTTCCGCTAATCTGTATATTAATTTCATTCTTAAACGGATTCGGGTAAACTTTCAACGACAATTCTTCAGCAACCGGTGTTGAGGGTTTAACAGAAGCGCTTTTGGTTGATGCCGCTACAGAGATGTCAAAATCTTTCACATCTCCTTCAAAACCGTCGTCGCAGGGCAAAGGCAATGCTTGATTTCTCATACTGATTCTCATTCGGGTATTTTCGGTAATTACAGGAACCGTAATATCTGCACTTATTGTTCCCTTTTTACTCGGAATAGAAAGTACAGTTTCTGTTAAATCGTCGAATACACCGTCGTAATCCGAATCGATCCATATTTTCCAGTAATTGCGGTTTTTACTGTTCTCCGGAGTAAGTTCAACAGTGTTTGTTCCGGCGCTCAGTGAAACAATACGCTCAGTATAATACTGGTAACCTGATCCCAACTCGAAAGTTTCAGAAAAGCTGCCAATCGTAACTGCCTTTATGAAATCTCCGGTATTGATCATATTCTCTGGGAAACAGTAGTCGGAAGCTTCGCAGGCATCATTTGGATCTGTAGGACAAGCGTCGCATCCATCCGGAACGCCATCATCATCCGTATCAACATTGTCATCATAACCAGGACAAATGTCGCTGTCATCGCAAATACCATCAATATCGCTGTCAGAAAAGGTTCCTGCACACACATTACAATCAACATAGATATCATTTTCTGTACAGGGATCATTATCGTTACAACTCTGTCCTAAAAGATTATTATCAAACTCAGGACATTCATCGCAACCATCCGGAAAACCATCTCCATCTGTATCAATATTGTCGTCATATCCCGGACACTGATCAACTTCATTACACACTCCGTCGCCATCGTCATCAGCACAAGGTTCAACTTCGCCAGTACAGAAATCAACTGCACTAAAGCTAATACTCATGGTTGATGATCCTGAGTCGCCATCATCGCCATCGGTTAAACTGACTGTAACCGATTGCACATATCCGGAAATACTAATTTCAACAGTACTTACATCTGCTCCGCTGTATATGCCTCCAGATTGCGTAATACCATTTTCATCAATATAAATTATCGAGACAAGTTCAGTGTATCTGTTGGCTGGTTTACCTAACTGTGTGTTGATTCCACTTATTGTAAAGGAAACATCCATACTATTGTTTGGAAGATCTAATGTTGTTGAACTGAGACCAGATCCGGAGTGAATCAATAAATTATCTTCAAAATTGGTAGTTTGAGCCATACAATCATCGATACAATCGGCAATACCATCATTATCCGAATCGGTATCCTCAATACCACACCCACAATCTCCGGGTTCCGTTTTATTCGGATCATCCGGACAGCCGTCAATACAGTCGGCTAAACCATCGTTATCCGTATCAGTATCAGCAACTCCACATCCACAGTCACCCGCTGTTGTTTTGTTTACATCATCAGGGCAGTCATCCATACAATCAGCAACTCCATCGCTGTCGGAATCAGTATCCGGGATACCACAACCGCAAACCCCCGGTGTCGTCTTACTGGCATCATCCGGACAGCCGTCTTGACAGTCTGCAAGACCATCACCATCTGTGTCGATAGATACACCAAATTCATCGACATAATCCGGACACGGTGAATTAATTTGATTATCATTGGCATCGCAAACTCCATCACCGTCGCTGTCGAGACAACTTACTGTAAGCTGTTGCGAAGTGTTGTTGCTGGCATCGTCATCATCCGTTACAGTTAGCGTTACGGTAAATGTTCCGGGAGAGGAATAAGTGTAAGTTGGATTTTGTTCCGTAGATGTGTTCCCATCTCCAAAATCCCATTGCCAATCGACAATGGTTCCATCGCTGTCACTTGACTCATCAGTAAAATCTACGTCAAGATAAGTAGCAGAATATGAAAATTCCGTTGCAGGAGGAATATTATCATCGCCAACAGTATATTCGATGGTTAAAACGGCTGCAGAGGCAGGCAATCCGTCATAAGCCACGGCAACTCTTTTGTTGGTTTCGGTTCCGGTAATAAAAAGCGAAATGGCACTTGTTACAGAAAATCCGGGTCGATCGACAATTTCCTGAATAACAGGCGAAAAGTCGGGTGATTGCTGATTTATACCAGCTTCGTTAACCGTGTTCCAGTCAGGAGGGCTCCAGTTTACGTTATTTAAAGTCTTGGTCCGGTTTGAAAGATCATATGCTGAACTTGTAAATGCCGGCGAATCATCACTCGCATCTCCCGATATGATAAGGTTAACAGTTCCGGCTGAAGCTTCATCAACTGTAAATTGAATCGATGCACTTGTAATTGTAGCTCCCTGTGGAATATTAAGGTCGCTAAAATGCAGTCCGACTGTTTGCAAAAACTGGTCGTTGTAGGTATCGTAAATCAATTCCAGGTCGGTACTGGTTGTGTACATGGCTCCATTTTGACCTTCCTCAACATCATCGTTGCTTGATGCAATCTGCGCAGAAACAGTTTCAGAAAAGACTCCAACTGTAATGTTCACAGGTTCGGAAGTGGTTTCTGCATTCAAATCATCGCTTGCTTTTGCTGTAATGGTGTAAGTCCCGTTGGCAGGAATAGTCCAGTTTACTTCGAAAGGCGATGTATTATCTGATCCAACCGAAACACCGTCAACAAAGAATTCAACTTGCGAAACGGAGCCATCCGAGTCACTCGCATTAGCTAAAAGAACGATGGATTGCGTGAGGTTAAAATGTTCTCCTTCTTCCGGATTGGTGATCGAACAAACAGGTGATTCATTGCTTATACCTCCTTCTATAAATATTGGAGAAGAGATTGCTTCATCACCGTCGTTTTGTGTTACTTTTATGTAATAATAATCGCCATCGGAAGTGCTTATATTTTCGCTGATATTTACATCTGGAATGCCGGGAGTCCATGTGCTAAGCACTGCTCCATTTAAAAACAGTTGAACTTGCGAGAATATTTCAGCATCATCATCGGAAGCAAGAATTTGGAGCGATTGTCCTGAATTGCCCTGTATGGTAGAGCCCATTTCCTGTCCATTTATTGTGAACGACAATTTCAGGTTCTTATCAAGCGTGGTAAAAAATCGTTTGCTTTTTATCGCCTCATAAATATCGGCTCTGGTCAGATTACTGGCGAGTACAGCAAGTCGGTTATCCGTGCGCGTTCCCCAATTGGAGGTATGGTTATCCTCCGAACCTCCCGCACCAATCCTCCAGTCTTGGGTTAATGCCTCATCAAAATATCCTAAGTTGCCATCCTGAGAATAATAACCATCGTTGTAGTAATACACATTAAACACATCTGTTTTGTTCCACAATTCCATACCAACAAACTTGTCAGAAGGAGTATCAAGGAACTGTCCAAATTCTTCATCGGTGGAATTCTGCCGGCCGGGATGATTAAAAAAGGCAGCACATTCCCGTGAACTCACCCATGAAAGCAAATCACTGAAATTTGGTTCGGTACCTGTTGTGCAATAATCTTCAGTATTTATTACCGTTACGTGACCGTGTGTGCTGTGCGACCATTCAAAACCCCAAAAAGTGGCAAACACGCCATCTTCATTGTAGTTTTCGGCCGTATTTTTAATGGTTGTCCACTCCGTGGAATTGATCAGATAGGCGTGGTCGGAAAGGCTGAAGAAATCCAGACCGGCGGTATTTTTTGCGTAGTTATAGGCCTCATCTGGTGTTCCTGTTCCATCCGAAGCATTGGAGTGGTTATGAAGGTGACCGTAATAGACATTATAATCTCCAATTGCCTCAGCAGGAGCAGCGTTAAACATTGGTTTGTTTCCATCTCTGGCGTCCGTTTTCGCAATCACCGTTCCTGATATAATCAACAAGGAAAGTATTGCACTAATTTTAAAAGTGAATAAAGTTTGGTTTTTCATGATTTAGTTGTTTTTTTGAAACTGATTTTATAAAGGGTCTGAAAATAAGATCGATACAAAATACGATTTTTTGTTTCAAATAAAAAACTGAATTTCATAAATACATCAATTTGGATTTATGTTCAATATTTTTTCGCCTTTCAATTAGTAACAAATCTTGTTTTTCAATTGATGCAGATACTATTTGTAAGTTAGAAATTAATTCAGTTTTTCTCTCCGGCCGTATAAAAGCGTGTTGTTGGGTAAGCAAACTGGATGTCTTTTTCGGCATTAAAAGCAAGCAATACTTTTTGCCAAAGTGCATTTTCACTGCCGCGGCGGGTGCGCGGGTTGCAAAGATACCGGACCGTTAAACGCACACCAAATTCTTTTACCGAGGTGTAAACGATAGGAGTAAGGTGTTTGTAGTAAATCATATAATTCTTGCTGGCTTCATGGATTTCTTTTTGTGCCTTTATCGGAATATCCTCTTCCAGCTCGTTAATTATCTTTTCGAGCAATGCTTTTGCCTTCTCCCAGTTACTCTCGAAAGTAATGTTTACAGCCACTTCATTCCAGATGTATTCGAAACCCGAACTGTAGTTGGCCTGCGGTTTCAGGAATACCTTTCCGTTTGGCAGGTGGATGATTCTTCCGGTGCTCTGGTCAGCTTCTACCCAGTTGCCAATTTCGAGCATGGTAAACTGAAAAGGACGAATATCGATAATATCGCCGGTGTGTTCGCCAACCTGCACCCGGTCGCCCACCACAAAAGGTTTTCTAAAAATAATGAAGAGCCAGCCGGCAAAATTGGTCAGCGGGTCCTTTAATGCAATGGCAATACCGGCAGTAAACAGTCCCAGAAATGTTCCAAACTCTTCAAATGCCTTAACCCACACTGCACCAATGAGCAGGAAGCCTAAAGTTGGTATGAAAAATGATAAAGATCGTTTCCACTGGTAGCGCGTTTTAATGTTCTCGGTATTTCGCCAGACTAGCCTTAATACAAGAATCCGAAACAGCGACAGAAAAATAATAATTAACACCGTAAACACTATTTTTTCAAATGTTTCGGTATTTAATCCAACATGATGCGTCAGGAATTCATTTATCTGTTTCATTGGCGCACGCCTTTTACGAGGAAATTTACATATTATAGAGCAAATTGCAACTATTGAAATCTAATTAATACTTTTCTGATCTTTTGAATGCACAAAAAGAGTAGTACCTATATTATCGTAACCTTTAAATACCTCTTCCTTACCATGTTTCACCAGTTCTTCACGAAGCCCGATTAAAGTGAGCCCGGCTTTATCCGACTTTTGCGAAATAATTTCTTTGGCCGAAACCCCCTCAGGTTGAATGATCACCTTGATGTTATTCTCGTTAATGGGAAGACGCCCCAGGATGACCAGGTTTTTGAGCTCTTTGCGTATCAACGGGAGTTCTTCTTCTTTGCATAAAGCAAATATTTTTATTTCGGTTTTTTTCAGTTCGGGATGACCAAGAATAATAAAACTCAATAAAATCATCAGGTTGGCATTTTCGGTGTCCAGTGAATTAATCCAAATGTGAATGCCGTTTTTCATGTTCATTGGTTTTTCAGAACATGCCAGGATACAGATGTCGAACTTACCACTGTTAACCAGTGCAAAATTCTCGACCACTTTTTTGAGTTTTTCCGGACTTTCTTTGTCGTATTCAAAAATTACCATATTGTTTTCCATACCGGCCACACCGGGTATTTGTATGGCTTGCGAAATAGCTGAAGTATACGAAGGCGAAATAATGGTATCGATGTAAACATAATTTTCGGTATTGCTGATCCCCTCAAAAATTTCGTGCAATTTCTTCTCGGCCTGATCTACCGTATTCTTCGAATAATAATCCTCAATCAAATGTAAATAGGTTCCAAACCCGTATTTAAACGAAATCCAGTTGAGCAGGTTAAATGCTTTATTCTGGTGAATTGGCTTACTCGATATACAAATGGCACTTGGTCGCCATTCCTGGTGGGTAACTTTATCGCGGCGTTTCTGAAGCATGACCTGTAAATCGCGGTTTAGTTGAAACAAGGCATTGGCAAAAATAGAGGCAAATCCTTTGCGGTATTTGTGGTAATGATTCACGTACAGATACATCAAAGTCATTACTGAAATGGCCAGCAGCGCATAAGGTGTACTTATTTTGAACATCACCCACACCGAAACCAGGAACCCAATCAGTGAAATAAACCATCTGGAACGGAATGTTGGCCGGTAGGAAGGAGAGGAGCCAAAATGGTTGAGAAAAGAAATCAAACACAGCGATCCGTAGGTAACCATAAAAAACATCGAGATTATAGATGCTACTGCATTTACATTCCCGAGCGCCACGAATACAAATGCAATGATTGCGGTTACGAGTGAGGCATTTTGCGGTTCATTGTCGGCAGGATTTACAGTGGAAAGCCAGCGGTTAACTTTTTTTGATGGCAAGGCTTTATCGAGTGCCAGTGCCTGCAATGTACGCGGGGCTACCATAAACGATCCCAGGGCAGACGAGATGGTTGAAGCAGCCAGTCCCAAAGGAACAACAATGGCACCGGCAATGGCAATATCGCCCATGATCAGTTGTTTATTCAACAGGTCCTCAATTGGGGCCGACGACGCCAGTTTGAATACAATAAAAAAGTAAATGATCATGCCCGAGACCGTAGCCAGGATTGTACCCAGCGGAATCGATCGGGAAGGTCGTTTCAGATCACCGGATAATCCCACACCAGCCGTCATTCCTGTAAAAGCCGGGAATATAATGGCAAATACAACAAAGAAACTTTGCGGATTTCTGAATGCGCTGTCTGACAGGGAATAGCTTGTGTTTTCGGCATGAGTGGTGTGTCCCAGGAAAAACATGACCAGTGATATCAGTAAAACGCCAACCACAATATACAATGCTTTTACGCCAAGGTTGGCGCCTTTTTTTATGATCAAAATTGCCAGGCCGATCATTACCGGCAGACTGATCACTTGCCGTGGCAGAATAAAATCATAGCTTCGCGCGATCCAGTCGAACAGAAATTCAAAGGCTTCGGTAAAAGCGATCACGTAAAAAGCCACGCTGATGGCCTGCGAAAAATACAGTGCCATTCCAATGGTAGCCCCAATATTCAGACCGAAAGATCGCGAAATAATAAAGTATTCTCCACCGCCTTCAACGCGCTTGTTGGTGGCAATCTCGGAAATGGCCAGAGCGGTTGGTATAGTTACCATGTGCCCGAGAAGAATGATTAACACCACACCCCAAAAACCGAGCGTACCAACGGCATAGCCAAAGCGCAGAAAGAGAATTGCTCCTAAAATGGTGGAAATTGCAGTGAAAAAAACGGGAGCTGTCCCAAATTGTCTGATCTGTTTTGTCATAAAAAATTATAAAAATTGAGCTGTAAAAAGATAGACAGTTTTTTCGGGTTTACAAGACATAAAAAATCAGTACTCGGCATATTCGGCAAAACCTTTTTCAACCAATTCATCGTTTAACGATTGTTCGTTATCGGCCAGGCGAATAATGCCAATGTAGCGGCCAAATTTGCCCACATCCTTATCGGTTTCAACAATCACTTCGTTGTTGTTTTCTCCAATCCTTTCAAGAACGAAAGCTTTGGCTTTTATGCCTTTTTTATATTCTTCAGAATTCTTTTTTACGTTGTAAGTTTCCGGGGTGTTGATTCCACGCAGCCGTATGCGCTGAAAAGTGGTGATTTTAAATCCAAGATCGATGACCAGATCAATCGTATCGCCATCGACTACGCGGTCTACCTTCGCTTTGTATGTATACATGGTTTGTGTGTTATAATTTTGTTTAAGTTATGCAAAAAGCGAATGATAATCAAGTAAAGCAAGCAAAGACATTCATTCTATTTTTCTGCAAATGATGCCGAACGGCTGCTAAAGTTTTATTAATTTCGGAGAAACCATTGACCAATATATGCCAAAAAAAGTAAAATCAGCATCGCTAAGAAATAAACGTATCGCTTTAATTTTAGCCCCACTCATTTCACTCTTAATCATTCTTTTTACCGACCTTGCGCCCGGAAACAGGCAGGTGACATATTGTTTCGCCGTTGCCCTTTTAATGGCGGTTTGGTGGATAACCGAAGCCATTCCACTGGCAGTAACAGCGCTGTTACCGGTGGCCTTATTTCCGCTGTTTGGAGTAGTAGATGGCAAAACCGTTTCATCCATGTATTTTAATCACCTGATCTTCCTGTTTATTGGTGGTTTTTTGATGGCTTTTGCCATGGAACGCTGGAACTTGCACCGGCGGATTGCACTGCGGATCCTTATCCTGTTTGGCATCAGCCCGGGAAGAATTCTTTTGGGATTTATGCTGGCCACATCTTTTCTGTCGATGTGGATGTCGAATACAGCCACAGCCATGATGATGGTACCGATCGCACTTTCAATTATTATGAAACTGGAAGAAGCGTTGGGAGAGAAAAACACACAAAAGTATTCCATCGGATTATTGCTGGGAATCGCTTATTCCGCTTCAATAGGTGGTGTTGCTACGCTTGTAGGTACTCCTCCAAATTTGTCGTTTGCCCGGATCGTAAACATCATCTTTCCCGAAATGACGGACATTTCATTTGCCGACTGGTTTATCTTTGCACTCCCGGTAACCATACTGTTGTTTGTAGCTTCCTGGTTGCTGCTTTTTCTGATGTACAAGCCCAAAAAAAGCTGGAAGAACATTCAACTCGATGATTTTAGAAAAGAATATACAGCGTTGGGCAAAGCCAAACCCGAAGAAAAAATTGTATTGATCCTGTTTGCTATGCTGGCCACGCTCTGGATCTTTCGATCGGGATTTAATATTCAGTCGTTTGTAATTCCCGGCTGGGCAAATCTTTTTGAGGATCCTTCGTACATTAATGATGGCACTGTGGCTATTTTTATTGCCATTTTGCTGTTTATTATTCCGTCTAAATCAAAGGAAGGCGAACGTTTAATGAATTGGCAAACAGCCCGAAAAATTCCCTGGAACATTGTTTTGCTTTTTGGAGGTGGTTTTGCGCTGGCGCAGGGATTTGTCGAGTCAGGATTATCCGAATGGTTTGGCGAACAACTGGCCGATTTGGCCAATGTTGAGCCCATCGTTCTTACCTTTGCCAATGTTACGATGATGTCGTTCTTAACGGAATTAACCTCCAATACAGCCACAACTGAAATGATCCTTCCAATTTTGGCCGGATTGTCTGTGACCATAAAAATCAATCCGCTTTTACTAATGATTCCCGCAACACTGGCAGCTTCACTGGCTTTTATGTTACCGGTAGCTACTCCTCCAAATGCTATCATATTCGGTACCAACCGTATACGGGTAAAAGATATGGTGAGAACAGGAATCCTGCTCAATATTACAGGGATTATAATTGCAACTCTGGTGATGTATTTCTGGGGTACAATGGTATTTGATATTGATGTATCTGCTTTCCCGGATTGGGCTGCCAATGTAAAAAGTCCATGATTTTCGTCAGTAATTCGGAAACGAATTACAAATCTTTGAAAATAAATTAATAAGTTTAAAGCGAATTTCTGATAATATCAAAAATAAATCATAAAAGTTAAATCATGAGTACAAACCGTAGAACTTTCTTAAAGCACATTGGTGTTGGTGCCGGTGTTGCTGCTACCACTCCGTTAATGGGTGCCTGCAATCCTTCGACAAATGAAGAAGAAAAAGTAAAATTTATTCGGGAATCAGCCGAACGTGTTCCGGCCATGAATTTTAACATGTGTGGATACGCCGCTCCAAAACTCGATAAAGTTCGGGTAGGTTTTGTTGGAATTGGCGACCGCGGTTCGGGTGCCGTAAAGCGAATGACTTACATCGATGGTGTTGAGATTGTGGCACTGTGCGATATCCGTCAGGCGGCAGTTGACGGTGCACAGAAAATTCTGGAAGATGCCGGGCTGCCTAAAGCCAAAGAGTATGTAGGTTCGGAAACTGAATTTAAACGCCTTGCAGCCGATGGAGTTTGCGACCTGATTTACACGGCAACGCCCTGGGAATGGCACGTGCCTGTAGGAATTGCTGCCATGGAAGGTGGTGCTCATGCCGCACTTGAAGTATCGGCAGCAAAAACCATGGATGAATGCTGGCAAATGGTGGAGACTTCGGAGCGTACCAAAAAGCACTGTGTAATTTTGGAGAACTGTTGTTACGACTTTTTTGAACTACTTACCTTGAACATGGTCCGTCAGGGAGTCTTTGGCGATCTGATCCATGGTGAGGGAGCGTATATCCACGACCTGGATTACTGGCACTTCAATAAACCACAGGATGAAAAGATGACCGATGGTGCCTACCAGGGAATGTGGCGTTTGCACGAAAACAGAAGAAAAGCTAATGTATATCCAACCCACGGTTTAGGCCCGATTTGTCAGGCGATGAACATCAATCGTGGTGATAAAATGGATTATCTTACTGCAATGATGGGCGACGATTTTACACTTGCAAAACGTATCGAGGAAAAAGCAAAAGAAGATCCTTTCTTCGAACAGTTCGTAGGTTGGGATATGCGCGGAAACATGGATATGCAAATGATCCGCACCGCAAAAGGAAGAACGATCATGATTCAGCACGATGTTTCTTCTCCTCGTCCGTATTCTCGTATTCACCAGTTGAGTGGTACCAAATGTTTTGCTCAGAAATATCCGATTCAACAAATTGCCTTTGGGCACCAGGTAGCTGATGAGGCAAAAATGAAAGAACTCGAAGAAAAATATACACCCGAAATTGTAAGAAGGGTAGGCGAGATGGCCAAACAGGTGGGAGGTCACGGTGGCATGGATTTTATCATGGACTGGCGCCTGATCGACTTATTGCGCAACGGTCTTCCGATGGATATGGATGTTTACGATGCTGCAGCCTGGAGTTCGATTACGCCGCTTAGCGAGTGGTCGATTGCCAACGGCTCGAAACCTATCGATATTCCTGATTTTACCCGCGGTGCATGGAAGACAAATAAACCGCTCGATTTGAGCATGAACGAAGGCGGAACAACCGGTGTTCGCAACCTGGTTGATGCCAATTCAGAAGGACAGTTAAACGTACATTAGTTTTTTTTCATAGAATAGAATGGAGGCCGTTTCTTTTGGGGAACGGCTTTTTCTTGTTTGAGAATCTGAAGGATTCCTGGAGTCAGTTTTAACGAGAACTAATCTCCCTCACAACATTTATTCTGGATAGTTTCATGGTACCGGTACAGCCGTATTTGTCCGAATTAACCATTTTATCACTTAATTATACCACCTTGTCGGAAAAACATTGAAAACTGCTCCGTGATATTCTTCTTTTGGGAAGTATTAATTCTAAATTTATCACGATGAAAATATTACTAACCTTTTTATTTTCTTTTTTAATTGCTGAAAGTTGCTTCAGTAGTAATACCGAAGAAAAATTACCTGAAATTCCCTGGAGGGCTATTGCTGAAACATGCAGGGATGAAATTGTTAATAATTGGAATGGTATGATAAATGTTAAGCTTTTTGGTAATTACGATTCCACAGATGTCAGGATGGTTGAACATTCAATCAAAGAACTAAATCCTTTACTCGGAACAATTAATTTAGTCCTTTCAGGTTATGATCGGGGAAATATTGAAATATATTTTTTAGACAGCACTAATTTTTATAAATATAAAAGCATCATAACGCTGAACGGTTCAGAACAATCAACGTGGCGTTCTTCTTTTAATACTACCAGAGAAGGTAGGCAGCCTGCACAGGTAAGCATGGCTGTTAATACAGGATTAGTCCCGACGGAGTACAGACAGAATTTTCTTACAAATAACCTGGCTTTTTCTCTGTTCCCTTACTATTGGAATGACATTGAGTGGAAAAAAAATAATCGTACAGCCGATGGTTTACCTCCAAGCATATTTCGGGCAACTGACGTTGGCGAGCGGAAACAACTTTTCTACAAGGCCTTACCGGAGTTTGATCAAAAAATATTAAGCACTGTTTATTCGCCTGATTTTAAAGCTAAACTGGCTGTCGCAAAAGAACAATATAAGACTTATCACATTTCAGAATGGTTAAGAAGATATGCGCGTCAATTTATACTTCTGCCTTCTGGTATACTGTTTTTACTCATGTTATTTGTATTTCTTAAAATTTCAAAAGCAATTGAAAAAGGAGTGACCAATCAATTATTCCGTTTAAATCTGAATGGCGTTATTGGCTTGCTTATGATTGCCATATTGGTGAGTGCTTATTTGGTCGTTTCAGATTCGATCCGGTGGTATAAAGTCATAAAACCAAATGATTTTTTAATAAACTTTCGGAATATTAGTTTGGCGGTGTTAATAGTCGGATTGCCAGCTATCAACATGCTAAGGGTGGTAGAGAAACAAATTCATAGAAATACCCATAAAAAAGTGCTAAAGACTGTCTTAATATTTTTATCCACCGGATTAATTCCATTTAGTGCGTATTTGGCAATTACGGCCTTATTTAAAAGAAATGACTCTCCGTTTATAACCAAGGATGAAATCGAATTTATTTCATTTGTTTTTATGATAATTATGATTATTGCGGCATTCAGGGCTTTAATCAGTTACTTCTTTTTTAAGGAGAAAGACCTTGTTATCGAAAATGAAACAAAACTGATTCATTTACGCGAACTAAAAACCAAAGCAGAATTAAATGCCTTGCACTCAAGAATCAATCCCCATTTTCTGTATAATTCATTGAACTCAATTGCCGGATTGGCGCATACAAATGCCGATCAGACCGAACACATGGCGCTTTCATTGTCGAAGCTGTTCCGGTATTCCATCAACAAAGAAAAATCGGATTGGACAACATTTCATGAAGAACTGGAAATGGTGAAAATTTATCTTGATGTTGAAAAAGTCCGTTTTGACGACCGGCTGGTTTATTCAATAGAAATTGCCGAAGAGATGAAAGAACTAAAGATTCCGCGTTTCATCATTCAGCCACTGGCCGAGAATGCTGTGAAGCATGGCATTTCACAATCGGTGGAAGGTGGTGAAATAAAGATCAAAATTCAGAAAGACAAAAAAGATATTTTGATAACAGTAGAAGATTCGGGAAAAGAATTTCCACAGGATTTAACGCCGGGATTCGGGTTACAGAGTATTTACGACAAACTGGAAATTTTATACGGAGATAAGTTTGAATTAAGTTTCACAAACAGCCCTGTAAAGCAGGTTAGCCTAAAACTTAAATAAATGAGACGCTTTACAACATTGATAATTGATGATGAGCAAATTGCAAGGCAGCGATTAAAGAGACTATTATCTGGTTTCGATACAATTTTTGAGCTAACTGTTGAAGCCCGAAATGGGGAAGAGGGGCTGGCAGCTATAAATCAACTAAAACCCGACGTGGTATTTCTGGATATACAAATGCCCGGGAAAAATGGTTTCGAGATGCTCCATGAACTGGAATATGTTCCGATTATAATTTTTTGCACCGCTTATGAAGAATACGCTGTGAAAGCATTTGAAACTGTGGCTTTAGATTATTTGATAAAGCCGGTAGAGAAGGAGAGGCTAATGTTAACGATCGACAAACTAAAGAGTGTTGAGAGTAAGAATATGAGTCGCAAGATAGCAGAGCTGCTTGATTATGTACATGAAAACAAGGAGTCAAAGGTTTTGCAGTCGATCCCCCATAAAATAGGAGATAGGGTGATCCTGGTAAAACCGGATAAAATTACCTATTTTGAGGCCAGCGACAAGTATGTCGATTTTTATACCAGCGATGGTAAACGATACATGACAGAGATGAGCCTTAAAAAACTGGAAGAGCGTTTAGAAAGCAATTTTATGCGTGTTCAACGGGGGATAATAGTCAACTCTAATTACGTTTCCGAAGTTCGGAAATATTTCAGAGGGAAGTATATTTTGATTCTTGACGATCAGGGTCGGACTAAAATAGAAACAGGGCGATCGTTTGCTGTAAGCATTCGCCAGCTACTTGAATAGTGACTAAATATTTTGTTTCACGTGAGTTTATCCGGTTTATTTCAAATTTGTATTGAATAATTTCCTATTTCCGTTCATATCACCCAGCGATCCGGGGCCGTTGATACAGCCACCTTCACAAGTCATAACTTCGATAAAATCGGCCGGTGCTTTTCCGCGCGAATAAGCTTTTAGCAAGCCCAGCGCTTTTTTATCAATGCCATTTATGG
Organism: Maribellus mangrovi; assembly: GCF_037646455.1. Taxonomy (NCBI): domain Bacteria; kingdom Pseudomonadati; phylum Bacteroidota; class Bacteroidia; order Marinilabiliales; family Prolixibacteraceae; genus Maribellus; species Maribellus mangrovi. Next base: position 635,410 of record NZ_JBBIXN010000002.1, on the reverse strand, counting down.
CCATTTCATTGATTTTCAACTCTGGACGTTCGGCTTTTACTGCCGCAGCCACACCACCCGAAAGCGCAAATCCGCGGTCGAGTGTTTTTACATTGTTTCGCCCATCGTTATCATGTAAAGTGCCCAGGTCGATCTCTAAAGCAACAATCATGGCATTCAATTCTTCAAATGACATCACCAGATCGACTTTATTGTTCTTTTTGGCTTCTTTACGTTTACCGATACATGGGCCGATAAACACCACTTTGGTTTCCGGATGTTTTTCACGTGCCATATCGGCAGCATACATCATCGGCGAAGGCGTTTCCGAAACAAAAGGCTTCATCGCAGGAACGTGTTTTTCAACGGTCTCAACATAACTCGGGCAACAACTTGTGGTCATATATGCCTGTCCGGCTTTCATTCGCTCTACAAATTCGGCACTTTCGTGCTCAACGGTTTTACGTGCACCATCGGCAACTTCAATAACTTCGTTAAAACCAATTTCTTTTAGCAGGTTCTCAATCTGTCCGGTGGTAAGGTCAAACTGGCCGTGAATCGATGGTGCAAACAGCGCAGTCAGGTGCTCTTCTTTACGAATCGACATCAAAATATCAACCAACTGGCTTACTTCGAATATACTTCCAAAAGGACAGGCCATCAAACATTTTCCGCAGTAGATACACTTATCGTCATCAATACGTTCCACGCCGTTTTCATCTTTCGAAATGGCACCCACTGGACAGGCAGCCTCGCAAGGAATAGGAACGTGAATGATAGCGTGGTACTGGCACTGCTGTTTACAAATTCCGCAGTTAATGCATTTTGCAGGATCTATTTTTGCTTGTCCGTCGACCATGCTAACTGCGTCTTTCGGACAATTCATAATGCACGGACGAGCCACACATCCCCGGCAAAGGTTACTAACCACATATTGGGCTTTAACACAACTGGTACAGGCTTCGTCAACTACAGTTAGTATTTCGTCTTTTACTTTGTCGCGCGAAATGGCGGAAGCAGCATAATTACTCAAAGGCGTTAACTCGTCCTGCTCATCATCCATGGTAAAACCGAGTAGCGGAAACATTTTATACTTGATAACTGCACGTTCTTTATGAATGCAGCAACGAAGTTGTGCTTCCCTGTTTTTGGGACGCATCTCAAGCGGAATGCGATCGATTTTATCTACCAGATCACCATTGGCAAACAGTTTCACAATTTGTCGTAGTAAATCACGCCGTATAATGTGTGTATTGCTTGTATAACCCATAACTGCCTGTTTAATTGACAGCGCAAAAGTACGTCTTTTAAAAATTTGCGCTGACAAAAAGTAACTGTTTGGTAAGTGGTATTAAGGTAGGCTTAATACCGAAAAACATACCCAAAAGTCCTTAAATAGGGCGATTCAGAAATATGAGAATTGGTCCTGCAAAAAGTATGCTGTAGTTCTTCTTCAAAGGAGCTTATCTATTAAATGAGCATATGGTAATGAATAAACGGGAATGATTTTGTATATTTAATAAACTGAAAATGATCCTTTAAGCCAATATTGGCTGTTGACTTTTAAAAAACATACAATGCAAATTTTATATCCCTTGATAATTTGACAGTGTTTAACATTGATTTGATTCTATGTCAGATCTTAAAAACATATTGTTTTTATTTTTCATTTTGCTGCTGGTTAGTGCTGCCAGCGGACAGGAAATTGCAGATTCTTCTAAAAATGATGGCTGGTTTAATTATATGCAATTTTCGTACCTGCATGGTCATCATACAGATTTTGAGGGATACAGACAATTGCTGGAAGGCGACTTCAATGGAGTAGGGTTTCGTTTAGGTAAACAATCAAGTGGACGGCAGGCCTGGCAGGTAGTTCATGCTTATCCGAAGTATGGTATTGGGGTTGCTTTCTATGATCTTGGCAGGGACAATGTTGATGAATTGTTTGGGAAACCCATTTCTTATTATCTTTTTTACAGCGAACCGATTTTATCTGTTTCGAATAAGTTTCGGTTAAACGCTGATTTAGAGATTGGTTTAGCAACCGCGTTTCATAAGTATGATCCGGAAAATAATCCTGAACAAAATATAATTGCTGCAAAAAGCAACCTACATGCGAACCTGTCGCTCGAATTGTATTATATGTTAACTGAGCGCATTGACTTGGCATTGGGAATTTCTTTTCTACATTTTAGTTGTGGCCGGATGTCAACACCACAAAAAGGTATTAATATGTTGGGATTTAATTTGAGTTCAACTTATCATTACAACTCTCCACGAAATAAACAGTTTGTTGAAAAACCTTATCGTCGCCCCAATTTTATACTTGCTGAAAAGCCCAAATTTGAGCCTTATTCCGAAATAAGTATTATGGCAGCCGTCGGTAATGTACAAGCTGAACCCGGCAACTGGAAACACAAGAATGGCGATATGGATAGCACCCAAAATGTGGGCCCAAGGTATTTTACAAACAGTGTTACCGTAGATTATGCCTACCAGTTTAACCATAAACTAAAAATAATGGGTGGTATTGATTTCTTCTTCGATCGTTCGGTGGTTAACTACTATAGTACAACCAATCCCGATGCATTGAATTTTAGTGATAAAGCTTTTTACGGAGCACATGCAGGAGTACAATACGTAGTGGGTAAAATTGCCTTGATGTTTAATTACGGAAGGTACATTTACAAACCATTTAAGGAACGCGGGAAATGGTATATGCGCGCCGGAGGAAGGTTTGAGATTTTACCAAAGCTTGACGCTCAGCTCTCGTTAAAAACCCGTGACGAACGAGTTGCCGACTGGATAGAATGGGGGCTGGTATATAAAATGAGGTGGAGAAACCAGAAGAACAGCTTGTCATTTTAGTAAGAGTGTCTGGAAAGTTGCAGTGTTTCTAGCATCGGTATTAAATTCTTCTAAAATGGAATAAGAATGCTGTGAAATATTACCGAATTCTTATATAATTATGTTACATTGTCGTCATTTTATCGATGAATCATTAATCAGAATAGACCTAACTTTTATAAACTGCTGATTATTCGACCTCAGATTTTAAACTTCTCAAAAATGAAAACAAAAATTATCTTACTTGTAGTTCTTGTGCTACTTGCCGCGGTAGTAGTGGGCAATATTATTTACGGAAACAAACTGGCGAAAGAAATTGATGCCGGTCTAAAAGAAAAAATAGCAAACAACGAACTACCTGTTGCTATCGAGTACACTGGAGTGAAGGTAAATCCACTTTTCTCGCAGGTAAAAATTAAAGATATTTCTGTTGGCGCTTTAAATAAGGAGGCAACTTTTAAATGCGAGATGCTCGATATTGATATCCCGTATAAAGAGGCGCAGCGCTGGCTGGAGAGCACTGAATTTGAGGCAATTAATTCGCTGAAAATAAAACTGGTGAAACCCGAGGTGAGAGGGGAAGATGAAAATGTATCTGTGATTTTCGACGATGTTACAGTTGATTTTGACGGTCAGCTTAGTAAAGAGGATTTCGACAACATGGAGACACGTTTCCCCGATAAAAAACAAGAATTGCTTTTATCGTTTTCCGGATTGAAAGTGAAACTGCCGGAGAACACCTATTCCAATCCACCCTTATCGCAATTACAGGAACAGTTGACAAGTATTGATGCAGGAAACTATACACTGGTTTACAATCCTGAATTAAAAGAAATTTATATCCGCGAGTTTTCGATTGAATCTCCGGTTATTTCGTACAAAGGCCATGCTACATTTAAATACGAAGGTGAAGGAGGAAGGGATTTTGAACCCAAAACAGCTGCGATGGAAAGCCGTTTAAGGCTCGAACCTAAACACTTTGAATGGGAAGATGAAAACGGCGGAAAAGGCGAATTTCAACTCGATAAGCTGGTTTTCAATACTAACTCCACAATGTCGTTCGATCAGAAAACCTTTCCGCAGGGAGACATGGATTTAGAAGTAGTAAATCTGAAAATTCAATACGATAATCCGAACACTAACAATGGACAATCGATGATGAGTCTTTCTATGAGCGACCTCGATGTTGAACGCTTCAACTTTAATTATCACCTGGACCGCGAAAAACTGAGTATTACCAATAGCAGGATTAAAAGTTCGCTGCTCGATGCCTATATCAATGCCGATGTTGATATGGACCTTTCAAATCCGGCCAATTCTACTATAAAGGAAGCAAAAGTTACCGTGCATGACTTAGCGCCCGATTTGGAAAAAATGGTAAATGGTTTTGAACAACAAATGGGAAAAGAACTGCCACGCGAAAACGGGGCGATCGTACTTGAATTAAGCGGAAAGTTGGCTCGGCCAACGATTAAAGGTTTTGAGTTTTAGTATAAACTCACATGTTATGCAACTATAAAAAGTTCGAGGATTTTAACAGAGTTTGGTGCCGAAAGGTGAGGAGCTGGTAAAAAAAAATCCTGCCTCAGGCAGGATTTTCATGTAAGCAATATAATAACTAAACTAGTTTTACATTTACTGCGTTCAGCCCTTTTCGGCCTTCTTCCAGATCAAAAGTTACTTCGTCATTTTCCTGAATTTCATCTTTACATCCGTTGGCATGTACGAAATACTCTTTTGTCGATTCTGCGTCTTTAATAAATCCAAATCCTTTGGCGTTATTAAAGAATTTTACTGTTCCTTTATTCATGTTATATAAAAATTAATGGGCGCAAGCTACAACTAATTTTACAATAAATCACAAAATATATATTAAAGCATGTTTTTTGTAGGTTATTGACTTGCGAAACTACCTAGCGCATCTTTCACAAAATTCCGCTTTTGTCTTGAAATTGGAACCGTTGTTGAATCCTTCATCAGCAATTTTCCACCATCTTCTTTCAAAAAGCTTTTAACAAAATGAATATTGATCAGGTGCGATTGATGCGTTCGAATAAATTGGAACGATTGTAATATCTCGGCGTATTCTTTTAATGGTTTACTAACAACGATCTTTGTTTTGTCACGAAGATAGAAGGTGGTATAATTGTCCAAAGCTTCACAACGAATTATCTCGTTTGTTTCTACATAAAATACTTCATTAAAAGTGGGGAGTGCAATTTTAGGAGATTCATTTTGCCCACGTTTTATAAACTCCATAAGATTCTCGATATTCAGGTTCTGCTTTTTTTGGGTAATGCGCTTTTTAGCCTTCTCAACGGCCGTTCGTAAATCGTCGATATCGATTGGTTTTAACAGATAATCGAGTGCCGAAAATTTAATCGCCTGAATTCCGTATTTGTCGTAGGCGGTAACAAATATGATCTCGAAGTTGATTTCCTGAAACATTTTAAGCAGATCGAACCCTGATTTCCCGGGCATTTGAATATCCAGAAAAATAAGATCGGGTTGATGCAAATTAATTTTCCGGAAAGCATCGTCAGCGTTGGTAGCTACGTCAACTACACGAAACTCATTGCAGCACTTTTTTAAAATACCCTGAAGATTTTCGATATTGTTTAACTCGTCATCGACGATAACACATTTAATATCCATAATTGTAAACCGCTAAAACCAACTCTTTAAAATTAATACGATTTTAGTACCGGACGAAGCGGATTCTATTTTTAATTCAAATTGATGGTCGTACAATTGATTCAGAAGTTTAATTCTTTCTTTTACCAGTTTTATTCCCAAAGAGTTTTCACCAATTGCTTCTTCCGAAAATCCGCTACCGTTATCCGTAATCTGCATCAGCAAATTATTTTCATCCCGCTTAAGCTCAAGTTCTATTTTTCCGTCCTTACCAAGTGGTGCCACACCATGTTTAACCGCATTTTCGATAAAGGGATGTAAAAGCATAGCCGGAACTTCGGTGTTTGCTTTATTAATGGCATCATCGGTTTTAATTCTGAAACTGAAGTTAAAACGCAACTGTTCCATGTATAAATACTCTTCCAGAATAAGCAGCTCATCTTCGAGGCTGATCATTTCTTCGTCACCCGCGTCAAGTACTTGCCGTGTGAGTTTCGAGAATTTACCAAGGAACAGATTGGCCTCTTCCACCTCATTTTTGTTCATCAGGTTTTGAATGGAGCTTAAGGCATTAAACATGAAATGCGGATTTAACTGCGCTTGTATCGCTTTTAGTTTTAAATCGATTAGTTGTTTTTGCCGGCTTAGTTTGGCTCTTTTTCTTTTATTTACCAGGTAATACACTAAAAAAACGAGGGCGAACAAAAGTATAATAGCTGCCCCAAAATAAACCACTTGAAGCAAGGTAAAACTCTGGACTTCCACTGGGGAGGAAAGCACTTCAAATTTAAAATGTAATTTTTGATCTTCTTTATTCCGATTTATCCCAATACGATGAATCGTTAATTCATATTTCCCTGGCTCCTTAAAAAATTTTGAAGAGAAATCGTAATAATTGCCCAATATCTCGTAATCTAAGTATTCCACAGAGATTCTGGAAGCTATTTCCTTTTTTAAAAATATTGCGTAGGGTACGGTTTCATGATTTTCGAAGTAAAAACGAAAATTATCAATACTGTCAACCGGGAAAGCAAGATTGAGTGGCATACCTGATTTCGGATCGAATTGTGAGACCCAACCCCGGTTTAATTTTGAAAAGTTCAGGTTGAATTTATCTTTGTTTGTAAGGACGCTAATTTGGGTGACTCTGGGTGTGAAATCGACCCGCCAGTCGAATATAATTCCATCGCGAATCGAATAGTCGTTTTTATTTACCACTTCAACCAAAATCTGATCTCCGGGAGAATTGTAGGTTCCCAGGTTGGCGAAAGGCCTTTCTACGCCGTATCTTTTTTCGAGATTTGATACCGAAACCGAAGTCCATGGGATGATTTCAACACTGTCGTTTTTTACCACATGGTATTTGTAATCCTTATAGTTGTCGGAAGTAATACCGGCCGCAATTATTTTTACATCGCTACTGTCTGAAATAACATAGCAAACAAAGTCTTTTGTATACGACTTTACATCAGACGTGTGGAAGTTTGTAAGTTCATGATTCAACAACACGCCAAGCATTATTGGGCTACGAAATTTGGCATCACGTTCGAGTTTTTTATATTCAGTAAAACCATAAACACCATTAATGTTGTTTGTGTCTGCATTATAATATCCCTTTTGCCTTAGCATAAATCGACTGTCGGTACGCTCCATTGCAAATTTTACGGTCGGTCGGTAAGTTTGTGAAAGTGCTTTTTGCTTGCTGTACAAAGTTGACAGGATAATAAAAACTATGGCAATTGTTGACTTTCTCATTGGTTTCGTTTTTATTTTGTGAACTACATTTTACGTCTTTCTCTTTTTTTACATGTACCACAATGATCACTTGAATGTGGCGGTGATAACTGCCATATTACAATGTGTTAACGTGCGTATTTAATTAAGTTTTATGTTTTCTTCTAATGTCGAAACAAATTTACCTAGTCTTAAATCATTTTCTTTTGCGACAATTTTGCCATCAGGGTCAATAAAATACAGAGTAGGATAATGTGTAATGTTGTATTCTTTCTGAATTAGTTTTTCCTCTCCATCAGCCACAATAGTCCACTTAATATTATTTTCTTTTAAGAAGATTTCAAGTTCATGCGGTAAATTATTTGCTACACCAACAATCTCAAACTCATTACCACCATATCTCTTGTAAATATCAATGTAATAGTCTTTCATCTCCTGAATACAAGGTCCGCAATTTGTCGCCCAAAAATCTAAAAGGACATATTTTCCCTTATAATCTGATGGAAAATTAATGGAATCTCCGGAACAGGATTTGGCTTTAAATGCTAATGGCGGCATACCAATTTGAGTACTCCCATTTGTGAGTGCTTCATCATCCTTTGTTAAAAATATTTTTGATCCATCGGTGCTACAGTTAAATTTGTAATAATGATTGCCGAGTTTAACATATTCTCCCACGTCATATGTATTGCTTTGTCTACTGATTGATTGAGTTAGAGTAAAAGTTGTACCACCTGTATAAAGACAAAAACCAGAAGGGCGAACTTCAATATTGTAGTTAACAGAGTCGAATTGGAATGAGGCTGACGTTTTTTCGCAGAATTTTATCCACATGCGACCACTAAATTCATCAAAGGCAACCCATGTAGAATCTTTTTGAATCTCTTTATTGACAACCTTCTCGTATAATATTTTATATGGTTGATGTTCCTTATTCTTTTTATTTAAAGAATTACGTTTTGAAGTTTCAAATAAAACTTCATCGCTTAAATCATAATCATTATTGGAATCAAATAGAAAATACTTCCGACCTGTTTTTGATTGTCCTGTTGCAATAATTGCATATGTTTTAACATACTCTGGAATACAGTCTGCTGTATCAGCCCCCCATGCATTATAATAGTAATCAAAATCATTTTTGTGAACGACTCCTGCTTTGTATGACTGATATAAAGCCTGGATATTATTGAACCAACTATAGTAATACTTTATATTTGCTAATGAATCAGGCATGCCTTTTACTTCAGGGAAAACATTATCCCAAAATCTACCGTCTTTAGTACTCATGCCAAAAAATATTGAATGATCATCAATTGGGATACTTTGTTTGATGGCATTTAATTCAATACGCCTATCAAAGTCCGTATAAACTCTTTTTTGTTTCCTATATCCAACTGAAAAAGAAATCAATAGGCTAATCAAAATTAAATTGTATTGTTTCATTTTTGGTTTTTTTTATGCATGTTAATGATCACGTGTAAGTTGTCGTTGCCGATTTCAAAGTACGTAAATGTTCGGTAGGCGATACGGCTGAAAAATAATCAACGGCATCGCTCTGCACCAGCCCCGCGATGCAATAACCATTTTGTGTGTTGTCCTATTTTAAGAGCCCATTATTGAAAATTAGTCCTTCACCTTTTTCCAAATTTCATCGAGGTCATTGTTAGTCCCTTTAATAAACATGTAGTCCTTTTTTATTTCTATGGTAAATGAATTCATTTTGTTAAGATAACCTCTGAAATTTGCATTGGTGTATTGAATAGATTCATTGTAAACACCATTTTCCACCGTAAATGTCCCATTAATTACGCCAAGTATTTGTTGGCTTTTATTAGTGAAATCCATAACCATAAATGTTTCTTTGGTTATTAACTTGTATCTCGACATGTCTTCCGAATCGTAAAGATTTGTCGTTACCGTACCATCAGGATTACAGAGCTGCCATGTGCCTATTAATTTTTCCTGAATGCTGGGCTGATTATTACAAGCTACAAGAAATACGATACAACCCAAAATAACAGGAATAGTTAAAATTTTCAGTTTTTTCATTTTGTCAGTTTTTAAGTTAAATAAATCAATTATACTTTGTTGATAGGTTCGAGTTGTTTACCAAAAGATGAACAACTCCAACGGTTTTTTAAGTTCTGTTTTTGTAAGAAGTACAACGATTCTAATTTGTTGATATTGTAGGTATTATCAGGTTCGATTCATTTGCTTTTTATCAAAACTAAGTAAAAAGTTAAGTTATTAAAAGACCAACTGAGAATTTGGCAGGAATGAAAAAGTATTTGGTTGACGCAGCACATAATATTGTTAAAATGGCGACATAAAAAAAAAGCCACTCTCCGTCAGGAAAGTGGCTTTGAAATATCTAAGTTTAAAACTTCGATTTTGCTCCCCTTTAGGGGAGATCCCGATTTATCGGGAGAGGGGTTTACGATCCAAAGTCGTCGAACAGTACGTTTTCGTCCGGTACGCCCAGATCGTAAAGCATTTTCTGAACGGCGTCGTTCATCATTGGCGGGCCGCACATGTAGAAATCGATTTCTTCGGGTTCTTCGTGCTGGCTCAGGTAATTGTCGTAAATCACCTGGTGAACAAATCCGGTTTTGTAAGTAACATCAGCTTCATCGGCCGCCGGATCAGGACGGTCGAGCGCGAGATGAAACTCAAAATTCGGGAATTTCTTTTCGATTTCGCGGAACTGATCGTAGTAAAATACTTCTTTCCACGAACGTGCACCGTACCAAAAAGTAATTTTCTTATCCTTCTCTTTTAGCGTATGGAACAGATGGAAAAGGTGCGAACGCATCGGAGCCATTCCGGCACCACCACCAACAAACATCATTTCGTTGTCGTTGTCTTTCAGGAAGAACTCTCCGTATGGACCTGAAACCGTCACTTTGTCGCCAGGTTTAAGGTTAAAGATATACGAAGAACAAATACCCGGATTTACCTTTTTAAACCCATTGCTTGCACGATCCCAGGGTGGGGTGGCAATACGAATGTTCAGCATTACAATGTTTCCTTCGGCAGGGTGATTGGCCATCGAATAAGCACGGAATGTTGGTTCCGGGTTTTTCATTTTAAGATCAAACATGCCAAATTTTTCCCACTCTTCGCGGTACTCTTCTGCAATGTCCATGTCTTTAAAATCAACATCGACCTTTGGTACATCTATCTGAATATAACCACCCGATTTAAAATCGAGGTTTTCGCCTTCAGGCAATTTTACCACAAATTCCTTGATAAAAGTAGCTACGTTGTCGTTCGAAACCACTTCGCATTCCCATTTCTTAACACCAAGTACTTCCTGCGGAATTTTTATTTTAAGGTCTTCTTTTACTTTTACCTGGCAAGCCAGTCGCCAGTTTTCATTCTGTTCCTTACGGGTAAAGAAACCGGTTTCGGTGGGAAGAATAGAACCTCCGCCTTCCTCAACCTGGCAACGACACATGGCACAGGTACCACCACCACCACACGCCGATGGAAGCAGAATTTTGTTGTTACCAAGTGTTGACAGCAAGGTGTTTCCGGGATCAGTTTCCACATTCAGGTCGCCGTCGTTAATGCTTACCGTCACGGTTCCCGAAGGAGTAAGCTTTTTCTTCACGTAAAGCAACATAGCAACCAACAGGATAATAACGCCCAGGAACACGGCTACACTCGCCAGAATTACTGTAGTTTGAGCTGATAATATGATCATTATTCTCTGATTTTTCGATTCTACAATTTAATTCCCATGAAACCCATAAACGCCATTCCCATTAAACCGGTAACGATAAACGTAATACCGAGTCCGCGGAGAGGAGCGGGTACACTGGAATACTCAATTTTTTCGCGGATAGCTGCGATACCAACAATGGCAAGGAACCAGCCTACGCCCGATCCTAAACCATAAACAGTAGCTTCTCCGATGTTTACAAAGGCTTTTTGCTGCATAAACAACGAACCTCCGAGGATGGCACAGTTTACAGCTATAAGAGGCAGGAAAATACCCAACTGGCTGTATAAGTCGGGTGCAAATTTTTCAACTACCATTTCAACCAGCTGCACCATCGATGCAATTACTGCAATAAACATGATAAAGGAAAGGAAGCTAAGGTCTACATCGGCAAGCGAAGGGCTTAACCATGCCAGAGCACCATCTTTCAGTACATAGTTCTCAAGCAGGTAGTCAACCGGAACTGTGATTCCCAAAACGAAAATAACAGCAATTCCAAGACCGGTAGCGGTACTCACTTTTTTCGAAACAGCAAGGTAAGAACACATGCCCAGGAAATAGGCAAATACCATGTTTTCGATGAAAATCGACTTAACAAATATATTTATTAGATTTTCCATGATGATCTGTTTTCTTCGTTTTAGTCTTCAATTAATTTACGGTTACGGCTACGTTGTACCCAGATAATGATTCCTACCGTGATCAAAGCCATTGGAGGAAGAATCATCATACCGTTGTTGGCATAAAAACCACCATTGGTGATGTACCAGCTTTCTGGAATAAGTTTGAATCCGAATAATGAACCGGAACCAAATAATTCGCGGGCTGCACCAACTACAATCAGGATCCAGGCATAACCGGCACCGTTACCGATACCATCTAAGAACGATTGCCATGGACGGTTACCCAGTGCAAAAGCCTCCAAACGACCCATGATAATACAGTTGGTAATGATCAGACCAACAAAAACCGACAACTGTTTACTTACATCGTAAACATAGGCTTTCAGTATCTGGTCGACCAGAATTACGAGCGAGGCAATTACTACCAGCTGTACAATAATCCGGATACGGTTTGGAATTGTATTTCTTAAGAGTGAAATAATAACGTTCGCAAATGCTAATACCGCAACTACCGATAGTGACATTACCACAGCCGGTTTTAGCTGGGCTGTTACTGCCAGTGCCGAACAGATACCCAGCACCTGTACGGTGATCGGGTTACTGCTGTTCAACGGATCGGATAACAGCTTTAAGTTTTTCTTTGAAAATAATGGTTCACTCATCGCTTAAGATTTTTTCTTTTTTAAGAATTCTTCATATCTCGTAAAGTCGTCGAGAAGCATTTTCTCCAGTCCTTTACTGGTAATTGTACCACCGGAGATTCCGTCGACTTTGTGTTCGGCCGGCGCATCCTGTCCAACCTTGGCAACAATTATGGAATACAATTCACCATTGTCATCAAATAATTTCTTTCCGATAAATTGCTTCTCAAAAGGTTCAGTAGAGATTTCAGCACCTAAACCGGGTGTTTCGCCCTGGTGGTCGAAGTTGGCACCGTAAATGGTGTTCATATCTTCATTTAGCGAGATATAGCCCCAGATAGGTCCCCAAAGCCCTGTTCCCCGAACCGGAAGAATGTATTTTAAACCTTCGTCGGTGTCGCACTCAAAAACAGGAAGATGCATATCTGCATTGCTTTTAGCATGTTCCTTTTTCAGATCAATGTTAAAAGCATCGCCTTCCACTTCTTCGCCCTTGGTATTAATAACTATTTGATTAACGATCTTTTCGGCATAGATATCGTCAGCGTTTTCAACTGTACTGGCAATATTAACCGATGCAAGGATACTCTGCTTTTTCTCAATCTCGATATTTCTGACCTGTCTTGGCTTAAGCGCCATGGAAACCGAGGCCAGAATAGCCGCAACCAGAATTACCATGATTGCTGCGTATAAAACTGTATATGTATTACCGTTTCTGTTCATGATCTGTCAATTTTTCGATTAAGCAGAGACTTTTGCTCGTTTCAGCCTGCGTTTGATATGACTTTGTACTACGTAGTGGTCAATAAGCGGAGCGAAGGTGTTCATCAACAGAATTGCCAACATCATTCCTTCGGGATAAGCCGGGTTGATCACACGAATTAAAACCGCAATAATACCGATCAGGAATCCGTAAATCCATTTACCTTTATCGGTTTGTGCAGCCGAAACAGGGTCGGTGGCCATAAAAATGGCACCAAACATAAATCCTCCTAAAATGAGGTGATGCCAGAACGGAATTGCAAAGAATACCTGGTTGGCGTCAGAAAGTGCAGAACTTCCGGCAAAAGCGTTTAAAATAAGTCCCATAACCGCACCACCGGCAATGGTTGAAAGCATCACTCTCCAGCTTCCGATTCCGGTGATAAGAAGTAAAACCGCACCGATAAGAATGGCCAGTGTTGATGTTTCACCGATTGATCCGGGAATTAATCCGAAAAAAGCATCGGATGCAGTGTACGTAATACTACCTGCGGCCGCATCTCCAAGCGGAGTAGCACAGGTAATGGCATCGGTTGCCTGGCTCCCTGAAGCTACCCAAACTTTTATACCCGACATTTGTGCCGGATAAGCAAAGAACAGGAAAGCACGTGCTACGAGTGCCGGGTTCCAGATATTCATTCCGGTACCACCAAACACCTCTTTACCGATAATTACGGCAAAGGCAGTGGCTACAGCGATCATCCAAAGTGGTGTTTCTATCGGCATTACCAATGGAATAAGCATTCCCGAAACAAGGAAGCCCTCCTGTATTTCGTGCCCGCGGATTTGTGCAAAAACAAACTCAATACCCAAACCAACACCGTAAGAAACGACCACAATAGGCAGTACTCTGATCAATCCGAAAAGGAATATCTCAAAAAAGCCGGTTGATGCCAGTTCGCCAATTGCTTTGAAATGCTGATATCCGGTATTGTACATCCCGAAAAGAAGTGCCGGCACCAGTGCCAGTACAACAATCGACATGGTTCGTTTCAGATCGATGTGATCGTGAATATGCGAACCTGACTTTGAAGTACTTTTTGACACATATAAAAATGTGAAGAATCCGTCGTGCACAGACTGAAGCCAATGATACTTGCCTCCCTTCTGAACCAGCGGTTCTGTTTTTTCAAAAAAGTTTTTTATGAATTTCATTTCATTTATTGTTTACATTTTTTGCATTCAATGTAACTCGCTTGATTTAGCTTCTTGTGTAACTTAGCAGTTTGACAGCTCGTTTCATTTCAAAAAACTAAATGATTATCCAATTTTTAGCCGAGTTCCTTGATCATGGTATTTATGCCTTCGCGAAGAATTTTTTGTACTTCAATCTTCGAGGTACAGGCGTATTCGCAAAGTGCAAGGTCTTCTTCAACTACCTCGTAAATACCCAACTGTTCCATTTTGTCGATGTCGTTTACCAAAACGGCTTTCAACAAATGAACCGGAAGGATATTCATAGGAACAAGTTTCTCGTATTGTCCTGACATTACAAAAGCTCGCTCGCCGCCGTGCATATTGGCGTTAAGCGTATATTCTTTTTTAGGGAACAATTTTCCGAAGAAGGTTTTCGATGCACTGAATTTCCCAAAACCGGGATCGGCCCAGCCAAAAAATTCGTATTCATCTCCTTCAGGGATAACCGACAGCAATGAATCGTAATATCCCATATAAGTGCTGGTATTTACTTTTGTTCCGGTAAGTACGTTACCACTGATAATTCGCTGGTTATAATCAGCCTCAACCAACTTGTCTTTTACCAGCGAAGCAACAGGCGCTCCCAAAATTGTTTGATAATATTTCGGTTCTTTAATTTCTGAACCGGCAATGGCAATCGTTTTGGTAAGATCAACCTCTCCGGTTTCGAAAAGACGACCAATAAACAGGATAGCCTGAACATCGATGGTCCAAACCACATCGCCTTTATTAATCGGGTTGGTATTCGCGATTTGGATCCCCACATTTCCGGCCGGATGCGGACCTTCGAAAGTATTGAACTCCACATTTTTGATCCCGCTAAACGCAGAACCGGAATTTATACCCAGGTAAATTTTCCCGTCGGTTAGTTTTGCCAAAGCATTAATACCCGTCTGGAAGGTATCCAATTGCCCGTCAACTAAAAAATTGTAATCGGGTGCCAGTGGTGCCGTGTCGAATGTTGAAACATAAATCGAAACGGGTTTTTCTTTCGGCGATGCAATAATTCCGTAGGGACGTCTTTTGAGAAATGGCCAAAGACCACTTTTCAGGATCTGCTCTTTAACCTCCTCTTCCGACAAACTAACAGGATCTGCTTTTTTGAATTTTACTTTTCCTGCTTTTTCGCTTGTTTCGATAACTACCTCCAGAATTTTACGACGTTCGCCACGGTTTACTGAAAGCACTTTACCGCCAACAGGGGCTGTAAAAATAATTTCAGGGTGGTATTTGTCGTAGAATAAGGCGTCGCCTGCTTTTACTTCAGCTTCGGCTTTTACGCTCAGTTTTGGAGTTAGTCCCGGGAAATCGGTTGGTTTTAGAGCCACTGTTGCCGGAGCCGGCAATTTTTCGAGTACTTTTTCAGCACTTCCTTTCAGCTTAATATTCAGCCCTTTTTTTAACCTAATCACTTCTGACATATTGAATTAAGACTAAAATTGATTTTAGGTGGGCAAAAGTAATAATTAATTGCGCTTTAACAATGAATAAAATTAAAGACTTAAGATATAAATATAGTACGATTAGTGCATGTGTGTTGGCATCGAAATAGGGGCATTTTGTAAGCCCCTGATTTTATGAAGAAAATATTCGCTTTCTCAAATTAATTTAACAAATTTGACGTTATTTTAGAAAGGTTATAAATTGCTATTGGGCAAGCTTTTGATGATAAATTGAGAAAATATTAAACGATGAGAAAAGCATTTCTGCTAATTTTTGGAGCTGTTTTATGTTATATCGGCCGGGCACAGGACGACAATTTTTACTACGAAACAGCTGTTTACAAGGAGACAATCAAATCAGCGCAAATGTACCGAACCGGCTTTCTGTTGTCGAACCCGGTGATTGGGCTGAACGAAAACCAGTCGCTTACTTTTAAGTTCGATGATCTGTCACCGGATGTAAAGGATTACTATTATACTATTGTGCATTGCGATGCCGATTGGAAAGAAAGCTACATTCCGCAAACCGATTATCTTGATGGCTTTGCCGACAATCCGATTACGGATTATGCCTTGTCGTTTAATACCACATTCGACTACGTGAATTACCAGATTGAGATCCCAAACGAAATGGTTAAACCCAAGTTATCGGGAAATTATGTGCTGGTGGTGTACGAAAATAATGAGAAGGAGAACAAAGTGCTTTCGCAGCGTTTTCAAATTTATGAAACAGCTGTAACCATTGAAGGAACAGTAAGACGCGCCACTTTCGATGCATTTAAGGGGGGCAGCCAGGAAGTGGATTTTACAGTGTATCATCCTAAGCTCGGAATTCTTAATCCGAGAGAAGAGGTAAAAGTGGTTATTATGCAAAACAACCGCTGGGACAATGCCATTACCAACCTCAAGCCATTGTATATACGAGATGGCCAGCTGATATACGATTACGACAAGGAAAACGTTTTTAAGGCCGGAAACGAGTTTCGTTATTTCGATATTCGAACCAACCGGATGAACGGCGAAAATGTGATTGCAACCGATTTTTTACGTCCGTATTACCACAAAACACTGGCTACAGATGAAATAAGGGCGAATAAGGATTTCTTCCAGTACAAAGAAATGAACGGAAAATATACGGTAGAAAGCCAGGATCAGGAAGTGCGCGATTATGACACGGAGTGCGATTATGATTTTGTGCATTTTAGCCTGCCGGTGGAGTCGCCATTACTGGGCGGAAGCGTGAATGTTTTTGGAGCGCTTACGCAGTGGAACGCCAATAGAGGCAATGAAATGACCTACAATTTCGATAAAGGAGAATACGAACTTACGCTTTTGCTTAAGCAGGGATACTACAACTACATTTATGTTTATGTACCGCAAGGTTCAAGGACGGCCGATCACACCAATATAGAAGGCAGTTTTTGGGAGACTGAAAACGATTATCAGATTTTTGTGTATTACCGCGATCTGGCGGCTCGTTATGATCGTTTGGTGGGGTACCGTTTATTGAACTCGATAGAAAACAGACAGTAAATAACTAAAAAGGTTGTCACTTGGCGTAACAACCTTCTTTGTGTAAATCCTAAAAATTTAGTTTAGTTTCCAACTTTTATTGTTAGTCCCCCTCCAATATAAAACTGGAAAAAAGTAGAGTAAGTTGAAATTCCTGCTCCTGATCCACCACCTCCAAACCAAAAGCTGCCACCTGCAGCCTGAACCGCCGAGTTTAATCCGGTTTGAATTTTCAGGCCGATCATTTCACTGGCCCATATGTTCAATCCGGCTTTGAGACCCCAGGCAAATTTTGTGGCATTGCCTGAATTTCCATTGTCAGGATTTTCGACATTAAAAATGGCCAGGCCTAACTGGGCGCCGGCATAGGGTTCGATGGCTGCTCCGGTTGGAAAATAGCGGTTTCCACCCACTAAAATATAATTGGTAGCCACATCGAAAACAGAATATTGTGCACCGTTGTTGTAATAGTTCATAGGAGCTTCAGTATCGAGCCGGAGATAACTGATCTCAATACTTTGAACCGGTGCAAGCATATATTCCAGTCCGCCTCCCCATTGAAAGCCACCTTTAATTTTTCCATTAAAATAATCGCTGCTTGAATAGTAAGAATCTACTTTGTCGTCGAAGGCATAAAATGTGTAACCGTTGATGCGCAAATGTGGTTCAAAAGATTTTTGTACCACCATTATTCGCTGCGGTTCTTGTTCCGTTTTAGTGTCGGCTGCACTTGAATAACCGTAAACTCCGTTTAAAATAAGTGCCAGTAAGATAAGTGATTTGTTTTTCATTTTTAATTGTGGTTAGATCTGTTATTTGATTTAAAAAACTGTTTTACCATTCCCATCCAAAACCGGTATGGAACACATAATCGTTTTTCGACGATCCTTCAGCAGGTTTATTGTCGAAGTTATGTGTATAACCCAGTTTTACATAAAAGTCGAGTGGAAGATCGTATTTCATATCGAATTTAAAATCGGCACGCCAACGTCCGGATTCCGTAAAACTTGGGTAGGCAATAAATTGTGACATCAGGCTTAAATCTCCAACATTAAAAAGATTCAGTTCCGTGCCCAGGAAACCCTCCCAGCTTGAACGGTCAGCGGTAGTTCCCCCGGAATATCGTTCGTCGTTGTAGTTGGCTCCCGCCGAAAATCCCCAGTACAGGCTATTGGTGTGAATGACGTAGTTTCCCATACCTAGCTTAGCTGTGGTCCTTAAATCGAGTTGCTGCTCGCTATTGCTCAACAGAGAAACCGAAACCAAAGGGTACCAGTCGTGGGGTAGAAAATATTTGTAAGTAAGCGAACCGTCGGTACGGTGAATATCTTCAACATCATCCTGTTGGGTTTTTAACAGGTTGTAACCGGCATCCAGTTGCCAGCGTTTGGCAATGTAGCCCAGGTTACTGCGCATCGAATATTGCCTGAAATTGTTGGCTTTGGTAATGTCCCAGCCAAAATCTACCGAAGCATATACCTGGCTCCAGAATCCCTGGTCGATGTCATCAAGAAATACTATTTCTTCAGGATTTACTTCAATGTTTTGACCATCATCAGTTGAAATAGATAATTTCCCGGGACCCGATGAATTGATATTTCCGTTGTACCGGTCTCCGCTTGAAAGTGTAATCAGGAAGAAAGTTTTTGTATAAATTTCTTTTATGCCGTCCCATTCGATGGTAAAATCGTCATCGCTGTAATCGGTTTCAATCGAAAGCACATTTCGGTCCATCGATTTTACTTCACCAACAATGTAATTTCCGTTGTTAAAGATTATTGAATCTGGTGCCTGTGCAAATGCGGAGTAACCGGTAAATAAAATGAGAAAAACGATAGAAAAAAGATGTTTCATTTTTATTGGATTGTTTGAGTTATAATATTTATTCAAAATTACATTTTATAAGTTAACAATTCCAGTTGCGAATGGTTTTGTTTGGTAGCTGTGAAAAATTGAATGGCCGCTTGAATTGATTTCAAAGAAAACACCGATTGTCGATCAAAAAGTTACTTTACTTAACAACTGCCATATAACCTTTTCCTTCGGTAAATGGAACAGCAAACCAAAATTCGCTGCCTTTGTCCACCGTGGAATTAAACTGCAGTTCGCCACCCAGCAGTGCAATGTAGTGTTGTGCAATTGAAAGTCCGATTC
This sequence comes from Maribellus mangrovi, assembly GCF_037646455.1. Taxonomy (NCBI): domain Bacteria; kingdom Pseudomonadati; phylum Bacteroidota; class Bacteroidia; order Marinilabiliales; family Prolixibacteraceae; genus Maribellus; species Maribellus mangrovi. The sequence goes on along the minus strand of NZ_JBBIXN010000002.1, from coordinate 616,161 downwards.
CCGAGCCCGAGGTAGTTTGGTTGATCGAATTTGGAATGCGGTAAAAACGGCTGAAAATATTCTCGAATTCTTCTTCGGGGATGCCAATACCGGTATCTGTTACGATGAATTTGACATACTCGTTTCGTATCATTTCGTATCCAATGGTAACAGTTCCTGCCGCAGTGTATTTTACGGCGTTATCGGTAATAATGGTCAGGGCTTCTTTTAGGAGATTGGCGTCGGTGCTAAAACCAAATTCCGGATTCATTACATCCAGTTTTTGCTGAATGCGCAGATCTTTCGAATCAGGAATATTAGGAGAATAAACGTTATAAATTTCCCGTATCAGTGAGTTGATGTTGGAGAATTCGTGTTTTACTTCGATGTTTTCGGTTTCTATTTTCGAGAGGTGAATGGTGTTGTCGATCATGTTGATCAGCTGTTTGCCGTTTTCAGTAATGGCATCCGAAATTTCCACCCGTTCAAAAGGATTCATTTCTGCATCGGCCAGCATTCGCGTAAAATTCGTGATGATGTTCATCGGTGTTCTGATTTCATGCGACAGATTGGCCAGGAATGCCGATTTCAATCGATCCGATTCTTCGGCACGATTCAGCGCTTTCTCCAGGTTGAATTCGGCAGTTTTACGTTTGGTAATATCGCGTGCCACCGAAATAACAGAATTCGCATTTAATTTGGCCAGACGCATTTCGAACAGAAAGGTGCCATTGGGCGTGTTTAAAGAGTATTCGATGGTTTCAATTGAATTGGTCTTTAAACAGGTTTTTATACAACTGTAAATCTTATTTGCCATGTTATCTGGAAAGCCGGCATTAAAGATCGAACTACCGATAATATTGGCATCTTCGATTTTAAAAAGATCACTTTCTTTAATTACAAAGTCTTCATAAATACCATCCTTGTCAATTACGAAAAAGATATCTGGAATGGCTTCGAGCAGCACTTTGTATCGCCGTTTGCTGGCTTCAAGCTGCGCAATATTTTCTTTTATTTTTGTGATGTCCTCAAAAATGAGGTAGAAAAGATTGTAGCTGGGATTGATGACATGGATTTTAAACCATTTGTCGAGGTTCGCAGCTTTGAACTCAGAAGTTTTACGTCGATTAAATAATAATATTTTGTTAACATCGAATTTACCTTTAAAAATCAGGTTGAAAACATACTCCGCTTCCTGCCCCTGAACTTCATATAAATTGAGTTTAAAAGCTGATTCGAACGCGTTGTTTACTTTATCTACTGTTAGCTTAACCACATTGCCATCTTCATCTCTTTCGGCGCTAATTCGGCTGATCATAAACGACGAACTTTGCAGCACACGATTCAGACTTACCTGCTGGTTGCGGAGCATTTCCCGCAATTTATTCTGACGTATTGAAAAGCGTTTCCACAAATAAAACGTAGGAATAAAAACGGCGGTATATATAAATAGTGGGTGAATAACAAACGACTCGTAATAGGAAAACGAGGTGCCCAGTTGGCCACTAAAATACAAATGCCCGCTAATGGTAAGTAAACTCACAATGCCGTACAGGATGATTTTTAAATCCTCTTCGGTAAAAAAATAAAGGTAAATAAGGCCGGCAATGGTCCACCAGGTGGTAAAATGAACGGTTTGAATGGGGGGCAGGTGATTGCTGAATTCAGAAATGTAATATCCATAAAGAAAAACCGGTGTCAGAAAAACCATGTTAACTGCACAGTTTTCCTTTCCGTTGAGTGTACAAATTATGGTGAGAACAGACGCCGAAAAGAGTAAAATATCGCAGATTAAGCAAAGAATGGTTTCAGGGAAAAAGATATGGCTGAACAATATAATAACCATAACAATTCCCACTGCAGACCAAATGGAAAGAAGTTGAAACAGCTGTCTTTGCTTTTCCTTCGGAAGATCAGCCCAAAACTGGTTGTTTATGATATTAAATAAGCTTCTTAACAATAATGTAAATGTATCAAAAATGTCGTAAAAGCCACATTGACAGGTACAATTTTACGAAAATACATTTATTCGTCAGAACATGAACTTTAATTATTATGCATATCAAGTTCTGGCAACTGATTACAGTTTTAAAAGTGGTAGTATGGCTTTCCTCAAAATCGGTCAAAAAAATGATTTTTGTTTTGTTTTTCGGCCAAGTGGTTGTTTAAGAAAATGTAAAATAGTGAATGACTGATTTTTGTTATGATTTGAACGATTCGTAATTTTTAGTTTTGTACAATTCAGCAGAAAAACTTGCACCTGTATAGAACGTGTTGCTGCATTCAATATCAGTTGTTTTCAACTTATTGTTTTTGAAAGCAACAGGCGAAAAATCGAAAAAGGTTTTATGGCAAGCTGAATGAAGAGAAATTAATTTAAAACTAAAGGAGAATATCATGCCAAAAGGAATTTTTAATGTACCGGTTGCGAAAAACGAACCGGTTTTGACTTACGCTCCGGGAACTCCCGAACGTAAAGAATTGAAAGCAAAAATTACAGAGTTAAAAGCTCAGGAGGTTGATTTGCCAATGGTAATTGGCGGAAAAGAGGTGTTCACAGATCGTAAGGTGAGAATGTTCCCTCCACACGAAATTGCACACACACTCGGTTATTATAACCAGGGCGACGAAAGCCATGTTGAAATGGCCATTGATGCTGCCTTGAGTGCTCGCGAAAAATGGGCGAACATGTCGTGGCAACACCGTGCTTCAATCTTTTTGAAAGCAGCCGACCTTTTGGCCGGTCCATACCGTGCAAAAATTAATGCAGCTACTATGTTGGGGCAATCAAAAAATGCATTCCAGGCTGAAATTGATGCGGCTTGCGAATTTGCTGATTTCCTTCGTTTTGGTGTTCAGGTAATGACTGATATTTACAAAATTCAGCCTGAATCGGCTAAAGGAATGTGGAACTATAATGAATTCCGTCCACTGGAAGGTTTTGTGTTCGCGCTTACTCCTTTCAACTTTACATCAATTGCGGGTAACCTGCCTGCAGCTCCGGCATTAATGGGTAATGTTGTTGTTTGGAAACCATCGAAAACGGCCGTTTATTCAGCCGGTGTAATAATGGAAATTTTTAAGGAAGCAGGTTTGCCTGACGGTGTTATCAACTTGGTTTATGCATCAGGACCGATGACAGCTGACAAAGTACTTACTCATCCCGATTTTGCTGGTATTCACTTCACCGGATCAACCGGAGTATTCCAAAGCATTTGGAAGAAAATTGGTGAAAACATTTACAAATACAAATCATACCCGCGTATTGTAGGTGAAACAGGTGGTAAAGACTTTATTTTTGCCGATAACACGGTAAATAAACGCGCCCTGGCCATTGCCATGTTACGTGGTGCGTTCGAGTATCAGGGGCAAAAGTGTTCGGCAGCTTCGCGTGTTTACATTCCCGAAAGCATTTGGCCCGAAGTAAAAGAAATCTTCGGAAAGGAATTGGCCACTGTTAAAATGGGAACGCCTGAAGATTTCACAAACTTTGTAAATGCGGTTATCGATGAAGCATCGTATGATAAATTGAAAGGATTTATCGATCGTGCGAATGACGATGCTGATGCCGAAGTGATCTTTGGAGGAAAATGTGATAAGTCGGTAGGGTACTACATCGAACCAACTGTTATTCAGGCTAAAACTCCTGATTATATTACCATGCAGGAAGAATTGTTCGGGCCGGTGTTAACTGTTTATGTATACGAAGACGAAAAACTGGACGAGACACTCGATATCCTGGATAAAACTTCGATTTATGCTTTGACCGGCGCCGTAATGTCACAGGATCGATACAACATCGAGAAAATTACCAAGCGACTGGAAAACACCGCAGGTAACTTCTACATTAACGATAAACCAACCGGAGCTGTTGTAGGTCAGCAGCCATTTGGTGGTGCACGCGGATCGGGTACCGACGATAAAGCAGGTTCTATCTTTAATTTCCTGCGCTGGACGTCAATTCGTACCATTAAGGAAACTTTTGTTCCGGCAGAAGATTATACTTATCCGAATTTTCAACCCGACAAAGAATAATAAATACCAACGATAGGTTGTTCATAAAGAGGAGGTGAATTTGTTCATCTCCTCTTTTTTTTGATGCATTAGAATTCTATTTTTGAAACTACAAGTTTCAGTATGAAAAAGGATTTCTTAAATAGCAGCACATTCAAATTTCTGGGGAATAAATTTTTTATTGCTTCCGTGGTATTTGCTGCCTTTATTCTTTTTTTTGATGAAAATAGCATCTCGCGACATTTAAAAGACCGGCGAAAACTTAGCGATCTAAAAGAACAGAAAGCTTACTACAAAGAGCGCATCGTTATCGACAAACAAAAATACCGGGAATTGAACCGTGGAGATGCTGAACTCGAGAAATTTGCGCGCGAACAATACTACATGTCCAAACCCGATGAAGATGTTTTTATAATCGAAGAAATAGAAGACTAAAAACATTTTTTCTCTTTGCCCGTTACCTTATTGAATGCTCTGTACCCTATTTGACGTATGATATTATTTTATTATATTGCTGATAGAATGGAAAACAACAATGACATATTTAAAATAAGAACAAACAACGTAGCACCTCAGAAGGGACGTATTTTGATTGCTGAACCATTTTTATCGGGTAATTATTTTAACCGCTCGGTGGTTTTGCTTGTAGCGTACAGCGAAAAAGGGGCAGTGGGTTTTATTTTAAATAAGCAGGTTGAATTTCCGTTGCAGGAAGCTTTTCCCGATTTTCCCGAATTTAACACCACAGTTTACTTGGGAGGGCCAGTTTCAACCGACTCGATTTACTTCCTGCACAAACTGGGTAACAAAATACCGGGTAGTATTCATGTACTTGGCGATTTGTACTGGGGAGGAGATTTCGATGCCATTAAGCGCGAAATTCGTTTGGGTAGTATAAATCCTTCCGATATTCGCTTTTTTCTTGGTTATTCGGGTTGGGACGCCGGTCAGTTGGAAGATGAATTAAAAGAAGATTCGTGGCTGGTTACCGATGTTGAACAGGAGGCGATTATGGGCGATTTAAGTTCCGACTCGTGGTTTGGTTTTGTAAAGCGTGCCGGAGAAAGGTATACAGTTTGGGAAAACTTTCCGCAAAACCCCGCGTTAAATTAATTCACCACATTTTTGTACAAAAAAAAACCGATCCGTCAATGGACGAACCGGTTTATGTGTCGAAATAAAAAATGTTTTTGACAGAATGTATAAAATCCTGAATTCAGCTTAAATCGACTCGGTTTCTACAACTTTCGATAAGATTTCAGAATAAGGCAATAACAGGTATTTTTTACCTTCGAAATCCAATTCTGTTCCTACATACTTTTTGTAGAGTACCTCGTCACCAGGTGCTATTTCCGCATTTTCGATGTTACTGATTGCTACTACTTTTGCAACCTCTTGCTTCTCTTTTGCAGAATCAGGAATAATAATTCCTGCAGCGGTTGTTTGCTCCGAAGTGTCCTCTGCCAGTTCGAGCAATACATTTTGGTTAATAGGCTGTAATTCTTTCATTTTACAATTAAATTTTAAATTATACTCTAATTCTCTGTCAATAACAGTTTGTCAATATTGTCAGTGAACATCTTTTTGGTGTCTTCTTTTGTTCTTGCAATTCCCGAGGTCATGGTTGGTTTGCCCGACATTGGGATGTACAAAAATGCTGGAATTCCCTGAACTCCGAATACAGCCGCCAGTTCGCGTTCTACCTGTGTGTCGATTTTGTAAACCGTAACTTTGTCGCTGTATTCCTTGGCAACTTCTTCCAAAATAGGAGAGGCGGTACGACATGGTCCGCACCAATCAGCGTAAAAGTCAATCAGCACAGGTTTTTCACCTTTGAATTTCCATTCTTTGGGAGAATTCTCGTAGTCCCATACTTTTTCAAGAAACAATGATTTTGTGAGTTTCACCGTGGCTTTTTCATCAGATGAAACGCTTTTAGTCGGATTTTCTCCAACCGATTTTTCCGATCGTGCCTGGCAGTTGTTAAATCCCAGTAACAGGGCGCCTGCAACTACCAGCGTTAAAAATGTTCTTTTCATATTATTCATCTTTAATTTATTCCTAATAAGATATTTATTCTTGTTTTATCAAATCCAACAATAATCTGGCCATCAATTTCTGTTTGCGGAACGCCTTGTTGTCCGCTTTTCTTTACCATCGCTTCGGCAGCCTTTGCATTGGCGGCAACATTCACCTCACGGTAGCGAACGCCATTTGTGTCTAAATGCCGTTTAACGGTGGTACACCAACTGCATGTGGGTGTAGTATAAACAACAACATTCTTCTGCGCTTTGTTCTTTTCGCCACTTGCTGAAACAAACGATTGCCCTTCAATAGCTGCTTTAAACTGTTCCGGTCGGTGGCATCCTTTTAATGTTTTCTTCAGTTTCCCGTTTTCAAATTTCATTAACAACGGCACACTTGTTATTCCGTATTCCGGATGAATATCGCGAACTTTGGATACATCGGCGAAATATAAAAAAGCATTCTTGATCTCATCCGAAACTTTCTGAAAATTTTCGAATGCACAATTGCTTTGCTCAGAACCGCTTTTGTACAAGAGTAGCCATATTGTGTCGTTCGTACTATTGGCTTCCTGTAATTCCTTTAATGATCCTATTTTTTTCATTGCCTGTAAATATATGTAAAAATATAGATATGTGCATACAAACCCTGTGCCAATCCTTTTAGGTAGATTTTATGTCAGTTCCTGACAAAATCGTGTCAGTTTTTTTAGTGACACGCAACCATTTTCGGTTTGAACCAATCTATAGAGTAAATTGTGAATTAAATTAGAGTAGGATTTTAATTGAGGAAAGATGAAGATGAAAAAGTTTGCATTTGTATTGCTGGCAGTACTTAGTATTGCCCTTTATTCGTGTTTTGACGACGATGGTTATTCGTTGGGGGATTACTGGTTGGGATTCGGAATTATCCAGACAGAATCAGATGCCTATACCATTGTACTGGATGATGGAGATGTTTTGGAGGTGGTGGCCTGGAATGTTCATCCCGACTATTACGAATGGCTGGAAGATGGAGGCCGTATTTTGGTGAATTTTACAATTCTCGACGATGTTAGCGATGAGAATGGAAATATTGAGAAATACCTTGTAAAGGTGAACGAACTCAGCGATGTGTTAATGAAAGGTATTATGAATATTACCGAGGAAAATGCTGATAGTATCGGTAACGATCCTATTACAGTGCAGGAGTACTGGATGACCGACAGCTTATTGAATTTTAAGTTGCGTTACACCGGATCGTATAAAACACATTTTCTGAATCTGGTGCAAGATTCTAATGATCCTGTTACCGAAGACGGTGCTGCTAAACTGGAGTTGCGTCATAATGCCAACGACGACGAGCAAGCCATCAATTTTTCAGCTTATGTTTCGTTTAGCCTGAATAGTTTGCGGGAAGCCGGGACCGATGTGGTAAGTTTTCAGGTTTCATCGACCGATTACGAAGGAATTACCCACACCTTTACCGAAGAATTCGATTACAGTGATTTGGATTTGCCCAACTAGCAAAATTTAAATACAACAGGAATTGAAAGAAAGGTGCCGGAAAAGGCACCTTTTTTTTGTTTTTGTAGAATTCTGTTTGAAAGCTCACACCAAATTAATTACTTTGATGCTAAACTGTTCAAAGAATGATCACATGAATAAAATTACACTTTTCGTAATCGCGTCGGCCCTTGTTTTTGGCTGTCAGCAAAAAGAAACCACCATAATGAAGCAAGCTAAAAACTATGTTCCGGAAACGCCACAATTGCAATCGGACATAATGACACCTGAAATTCTCTGGTCTTTTGGGCGTTTAGGAGGAGCACAACTTTCTCCCGACGGAAGTACGGTTTTGTATACCGTAACTTATTACAACATCGAGGAGGATAAATCGTACCGAGATATTTATACCATTTCGGTTAACGGTGGGGAAGCAAAAAACATTTGTAACACGGCAGCCAAAGAATCAGGTGCAGTTTGGCGTCCCGATGGTAAGAAAATCGGTTATATGTCGGCTGTATCAGGCACTAACCAGCTGTGGGAAATGAATCCTGATGGTAGCGGGGCCAAACAAGTTTCGAAAGTTGATGATGGGATCTCCGGATTTAAATATTCGCCCGACCAGTCGAAGATCTTATATATTAAAGCGGTTAAGCTCGATGAAAGCATCCACGACTTGTTTCCGGATCTTCCGAAAGCCAATGCCCGTTTGGAAAACGATATTATGTACCGCCACTGGGATACCTGGCATGATTATACCTACAACCATATTTTTGTCGCCGATTACGACAAGGGAAAAATCGGGAAAGCCGTCGATATTATGGAAGGCGAGCGTTTTGATTCGCCCATGAATCCATTCGGTGGAACCGAGCAAATTGCCTGGAGCCCAGACGGAAAAACACTGGCCTATACGTGCAAAAAGAAAGTGGGGAAGGCTTATTCACTTTCTACTAATTCTGACATTTATTTGTACGATGTTGAAAGCAAAAAAACAATCAACTTCACATCAGGAATGATGGGTTACGATCAGAATCCAGTTTTTTCGCCCAATGGAAGACTTTTGGCCTGGGAAAGCATGGAACGCGATGGCTACGAATCGGATAAAAACCGTTTGTTTGTGGCCGAACTTGAGACAGGTGAGAAAAAGGACTACACTGAAACTTTCGATCAGAATGCCCAGGGATTAAACTGGAGTGAGGATGGAAATTCCATTTATTTCATCAGCGATATTCATGCTACCGACGAGATATATCGACTCGATATGGCCGATGGTTCCATTGCCCGATTAACTGATGGCGTGCATAATTACCAAAGTGTAGTTCCTGCAGGTGAAAAATTATTGGCACAAAAAGTATCCATGTCGCAACCCGCCGAGTTGTATTTGGTTGATCGGATAACCGGTGAAGAAGAAGCGTTGACCTCTGTAAATAAAGGAATTCTGGATCAGCTGACGATGGGGAAAGTGGAAAAACGCTGGATGGAAACTACCGACGGCAAACAAATGTTGACCTGGGTGATCTATCCGCCACATTTCGATCCGTCGAAAAAATACCCGACCTTATTGTACAACCAGGGAGGTCCGCAGGGAACAGTAAGCCAGTTTTGGTCGTACCGCTGGAATTTCCAGATGATGGCAGCCAACGATTACATTATTGTGGCGCCTAACCGAAGGGGGCTACCGGGATTCGGACAGGAGTGGAACGAACAAATTTCGAAAGATTATGGTGGACAAAACATTAAAGACCTGCTAACAGCTATCGATGAAATGGCTAAAGAACCATATGTTGATGAAAACAATCTGGGTGCTGTGGGTGCAAGTTATGGGGGTTTTTCGGTGATGTACCTTGCCGGTCATCACGAAGGGCGATTCAATGCTTTTATTGCACACGATGGTATTTTCAATTTCGAGCACATGTACACCACCACCGAAGAAATGTGGTTTGTAAACTGGGATTACGGCGGCGCTTACTGGGATAAAAACAATGCCGCAGCCCAACGTTCTTACACCTTTTCTCCACACAAATACATTCAAAACTGGGACACACCAATTCTTATCGTACAGGGCGAAAAAGATTACAGGGTTCCTCCTGAGCAGGGACTGGCAGCATTTAATGCGGCGATTCTTCGTGATGTGCCTGCCGAGTTGTTGTACTTCCCCGACGAAAACCACTGGGTATTGCATCCGCAAAACGGAATTTTGTGGCAGCGTGTATTTTTTAACTGGCTCGATAAATGGCTGAAACAATAAATGAATGCAGCCGATAATCGACCACATTCAGATAACGGTTAAAAACCTTGATGTTGCTGAGAAATTCTACGATGCTTTTCTTCCAATTCTTGGTTTTGACATCAAACGAAAAGTAAAAGCGTCTATTCCTGAACATGATTTTCATGTCGTAGAATATTCGCATGAAGTTTTGGCCTTTGCCATCAATTCTCCGCGCGAAGCATTTAAAAACGATGAGGTGCATCGCCGAAAACCAGGTTCATTGCATCATCTCGCTTTTAAAGCCGAATCGCGCGATGAGGTTGATCATGCTTATCAGCAACTGTTAGAAATCGGGGCTGTAATTGTTACTCCGCCAAAGTTATATCCCGAATACAGCGAGACTTACTACGCCGTATTTTTTAAAGATTTGGAGAATATCAAATACGAGATTGTTTGTACTAAGTAGCTGCCGTTAGATTCATAAAACGAACAATAAAGCAGTTCTATAATATTGCCCAATAAATCTTCGAATCACCGGTTGAGCATAAGTTGCATCGTATTTTCAGCGGTCAGTTCGCCCTTCTTTTGAATCAGGTCGCGCGGAGTATTATCACCAACTTCATAGGTGAAGGCTTCGGCATGAAACGAATGAAATATTGAAACAGTGGAATTAATGTGCAACGCATCTTTTTCGTTGGGTCGTATATTCGGATCGTAACCTGGTAGATCTTCAGCCATTGCCTTAATGATCTGCGGAACAAGGCCGGGCATGTTGCCTTTTAACTGTGGCGCAATGGTATAGTAAATGTCCTCAATAGTGGAATGGAAATCAATGGCCAGGTAAAATGTATTCTTTCTCAGTATTTTACCCTGCATAAATTTTCGTACAGCTTGTGTCTCAGGTTGATTAAAAGCTTCCCAGTCGCGGTTCAAATCGATCCCGGCAGAGCTGTGTCGCCAGTGCCCGTTGTCAACACCATCAGGGTTCATACAGGGCACAACATAGGTACAGTATTCATTCCGGAATGCTTTGGCCAGAGAATCATTCTCGCAAATACGTTCAACAAAGGCTTTCATAGCCAGCCATCCGGTAACTTCGGGTGGATGTTGCCTCGACAGAACCATGACTAATTTATTACTCTCCGGATTATCGATTTCCAGCATTTTTATCGGGCGTCCTTCGCGGCTTTGGCCAATTTCGGAAAGTTGAATAAAGGAGCTGTCCGCCAGGTTTTCGGCCCAGCGATTGATATCAGAAGAGACAATGAGTTCCTGCGCTGCTATCCAAACAGTATCCTTATTCACCGGAAGATCGATGATGCAGAATTTTGGACTTTCCTTCTTATTGTTTGCTGCAGGATCGAGATGACAGGAAGCGGAATCAACAGGCAGCCAGTTTTTTCTGTCATAACTTAATTTAGGATAATATCGATGTGAATACCCCGCGGTGTAGGTAATTTTTAAGTGAATGTTTTGTGGCTTATCTGACCAAACTTTAAAAGCGTACCAAGGGCTGCTGTTAATGGGCGTATTTTCGGGGGTAATCAGCACGCTCACTTCATCAGGTCCGGTAAGTGCTGCACCGTTCAGTCGTGCACCGGCAAATTCGTTCGATAAATAAACACCTAAACCGGGCTCATAAGTTTTTTTTAGTTGAAATTGAATTGGGCGGGTACTTGTATCCACCTTTTTTAACGGCGGCTGTCCCTTCCATTTCGAATCTTTTATCCCACACGATGCCAGGAATACTAATACAAGCAGTCCAAATGTCCTGGAATTTATTGCATTAATAATTTTATGCATGGTTAATTGAACCGGTTTAAGTTTTAAATTGTATTGTTAAATCTAAGCAATTTCATTCAAAACAGTAAATTTGACGTGCATTTCATATCACGATTATGGCAAAAATTAAAGTTGGTTTTATAGGAGCAGGAGGAATAGCCCGGGCACATGCGTACGCGATTGAAGCCCTGAAGTTTTATTATAGCGATATCCCGGAAATCATTCTTGAGTCGGTGACATCGGCGCGCAAAGAAAGCCGCGAATCTTTTACCAAAAAATATGGTTTTAAAAAGGCGCAATCGTTAAATGAATTTGCGTCAAATAAAGAAATAGAGGCGGTATTTATACTTGGTCCTAACAAAGTGCATTTCGAACATTTTGAAATGGCACTTAAAATGCCGTCGGTTAAATACATTTACCTCGAGAAACCGGTTTGTTCGTCACAGGAAGAAGAGCAAAAAATGAAGGTTTTACTGCTGGAAGCGGGAGACAACGTAAAGGTGCAGGTGGGTTTTCAGTATTTGCAAACATCATCTGTACGCCAAGCACTCAAGTTCTGGAAATCGGGGAAAATAGGAAAACCTATTCATTTTGATTTGAAATACTACCATGGCGATTATTTGCAGAAAACTTACCGCGAAAAACGGGTAACACGATTAACTCCGGCTCCGGATGGTGGCGCGATGGCCGACTTGGGCACGCACGGGATAAGTTTGCTAATGGCTTTTTTAGGCGAAGAACTACAAATTACCTCAGCGCTGCAGGCAGGCGATTTTCAGGATGTTCCTGCTGGATCGGACTTGTTTAGCTCGCTCAGTATGTACGATCCCAACACGGGTGCTGTCGGGAATATAGCCGCCAGTCGTATCAGCTCCGGATCGGGCGATCTGGTACATTTCGAATTGTATGCCGAAAAAGGTGCTTTACGTTATTCGTCACAGCATCCCGATTTCTTTGAATATTACCTCGAGGGAACCGATCAGTGGGTAAAACAGGTGGTCGGCAGTCATTATAAGCCCGTAACTAGTTTCCCTTCAGGACATGTGTCTCCCGGGTGGCTGCGTTCGATGGTTCATGCGCATTATCTGTTTTTTACCAACGATGACCAGCAGTCGAATATAGCTGATCTGCAACACGGATTAGCGGTTCAACGTATCGTGCGGGAAACAGCCGATCATCTGGAAATATTCCGACAGGAGTTTAAACATGAAACAAACGATCGGAAAATAAAATGACAAGTAGATTACTAAAGCACAGAGGAATTCCACACTTCAAAATAAACAACAGGCAACTTTAATAGAATGGAAAAGCGAAAAAGCGGAATACTGCTTCACATAACTTCATTGCCGGGAAGCGACGGTATAGGTACTTTAGGGAAAGAATCCTTCAATTTTGTCGATTTTCTGCATGATACCGGTCAAAAGCTTTGGCAGATTTTGCCGCTGGGACCTGCTGGTGCCGGTAATTCGCCGTATCAGTGTTATTCTGCTTTTGCAGGTAATCCTTTAATGATCGATACCGAGCTGTTAATTGAAGACGGACTGCTGGAAGAAGCGGCAATAAACGATCGGCCGGTATTTCAGAAAAGGAAAGTGAAATTCGAAAAAGTGGCGGATTGGAAATACTCCGTTTTGCAGAAATCATTCAGGATTTTTCGCGTTCATGCTGTTCATCGTTTCCAGGATGAATACTGGAAGTTCCTGGATGAACACGCTTGGTGGCTGAACGATTATGCCATGTTTATGGCGGCCCGAAACCATTTCGAAGGACTGGAGTGGGGGAAATGGGAAGAGCCGGTGAAATTCAGGAAAGCTGATGCGATGGATATTTTAAGGGATGAACTGTCCGATGAGATTGAATTCCAGAAGTACCTGCAGTTTGTGTTTTTCAGGCAGTGGCATCGTTTAAAAGCTTATGCCAACCAAAATAGTGTTGATATTGTTGGCGACGTTCCGTTGTACGTTAGTGGCGACAGCGCTGATGTGTGGGCCAATACCGATATCTTTAAACTCGATGACCAGTTAAAACCGATCGAAGTAGGTGGTGTTCCCCCTGATTATTTTTCAGCAACCGGTCAGCTTTGGGGCAATCCTGTTTTTGACTGGGAGCGACTTCGCAAGCGCGATTATGACTGGTGGGTGGCACGACTTCATTTTAACCTGCGCATGTATAATTGTGTTCGTATCGATCATTTCCGCGGTCTTGAATCTTTCTGGTCAATTCCGGCAAAGGAAGCCACAGCTATGAACGGATTGTGGTTGCCTGCTCATGGTCACGCTCTGCTGCAAATTCTAAAGGATCACCTTGGCGATCTTCCGTTTATTGCCGAAGACCTGGGAACGATTACCTCGGAGGTGGATAAAATGCGCGATGATTACGATTTACCGGGAATGAAAGTGCTGCAATTTGCATTTTCTACCGATGCAGCCAACAAAGACCTGCCACACAATTACGAGAAGAATTTCGTGGTGTACACCGGTACGCATGACAATGACACAACTCTTGGCTGGTTAAAGTCGGCAAAACCGGATGAAAAAGCGATGCTTCGAAAATATGTGGACAGGCCTATTGAAGATCAGCTTCGGAAATTGGTGGAAATGGCTTTTGCTTCGGTAGCCAACATTGCCGTTGTTCCTATGCAGGATATATTGGAACTGGATACCAAAAGCCGCATGAACACCCCGGGAACTTCAGAAGGGAACTGGGAGTGGCGATTTCAATGGAAACAACTTAAGCAGGGGCAGAAAAAATTTCTGAAAGAACTCACCTCAAAATATAACAGGTAGGAAATCAGCAACTAAACCTTAAAACTGGCAACATTCAGCTCTGAATTTTAACAACATAACATCACCGCTTTCATAAACTCTTTTGGTTTTTCGGCATGTAGCCAGTGGCCGGCTTCAGGGATGTCGACGACGGTGGCATCGGGATAAATTTCTTTGATCAGTTCTTTGTCTTCATCCTGAATATATTTCGACTGCAGTCCGCGAATAAAAATAACCGGGTAAGCACTGATTGGGATACGATCGTCGAGCCAGTTTTTGTTTACTCCACTCACAATCTCGTCCAGGTGATCGTACAACACCTCGGGATTTACCCGCCACTGATACTGTTTTGTTTTTTTATTCTTCTCGACGTTTTTCAGTAAAAACTGACGTATCCGCTCATCATCGATCTTCTCGGCCATAAAATCGTCAACATCGCTACGTTTCTTGACCAATGAAAAATCGATTTCCTGCATGGCCAGTAAAATGTTTTGGTGCAGATAGTACTGGCTGTTTTCTTTTAATTGCAGGTAGTCTTTTGGAGCAATATCGGCAATCACCAGTTTTTCAATTTTTTCAGGAAAATCGGCAGCAAACCACATGGCTGCTTTACCGCCCATACTGTGCCCCAGTAATGTCGCTTTTTCAATCTTGTGTTGCTCAAAAAATTCCAGGAGATCATCGCGCATATCGTCGAAAGTATGTGAATTGGCAAAAGGCGACCGGCCATGGTTCCGCAGATCGATCATGTAAACCGTGTGTTTTTCGGCCAGTCGTTTACCGATATTCATCCAGTTATCCGAAGAACCATACAAACCATGAACCACAACCAACGGCGATCCGCTGCCTTCTTTTCTGTAAAAAAGTTCCATAATAATTAGCTGTTTATCCCGAATTCCAGGTTTTGCGTAACAATCTTTATTTCAAACACTCCAGGTATTTTTGGATGGTAATTTCAAGTCCCAGATAGAGCGCATCGGCAATTAAGGCATGGCCAATAGAGACTTCTTTCAGGTTCGGAATTTTGTGGTACATAAAATTCAGGTTCTCGAGGCTTAAATCGTGACCGGCGTTTATATCGATACCCAGACTGTCGGCCAGCTTTGCTGCACGCACAAACGGTTCAATGGCCTTATTCCTATCGATGGGGTAGAGCGTCGCGTACGGTTCGGTGTACAATTCAATCCGATCGGTTTTAATCTCAGCAGCTCCTTCCACCATGCGTTCATCCGGATCGACAAAAATAGAGGTGCGGATGCCGCTTTGCTTTAAACGCAGAATTACGTCTTTCAGAAAACCAAGATGTTCCCAGGTATTCCAGCCGTGATCGCTGGTTAGCTGTGTTTCCGAATCGGGTACAAGTGTTACCTGGTCGGGCTGAACTTCGGTCACCATTCTCAAAAAATCCTCACCCGGATAACCTTCAATATTAAATTCGGTGGTAATCAATGGTTTGATCTCGTATACATCCTTTCTCGTAATGTGGCGTTCATCGGGGCGGGGATGTACAGTAATGCCCTGTGCACCAAATTCCTGACATTTTATCGTGGCCGTTTTTACGCTGGGTACGTGCCCACCGCGCGAGTTTCGCAGTGTTGCAATTTTATTTATATTTACACTAAGCCTGGTCATTTTATATTAATTTTGAAGAACGAAGTTACAATTTTAGGTTTTAACGAGTAACGAATAAAGGAAAAGTTTTGTTAGCAGAAAGTCTCATATCAGACGCCATTCCTTCGGTCAGGAGCGATGAAAAAGGACGAAAGGCATTGAGCCACATGGATGTGTACCGTGTGTCGCATATTCCCGTGGTGGAAGATTCGAAATACCTCGGACTTGTTTCCGATAAATTAATATATGACCTGAACCTGGTTGATGAGCCGATTGCGAATGAACTCGACAAACTGAACACTACGCATGCTCACGTTAAGCAGCATATTTTTGAACTGGCCATAGTCATGTACAAGCTAAAAATAAGTGTGTTGCCTGTGCTCGACGATGATCATTATTACGTTGGCTCCATTACACTTTACGACCTGGCCCGAAGATTTGCCAACCTGTTTTCGTTGCAGGAAATGGGAGGTGTGCTGGTGATAGAAACCAATGTTAACGATTATTCAGTTTCGCAGATCAGCCAGATCATTGAAAGCAACGATGTAAAAATCCTCAGCTTTTTTATCGATCGCAAACCCGGGATAAGTACCATCGACCTGATCTTGAAATTGAATACCGAAGAACTTTCGGGAGTTGTTCAGGCGCTTATGCGCTACAATTACAACGTTAAAGCCATATATCGGGACGAGTCGATGCTGAATGATCTTTATAAAGACCGATACGACCAGTTCATGAAATTTATGAATTTATAAACAAGCATTCATGAAGGTAGCAGTTTTTGGCACCGAAGTTTCCGACGATTTTCTTCCAGTACTTGAGGAGTTCTTTGGATTTCTCAAATCGCACGAAGTTGAGGTGCAGTTGTACAAACCTTTTTACAATTACATTACGGAAACACTGAACGCGAAGACTTACTATACTTCATTCTTTCACTCGCATACCGATTTCGATCGCGAAAATAATTACATTTTTAGTGTTGGTGGAGATGGTACCTTTCTGCAATCGGTGTTGCAGATACGCAGTTTCTCGGTTCCGGTAATTGGAGTGAACGGTGGCCGACTTGGTTTCCTGGCCGATATTTCAGCCGAGCAGATTAATGATGCGCTGTTTAATATATTCAATAAAAACTACAAGATCGTTGAACGCTCGATGCTTGAAGTTGAGTTTTCTGATCGCGAGAATCTCGATTTCAATTATGTGTTGAATGAAATGACGGTGCTTAAAACCGACAACTCATCGATGTTAAATGTTGCTGCCTATATCGATGGTGAATTTTTGAACAATTACTGGGCCGATGGTTTGATTATTGCCACTCCTACAGGCTCTACAGCGTACTCGCTAAGTGTTGGTGGACCAATACTGACGCCCAATTCCGAAAATATCATAATTACACCTCTGGCACCGCATACCCTGACAGTCCGCCCGATGGTAGTTCCCGATAATTGCACGATAACTTTAAAAGTAGAAGGCCGCGGATCCAACTACCTTACTTCACTCGATTCGAGATCGGTGTCTGTTGAATTTTCGACGGTTATAAGCGTTAAAAAAGCACAGTTTAAACTCAAGACATTGCAACTGCCCGAGCAGCCGTTTTTCTATACCCTGCGTAACAAACTAATGTGGGGAATCGACCGCAGGAACTGATTTTCCGGGCCTACTTAACAATTTTTAATCTTTGTTTGTGTTTTATAATAGCGACAGGTTATGTTATTTTTAGAATTATATTACTTTTGTAGCTTTTACAAGCAAAAGGAGTGTCGTTTTTCGATGATTAAGTTTGCTGATATTCAGTTGGTTATAGAGGTGTTTTAAAAGCCGGTCCGAAGCAGATTTTATGAAAAAATAAGTACAAAAATCAAGTCTAGGAAATCGCCTGAAAACAGCCGGAATAACAAACACGAAAGAATGATAAAAATAACATGTCCAAAACCATTGTTAAAGAAACGAATTTGAATACCAGTATGAAAAGACTAGCATTGGTGTTTGCAATAGTTTTGATAACCATATCAGGGCATGCACAAAAAACAGCAGATATCGGAATCTGGGGCGGAACAGCTACCTCCTGGGGCGATATGGACAAGAACACTCCGTTTGAAAAATTCAATTTAAATTTCGGAGCTTATTTCAGGTACAATTTCAATGCCCGTGTGGGTATGCGTGCCATGTTTTTAACCGGCAATGTTTCGCGTGAAGGTTTCGTGGAAAATGCAGAATGGGCTTTTGATAAAGGTGTGCAGGATCTGACTGTTCAGGCGGAAATAAACTACCTGAAATACATTCTTGGATCGAAAAAAATGAAGTTTAGCCCATATGTTACTTTCGGGCTGGGAGTATCGTATTATACCTACAATTTCCGACCCGAAGATATTTGGACGTTTAACCCCGATCATCCGGAACTGACGTACACGGCAGGCGGCGACCTCGTAGTCGACGACAGGGAAGAATCGTTGGTGGTTCCGACATTTCCGTTCGGGATTGGTGCCAAGTGGGCCATTGGACAACGACTTGGAGTAGGTGTTGAATACCAAATGAGAAAACACATGAGTGATAAGCTGGATGACCTGGATGATCCGTTGGCATTTGTGAATGATATGGGTGAAACCGTTAATTATACGACACAATTTCACAACAACGATTGGGTGGGTTATCTTGGAGTTCATGTCACTTATAAAATTTATATAGGCAAAAAGGCGTGTCCGGCTTACCAAAGTAAAGAATAGAATGGAGTCGTTCAGAGACAGAATAGATAATAATAAAGTACCAAAGCATGTGGCCATCATCATGGATGGTAACGGCCGTTGGGCTGAGCGACATGGCAAAGTCAGGGTTGTTGGGCACGAACATGGTGTCGATTCCGTGCGTTCGGTTGTTGAAGGCGCCGGCGAGATTGGAGTGGAGCACCTTACGCTTTATGCTTTTTCTACCGAGAACTGGGACCGTCCAAAGTCGGAAGTTCAGGCCTTAATGGAGCTGCTTGTACATGCCATTGAGGCGGAAACCGATTCGCTCATGGAAAATAATGTCCGACTCGACGCCATTGGTGATTTGGAGCATATGCCGTCACACGTGCTCGACAAACTCAATAGTTGCAGAAACCGCTTACAAGAAAATACAGGTCTGAACCTGAACCTCGCTTTGAGTTATAGCGGACAGTGGGATATTCTGAACGCTGCCAAAAAGTTGGCACAGGATTTGGCCGACCGGAAAACAAATGTTGAAGCCATTGATTACGATTTGTTTAGTAACTACTTATCGACCTCGCACATGCCCAACCCGGAATTACTGATAAGAACCAGCGGCGAATACCGCATTAGTAACTTCCTGTTGTGGCAGATCGCTTATTCTGAATTGTATTTTACGCCCAAGTTGTGGCCCGATTTCAGGAAAGACGACCTTTTTGAGGCTATTGTTGACTACCAAAATAGAGAGAGAAGATTCGGAAAAACCAGAGAACAGTTAACGAGATAGATGTATGTGTAAATTTTTAAAATCGACAATAACCTTTTTAATCCTATCCATTGCTTTGTTGCCTTCGCTAACGGCGCAGGAAGTAGATAGTACCAATTTTTCTATTTACTATTCGAGTGCACAGGAATACACCATTGCTGACATCCAGGTTTCAGGAATTCGTTATCTCGATAAAAATGTTTTGATCCAGTTGTCGGGGCTGCGTGTTGGCGAAGAGATTATGGTGCCGGGCGACAAGGTAACACAGGCCATTAAGAAATTATGGCAGCAGGGTTTGTTTTCCGATGTAAAAATAACGGCAACAAAAGTGGCTGGCAACCAAATGTGGTTGGATATCTATCTCCAGGAACGTCCTCGTCTTGCCGACGTGAATTTCTACGGTGTTTCGAAATCGGAAAAAGACGATATTACCGAAAAAGTATTACTGCTTCGGGGAAGCCAGGTTACCGATCATCAGATAAACAGTGCCGAGCGCACAATCATGGGAATTTTCCATGGAAAAGGATTCCTGAACACCGAAGTTAATATTGTACAGCGCGACGATACAACGCAGAATAACAGCGTAATTCTCGATATCTACGTAGACAAAAAAGAAAAAGTTAAGGTCAATAATATCGAAATTGAGAACAACGAAGCACTAAGCGATGTAACACTCGAACGGGCGATGAAAAAGACGAATGAAAAGGCCTTGCGCAACTTTTTCAAAACCAAAAAATTTCTTCAGGAAGAATACGACAAAGATAAGATCAACCTGATCGATAAATACAACGAAAAGGGTTACCGTGATGCGGTGATTGTTGACGACAGCATTACACAGGTGCAGGTAGGACGCAAACAAAAGACCCGGCTAAATATTGATATCGACGTTGAAGAAGGAAACAAATACTACTTTGGCGATATAAAATGGGTGGGTAACACGGTTTATCCGGCCGATTTTCTTACGATGCGACTGGGCATCAAACGGGGCGACGTATTTAACCAGAAGATCCTCGACAAGCGTTTGTTTGATAACGACGAAGGTTTGAACAACGTTTACCTCGATAAAGGATACCTGTTCTTCAATCTTGAACCGGTGGAGGTTAATATCGATAACGACACCATCGATTACGAAATGCGTATTTACGAAGGTAAACAAGCTACCATTAACGAAGTGCGTATTGTTGGAAATACGAAAACACACGAGCATGTTGCCCGCCGCGAACTTAGAACATATCCGGGCGACCTGTTCAGCAAAACCTTACTGATGCGTTCGTATAGGGAACTGGCTCAGTTGGGGCACTTCGATCCCGAAGCCATTAATCCAGATGTGCAGCCACATCCCGAAGACGGTACAGTGGATATTGAATACCAGTTGCAGGAAAAAGCCAACGACCAGATTGAACTTTCAGGTGGTTGGGGAGCCGGCATGTTTGTGGGTTCAGTAGGTTTAAAATTTGCGAACTTCTCGGTACGAAATATATTTAATAAAGAAGCCTGGCGTCCGCTGCCAACCGGTGACGGGCAAACCCTGAGTTTGCGTTACCAAACCAGCGGAAGGTATTACCGCACCATAAGTTTGTCGTTTATGGAGCCCTGGCTCGGAGGTAAAAAACCGAATTCATTCTCGGTCTCGCTGTCGCATTCTAGAGTGAATTACAGCGCCAACAAATATTACCAATCGGGTTATGGAAGCGGCTACGGCTACGGTGGTTATCCAAGCTATGGCTACGGTGGTTATCCGGGGTATGGAGGCTACGGTGGCTATGGAGGTGGTTATAATCCTTACGGTTATGGCGGTTACGGCAGTTATTATCCTCAGTATAGCTACAATTACGAATCGGAGAATGAAGATGATACAGAGGACGAGATCTGGGAAACCACAGCACTGGCATTGGGTTACGGATACCGCCTATCGTGGCCCGATGACTATTTTACGGTGTACCACGAGCTTTCGTTCGAGCATTATAAACTACAGAACATGTACCGGTATTTTTCGTTCCTGGCCGATGAGAGTGGACAGGTGAACGGAACGGCTAATAACTTCAACTTGAAAACGGTTATCGGAAGAAGTTCAGTGGATAATCCATTATACTCGCGCAGCGGATCGAGTTTTTCGCTATCTTTAAAACTTACTCCGCCATATTCGTGGTTTAACAATGTCGATTATTCGAGCCCCGATATTTCGAATGCCGAAAAGTACAAATGGATTGAATATCACAAGTGGTTGTTTAAGGGACAATTGTTTAATCCTTTAACAAAAAATACCAACCTTGTGTTACGAACTGCTTTCGAAGCGGGATTCCTGGGCTATTACGATAAAAACCGGAAATCGCCTTTCGAAGGATACATTGTTGGAGGTTCGGGAATGTCGGGTTACAACATGTACGGTACCGATTATGTGGCCCTGCGTGGTTACAAAGATTATAGTTTGGTTCCGCCGAATTATAACAGTTCGAATATGTATACCAAGTTTACCATGGAAATGCGTTATCCGATTACCTTGAAACCAAGTGCCACGATTTATGCACTAGCCTTTCTCGAGGCCGGTAATACCGGAATAACATTTCAGAACTATACACCGTTTAAATTGCACCGTTCGGCCGGTGTGGGTGTACGTATCTTTTTGCCTATGTTTGGTTTGATGGGAATCGACTGGGGATACGGATTCGACCCGATACCCGGAAGATCGAGCGACAACTGGGGAAGCCAGTTCCATTTCGTGATCGGTCAGCAGTTCTAGAACCTGGAATGAATGTTTTGGCATAAAATATGATATAAGAACATCAGTTTAACTTTAAAAAGAATTTGCCATGAAAAAGATAGTTTTAACGCTTGTTGTAGTTTTCTCACTGGCTTTGGTTTCAAAAGCTCAGAAGTACGGTTTTATCGATTCGGAATACATTATGGATAACATACCTGCTTTTACTGCGGCACAGGAACAATTGGATCAGTTGTCGTCGCAATACCAAAAAGAGCTGGAATCGATGCATGCCGAGATCGAACAGATGTACAAAGATTTTCAGGCCGAAAGTGTATTGCTGTCGGAAGATATGAAACGCAAACGCGAAGATGTGATCATCTCGAAAGAAAAAGACTACAAACAATTGCAGCGCAAGTATTTCGGACCCAGCGGCGACTTGTTCAAAAAGCGCCAGGGACTGGTAAAACCTATTCAGGACGATATTTTTAATGCGGTGCAGGAAATTGCTAACGATGGCAGCTATGCCGTTATTTTCGACAAGGCCGGAGGTACGACTTTGTTCTTCACCAATCCGCGTTACGACCTTAGCGATGAGGTTTTACAAAAACTCGGTTATAAATAGAGATATAATACTATATTTGCATGCAAAAAATTAAGACCACGTTAATTATGAGAAATTTGATGAAACTACTGGCAGTATTGTTGATCACCGTATCAGCCGCTACTGTTAATGCACAAACCTTAAAGTTTGGTCACGTAGATCTTCAGGCATTGGTACAGTTAATGCCGGAAAGAGCTACCGCTGAACAGGAATTCAATGCGTTCCAGGCCGATCTTGAAGAAATTTTGGGTGAAATGCAGAAAGATTACCAGGATAAACTGGCTGAATTCGAGCAAATGGGACAAGAAGTATCGGAGATAAAAAGAAACGCAAAAGTTGCCGAGATACAAGATATTCAACAACGTATCCAAAACTACCAGGTTACTGCTCAACAGCAGATCAATCAAAAACAAAACGAGCTGCTAATGCCGGTTTTCGAAAAAGCCGAAAATGCAATTGCTGAAGTAGCTAAAGAAAAAGGATTGATCTACGTTTTCGACTCAGGTCAGAACAACCGAACAATTCTGTACAAATCGAACCAGAGTTTAGATGTACTTCCACTGGTAAAAACAAAACTTGGAATCGAATAAGACTTTTTTAAGCAGAAAATATTTAAAAGCCATTTGTCCGTTGACAGATGGCTTTTTTGTTGTAGATAGTTCCGCTTTATTTATATCCAGCAGACGGGGTATCGCATGTTGCGGTAGCGGCTTAACATAAGCATCCTTTTTCCCCTAAAAAATTAAAGCGATTATTAAAGCAAAGCTACTTGTTTTACGGCAGGTAGCTTTTTTATTGCGCGCTATTGGAGGGATTACAGATAAAAGTTATATTTAATGGCAACTAAATTTTCAAATACTACACATATGGGAACTGCCGAAAAGAAAAGAGAGGGGATAAGTCAAGCTACCGTACGAAACACAAAATTATTCGAAATAGCCTGGGAGGTATGTAACCAGGTGGGCGGAATTTACACGGTAATCCGCTCGAAAGTACCGTCGGTGATCGAAAAGTGGGGGGTCGATAATTATTTTCTTGTGGGGCCTTATTTCGAGGACCAGGCTGCTGCGCATTTCGATCCGGCAACCGACTACTCCTCACCAATCGGGAAGGCAGTGCTCGAAATGCAATCGCGGGGCTTTGACGTGCATTACGGAAAATGGATCGTTTCTGGACGACCCAATGTAGTGCTATTTAATCCGTACTCGGTATACGATAAGCTCGACGAAATAAAACACATGCTTTACCAGGATTACCACATTTCGGTTCCGGGTGGCGACGACCTACTCGACAAAGTGTCTGCTTTTGGCTTCCAGGTTAAAGAGTTCTTTCATTTTTTATGCCTGAATGGCTATTGCGAAAGCAATGTAATTGCGCATTTCCACGAGTGGATGGCCGGAATCCCGATACCGGGTATTCGTAAGTCGAACCTGAATATTAAAACGGTATTTACTACCCACGCAACCTTGCTTGGCCGCTACCTGGCTATGAACGATCATGATTTTTACAGCCACCTGCCATTTTACAACTGGGAACAGGAAGCCACCAATTTTAATGTGCGGGCCATCGCTGAGATTGAACGTGCTTCGGCACATGGTGCTCATGTATTTACTACTGTAAGTGAAGTTACCGCCAAAGAATGTACACACCTGCTTGGCCGTACGCCCGACCGGATTCTTCCAAACGGATTAAATATTCAGCGTTTTGAAGCTTTGCACGAAATTCAGAACCAGCATGTGCAGGTAAAGAACCAGATACATGAGTTTGTAATGGGGCATTTTTTCCAGAGCTATCCTTTCGATCTTGATAAAACGCTTTATTTCTTTACATCGGGGCGCTACGAATACCAAAACAAGGGCTACGACCTCACGCTTGAGGCACTGGCAAGGCTGAACTGGAAAATGCAGCAGGCCGGTACCGATATGACGGTTGTTTCATTCTTTATCACCAAACGTCCATTTTACACTTTCAATCCCGATGTGCTCGAGTCGAAAGCCATGATAGAAGATGTCCACCGCGTTGTGGATGAAATAAAGGAGCAACTGGGGAAACGCCTGTATACGAACATCACCACGGCCGGTGGCCCTTATGAATTTCCGGATCTGAGAGCGATGGTCGACGATTACCTGCGACTGAAACTCAGAAGGAACGTTCAAAGTTGGAAAACCCACAGTTTGCCCAAGGTTGTCACTCACACACTGGTTGATGATGCCAAAGATGAAATCCTTAACTTTTTGCGAACTGCAAACCTGGTGAATAACCGGCACGATAAGGTTAAGATAGTATACCACCCCGATTTTATTTCTACTTCGAATCCATTGTTTAAAATGGATTACACGCAATTTGTGCGTGGCTGCCACCTTGGTATTTTCCCAAGTATGTACGAACCCTGGGGATATACACCGCTGGAGTGCCTGGCAAGTGGTTTGCCATCTGTGTCGAGTAACCTGGCCGGTTTTGGAGATTATGTGGAAAACAATGTGCCCGATCATGAAGAAAAGGGCATGTTTATAATCGATCGGAAAGACGGCAATTTCCACCGTGCAGCTGAAGAATTGGCCAACATCCTGTTCGATTTCGTCCAGATGTCGAGGCGCGACAGGATTTCGCTGCGCTACAAGTGTGAAGAAGCTTCTCTGCATTTCGACTGGTCGAACCTGGGTAAATTTTACGACGAATCCTACGAACTGGCAGTTCAACGATAATATGGCAGATAAAACTTACGCACCAATTGGTGTTTTCGATTCGGGCTATGGTGGTCTTACGATACTAAAAGAGCTTGAAAAGACTTTGCCGGAATACGATTTTCTTTACCTTGGCGATAACGCACGCACACCTTACGGAACCCGTTCTTTTGATGTGGTTTACCGTTATACCTTGCAGGCTGTTAAGTACTTGTTTGATCAGGGCTGTCCTTTAATCATCATTGCCTGCAATACGGCTTCAGCAAAAGCCTTACGGAATATTCAAATGCTCGATCTTCCAAATCTGGCTCCCCATAACCGTGTTTTGGGTGTTATCCGGCCAAGTGTAGAAAAGGTATCGGAAATGACTAAGAACGGACATGTAGGCGTACTGGGTACTGTGGGAACGGTAGTTTCGGAATCGTACCCCATCGAGTTGGTAAAATGGTCGGAAGGAAGAGTAAAGTCGACGGTTCAGGAAGCCTGCCCGATGTGGGTGCCTATTGTCGAGAACAATGAAATAGGTACGGAAGGAGCCGATTATTTTGTGCGTAAAAATATCTTGAATATCCTGGCCAAAGATAATCACATCGATACACTAATTCTGGGATGTACCCATTATCCATTACTGGAAACGGTAATCAGGAAACATGTGCCCGATGGGATTCACATTTTAAAGCAGGGACACATTGTAGCAGAAAAGCTGGTGGATTATCTTCTGCGCCATCCCGAAATAGAGTCACGTTTATCGCGCTCGGGGCAGGTGACTTTCGATACCACCGAGTCGGCTGAAAATTTTAACAGCAAAGCTTCACTTTTTATGGGGCGTCCTGTTGAAGCCAAAACTGTTTCGTATTGATTGGGTCATCTTTAAAATACTGTGGAGCGAACATCTTTAAAAATCAACGGGTAACTCTTTGTTTGCAATTCAAGTCACCCGTCGAATATTTAATTCCTCAAAATATCAACTTAATGCTTTAACAATCTTGTTCATTTCTTCGAACTGAGCTTCCATGCTTTGCAGTAGTTTATACTGGGCACGGGTACGTATCAGGTTGTGCTCCGGCGATTTAACCTTGTAGTAATTGTCGCCATCAATGTAATCCATTAAAAAGCGGAGCACCTGCTCATAAGTGATGTATTTGGCCGAAAAAGCCAGGTATTCTTTTTCCGTGTCGCTTAAAAACCAACTTGTTTCTTCGAGGTAGCCTTTCGCAAAAGCTTTATAGATTTCCTGATCCATTGAAACGTTCTCCAGGTTCTCGTCGTCTTCGAGACCGGTGTTGGTGTAAAAGCGCATGGCATCGCCAAAATCGTTCAATACAGTGCTGCTCAATACGGTATCCAGATCAATAACACAGAGTACATCACCTTTTTTATCAAAAAGAATGTTGTTGATTTTGGTGTCGTTATGACTGATGCGGGTTGGAATGGTTCCGTCTTCCACCAGTTTCCAGAAATCGAGCATTTCTTCTCTTCGGCTTTCGATCCATGAGATCTCTTCAACAACACTTTCTTTGCGGCCTACCGGATCTTTTGCCAGCACTTCGTCCCACTGTTTGAAGCGGTATCGGATATCGTGAAATCCGGGCAGAATATTCACCAGTGGTTCTTTCAGGTCAGCCACCAGCGACTGGAACCTGCCAATTCCTTTTCCACCGGAATAGGCCAGTTCCGGCGTTTCTGCCGCTTCGTAAGCAATGGTGTCTTCTATAAAAAGACAAACTGCCCAATATTCCTCTTCTTCATCAAGAAAATACAATTTACCATCGTTAGCAGGAATAATCGTCATGGCTTCCCGCATGGGATCGCCACCAGTCGCTTCAACCTTCTTTTTTATATGTAGGCACACTTTCTGAATGTTCTCCATCATATCCGGGATGGGAGAGAAAATGTTCTTGTTTTTGCGCTGCAGTATGTACTTTGGTCCGTTTCCAACGGTATTAATTATAAAGGTATCGTTGATAAAACCCTCGCCAAGTGGCGCTACCTCTTCTACTTGCCCTTCCAGTTTAAAATTGGATGCAATTTCAGTTAAATGTGTACTCATTTGGTAAATTAAAGTAAAGTTGATTTATATAAAGGTGTCGTTAACTCCACAGCTTCTCCGGGTATTCCCCGGCGTCGATAAGTTTGCGTAGTTTATTTACAACCTGTGGTTTGTCTTCTTTGTAAGTGACTCCAAACCAGGGCGAATCTGCTTCAAGTACTTTTACATTGGCTAATTTCTCGTCAATCATTTCAAACACCACTGACGGGATGTACATTTCCGATTTTGGCTTCAGCATTTCCGTTTTCAGGAAATCGACAAATTTGCTTTCCAGGGTTCTAAATATCGAAGGTTTAAATCCCCACATGTTCATCGAAACATTCTCGTTGCCGGTAAGCGTCTGTTCACTGCCATCTTCTTCGATGGAAACAACTCCGCCGTTTTTCTTCACGATTTTTGTGGTTTCCACAATTTTGAGGAGGTTTTTGTTATCGTTAACTGAGCAAACTCCGCGCGATACCGAACCAAAATCGGAAAGTGTGTTTTTTAGGTGGTAGGCAACCATCGAATATTCCATTTCGTTGGTTGATGTGGTCAGAAAATCGGCCATTACCTGGTAAGCTTCTTTTCCGTAGAAATCGTCAGCATTAAGTGCGCAGAAAGGTTCTTTAACCGCATCTTTGGCCACAAGAATAGCATGGGCCGTTCCCCAGGGTTTTTCTCGCCCTTTCGGTAAAGCAAAACCTTCAGGCAGGTTATCCAGTTCCTGGTATACATATTCCGCATCGATTTTACCTTTTAGTTTGGCATCAAATTTTTCGCGGAACGCATCGGCAAAACTTTCCCGAATTATAAATACAACTTTGCCGAATCCGGCGCGAATTGCATCGTAAATAGTATAGTCAATTATGGCTTCGCCGTTGGGGCCAACAGGTTCAATTTGTTTTAATCCACCAAAGCGGCTACCCATTCCGGCTGCCAAAATTAGAAGTGTAGGTTTCATTTGTTACATATTTTCTATTGTTCCCAACAAATTTACATCATCCACTCTGTTATCCTTAGCATTTTCAGATGTATGCGGTGCTTCTTAATTCTATATTAAAGCTTTTGCGAAGAAATAAAAATTAATTCATCTGAAAAAGAAAAACACCAAAAAGATATTAAAAAAATTAAAAAGATTGATTATTGATGCGAAAATTAATTAAAAGAATTATATTCGCGTCCGTACATTTCTTAATGTTTTGTACCCAGAAAAGTGTTTATCATTACATCCAAAATGAACAGAGGTTTTGGTTCTTTACAAACTGAATAAAATAACTTGATCAAATGAGTGAAAATTCATCGAATACCGGAACACGGTTTTTATTACCGCTAATTATTATTGGCATAATGTTTTTTGCCATTGGTTTTGCACTGGGCATCAACAGCTATTTGATTCCGCTGCTGAACAATGCCCTGGAAATATCTTCAGGAGAGTCGTACCTGGTGCTGGCTGCTACTTTTTCGGCATTTCTTATTTTTGGATATCCGGCTTCGTTAGTAATCTCAAAAATCGGTTACAAACGAACCATGGCCTTGTCGTTTTTAATGTTTGCCATCGGGTTTTATCTGTTTATTCCATCGGCAAAAATGGAGAGTTTGCCCTTGTTCTTGGTGGCATCGTTCATCAGTGGGGCAGGGAACGCCTTTTTACAGGCTTCGGTAAATCCATACATCACAATTATGGGTCCCATGGAAAGTGCGGCCAAAAGGATGAGTTTTATGGGTATTGCAAACAAACTGGCCTGGCCGATTGCCCCGCTTTTCCTTTCGCTGGTAATCAGTAAAAGTGTTGATGAAGTTTTGCTCTCTGATATTTTTCTTCCGTTTGTGATCATTATCGGAGTATTCGTTTTATTGGGAGTTCTTGCGTTGCTGGCTCCGCTTCCCGAGGTAAAAGCTGCCGGCGAAGACGATGAAAGTTCAGCAGAATGCCCGTATGCTGTCGATAAAACTTCCATCTGGCAGTTTCCGCACTTGCTCCTTGGCGTGCTGGCCTTATTTATATATGTGGGTGTTGAAACCATTTCATTAGGTACGCTCATCGATTATGCCGAAAGTATCGGATTAACCAATCCGGAAGCTTATGCCTGGATTGCTCCGGTAGGAATGGTGCTGGGTTACCTGGGAGGAATTGTATTTATTCCGAAATACATGAGTCAGTCGCAGGCTTTAAAAGTGGTTTCATCCATTGCCTTCTTCGGTTCTATTATGGTGGTTTTGATGCCTGAAAATATTTCAATATTCTTTATTGTATTTATGGCGCTGGGATGTTCACTGATGTGGCCGGCACTTTGGCCGCTCGCTATGACAGATCTGGGTAGGTTTACCAAAACCGGATCGTCGCTTATGGTTATTGCCATAGTTGGTGGTGCGGTGTTTCCTACTTTATACGGTTTTTTAAAAGATGCCGTTGGCGCTCAGGATGCATATTGGATTGTAATACCCGGGTTCCTTTACATCTTTTATTATGGTGTGAAGGGACACAAGATCAGAATAAAGTAATAAACGTGTCATGTCAGGTTTTAATGTCGTTTGGTAACGATAGTCTGGCACGACATTATTTATATAATTTCGGATAGCGCCGGTACTATTCTTTGTACCAGCTCGAATACATGTGATAGGCGTTGGCAATGCGTTCCACTTCGCCATGCAACAATTCGGTACTAATGTCCTTCACCTTTTTAGCCGGTATTCCGGCATAAACGCTTCCCGATTCCACCCTGGTGCCTTTTGTTACAACGGAGCCCGCAGCAACAATCGAATTGCTTTCAACCACAGCATTGTCCAGAATCACTGCATTCATCCCGATCATTACATTGTCGTGCAGTGTGCATCCGTGAATGATGGCACCGTGAGCAATGGTAACATTGTTCCCGATGTTTGTGGGCGATTTCTGGTAAGTTGCGTGGATGGTAGCGTTATCCTGAACGTTGGAATTATTCCCTATTTTTATATAATGCACATCGCCGCGCAACACAGCGCTGTACCAAATGCTGCAATTATTTCCTATTTCAACATCGCCAATCAAAGTGGCTGTCTCGGCCAAAAAACAATCCTCTCCAATTTTTGGTGTCTTTCCTTTTAATGCTCTTATTATTGCCATTATCTGTATTGAATTTAAATAGGATACAAAAATAAGAAATCCCGAAAACTATCATAGATGTCATAAATTTACTTGTTAAATAATGCTTACATTTGCGAGTAAAGAAAGCATCAACCATCAATGAAATCGGTTCTGAAATTATGAATTATTAATTTTAGGGTCGTTTTTTTTATGATTTCATTATTTTGACCGACAATCGAAAAAACAGGAAGAGAACGACAAAAAAATAGGAAAACAAGATTAAAGCCTGCTTCAGATAAATTGGATCAGGATTAAGCACATATGAATTGATAATTTTCTACAGATGAAATGAGCATTTATAAGGAATTCACACGATATACAGAGGAATTTAAACAAATGCGAATTCTATACGATGCCAATAAAAAAACAATTTTATTCGTATGAAAGACACTAAAGTAATAGAACTAGAAGAAGTTACCATTCGGTTTTCCGGTGATTCGGGAGATGGAATGCAGCTAACCGGAACTTTGTTTTCAGATGCTACGGCACTACTGGGAAACGACATCTCCACTTTTCCTGATTACCCGTCTGAAATTCGTGCACCCCAGGGAACTGTAGGTGGCGTTTCGGGATTTCAGGTACAGTTTGGCCATAAGCAGGTTAATACTCCCGGCGATAACGCCCACGTATTAATTGCCATGAATCCGGCCGCCATTAAAGCCAATGCCCGTTTTATGAGCCCGGGCGGTACAATTATATACGATTCGGATTCATTCACGGAAAAAAACCTTAAGAAGGCCAATTTTGAAACCGAAGATCCTTTTAAGGAATTAAACCTCGAAGATTACTTTAAAATTCCCGTACCTATATCTAGCCTCACCCAGGAAGGTTTAAAGGAGTTTGGGCTCGATAACAAGAGTGTGCTGCGGAGTAAGAATATGTTTGCACTCGGATTGGTGTGTTGGATGTTTGGCCGTCCGCTGGAATACGTCGAGGAGTTTATCCAAAATAAATTCAGGAAGAAACCCGTAGTAGTTGATTCCAATGTAAAAGTGTTGCACGACGGATACAATTACGGGATGAACATGCAGCACATGACACCAAGTTATCTGGTAAATCCTGCTGAAATTGAAAATGGTACTTACCGCAATATTAACGGAAACCATGCAACAGCGTGGGGATTTTTGGCAGCCGCCGAAAAATCAGGATTGCAGCTTTTCCTGGGATCTTACCCAATCACTCCGGCAACTGATATTCTTTCTGCACTGTCGCAACGAAAAGACCTGGGGGTAAAAACCTTTCAGGCCGAAGATGAAATTGCAGGTATAACCTCGGCAATTGGAGCCGCGTTTGCAGGAAGTCTGGCGATTACCACAACATCAGGTCCTGGATTGGCTTTAAAATCAGAAGCCATTGGTTTGGCTGTTATGGCCGAACTGCCGCTGGTTATTGTGAATGTCCAACGCGGAGGTCCGTCAACGGGTTTGCCAACCAAAACCGAACAGTCGGATTTAATGCAGGCGCTTTACGGACGAAACGGTGAAAGTCCGGTCGTTGTTTTAGCCGCCGGTACTCCTTCCGATTGTTTCTATTATGCTTACATGGCATCGAAAATTGCATTGGAGCGCATGGTACCGGTAATTTTACTAACCGATGGTTTCCTTGGAAACGGTAGCGAACCGTGGAAAATTCCTGCTATGGCAGAACTTCCATCCATAACTCCGCGCATTGCAAAAGATGTTGATGAATTTAAAGCTTATCGTCGTGATGAAGCAACGCTGGCACGCGAATGGGCATTCCCGGGAATGAAAGGATTTGAACATCGCATTGGCGGGCTCGAGAAAAACATTACAGGAACCGTCAGTCATGATCCGGAAAATCATCAGATAAACAGCGATATTCGCGAAGAAAAAGTTCAACGTGTTGTTGACCTGGTTCCCGATCTGGAAATTTGCGGAGATGATGACGGAGGCGAAGTTCTTGTTGTTGGATGGGGTGGAACATATGGTCACCTGATTAGTGCGGTACGTGAACTGCGCCGGGAAGGAAAAGATGTAAGTCTGGCACATTTTAATTACATCAAACCGCTTCCAAAGAATACCGGAGAGGTATTCAGCAAATTCAAAAAGATTATTGTATGTGAGCTGAATCTTGGACAATTTGCGGCTTATTTGCGCGATCAGCTGCCTCAATACACTTATTATCAGGCCAACAAGCTAAAAGGTTTGCCATTTACTGTTAGCGAATTGAAAGAAAAAGTGAACAAACTGTTGGAGGACTAAGACATGACAGATTTACAATACACGATAAAAGATTTTAAAAGCAATAACGAAGTACGTTGGTGCGCAGGGTGTGGCGACTTTGCCATTATTAATGCTGTGCAGCGCGCTATGGCCGGAATGGGAATACCCCGCGAAAAGTTTGCAGTTATTTCCGGAATCGGATGTTCTTCTCGTTTTCCGTATTACATGAGTACATTCGGATTTCATACCATCCACGGACGGGCAACCGCTGTCGCGTCGGGAGTGAAAGCCGCAAATCCCGAATTAAGTGTTTGGGTGATGACCGGTGATGGTGACGCGATGGCAATCGGTGGAAACCATTTTATACACCTTATCAGAAGAAACATCGACATCAATCTGGTACTCTTCAATAACCGCATTTACGGTTTAACAAAAGGGCAGTATTCACCAACTTCCGATCGTGGTTTTGTGAGTAAAACTTCACCTTTCGGAACTGTCGAAGATCCTTTTGTGCCCGGGCAACTGGTAATTGGAGCACGCGGTACTTTCTTTGCACGTTCAGTCGACGGTAACCTGAAGCTCAGTCAATCGATCTTCCAGGATGCTGAGAAGCACAAAGGAACATCGGTGGTTGAAGTGCTTCAAAACTGCGTCATTTTTAATAACGGAATTCATTCGGCAATTACCGATCCGAATCACCGTGCCGATCGTCAGCTGATCCTTGAACACGGCAAGTCCATGTTATTTGGTGAAGAAAATGAAAAAGGACTGGTATTTGAAAACGGGAAATTACGCGTGGTGAAAATCGGTGAGAACGGAATTACCGAAGATGATATATTGGTACACGATACCCGGGAAGAAGATCCGACATTGCACATGGCTTTAATAAATATGAAACTGCCGGATTACCCGGTTGCGCTTGGTGTAATTCGCGATGTACCCGCGCCGGTTTACGATGTTGAGATGGAAGCTCAGATCAAAGAAGTTCAGAAAAACCGAAAAGTTACCTGTGTTGACGAGTTACTGAATTCGGGTAATACCTGGGAAGTAACCGGTAATGTGAATGGTAACGGTAACGGCAAAAAATGCTCGTAAAAAAGCAAATCAAAGAATAAAACGGAAAAGACCCTGCTGTTTGGCTGGGTCTTTTTTTGTGGTTGCTAAATTGTGTTCTTGCACAATTACCAGCTTTTGGTAATTTTGAAAAAGGAGTTCGTTAATATTTCATCTTATGAAGAAATTCGTTTTTTTATTTACAATCATACTTTTCATGACATCGACAAGTTTTTCGCAAAGCGACTGGAGAGAGGAACTACAAAAACAACTGCCATTACTTGGTCACAGAAACTGGATTTTAGTGGTTGATGCGGCTTACCCGCTTCAAAGCAAGCCTGCCATAAAAACATTGGCCACCGGAGAAGATCAGCTTGACGTGGTAAATGAAGTTTTGGCCGCTGTTGAAAAGGCACCTCATGTTTATCCTGAAATTTACCTGGACAAAGAACTCGATTTTGTACCTGAGGGAGAAGCAGCAGGAATTGACGCTTATCGTGAAAATTTGTACAGGATTTTACAAGGAAAGAACACTACAAAGGTTTTGCACGAAGAGCTGATCACTGATATTGACGGAGCCGCCAAATTATTCAATATACTCGTACTGAAAACCAATCTGACAATTCCTTATACATCGGTTTTTATTCGCCTCGATTGCGGGTACTGGAATGCAGAACAGGAAAAGAAGTTAAGAGATTTGATGGAAAAGTAGAAAAAATGGCTTTGAAAAAGAATAGTACATTTATAGCTACCAGTATCGATGGATATATTGCCGATAAAAACGGCGGTATCGAATGGCTGAATGCAGTTCCAAATCCGGAGCATAAAGATTTGGGGTACCTCCATTTTATGGAAAAGATAGATGCTTTGCTGATGGGACGACTTACTTTTGAGAAAGTGTTAAGTTTTGGGATCGACTGGCCCTTTGACAAGCCTGTTTTTGTTTGGAGCAGTCAAATGAAATCAGTTCCTAAAGATCTGGAAGGGAAAGTGCAGTTGGTGAGTGGAACAGCAGCGACGGTTCTTTCTGAAATTGAACTGAGGGGATATTCGCAGCTTTACATTGATGGGGGAGCAACCATACGATCGTTTTTGGCGGAAGATCGGATAGATCAGTTGATCATTTCACGAATACCTGTTTTGTTGGGAGGTGGAATTTCACTTTTTGGTGAATTACCCGGGATGCTTTCTTTTTCATTGGTAAAAACAGAAGTATTTCTCAACCAGATTGTACAGGATACTTACATCAGAATAAGGGATTAGGAAGCCAAATCAGAAGTCAAAAGCCATAAAGCATTCAAGAACCTTAAATAAGATTGTCGGATTAAAAGTTTTATCCAGTAAGCGAATTCTTTAATAAGTAATCAGGAGCCAAACAGATATAGATAGCCAAGAATGATAAAAACAGATAAAATCATAAAACTCACGAATGACAAAAAATTAGTAAATAACGCGAGTATAATGGTTTTCAAACGATTGGCTTTGTTGAAAAACTGTGTGTAGATCCATGCAATTAAAATATAGCTGATCAATAAACTTACCGTGGTGTAGGTACCGTAACCGATTTTCAAAAAGTAGAACACCGGGAAGATCAACAATCCGATAACGATTCGTTGTCCGGCTACAAAGAAATTCAGAATCAGTAATTCGGCGTAATTGTATTTTTGCCGGGGGAAAAACAGGTAGGTCCAGAAGGCAAAAATGGGCAAAGATGCCAAAAGAGTTATGGTTTGGTGGTTTTCCAGCCAGTCATTGACCAGTGTCATTTTTTCGGCATACTCATAACCAGCCTCATAAGTAGGCACTTCGTTTCTAAATCCGATGATATGAAACAACAATACTTCGAATGTAGTTAAGACGATCAGAAAGGAAACCGGTCTGAAGTGAGCAACCCGTTTCCCCTCAATGTATTCTCGTGCAGTGTGACCAGGGCGGGAGAGCAACTGTTTAACGGTATATAGGAATCCTGTATCAAAGCTGAGTAGCCCCTGACTCACGTCGAACCAAACGTATTTCAGGTTTATTTTATGGAGATGTATGTTTTGCCCGCATTTGTTGCAATATTCACCTTCAAACTGATTGTCGCAATTTTTACAGGTATGCATTTATTTTCGCTTTTACCAGGTTTTGCTGAATTGATACAGTTAGCCAAATTTATGTATTCTTAGTTAATAATACCGCTCTTGTACGCTTTTAAGGCTCTTTCGCGAGCTAACTTGTGATCGACCATTGGAGCCGGATAATCAAACGAATTCAATTCGGGAATCCACTTTTTGATGTAGTTCAGGTCTTTATCAAATTTTCTCTGTTGCTCGACCGGATTGAAGATCCTGAAATAAGGAGCGGCGTCGCAACCTGTTCCGGCAGCCCACTGCCAGTTGCCATTATTTGCCGACAGGTCGTAATCGAGAAGCTTTTTCGCAAAATAAGCTTCGCCCCAGCGCCAGTCGATTAGAAGGTGTTTGCATAAAAAGCTGGCGGTAACCATTCGCACCCGGTTGTGCATGTATCCGATTTTATTTAGTTGCCGCATTCCGGCATCAACCATGGGATAGCCGGTTTCGCCACGACACCAGCGCTCAAATTCAATTTCGTTGTTTCGCCATTGAATCCCGTTATATTTCTCCTTAAAATTCTCGTGAACAACGCGTGGATAGCGAAACAGGATCTGCATAAAAAATTCTCGCCAGATCAATTCATTTAAAAATACCGGGTACTTCTCATGGACTTCCCGAACTATCTCGCGGATGCTCACCGTACCAAAACGAAGATGAACACTCAAATAGCTGGTCTCATCGTTACCGGGTATGTTGCGTAATTTTTCGTAACGGTCCAAATTCGAGAGATCGTAACCGCGAACTTGTATCGTCGATGGTTTAAAACCGATCTTTTCCAATTCCAGGAAAGGTTCATTTAGCTCTGCCAGGTTTTCCCATTCAGCCGACTGAGTTTCCGGCAGACCCAGTTCACTGAATCTTTCCATCCATTTGTTTTTATATGGGGTATACACGGTATAATTTCCGCCGTCGGGTTTTAAAACTTCATCTTCTTCAAAAATCACCTGATCTTTAAAAGCATGCGAAGCTATGTCGTTTTCATCGAACAGTTCTTTTATCTTATTGTCGCGGTTTTTGGCATAAGGCTCGTAATCCTTGTTGTAAAAAACGGCGTCGGGTTGCTGATCTTTAATGAGTTGCCTCCAAACATGTTCCGGTTTTCCAACTTTCACCAAAACCCCCGAATTTTTAGCTTTTAATTGTACATTGATGGCTTCAAGCTGCCGGTAAATAAATGTTACCCGTGCATCGTCGTTTGGAAGTTCATCGAGAATATTGGTATCGAAAATAAACAGGGGAATGACTTCCTTGCATTGGTAAAGTGCCTGCAATAGTGCGGTATTATCGTTTAATCGTAAATCTCGTCGGAACCAAAAAATTGCTTTCATAGATTAACATTATTTTCAATTTAACAAACCAAACTTTTTAATGTTGGCTGGTTTAAAGTGCTTGCAGTTCTTCGCGGTAATCGTATTGCAGGTCTTCATGCATCATAGAAATTACTTTCTGAATGCGTTTTACCTGGTTAATATAAAGGTTAAAAACAACACGGCTCGATTTGTAATTGAGTTTCGAAGTTTTTAGTTTTTTGCAGAAATACATTAACAGTTCAACCTCGGTTTCTTTCCGGCCCGAAAAACGTATGTGCTTTTTGGTGGTGCGCAATACTTTTCGGATGGTTTTCTTGGCAAGGTAAAAACTACTTCGGTTCAAACTCAAAAATTCCAGGTCAATTTCCTTTTTAACCTGCTTGATGTATTCGTCCTCGTTCCACGCATCAAAAAGCAGGTAGCTCATCAATTCCTTATTTTCTTTTTTGTACTTGGCCAAGCGCAAAATGATTGCCTGCAGTTCTTCGGGAGGCAGGTTGGTCAGCTCTTTTTTTATATGACTGATCGATGCAATTTCCATGATTATTACAAAGAAAACAGATAATTACAGAAGTTTAAAACACTTGTGGTGATAAATCTCTTCAAAAAGTGAAAATAAGGGCTCGTTCTTCAAAATAGCCGTTTTGCACTACGAAACTACTGTTTTGTTCTTCAAAATAAGACCAAATACTCTTTATATGCGTTTTTGGGCTCAAAAATCAATGAACAAATTTTGCAGAATAAAAGCTCCGTTCGCAGATGTTACTCTGTAGATCACTGAATTAAGTGGCGCTGCATCAATCTGTTATATATCTTTGATTTTGTAAACAATAAACAATTATTAAACAGCAGAAATCATGAAAACAAAATCAGTTCTTTTAGCAATTTGTGTCATCCTTCTTAGTGTAGTTGCAAATGCAAAAATCAAAGACGGACAATCAATGAGTGGAAATTCATTAAGTGAGTTAGGTCAGTATACTATTACACATTCCGAAGCTCCGGTTATTCACGATAATCAAGTACTCGAAACTTACGAATTGAGGTACGAAAATGCTACCAATTCAGTAAAAATAGCAGTAGTTGAAGAGAAAAAATGTAAAACATTTATTGTACGTAACGACGAATTTGAAGTACAGTACAATTGTCAGAACGGAGTTTTTGGAGTTAAGAAAATTGAAAAACGTTTCCAGGAAATTCCTGAAGAAGAAATGAATATGAAACTTAACAGAGTAAGCTACTATGCACAACGTGTAATTTGCCAGGGTAAAAAATCGGATGACGATTATCTGGGATTGATAGCATGCTACTTCCCTGAATTAGTAAACGAAGAATATCAGGCCAGTTTCTAGAAACAAGAAAACATTTAAACAGCGCAATTTTTCATAGAAATGTATGAATTGAAGAACCCCGCCAGAGGGCGGGGTTTTTTCTATTGACAAAACGAAGCGAAATTATATAGTGAGTTTTTTAGAGTGAGATCCTAAATACCTCGTGCCAGAACGGGGTATTTATTTATAACTATCTTCGGATCCTCAGCACAATAAAAATTACGTCAAAGATTTATAGCGTGTTTTTAACTGAAATTCAATAACTTTAGAAGAACAAAGAGATAAGATTTAAGATTTGTGAATCAAAATTTTACGACTTTAACCTCGAAGTGGACCTTGAAACGTACGGCCTGCCATCTGGCATTTTGGGGGTTTTACGTTTTGTTTTTTGGCATAATTTATGGCAAATATGGCAAGGATGTCAGTCAGCATTTGATTGAAACCAGTGTTATGTTACCCTTTGTTATGCTGGCTACATACTTTACAATCTATGGTATTTTACCCAATTATTTAAAGAAGCGTAAATTGTTACGCAGCTTGTTTTTTATTGTATTGTTGCAGTTTGTGGTTACCATGAGCGAACGTGCCGCATTGCGCATGCTTAACGGGATGCCGCTCACTGCAGATACCATGATTGATGTAACTTCGATTTATTTATTGCTCGAAACCAATTTTATGGTGGCCCTTGGTTATGCCATAAAAGTGTATAAAATCTGGCATCAGCAACAGGAGGAACAATACAAGGAAGAAAAGAAAAACCTGGAAAATGAACTAAAGCTGCTGAAAGCTCAGCTGCATCCACATTTTCTCTTCAACACCATGAATAACCTGTACGCGCTTTCGCTCGAGAACGATACCAAAACATCGGAAGGAATTGCAAAGGTTTCAGAGTTGTTGCGCTCTGTTTTGTACGAATGTAACGAACGAGAAATACCGCTTGAACGCGAGATTGCCATCATCGAAAATTATATCGAGCTGGAAAAAATGCGTTACGGGAAGCGCCTTATAGTAAAATTTAATGTAGATGGTGACATTCACCAGTACAAAATCGCACCGATGATCCTGTTTACCTTTGTTGAAAATTGCTTTAAGCACGGTTGTTCTAACGATCCCGATAATCCGTATGTCGACATTGGTATTTCTTCAAACGAAGCTCAATTCCATTTTGAAACAAAAAATGGGAAAGCAAAAGACCAGGCAAAACCGGACCCCAAAAATAATGGTGGAATTGGTCTCAATAACGTAAGAAAACGCCTCGAGATTTTATATCCCGGAAAGTATGAGTTAAATTGCAAAAGTGAAGATGATTGTTACAATGTTTCTTTAACACTGAGGCGCTGACATGAAAAAGCTTTTGTACGATAACTCATTTTTGTACAGGGGAACCCGACATTTTTTGTTTTTTACGTTCACTGTTCTGGTGTTTTCGTTCATCCTGTTCAGCCAGGATAACAGTACCTCGTTTGCCCAGGTTTTACATGTTACTTTTATAAATGCTCTTTTCTTTTTTGGCTACGCTTACATCACCATTTTTTTATTGATTCCCGAGTTTCTTCTGAAAAAGAAATTAATGATTTTTCTGCTTCTTTTTGTTTTGATTGGTTTCGGACTTTCAGCAGTTAAACTGGTTATTTCAGAAACCATTTTTTATGCCTCCATATCTCCCGAAAACGTGAGCAGTGAAGGTTATCTCGATTTACGTTTCATCCTTGTAAACACCAAAGACATGTCGTTTATTGTGGCAATATTTTGTATTGCAAAATATGTGAAAGATTTTGTGTATGCCGAGCAAATACGATCAAAGCTCGAACTTCAAAAGAAAGTAGCTCAGAAAAAACTTTTGGGATCGCAGTTCGATCCGCATTTCATGTTTAATACCATAAACAACCTGTACGCGCTTTCTTTGCTCGATCCCGCAAAAACAAGGGAAGTGATCTTTAGGATAAAAATTGTGTTGAATTACATTATCGACGAAAGTCAGAAAGAATTGGTCGATTTAACAGACGAATTTGCATTGGTGGAGAATTATATCCAACTAGAAAAGTTAAGGTACGGAAAACGTCTGAAAATAAGTTTTGAAAAAGAAGGGGAACTCAAAGCGACAAGGATTCCGCCCATGATTCTTTTTTTCCTGGTAGAGAATTGTTTTAAGCATGGTAGCAGTTTAGACGCCGGTGTTCCGTGGATAAGAATTTACGCCGGAGTTGAGAACGACAAAATAAAGTTAACAACTGAAAACAGCAAACCCCGGTCGGCGGTTGAAAAGCACGTGAATGAACGGGAAGGAGAGGGATTTAAAAACCTAATAAAACGATTGAATATATTATACACTCCCAATGGTTATAATTTACAGATCGATAACAGGGAGGCCGCTTTTAAAGTAGTTCTTGAGTTGGAAACAAAGCAAAAAGTTGAAGTTCTACAGCGTACATATCGATAAAAAAGACGTTCTGGGGCATGTCCTTTTCTGGTTGACCTGGATCGTTACTTTTGTGCTGGTGCAAAGCCTGGGCGAAGGTAAGCACGAGTATTTCGTGTGGTTGATGTATTACCTGATCACATTACCAATTTTTGTAGTGCACACTTATCTGATTGCTTACTGGCTGGTTCCCGTTTTCTTTTTTAAACGCCACTATCTGATGCTTACGCTGATCGGATTTGCATTGTTGTTTGTTTTTTCTGTAATCGAGCTGGTAGTAAGCAACGAACTGGTTTTTAAAGTTTTTGATCCATCGAAAGAATTTCAACCGGGCTACCTTAATTTTAAGAATATTCTCATCAGCGGACTTGGTAACCACTACATTATTTTTGTGTTTTTAGCCATAAAGGCCGGTAAATCGTGGTACAGTTCTGAACAACGACGTGAAGAACTCATGCTATCGAGTGTTGAAACAGAACTGGAGATTTACCAGTACCAGCTTCAGCCAAAACTGATTCTATCCTTGGTGGAGCAAATGGAAATGCTTGCACAGAAGCAGCCCGACAAAGCTCCGGATATGATTATCAAAATTTCCGGATTTCTAAATCGCTTTTTATTCGATGGCAAGGAAGATATGATCTCTTTGCAGCTCGATGTAAAGCTTCTGGAAGAATATCTCGATATACATCGCGTAGCCTTGGGCGATCGGTTGCACCTGAATTTTGTGGTGAACGGAAATCTGAAACCTTATATTGTTCCGCCACTTTTATTGCTGCCGTTTTTGCACGATTCGTTAAAAATTGTTTATGAGTGTAACAATTCTTTCGAAATCTCAGTCATTATTAAAACGGAACGGAACTACTTGCTCTTTTCTTTTTCGATATGGAGTGAGCAGAATTTTCGTTTGCCGGATAACAGCAACCTCGAGATTACTAAAAAGCGTTTAAATTACAGGTTTCGGGGGAAGCATCGCTTGATCGAAAATATCGATGATAATTTCAATGAAATTAGTCTGGAGATATTTACATGATGATTTGTAATGATTTTTTTCTTATATTACGAATAGATTACTAGAACAGAAAACAAAAGCTTACCGTATTATCCATGAAAACTAAATGTCTCATTGTAGATGATGAGCCTCTAGCGCGCGACTTGGTGCGGAGCCACATCGAAAAATTAGAAAATTTCCAGATTGTAGCGGAATGCGGCGATGCCATGAAAGCTCTACAGGAGTTGAGAAACAGCACCGTCGACCTGATGTTTATGGACATTCAGATGCCCCAAATTACCGGTATCGAATTCCTTAAAACTCTTAAGAATCCCCCGAAAGTGATCATCACAACTGCGTATCGCCAATATGCACTTGAAGGTTTTGAGCTTGATGTTGTGGATTTTTTGTTGAAACCAATAACCTTCGAACGTTTCCTGAAAGCGGTTAATAAATATTACGAGATTAACAGCGATGATTACACGAACGGTTCGCCGGTGATGAATAACAACAACCACAGCGAAGAGCCATTTATTTACGTGAAGGAAAACAAAAAGGTACTTAAGATTCAATTGGACGAAATACTCTATCTTGAAGGTTTGAGCGAGTATGTTAAGATCCATACAGAGAGTAAAAAGATTGTAACGAAAAACAGCATGACCAATATGGCCGATAAACTGCCGGATAGTGAGTTCATGCGTATTCACAAATCGTACATTGTGTCCATGTCGAAGATTCAGGCTTTTACTACCAGCAGTGTTGAAATCCCCGGAAAGAAACTACCCATTGGGCGGAGTTACAAAAATTCGGTTATCGAAGCGCTTCAGGTACAGGGATAGTTTTGGAACAACTCCCAAAGCCTTAGAATTCCCGATTCACCTTTTCGCAACGATTTTATTGGCGATAACTTTAAATAGTTTTTTCGCACACGGTTAATTACATTCAGGTTGTTTACCGATACAGGATCGATACGGAGTGCCAACGATTCCAGTGCCAGCACAGTTTTTAAAGTTGTTGCACGCACCCTGATGGTGTGTGTGGAATATTTTGCGGGGTGAATATGAGTGTAGCGCTCAGGATCATCGCCCTTTTTTATCAGCCATTCCGAATGATCGGAAAGCGTGATCTTTTTCCATTTTGGCGGATTGAGCCATTCCAAAAATTCAGCGTATTCGTCGATTCCTTCGCAATTAAAGTATTGAAGGGTTTCGTATACGATCTCATCAACGTCAAGATCACCCAGGTAAAAATCGAGCAGGTTGTTTCCAATGCTTAAAAGCTGAGCGTTTACTGACGACCATTCCATTTGCCTCCAGTCATCGAGTTCGCTAAGCAAAAAACGAAAGTGGTGTTTATACGAATTGAATGTTATTGGTGCAGGAATTTCGACCGGCATTTCTTTTGTTTTCAAACATTTCAATAAATTTACCACAAATCCTGAAGAATGGCACTTTTACCCATCCATCAATTTTTTAGTCGAAATGCTAAACTTACTCCCTGCTCCAAGTTTGTTGAATCGGAAAACGAAGGTGGAATTTACGAAGTGCTGCGTGTAGTGGACGGTATACCATTGTTTTTAGAGGATCATTTGAAGCGTTTCTATTGTTCGGCCAAACTTGCCCAAAAATCCATTCGTTTCAATCCCGGCCAAATACTGGAGATCCTGAATGAACTGATAAGTGAAAATCAGGTAAGTGATGGAAATATTCTGATCTCGTGTAAAGAAAATTTAAAGGCATTTTTTATTGCGCATTCTTATCCGTCAGCAGAGAATTACAAAAACGGTGTGAACTGTGGACTTCTACATGCCGAGCGGAATAATCCCAATGCCAAAGTTTTTCAAACACAGGTTCGGGCTGAGGCTAACCGACAAATTGCCCTGCACGGTTTTTACGAGATGTTGCTGGTCGATCACAACCAAAACATTACTGAAGGCAGCAGAAGTAACGTTTTTGTAGTCACCAACAATAAAATTATTACGCCTCCTTCGGGAAAAGTGCTAATGGGAATTACGCGGCAAAAGACCATAATTTGCGCCCAAAATCTTAGCATTGAAGTTGAAGAGCAGGAATTGCCTCTGGAAACACGTTCCGGAGAACAGGCCGTTTTTCTGACGGGAACTTCACCAAAAATACTTCCTGTAAAAAACATTAGTTCCATGAATTTCGATGTGAACAGCGAAATATTGAGGCGTCTGATGCACGAATACAATCAAATGATCAACAGCTACATCGCCGATAAAAAGAATAGCCCTATCAGTTGATCACCAATAGGGCTATTATATATCGCAATAATTTCGATGGTTATAAGCGGTCT
This sequence comes from Maribellus mangrovi, assembly GCF_037646455.1. NCBI lineage: Bacteria > Pseudomonadati > Bacteroidota > Bacteroidia > Marinilabiliales > Prolixibacteraceae > Maribellus > Maribellus mangrovi. The sequence goes on along the minus strand of NZ_JBBIXN010000002.1, from coordinate 571,986 downwards.
TTTAAAATGTCTTCTACTTCTTTATAATCAATATCACCTTTCTCACCGAATTTCATGCCGCTTTCCTGAAAGCGCAGGCTGATTTTATCGATGGTACTTGCGGGCACATCGTATTCTGGCAGGGTAGTGGGTACTCCAAGCGATTCAAAGAATTCAATCGTTTTTGCAATGGCAGCATCAACGCGTTCATCAGCTGTACCTTTTGTAATTCCCCAAATACGTTTCCCAAATTGAAGGATTTTTTCTTTTTTGTTTTCCCGTTTAAGGTTCATCATTCCCGGAAGTACAATGGCCAGTGTTCTTCCGTGATCGATGCCATGAAAGGCAGTGAGTTCGTGACCGATCATATGTGTGGCCCAGTCTTGAGGAACACCAACAGCAATAACTCCATTAAGCGCCATGGTCGCGCTCCACATAAAGTTGGCGGCTGTTTCGTAATCTTTTCGGTTGGCCAGAACTTTCGGACCTTCTTCAATAAGAGTAAGCAGGATACCCTCTGCCAAACGGTCCTGAAGCGGAGCATTCACATTAAAAGTGAGGTATTGCTCCATCACATGTACGAAAGCATCAACAACTCCGTTGGCTACCTGCCGGTCGGGAAGTGTGAATACACATTCCGGATCGAGAATCGAGAACTGCGGCATTACGAGTGGCGATCCAAAAGCTTTCTTTTCTTGGGTGGCGGCTTTTGTTATGACTGAATTTCCGTTCATTTCGGAGCCGGTTGCCGGTAGAGTCAATACATCGGCGAGCGGAAGAGCTGCTTTTACTTCGGCTCCTGTTGCCAGAATATCCCAGGGATCATTTCCTTCGTAACGTGCAGCAGCAGCAATAAACTTGGTAGCATCAAGAACTGATCCGCCTCCAACAGAAAGTAAAAAATCAATGTTTTCGCTTTTTACCACCTCAACTGCTTTCATGCAGGTCTCGAAATGTGGATTGGGCTCAATTCCGCCGAATTCAATGAGTTGCCAATCTTTTAAGGCATTTTTTACCTGATCGTAAACACCGGTGCGTTTTATGCTTCCACCGCCATAGGTCATCAATATTTTAGCACCTTTCGGGACTTCGTTAGCGACTTGGGGAATTGTTCCTTTTCCAAAAACTATTTTTACCGGATTTTTGTATTCGAAATTGTACATGACTTAAATTTTATGTATTATGATATTCGATTAAAACAGATTCTTTTGTCAAAATTAACTCAAATATTCAAAAAGCGAAACAGTGAGGACAGGAAGGATTTTCGCGACCAGATACTCGAATGTAACGATGAAGCATTAATAAAGATTCTGACGCAACGGACTTACTATATTCCTGAAGCAGCACAATTAGCAATTGATGAGGCAATTAGGCGAGGAATTATCAGTTCGGAACAGGACCTGTTACAGGATAAATACCGGGTGCAAGAACTGAATTTTACCTGGTTTCCACAACCGATCAACAATAGCAACAGAACCCGAATTCGAAAAAGTGTGGGACGCAGTCTGGTGATATGCGGGATATTCCCTGTGGTATATGGATTTATAAAGCTCAACGCCGGTAATCAGATCGAAGGCAAATTGATACTGGGGTTTGGTTTACTCTGGATATTTCTTTCCTCGCAGTTATTGCGCACTTTTCAAAAACAATTTGTTTTTGTATTGCTGGCAGCCAATATCGTCTGGGCAGTTTTTGTATTTGTCCGCCTGCTCAGTTTTAATCGGTCGCCTTTCATGGACTTCTTTGTGGCTGTTGTACTTTTTGTGCTTGTTTTGTACGGATTAATTTATCTGTACAAGATCGGTAAAACCACCAAGGACGTTAAAATATAGGAGGAAGTGATGGTCTCAGGCATTTCGTTTATCTATTAAAATCCTCCATTCATCGAAATAAAGAGCAATGACAGGCGTTCTTCCATTACCTTTATCTGAAAATTAAAACCATGAAGACTGTTCTCGCACTTTTTTTAGCCTTAATATTGGTTAGCCCGGCACTTTCTGCTCAGGATGATGATGATTGGGCAAGTCGTGAATATTCCATCGATGATTTCTCGGAGTTATACCTTTATGGTGGCTACAAAGTTTTTCTTACACAGGGAAATAAACCGGCGCTGACCATAAAAACAAGTGACAGCGATGTCCTTGATAACCTGAATGTAAAAAATTGGGGTGATGAACTTAGGCTGGTAATGGAAGACGATTTTATCACTTACAAACGCATTCGGGTGTATCTGACGTTTACCAATCTTGAAGCGATTAAAGCGGAAGGTGGATTAAAGCTGGAAACCGCCGGATTTCTCGATTTAGAAGATTTTTATTTGAGCGTTGAAGGCGGTGCTAAAGTCGATTTACAAATGAAAGCCGATGATGTTGATGTAGCAGGTGAGGGAGGTGTGCTGGTCGATTTGGAAGGAGTTGCCAATTCTCTTGAAGTAAGGTTATCGGGAGCGGGGCATGTTGATGCCGATGAATTAAAATGCGAAGATGCCCACATTGAGATTGAAGGTGTTGGTACTGCCAGTGTTTATGCAACCGATAAACTGTTTGCCAAAATCGACGGCGTTGGAAAAGTTTCATACACGGGCCATCCGAAAGTAACAGAAGATATAAATGGTTTAGGTTCAGTGAGTAAAAAATAACAAAGATACTACTACCGGTTTCTCATACCGGCAATTTTTTAGGTTTGGTTTAGGTTTTATTGAAGGCTGCTGATGAGCAGCCTTTTTTTGTTGGATTTATAATCTGGCAAGTTCTTCAGACTTCGCTTCAATAAGTGTCAAAAATATGGAACCATGGAATTGCCTATGATCATTGCCATGTCATCCTTCAGGAATTAAGTTAATTCTTACGAACCAGCTTTATGGTATTAACAAGTTTTCCTTCGAGGGAAATGGATGCAATATAAATACCGGGATTTAGATCTTCAGCATTCCATTGATATTTAAAAGATCTGCCGTCACTCTCAGTTATTTCGGCACTTTCCACAAGCATTCCTAATACATTGTATATGGCTATGGTTGGATTTACATTACCCGGTAAACTAACAACAATAGTTACAGTATTTCTGAACGGATTTGGATAGGCGGTTAACGATGGCTGTATTACAATGTCTTTAATACTAGTGTTGATTGTATCAGAAGTTTTTGATCCGATAACAATTTCGTCCAACAAACCAAAATCATCGTTTAAAGCTTCAACTCTAATTGTATTTTCAAATTCTGCATTTAGTTTCACCTTTAAGGTATCGAATACATAATTTGTCCAACCAGATGTGGTAGCCATCACATAAGTAAAAGTTGAATCATTGACGGTGATTTCACCCATTCCGGAATCATTGTTTTGGGCGTGTTTGATAAGTAAATTATACCATCCGGAATCAGGACTGTACACATAATCCAGCTTTGCAAAACCGAGTGGATCGAATGCGATATAACCTGTCCCGCTAAAGCCTTCATAGGTATTCTCAACCCGGGCGTTAAAATAAAAACCATCTTCAGCCTGTACAACAATACTGTCGCCCGGTATTACTGAAACAGGATCGGGCCAGTATGATTCATTGTTATCTTCGGTAACCGATTTTACCATGTAATTGTATTGTGTCCCGTTTTCCAGATCAGAATGTGTAAACGTAGTATCGGTGATCAATTCTTTATTTAGTTTCCAGTACAAAGAACTTTTGTTTATGGAATAATAGACATTGTAACCAGCCACTTTTGACCGCTCATAATTGTATGCTCTCTTGGTCACTGTCGCGGCATTCATGCTTCCTTCATAAATATTAAATTCATCAATAGTGCCTAACCATGTCGGATCGTTGTTATATCCGCCTCTGCACAGCCAGGCCTTATCATTACTGATATTTGCAATTGAATTGTTCCCCGAAACATCAGCTTTTCCTACCAGATTCCCGTCATTATATAGTGTAATTGTACTATCATTCAATACGCTCACAATATGATGTGTTTTTCCAACGCTTACCGGATCACCTGTAACGCCTTGTTCAGCAGTCCAGGGCTGAGTCAGGTTTCCACATGAAATGGCAGTACGACTTTCTTCCCATCTGTCGGGAGTTAAGAAGTACCCGTTTCCGCCAAGTCCATTTACATTACCGCCAAAATAGGCCATCATATTTGGTTCTGTATTATCGACATTTGCGGTAATAACTGCCTCCAATGTAATGGCAGAATAATTGTTGATGGCAATAGCATTTGCCGGTAATTCGATATAATCTCCGTTTGATGCAGCTTTATATTTTCCATTCGATATTGTACCCCCGAATAATGTTCCGTCTGCATTCCCAATTTCATCTTTAATATTTCCGTCATTAAACGTGTAGGAGTGTTTTAAAACAAGCCCTTCCTGTTCGCTTGAAAATATGTTTTCCTGGATGGCATTCCAGAAGACCAGGTTTTTTTTGTTTCCCATTCTTCCTATGATATTATGCGGAGGATAAGGTTCAACCAAATTAGGGAAGGCTGATTTAACCGCCGATGGTTCTGATTTATTTCCATCGTTATCAACAGCAACCACATAATATTTATAAACTGTATACAGTGATATTGCACTGTCGGAAAGACTGGTGATATTGGTAGGCGCATCACTCAGCGATTCGAAGGGACCATTATCAACTGATTTATAAATGTAATAGCCCTGGATATCGCCCTCAATATTGGCTCTCCAACTCAAATTAACACGATATTCTTCGGCCTCAACGTTGAATTCTTTGGGCGAGCTGGGTGGAATTTCTCCTGTCGATTTGTCCATATCATACCCGAGGAAGAATGAAGTATGCGGTGGTTGGTTGTAGCTGTTGTTTTGCCACGCAATTGCAAGTCGATACTGTCGATCGTGCATCAGTGTTTTAAGTCGGTGCGTAGTAACATCAGTAGTCGTATATATTCGCAGATGGCGGTTATCGGCAGTCCGCCAGATTACTTCTTCCCGCCAGTCTCCGAAAATATCGGCTTGTAAACAAGGATTTGCTTTTGATCCGTTATTGGAATAACATCCGGTTGCAGTCAATAAGTTTCCGGCTCCATATTTATCAATGTGAATATCATTTAAAAGTTCTCTTCCAAGGTCGGCATCCCACCACACTACATGATTGGTAGAAGACGGCCAGTTACCCGCGTATTCATTGGTTGAGCTTCTAAGTCCGTCAGTGCCTCCCCAAACTTCCATGCCGTAGAAATCAGGTGTTAAATCGCCTGCAGTAGCCCGGCCAACATCACCAGCGGGTGTCTTCCACAATACCTCTCCGGTTGCGGCATCCACCAGGTGCGAGCCGGAATTACTATATTCCCCGCAAGCCCATCTTTCAAGGCCGGGTCGTTCAGGTACCATATCGGCCAAATGCATGGCATCGCCTGTTGAGGTTCCTATATCCTTCTTTAACGACCAAAGCCCTTTCCCGTATTCATCAATGGCACAGTGCCCATAAACAATTTCGTCTCTTCCATCCAGATCAACATCGCCAATACTTAAATTATGACTTCCCATTCCTGACCAGTCTTCATAACCCTCCTGGCTTTTAAAAATCCATCGTTGTGATAAATTCTGGCCATCCCAGTCGTAGGCAGCAATTTCAACTTTGGTATAAATACCACGACACCACAGTACGCTTGGTTTTTCACCGTCGAGGTATGCTACAGCCCCCAGAAAACGGTCAACACGGTTTCCGTAATCATCGCCCCAATCCGATACACTTCCCCGGTTGGGTTCAAGGTTTATGGTTTGCAACTCGCTTCCATCAGTACCTTTAAAAACCGTTAAGTATTCCGGTCCTGTTAAAATATATCCCCAGTTATTCCGGTAGTCGGCATTGTCGTTATCGTTAGCGGCCGGGCCGTGACTCAGAAATTGTTCCGTTCCATCTTTTGTTCCCGGTGCAGTTCTGGCTACTATTTCCGCAATGCCGTCATCATCTAAATCATAAACCATGAAAGGGGCGTAATGCGCACCTGAACGTACGTTGATTCCAAAATCAATTCGCCACAGCCGTGTACCGTCAAATTCGTAGGCATCTAGAATGGTATTTCCGGTAAAACCTCCCTGTGAATTGTCTTTTGAGTTGGTTGGCATCCATTTGAGAATAATCTCGTATTCACCATCGCCATCCAAATCGGCAACACTTGCATCATTGGGTTCATATGAATAGGTAACTCCATCGTTTGAAGTACCTCCCGAAGGTCGTTGCAAGGGAACTTCAAGAAAGTTTTGAGACCAGATATCCGCTGTTACTGAAGGTTCTTGTGTCGTTTCATCAATAATTGGAACAACATAATATTGATTTGTTGCAGCCTGATTTGCACTTTCATCCAGGTAGTTAGTGGCTCCGGTAATGGGCTCGTCGTTTAATTTTACCGGGCTTCCATCCGTTACCCGGTATAGATCGAAAGCTATATTCTCAGGATCTGAATTTAAAATTCGCCAGCCAACATAAATTCCGTTTGAACCTTTTTCCAGGGCTACAACTCCTCGGTTAATATTTTCGACATCGGTTTGTGCGGATGAGTTGGTCATCGCTCCAAGGATCATTAAAACGACGATTAAACTTCGTAAACAGTTTGTTTGAGGTTTAAAATTGTGAACAGTTGTCATTTTCTATACTATTAAGATTGGCGTGTACATGCATGATAAGTTAATTATCTAACAATTACTTTATTTACCTCCGCCTTATGACTGGAGTGCACTGTATATCTTACGATATAAATTCCTGAATGAATTGGAATCCGCGTATTATAGCCCTGTATTTCCTGGTGCAGCAATTCAGCTCCTGCTATGGAGTATACTTTAACCTGGGCCGATATGCCGGGTGTTTGTAGAATGACGATCGAATTTTGCGTACCAAAAATTCGCACTGATTCCATCTCATTTATTTTAACCTCGTTATTAATCCCACTGGGGATATCAGCCTTTTTCAAAGTGGGGGGTAATACAAACATCCACTGTCGATGGCTGGCTGCGGGAGTGTTTCCATAAGGCCACAAACCTACTTGAGTTCCTGCCGTATTGTTTTCACCTTCCAGATCCAGGGATTTGCCGGTACGGTTTGACTGAATCCTGTAACAGTCATCACCTATATGCTCGATCTGAAATGTCTGATTTGATAAATTTTCGATTGAAGATGTTTGGACTTTGTATGTTCCGGCATCCGTCAGGTATTTTCCGGCAAGGTTTTTTATGGTGTATCCGTTTCCTGATTCTGTTAAAGTCCAAAGTTGGGTAGAATCGCCGTACAGGTAATTATTAATGGATACTGAATTTGCTGTCGATTGCATTGGCAAACTTGCCGTGCGAGAAAGAATCAGATAGGAAATACCTGTTTTAATCTGATTTTCTGTCGTTTCAAAAGTAACAGGTGCCACCACTGTTGTTACGCTATAACCCGGAAGTGTTATGAACAGCGCGGAATCATTTAATTCATACTCAGTACTTATTGCATTGTTTTCTGTTTCAGAGGTACGAGTCACATCTATTGAACTTCCAAATTGGTCAAACATCGTTAAATCGATCCGGTGACAAACTTCTGTTGATGAATTATTGAGCAACACAATGGTCAGCGAGTCATTTGGAGGATTTAAGGCTGCCAGCATCTGGTCATTAGGTACAGAAAGAAATTTCGAGCCTGCTTTGATATATCGGCTGAACTGTTGCCGAACGAAATAGTTTTTTACCCGCGTATAAGTCTGCGAGGCAAAATTACCCCGGACCATGCACCACTGATCGTTATTTTCTTCAACATACTGCCAGTCGATCCAAGCTTCAGGCCGAATATATCGGATATCATCCATGAGTTTTTGTGCCAGGCTGAGGTTCCCTGAAATACCTGAACCTCCTGAACCGACTTCGCTCATCCACAGTGCTTTATTGTTAGCCGTTGACAGCGCCCGCAGGTTTGCTCTGGCTTTATGGGTAGCGCCGTAGGTATGCGTATTCCACTGACCGACCAGATCAAGAGCTGTTCCGTCTTCAATGTATGCCAGAAAATCGGTAACAGACTGTTCTGCAATTGATTCATCAGAGGCTGATATTATGGTATTCAAACCCGAAGCTTTCAGTACAGGCGACAGTACCTTTAAAAAGTTAATTTGCGCGGGCGTACTGAAATGACAGCCTTCCTGTCCGCCATTTGCAGACCAGTAATTGGTAACCGGTTCATTAAAAGGTTCAAGGGTTTTGAATACAATACCAAATGAATCTTTGTAAAATTTGCAGACATCCACCAGGTAGTGGGCAAATTCATCATAAAACTCAGGCTTAAGATTGTCTTCCCATGCATTAATGTTACCTGCACAGCAGCCACTGTATGTCATGTAGTAGGGAGCAGAATTGCTAAAAGCTTCAAATATGGCATCCGGTCGTTTCTCTTTGATTTTGAGCATTATTTTTCGCTGCGCAGCATCACGGCTCCAGTCGTAATCAGCGTTCAGCGAGTCTTTAAATCCTTCCATTTCTGCACGAATTCCTTTTCCACTTGCCATGTGATGAGGTGTGCAGTTGCGATTTAGCGGGTCGTCGCCACCGCCAATATTGTAGCGGAATATTTTGTAATTCAGTCCTTCGGGGCTTACCAGCCAGTCAACAATCTCATCAATCTTCTCATCGCTCCATCGTCCGCACATATTTGCCCACCAGCAAAGCGATACTCCCCAACCTTCAAATGCATGGTTAAAAGTTGCATTGGGATTAATGAGATAAGTCAAAGTATCTGTCGGGACAGAGTTATAGTTTTCAGAAATATACCAGTAGTGTTTGTCGTTTGTGCCATTTTTATCTGAATAAACGTAGGAACCGCTTGTGGTTTCATCGGTGCCCAGATATTTAGAGTTGACTTTGCATCTTATCCTAACAAAAGAATTGGATACCTTTTCGATGGCCCATTTTGCATTATCTGATGTTGAATCTGACACAAAATAGGTTCTCCATGTCTCCTGGTTTGCCAGGTATGTATTCCGGCTTTTTGGTTTTATCCAATAATATCCTGAACCGGCGGGAATAAAATATAACAGCTGTTCGTCGGAACCTGAATAAGACTGAATAACGGCCCTTTCTTCGCTGTTCTCGCTCATTACATGGCCGCTTGAATGAATGAGGTAATACGTTTTGGTACCATCGGGTTCTATTACCTGGCTCAGCGAAACTGATGGAATAAGTAGGAGGGCCCAAAGTACCAAAACAAGTATATATTTTCGTGATTGCATGACAATTTAACAATTGCTATTTTGCACTCATCGCTGTGAGTTTAATTTCATAATCTCCTAAAGAGGGCTCCTTGACTTTTAGAACAATATTGCCGGTATTTTTTGTGCTTCTTACCACAACCATTGCCCGTCCGTGAAAGGTTTTACGTGAATTTCCCACATAAGGGTCTAAATCCTTGATGTCGCCGTTGGCAACTCCGATGATTGCTCCCGGTCCTTCAATTTCAAATTGCAGTTGATTATCCGCATTTGGATCAGGAATTCCTTTCTCATCTGTTATTTCTATGGTGATGAACGAAAGATCATGTCCATCGGCTTTAATTTCAGTTCTGTCGGCAGTTAATTTGATTTTGGATGCATCTCCGGCAGTTTTCAGAACGGTGTTTTCCATTTCGGTGTCACCAACCACCCCCACTGCTTTCAATTCACCTTCCCGATACGGCAGGTTGAATAAAGCTTTAAATTCTTCATTTCTTCCGGTCAGTTTTTCTCCAATCAATTCACCATTCAGGTATAAACGAACCTTTTCGTATTTCGAATAAACTTCCACTTCAATTTCTTTGCCTTCATGTCCCGGCCAGGTCCAGCTTTCCCACGTCGGCCATGTGCCCCACATGGTAGTAATAATTTTTGAGCCTTCCTGTTCCGGCTCCCGAACGGCCATATATAACTTCTCGGTGTCGTTGTATAACATGCTGCGATAGTGAGAGATGGGTTTCCGCCAGCCTGTCATGTCTATATCTCCGCAATAGGATGCATGCCAGGGAAAAAGGTCCCTTTCCCAGTGTTCTCCCGGTACATCGCCTTCGTAGTACCAGCGTCCAATGCCTGATTCGCCAAGGTAATCGATGGCAGTCCAAACAAAATCACCGATAATGTATGAATTATCTTCCACCAGGTTCCAGCAAAAAAACGCGTCTTTAGGATAAGACTCTGATTGATAGATTATTCGAGACAGAACACGTTCGTGATCAGTTTTGGCCTCGTGTAACTGGTAATTGTAGCCACATACATCGTGCTCGGCCATCAGCGGATCAAAGATGTCCCAGCCTTGTCCCCACGTGGTCATTGCTGATGTTACCGGACGAGTAGTATCAATTTCTTTTACGGCTGCAGCCAACTTTCGGGCAGTTTCCACTGCTTCTGGTTTTGTTCGTTCGATAATCTCGTTCCCGATGCTCCACATAATAATTGAAGGGTGGTTTTTGTCGCGTTTCACCATGGTTTGCACATCAGTTTTCCACCATTTATCAAACAGGGTTGAATAATCGTGGGTGACAGGTGTAAATGTATGTTTCATTTCCCGCCATCCGTCAAATGCTTCGTCAATAACCAGTAACCCCAATCGATCGCAAGCATCCAGGAACGCTTCTGAAGGAATGTTGTGGGAAGTCCGGACTGCATTAAAACCGGCTTCTTTTAATAATTCTACTTTTCGTTCTTCAGCACGGTCGAATGCCGCAGCGCCAAGGCAGCCGTTATCGTGGTGTACACAACCACCGTTTAAAATTACTTCCTGCCCGTTTAGTTGAAAACCTTTTTCACTACTGAATTCAATGCTGCGAATTCCAAAAGCATGGTCTGTTTTATCAATGATCTGTTCACCTTTTTTTATGCTGACACCGACGTGATAAAGATGGGGAGTTTCAGGTGTCCATAGCGCGGGATTTTCAACGGTAACATTTTGAATGATTTTCTGCTGCGAATTTGGTAGCAATTCCAATTTTACTTCATCGCTTCCGGCTTTTTGTTTGTCGCTGTTGCTAATCTCTGCCGAAAGAGTAACTTCCTGTATCGTGGAAGTTTCATTCTTTACCATTGTTTTAATTTCAACTGTTGCTGTTTTATCCGTGATCTCGGGTGTGGTAATGGCAACTCCCCACTGATCGATATGTACAGGATCGGTTATAATTAGCGACACATGGCGATAAATTCCCGAACCACTGTACCACCTGCAGTTTTTTTGCTGTGAATTATCAACACGGACTGCTATGGTATTTTCTTCTCCAATTTTCAGGTGAGGAGTGAGGTCGTAATAAAACGATGAATAGCCATAAGGATAAACACCAAGCGACCGTTCGTTTATGAAAACCTCGGAATTCATATAAACTCCGCCAAAATAAATAATAACCTTTTTGCCTTTCCATGTTTCAGGCACCTCGAATTGTTTTCGGTACCACCCAACACCGGTCGGCAGATAGGCACCATCGTTTCCTGCAGGATTGGAAGCATCAAAATCACCCTCAATACTCCAGTCGTGCGGAAGGTCGAGTTTGCGCCACTCTTCATCATTATAACCGGCTTTGGAGGCATCGGCGATGTCGCCTAAATAAAACTTCCAGTCATTGTCGAACTTTTGTTTGCGATCCGGAATTTGGTCACCTTGAATGCTACAAGAAAATAACAAGATCACTGAAAGGACGGACAGAATTGATTTCATCTGAAGTTATTGGTTTAATATTTTAGTGCAATATGGAGTTTCTCGTAACAATGAAGCGCCTGATTTCGGGCGAATATTGCAGGAAACTCGTCGGACATCAAAAATATTAAAATCCTTTAATTCCCTTTTAGCTTTACACTAAAGGACAGCTATCTTAATGTTTCAGTAAATTTGGTTAATGCGAACCTGCTTCCCGTTGATGGTGAAAGTATCACCAGTTGTTTTTCCGGCCATCATTTTGCCAAAGGGAGATGAAGGTGAAATGCAAAAAACAACTGTTTCATTCACGTTAATTCTTCCGAACGGAATGGAAATAAAATAGGCGCCCTGTGTGGTGAACACCAAACTTCCAAATACCACTTTATCGTTGACTTCTTTAGTGTCAATTTTTGCGAGGTTATTTCTAAAAGCTTCTGTTTTACTTAGCTGCGCCTGATTTTTCTCAAGTTCCATTTGGGTCATGGCGCGCCCGGTTTCGTATTTGTCGCCAACGCTGCTTTTGGTTTCATTATCGCGCGATTCTTTGGCAGCTATAATCATTTGGTTCAATGCCAGTATCTTTTTTTCGATCTCGATTGTGAGTTGTTCGATAATCTGAGCTTTTAAATTTTGACTGACTTGCATCTTAACCTTGTTTTTCAAAAATAAAAGTAAATCAAAAATGCCACCACCGTCAGCAGACGGGATGGCATTTCCGTATTTCGTTATAAATTGTTCTTACATACTCTTGATCTCGTTCACCAGGCTGGTGATTGATTTCTTGGCATCGCCAAACAGCATGCGGGTTTTGTCGTTAAAGAACAGGAAGTTTTCGATTCCTGCATATCCTTTACCCATACCACGTTTCATGATAATGATGTTTTTGGCCAGGTGTGCATCAATGATCGGCATTCCATAGATCGGGCTGCCCGGATCGTCGTAAGCTGCCGGGTTCACCACATCGTTGGCACCTACCACAATGGCCACGTCAACGTTTGGCATATCCGGATTAATATCATCCATTTCCACCAGTTGTTCGTAAGGAACATCGGCTTCAGCCAGCAATACGTTCATGTGACCGGGCATACGTCCGGCAACCGGGTGTATGGCATATTTTACTTCCACGCCCTTGCTTCCAAGCAAGCTGTCGAGTTCGTGTGCAATGTGCTGTGCTTGTGCCACGGCCAGTCCATAGCCTGGAATGATCACTACTTTTTGTGAGTAGCTAAGCAGAACCGCAGCGTCGCTTAAGGTAATTTCCTTGATACTTCCCTGTACATCGGCATGGCTGGCACCACCACCACCAAAAGCGCCCACAATAACGTTGATCAGCGAGCGGTTCATAGCCTTACACATTTGAATGGTAAGGATGGTTCCGGCTGCACCAACGAGGATACCACCAAGGATCATGGCTTCGTTTTGATAGATAAAACCTGCCATTGCTGCTGCAATACCCGTTAATGAGTTTAGTAGTGAAATAACCACAGGCATATCGGCTCCACCAATAGGCATTACAAAACTCACACCGTAAACAATACTCAAAATGAGCAGTCCGTAAACGAGGTAGGTCCTGGTTTGAACGTCGAATCCGCCGAAAATTACGAGTAGGATAAGCGCCACGATTACTGCCATGAAAAACAGGTTCAGGTAAGTCATGAATTTGGCAAATATATCGCCAACTTTTCCGTCGAGTTTTCCATAGGCGATCATACTACCACTAAAAGCAATACTACCGACCATTAATCCCAGCAGGGTAACCAAAATGGCATTATTCGGATCTTTGTGGTATTCGATCAAAGCAACGGCTGCCGAAGCAGCACCCCCTGTAGCATTGAAGAAGGATACCATTTGTGGCATGGCGGTCATTTTCACCTTACGCGCCATAATCGATCCAACGATAGTACCGGCTCCGATAATCAATAAAATGGCAATAACATTCACCAGACCAATTCCTTCGCCTGCAGCGTCTTTATTAAGGATCAAAGTGGTGATCATTGGAAGTATCATACCCGATGCAGCCCAAAAGTTTCCTTTACGGGCCGTTTCCGGATGACTCTCAAGTTTCAGACCGATCACAAACATGATCGCTGACAGAAGATAGCTGTATTCCAGGACAACTTGTCCCGGCATCATTGTATTTAGTAAAATCATAGCGTTCATGGTTATTTTTTCTTCTTTTTAAACATTTCGAGCATACGATCTGTCACAACAAAACCTCCTGCCACATTCAGCGTAGCCATAAAAAGTGCTATTGAGCCAAGCACCCATTCCAGTGTTGTTGTTGCATGACCAACAAGTATGATCCCTCCGATAATGATAACCCCGGATATTGCGTTGGCTCCCGACATGAGGGGAGTGTGCAACACCGACGGAACATTTGAAATAACCTCAAAGCCAAGAAAGACGGATAACACGATAATGAATATCGCATCTTTATTCGCTGTTAAAAAACTTAATACGTTTTCCATATTTTAGATTTTATTTTGTTTCGATTACTGATTTTACACGTTCGTTGTATAATTCTTTTGCATGCGTAATGCAGGTTCCTTTTACAATGTCGTCTTCAAAATTCAGGTTCAAAGCACCTTCTTCTCCGATGATAAGTTTCATGAAATTCAGTACATTTTTACCAAACATGCGACTTGCATCTACCGGTTTTTGAGCCGGATAATTTGATTGGCCAATGATTGAAACACCTTTGTGAACCACGGTTTCGTCGTTTTTGGTGAGTTCGCAGTTACCACCCGACGAGGCAGCAAGGTCGATGATTATCGAGCCGGGTTTCATTCTTTCAACCGCTTCCTTAGGAATCAGCAACGGAGCTTTTTTCCCCGGGATCTGTGCAGTACAGATCACCACATTTGCCTTTGCTGCATGGTCGTTAATGGCCTCCTGTTGCTTCTGTTTGTAATCTTCGGTTTGCTCAACGGCATATCCACCGGCGGCTTTGTCTTCAGTGGCACCTTCCACTTCAACAAACTTTCCGCCCAAACTCATTACTTCTTCTTTAACGGCCGAACGTACGTCGAAAACCTGTACCTGAGCACCCAGTTTTCGCGAAGTTGCAATGGCCTGTAAGCCTGCAACTCCTGCTCCCAGGATCAGCACATTTGCCGGACGAATCGTTCCTGCTGCCGTCATGAACATAGGGAAGAAGGTAGGAAGTTTTACTGCTGCCTCCAACACGGCCATGTAGCCCGAAACAGTTGCCATTGAAGAAAGAATATCCATGGCCTGCGCACGGGTGGTACGCGGGATCATGTCGAGACTGAAGGTGGTGAGCCCCGCATCGAGGAATGTTTTTACCAGATCAGTTTCCCATAAGGGATTAAAAGCACTGATCCAAACCTGCGAATCCTTAATTTTCTTAGTATCTTCTTTAGCTGGTGGCTGAATCTGCAACAGCACTTCGGCCTTTGCAAACACATCGCTACGACTTGCAATCTTTGCACCGACTGCTTCGTAGTCGGCATCATTAGCAAAAGCTTCCTCTCCGGCACCTTTTTCAACCAAAACCTCAACTTTTAACTCGGTAAAGGTCTTAACGGTCTCCGGAAGCAATGCTACTCGGGTTTCTGTACCGTACTCTTTTAGTAAGCCAAGAATCATAAAATTTGATTTAGATGTTTAATAAGAAACAAATCTAACAAATAAAAATCATCGTGTGCGTTAACGGTATTCAAATTTATTATGATGTATAACAGTTTTAACTTTTACTGTCGGGTAGGATTTGTTAGTGCATAGACGCTATGAAATAGGCCATTATGACATTGGGCAGCAGTAGCTGAACTTATTTTGAATGCGTATAAATTTGAAGTAACTTTAATTTTATGCGGGATTTTCATGAAAATACGACAAATCATGCTCCAAAAATAAGACAGGTAAAGTTTCGGTTTTACGAGGAACTCAACGATCATCTTCCGGATAAACAAAAAAAGAAATCGTTCGCATATACTTTTAAGGGAAAGCCCTCGGTAAAGAATGCAATTCAGGCAATAGGAGTACCTCATGGTGAAGTTGATCTTATTCTGGTGAATGGCAATTCTGTTGATTTCGATTACCAGTTGAAGGGCGGGGAGGAGATTTCGGTTTATCCGGTATTTGAATCGTTAGATATTGCTGAATTAATCCGTTTGCGTGCCGAGCCATTGCGCCAAACAAAATTTGTGGTGGATGTTAACCTGGGCAAGCTTGCACTGAAACTTCGTTTGCTGGGTTTCGATACCGTTTTTCGAAACGATCTGGAGGACGACGAAATTGTGGAAATTTCCCGGAAGGAATCTCGTATAATTCTAACTCGCGACAGAGGTATTTTACAACAGAATGCAGTTACGCACGGATATTTCCTACGCAATACTAATCCTAAAAAGCAACTGGTTGAGCTGGTAAAACAGTTGCAGCTTCAAAATTCTTTTCAACCATTTACACGCTGTTCGGTATGCAATGGTTCGCTCGAACCGGTTGAAAAGTGTAAATTGCATAAGGAACTAAAAGCCGGTATTTTGGAATTTCATGATGCATTCTGGCAATGTAAAGGTTGCAAAAAAATATACTGGGAAGGATCGCATTTCAAACGCATCAATCAATGGATAGAAGAGCTTAAAGATTCATAATTAGCAGACTAGCTGGTGAAAATACTTCTCAGCAAAGAAATGTTTGGATGCATTTAAGATGTAATTTAGAAGGACATAAAACAATTTTGGATTTTGAGGGTTGTATTTGCTCAGTTAATACTTTTTAATACGAACGAATGATGAAAAAGATTTTGATGCTGCTCTTGGTCAGCTCGTTGGTTTTTAATGCATTTTCACAGGAACACGAACACCACAACGAGGAGCATGAACAGGAACATCATCATGTGCATGAAATTGGTGTGTCGGTAGCACCGGTTTATTATACTAAAGCCGGTGAATTAAGTACAGCTACACATTTTCATTATACATACAATTTTCCGCAAACCGGATTTGGACTGGGGATTGGTTACGAACGAATTTTCGACGATCACAAGCATAATTTTGTGGGTGCAGAGTTATCCTATCGTATTGTTCACCCTTTGAGTTTAAGCCTTTCTCCCGGTGTAGCTTTTGAAGGCGATCATCCGGATGAAAAGGAATTTGCACTGCATTTTGAAACCGTATATGAATTTGAAGTTGGCGCATTTCATATCGGCCCTGTGATGGAGATGGCTTATCATCCCGAAGATTTTCACGTAAGCCTGGGCGTTCATATTGGTTTAGGCTTTTAAGTAATCCGGTTTTTATTTGGAAGGAAGAATAAAGAAAAATTCAGCACCTTCGCCTTTCTTGCCGCTGCTTTCAACGCCAACCGAACCGCCCATTTTTTCGATGATACGTTTAGCAATCGACAGCCCCAAACCATAACCAAAGGATTTGTCGGGAGCCAGTCGTGTATGTTTATTAAACAACAAGGTTTGATCTTCAGTCGATATTCCATCGCCATTATCGCGTACCCAGAATTTCACCTTATTTTTGCCGATTTTTCTGCTGCCCACGGTAATTACAGGTGGATTTCCACCATACTTGATGGCGTTGCTGATGTAATTCATCCACACTTCAATGATCCAGGGTCCGTAGGCCAGAACCGGCTGCCAGTCGGTAGTCACTTCAATTTGTGCATCGTACTCGCTGATCAGATTTGCTACCTGTCCTGTTGCCTGATCAAAAATCTGTTGCATATATACCGGCTCTTTTTCTACATCATCATAACCGGCGGTCGCCAGTTTCATCAGTTCCTCGGTGATCTGAATGGTTTTAAATGCCGAGTCTTTAACCAAGTGTGAAATTTCCCGGATCATTTCGTGATTGCCTTCTTCCTGTAAATCGACAAGTATTTCGCTGGAAGAATAAATGCCACCCAGCAGGTTTTTTAGGTCGTGGGCAACGGTATGTGCAAATGAATCAAGATCTTCAATCAGCTTTTCGTTGCGTTCGATCTCCTTTAGTAACTGGTGGTTTCTGTTTTTAAGTTGCAATTCCGATTTTCGGATTGAGCTAATATCGGTGATAATAATAAGCTTCCCCGACTTTTGTTTACTGCGGTTGAAGATCGGCGATATTTTTACCATGTAATAGCGAATCCCTTCTTTCTTCTTCAATCGCATCTCGAAATTATTTTCCTTATCGTGTTCAATGGCCGTCATTAAATCGCTGTAGTTTTTAAATATTTCCTTAAAATCTGCACGATTCATATTCTCCGAACCGAAATTAAAAATCTGTTTCGATGTTGGATTCATTTCTTCAATTTCCCCCTGGTTGTTCACTACAATCACACCATCCTGTAATACCTCAATAAGTTTTTGCGTGGCCAGGGGAATAACCTCAAACATGCGATGGCGGTATACTCCTATGGCAATGACCAGTCCGGTTACCACAAAGCAGGCTGTGGTCCAGTCGAAACCCGGAATAGGATTCAAATTGGTGATGTAGGCAAAATTTCCAAGAACAGGAATAATGGATGCGATAAGTAAAAGAGAGATTTGTGACCTGTAATAACGGCTAAAATGGAAATATGAGCGGACCAGATTCAGCAGCCCTAAACCAATCAGCAAAAAAGCATAACCATAAAAAATCCAGAACCATGGGCCATGTTCGTAAAACATGATGTCGGAATTTTCTGGCAGGCTGATATCTTTCCATACCCAGTGGTGCAAATTGTTGGTAAGAACCAGCAAAACTGTTAATATCGGGAGTATACTTAGCAGCAAGTAATTCTTTGTGCTTAAAAAACGGAATTTCTGGTTAAATGCCTGCGTAAAGAAGAAATAACTGACCGGAAGAAAAGCAATTCCGAAGTAGGAAAGCTGCGACCAGAATATTTTATTTTCGAGAACAGGCGTGCTGAATTCGCAGGCATAGGTAAAGGCCCAAACAGCCACATTAATTTCGATGACTATGAGGTAGCGAACTTCGGCCAGACTTCTGTTCTTCCACAACATCACTACAATTGCAAGTGCTGCCAGAGTGGTAACAAACTGAATGATACCGTTTGTTGAAAGAATTTCAAGCATAGATTTGTCGGGTTCTTTGTTCGAGGCTAAAATAGTCAAATATTAAAAAACAGTTCGACCAAACGTTTACGAGTAATTAACAGTTATCAACTCCATTCATGTCCGGAATTGCTGAAAATCATTTTTTATAAAATCATTTTGAATTTATTTGCACTTCATTTTCAAATTCTAAGATTTTACAATGAAGAAGTTAGTATTACAGGTTCTGATATTACTTGCAGCTGTACAAGTGTCGGCTAAAGAAGGGATGTGGATCCCTACGCTGCTCGAAAAGTACAACATGACCGAAATGCAGGAAAAAGGTTTCAAGCTGAGTGCAGCAGACATTTACGATGTTAATCATGCGAGCATGAAAGATGCGATCGTTTTGTTTGGACGTGGTTGTACCGGCGAGGTGATCTCCGATGAAGGATTGCTGATCACCAATCATCATTGCGGATACCGGAATATTCAATCGCACAGTTCTGTTGAAAATGATTATCTCACCAATGGTTTTTGGGCCATGAGCAGGGAAGAGGAACTGCCCAATCCCGGTCTCACGGTAAGTTTTCTGGAATATATGGAGGATGTTACAAAGCGTGTGTTCGACGAAACCAAAGGTTTGGAAGGTGAAGTGTTTCAGAAAAAAATAGATCAGAATATTGATCGCATAAAACAGGATGCCTCGAAAAACGGCAGGTTTAAAACCGATGTAAAACCTTTGTTTTATGGGAATCAGTATTTTCTGTACGTGTACAAAGTGTACAAAGATGTTCGTTTGGTGGGAGCGCCTCCTTCGGCAATCGGAAAGTTTGGAGGCGATACTGATAACTGGATGTGGCCCCGACATACCGGTGATTTTTCCATTTTCAGAATTTATGCTGATAAGAATAACGAACCTGCAGAATATTCGCCCGACAATGTTCCGTATAAACCCAAAAAGTTTTTGCCGGTGTCGCTAAAGGGAATTGAGCCCGGCGATTTTACCATGGTTTTTGGATATCCGGGAACCACCACGCAGTACTGGCCGCATCAAGCCGTTGAGGTAACTATGAATCAGCGTGATCCGGACCGAATTATGCTGCGCGACAAAAAGCTTGAGATTATTGGTGCCGATATGCAAAGTGATCCACAAATACGAATTCAATACGCGGCTAAATATGCGAGTATCAGTAATGCCTGGAAAAAATGGCAGGGCGAGATCAAAGGACTTGAACGCCTGGATGCCGTGAATAAAAAGCTGGAGTTTGAAGCTGAATTTGAAAACTGGGCTAAACAAAAGGGAATATGGGACAGCCAATACAAAGTTGTATTCGATAATTTTGAAGATTTGTATGCCGAATATGCCAAATACATAAAAGCCGGCGATTACTATTCTGAAGTTGTAACACGTGGAGTGGAATTGTTTGGACAAGCCCGCAGCCTGAATGACATTATAAACAGCATTGAAAACAAACAGGAAGAAAAAGTAGCCAGTCAGCGAAAGACAATGTTGAGAGGACTGGAAAGATTCTATAAGAATTTTAATCAGCCTACCGACGAGAAACTGTTTGCCGAATTGTTACCAGTTCTTGTAAGGGATCTTGAACCTGAGTTTGTACCCGAGGAAGTTAAGGCGACTGTTGAAAAGTACAATGCGCAGCAACTGGTGAAAAAAGTATATCGAAAATCGATTCTTACCGATCGGGAGAAACTAAACGATTTACTTGAAAATGCTTCAGAAAAGAAGCTGCTGAAACTTCGAAAAGATCCGGTTTTGCTGTTGTTTAACCGCCTTAATTTTTTAACTGAAACCAAGATAAAACCCAATGTGAAACGCATAGAAGCCGTCATCGATGCCAATATGAGAAGTTATGTGGCCGGCCTTATGGAAATGAAAAAAGGGCAGGCATTTTATCCCGATGCCAATCTGACTATGCGAATTACTTACGGACAGGTTGAAGGTTATAAACCACGCGACGGTGTGAAGTACATGCACTACACAACACTCGACGGAATTATGGAAAAAGGTAATCCGGCAATTTACGATTACGATGTTCCTGAGAAGCTAAAAGACTTATACAAAGAAAAAGATTTCGGGCGTTATGCGGTTAATGGTACAGTACCGGTGGCGTTCACTGCTTCAAACCATACCAGTGGCGGTAATTCAGGGAGTCCGGTTATTAATGCTGACGGCGAACTCATCGGTGTTAATTTCGACCGTTGCTGGGAAGGCACCATGAGCGACATTATGTACGATCCGGAGGTTTGCCGTAATATTTCGCTCGATATTCGTTATGCACTTTTTATCATCGACAAGTTTGCCGGTGCCGGTTATTTGCTGAAGGAAATGGAGATGGTGGAGTAGGAGCTATTGCTAAGTCTCAGTTATAAGTAATATTCACCCGGGATCTTAAAGTCACCGAGTGAATATTTTAATCCAGAGTTATTTTGCAGTTAAACTCCCTTCTAATTTTGGATCAACAGACCTAAGGAAATGTTGATTTTACATTTCTTGGTTACAAGTAGCTGAATCCTAGGTGATTTTACTAACACTCTTTCTGAAGCATTGTCAACAATTTTATTATTTATTCCAGCCTCTAAGGTTGTTGTTGATTTCATTCTCAAAAGAGTTTAATCTGTTTTTCAACTCCTCTGCTTTTTCAGGATATTTCATTGAAACATCATATGATTCATCAACATCCTTACTCAGATCATACATAAAAGGACCAACCTTAATCATCTTGTAAGTGCTGTTTTCTGACTTATTTTCTCTGAAGTATTTATAATTACCATCGATTATAGCTTCCGGTGTTTTACCTTGAAATAATACAAGTTCTCCACGATTAAATTCGGTATCTTCACCTTTAAAATAGGATAAAGCATTAACGCCATCAATTTTTCGATCTTTAGTTAATTCAATACCCACTAAATTCAATAGAGTTGGATAAAGATCCATACCACTAACTGTATGGTTAAGTATGGCTCCTTCCAGAATAACTCCCGGCATCCAGGCTATAAATGGAACTTTAAATCCTCCGTTATGGATATTTCCTTTTCTTCCCCTGTTAGGTCCTGAACTACCTTCAAACCATGGACCATTATCACTGGTGAAAATCACTATGGTATTATTATCAAGCCCGTGTTTTTTTAATGTCTTCATAATTTCACCTACACTCCAGTCAAGTTCCTGAACACAATCTCCGAATAATCCGCCATCAGACTTACCAATCCAGTCATCACTGGCATTAGGCGGGTTGTGTGGAAAGGGAGAGGCATAATATAAGAAGAAAGGCTTGTCTTTATTTTCTTCAATAAAGCGAATTGATTTTTGAGTTAAGTCCTTGGTTAAAACAGTTTGATCAGCAGGGGCCTCAATAGCTACTTCACTATTTTCATATATTCGATATGGCGTCATGTCGTTGCTGTAATGGGCACCATAGAAATAATCAAAGCCATTATCATTGGGCCTTTCGCCTTCTCTTTCTCCCAAATGCCATTTTCCTATCAATGCCGTTGAATAACCTCCTGCACCCAGTACTTTCTGGAGCATTACTTCATCCTGTGCAATGGTTTCCATTCCGTAGGAATAAACATTTGCAATATGCATGATCCGATTTGCAGTCCTATATTTGAAATCATCACACCTGAGAAAAACATTTGGAACATGTGCCCTTACAGGATAACGTCCCGTTAATAATCCGGCTCTTGATGGTGAACATACATTTGATGGAGCATAATAATTCGTTAGTCTTACTCCTTTTTCTGCTAATGCATCTATTTCGGGTGTTTTAACAGCTTCTGATCCAAAAGCAGAAATATCGCCATAACCCATATCATCGGCATAAATAATGATAATATTGGGTGCGTCTTTCCCTACTTGAGGTATGCTTTCCAAATAGCTCTTTTCAAGATCAAATCTAAAATCCCGCTTTTTTGAATTTCTTTTTTGTGCATATATCAGATTTGTTACAATTAAGAGCGCTATAATTGTCATCAGAGATCTGCCCCAGCGCAACTTATACTTGCCGTTTAGCTTTTGTTTCATAAAAAAAAATTTAATCTTCATTTTTACTTGTTTAATTAAATGATTCTATTTTACGATTGTAAATACAACGACAGCTTGCAATAAATTATACTCCACATAAAGAGTTTAATATTTTTGCTTGTACACAAAATATCTAAATTGCACGCTGTATACAATTGAAAGTTGATTTCAATACAACTATCAAAATCTTATGAATAACTGAATATTAAGCCTACAAGTAAATGTAGTAAAAGAGGATTTTTAACATTCAGATTAAGCATCCGAAGTATTTAGACCATATAGTTATTAACCTTTTTGCTAAATTTATTATACAAATAAACCAATTCCCTTCTTTAGGAGTGACTCATATTTTTCTTTATCAAATGAGTATAAATACGGGGCTTTATTGGCTGCTCCCGTCATTAGTTTTTCATGTCTGTTTAAAATATCCAGTTTTAGCATTTTACTCTGAAAATTTGATCGTTCCAAGGGTTTTCCAAGAAAACCTTCATATACTTTTTTTAATGCTTTCATCGTGAATTTTTCAGGTAACAGAGCCATACTTATAGGAAGATAACTTAGTTGTATACGAACATGATCCATTGCTTTATTAAAGATATCATCGTGGTCCATAACCAATTCAGGCTTATCTTTTATGGGTACCCACCTACATTCTGAACTATATATATCCTCAACAGGTGTAGTATTCTCCATATTGACAACCGTAACAAATCCGGTTGTCAGGTAACGGGTTCTGAACCACTTTTCTATCTTAATGTCATATTTCGCCGCTATTGAAAGCATTAGCTGAATTTCTTCCTCGCTTCGCCTGTTTATACCACTGAAAGTATGAAACTGCTCTAATACTGAAACGGATATTCCTGTTCTTTCTTTCAAAGACCTATGAGCTGCATCTTCTAAAATTTCATCTTTATAAACTACACCGCCAGGAAGAGCCCATTTACCTCCCATTTTCCATTTCATCAATAATACATTGAGTTCCTGCTCATTGTAATCAAATCCAAAAACCACACAATCTATTGAGTGTCCCGGTAAAATTTTCTCTATGTTGTAAAAACTCATATTAAAAAAATATGCGACAAATATATAAAATTTATATTGTATTGTTTGCACACAATAAAAAAACAATTTACTATTGTGCGATTTTTATACAATAGGGCACAAAATAGCAGAGGATTTATTTTTTGTGATGTTTAAAAGTCAACAGGATTATTTAGAAAATGAGATATTTCTATAAATATCAGTTACTTATTACTCCTGGAATTTGAGTTTATTTTAAGTTAATTATTAAAATTTGAGTAATGAATAAAAAAACAACTTTACTAACAATTGCTTTATTATTAATAAGTATAATAGTTGTTAATGCACAAAAGCCAACAAGAGAAAAGTTTCTTTCAGAAAGAGAAAAAGCGCAGTCTGAACTAGAAGCTGCCAAACAAAATGGAAATAAAGATTCCATTAAAGTTGCCAAAGAGAACTACAAACCTTATAAAAAGCTATATTTTGCTGCAGCACCGGTTTATTTATATAATCCTATGCTCTTAAATGCAGTTGGACTTTCAGGTAGTTTTAATTTTAATCTTGACAAAAAGATGGGAAGTCCAATGTCGAATATAACACTTACAGCTCTTAAATCGCTTAACAATAGTGGTTGGCTATTGGATGCTATCGGATGGCAATACCTGAATGAGGATAAATGGCGTTTTAATGAAAGAATCTCTAAAATTGAAATGGAAATGCCTGTATCTCTTGAGCAATTGGGCCCCGGAATGGAAACAACTATGCACGGAGATGTTACGATGTATATTGGCAGGGTATACAGGAAAATTGCAAATAATTTTTACGTAGGTCCGCTTGTTCAATATAACAAGGCTTCAATGACATTTGATACAGTTAGTATTCCAGGAATGGGAGAAATGAAAATTCCGGATAGTAATACAGAATTTTTAGGAGTTGGTATGGGAGCTAATTATGATACCAGGGATAATAAAATGTATGCAACAAAGGGATGGTATAACTTTAATGCATTTACCTATTTGAACCATGCATTAGGATTTAAATCAACAAATCCTGAAACGGGTCAGGAATACACTGATCCGGTGGCTACTTATTTTGTTGGTGATGTGAAGAAATTCTATTCGCCAAATAATCATTGGAGCAGAACATTGGCATTCCGATTAAAATATGATTTTAGATTAGGTGATACAGGCTCATCACAATGGGTTAATCAAACTACCTACCAACGTGGATTTAAATCACAGGCAGTTACAGGAAATCATGTGCTAGTTCTAAATGCTGAATATGCTCATTTCTTTAACAAAGTGTTAAACGGCAAGGCTGGTGTAGCTGTATATAGCGCTTATGGTATTTACGGACAAGGGAATCTAAGTCCAAAATTTAATACTAAAACAACCTCAGGTTTGACAAGCGGTTCGGCCATTACAGCAGGTTTAGGTTTAAGATACATGTTATTACCTAAACAAGGCATTGTTGCACGGGCTGACTGGGCCATGGGTTTTATTCCAGGATCTAGTTCTGACCAAAATGCCTGGAATATTGGTATTGGAAGATTCTTCTAAATTTAAATTTAGCAGGGAGAATTAATACCTTAATTTCTCCGAATGAAAATAACAAAACAAGAAATAGTACTCAACGCCCAAAAATTTTGGGTACTATTTCTTTTCCAGTAATTTAAAATTAAAGGGGATGATGAAATGAAACCGTTTAGTATGAAACCAATACTATTAATATTACTGCTTTTTTTGGGAGTATCAAAAATTGTCAACTGCCAAACAAAAAGTGAATTTGTACCACTTTCTTATGAAGAGGCTGATGCCAAAGCTGATTCTATTTTAAGACTGATGACACTGGAAGAAAAAATCAATTATATTGGCGGTAGGCATCTGTTCTACTCAAACGAGGTAAAACGTTTAGGTATTCCGAGTTTGCCCTTTGCCGATGCAGGACAGGGACTTAGAATGAATCCTCGAATTGCAAACATTGGTTTTAAGAAAATTGCAGATAAATCGGTAGCTTATCCTTCTCCCATTTTGCTTGCTTCTACGTGGAATAGAGCTGCAGCTTATGTATACGCTTACAGCATTGGCGAGGAGTGTCGGGCTGCAGATATACCTGTGCTTTTGGGCCCCGGTTTCAATCTTTACCGAAATGCTCAAAACGGTCGTAATTTCGAGTATTCAGGAGAAGACCCATATTTAACCGGGAACATGATTTCGGAATACGTAAGCGGAATGCAGGCAACAGGTACGATTGCTACTTTAAAACATTTTATAGGAAACGACACGGAGTATTATCGGAAAAGCAATAATTCCATCATTGACGAAAGGGCTTTACATGAAATATATATGGTTCCTTTCAAATATGGAGTTGATGCCGGTGCAAGAGCTGTAATGACCTCTTTTAATCAGGTTAACGGCGAATATGCAGGCCAAAGTAATTACGTGATCAATCAATTATTAAGAAATAATCTGGGATTTAAATGGTTAGCAATGACCGACTGGTTTTCGGTTTACGATGGCGAAAAAGTAATAAAGTCGGGACTTAGCCTTGAGATGCCTTCGCGTAAAGCTACAAAACATACCGATAAATTATTGGAGGAAGGCCTGGTTACTGAAGCAGATATTAACCGAATGGTTAAAAGCACTTTGCGTACTTTTATTTCTATGAAATCGTTTGACACAAATGCCACACCACTAAGCGACGACGATTACAAACGACTGGAAGATGTTGCCCTTAACACTGCTCGTGAAGGTATGGTACTGTTAAGAAATCAGAATAATATCCTGCCAATTGATAAATCAAAAGATCAAAGAATTTTGGTTACCGGCGAATATCTTGATAAGCGATTGCGTGGCGGAGGTGCTGCATCCGTGAAAGGATACAACAACATAGTACTTAAAGATGCATTGAAAGAAGAATTTGGCGAGCAACTTACTTTTGAGAAAAAACCAAGTGTACAGGAGCTTAAAGAAGCTGATATTGTAATTGTTAGTGTTGGAACAAAAGATAGCCAGGGATTCGATCGTCCTTACAATTTGCCGGAAGAACAAGAACAGCTTGTTCAACGATGTTTAGCTGCAAATCCCAACACTGTAATCCTTGTAAGCTCAGGTAGTGCAATAAATATGAGTAAGTGGCAAAATGCACAAGCGATACTTTATATGTGGTACATGGGACAGAATGGCGCTTTAGCTGCGACCGAAATTCTTTGTGGAAAAACAAATCCTTCGGGAAAACTGCCTATTACAATTGCTGAAAAGTATGAAGATACGCCTGGTTTAGGTTATATGCCTGAAGGTGAAGAGCTATATTCGGGATTCAAGTTCAAGGGTCGTAAGGATGTTTACGATGTAAATTTTAAAGAAGGAATATATGCGGGTTACCGCTGGTACGAACATAAAAACATTGAACCCCTCTTTTGTTTTGGGCACGGTCTAAGCTATACTACATTCGAATTGTCCGATTTAAAATTTTCATCTAAGGCAATTGACAAAACACAAAATCTGGAAGTCAAGCTATCCGTTAAAAACACGGGTATGGTTGACGGAGCAGAAGTGGTTCAGTTATATGTGTCAGATTTGGAATCTTCTGTTGAGCGACCTGTGAAAGAACTGAAAGGTTTTAAAAAAGTATTTTTAAAGGCGGGGGAATCAAAAGAAGTTTCTTTAGTCCTGGAACCTCATGACTTTGCTTTCTGGGATCCGCAAACAAAAGACTGGAAAATTGAAAGCGGTGATTTTGAAATTATGGCAGGTGTATCAAGTAAAGATATTAGATTGAAAGAAAATATTGTAATAAAGTAAGTGCATATTTATAACTTTATATTTTAAGAGTATTATTGGTATTACCGGTAATACTCTTCTTTTTTGGTGAAATTTTGAGGGATTGTTGTATTCGATTGTATGACATACAGTTAATAGTCGAAATCAGGTTGGTTGGCGCCGTTTGAGACATATTGGTTTTCAAAGACAATTTAAGATAAATTGCTTTGGGATCTGATTTGAATAAAAAAACAAACGCCCAAATTATTTGCGATCTGATAGATAAATTTATGACTCCCGACTTCAGACCGAAAGTAATGATAATCAATAATCATTTCCCAAACACGTAAATAATCGATATTTGCTGTTGCTGGTCAATGGTTTCCCAATCGACAACGTGCATCGAAAGATTAAATCTTCCTTTAATGTTTTTGTGGTTGATAAAGTACCAGATAAGGTCGGTGCGTGAGTAATTGGAAGCTCTGTAATACGGATCGCCAAAAGCAAATTTGTGACCGCCACCGACATTCATTACCGATTTTATCCCGAAGTTTTTATAACGCATGTTGGCTTCCGCAAAAAAGCTGTTCGAGACTTCATAACCATCTGTAATGCTACGTTCGCGATAAGTCGAGTTCAGCAAACCCATTTTCAGGTATCCCTGAACCTCCAAATTTTCGGGAATTCTGAATCCTGCCTGGAGTGCAAATCCCAGGTAGTCTTCAATATGAAGGGGCGGATCATTGTAACGTGTATGCGCGTTATGGAACATGATCAGGTAATTCTGCAAAAAGAGGCTCTTGAAAAATAGTTCACCCGAAAAACCGGCCATAAACTGTTCGCGTTGTGTTTCGGTTTGGCGGCCTACCCAGTCGACAAAAGCCAACTGATGTCCCCAATTCCAGTTTATTTTACCATACAAACCTTCAATATTGGGCCGGTAGTACAGCAAGGTATCGGAAAGCATGGCCAGTGGGAAATCAAGCCTGTCGCGGCGGGGAAAAGCACCAAACAGAAATTCTTTTTGAGCATCGAAATATTGATAATATAGTGTTAGTTTTAGTATTTGTGCGTCGATATCGCTACCAAATTCAAGCAACTGACTTAGTCCGCCCCGTAAATGATGATTATCGATGGATACGCCCAATTCGAAAGCACCCCGAGAACCAATAATTGTTTGAGGCGTTGCATAAGGTTGGGTAAACTCGCGATTGTCGCCAATACCTTCAAATAATACCTGGTATTTAAATTCCTGGGCGACTGAAACCAGGGAGGACAAAAGAAAAAGTAATATTAATCCTTGCTTCATTTGGTTAGAATTCGAGCTACGAATGTAACAATTCAAAATTAGTTTTATGCTTCAACCTTTGAGTTTAGTGTTCAGTTTGCGGTATGCAATTTGCAAAGGGCAACCGGCAAATTTACAATTTTGCAGTTCTTCAATCAGACAAAGTATTTGAGGGAAATTGCTGCGACAAAGCAACTGCATTCCAATAAATCAATCACATAAAATATAATTGTCACGGCGTGGATTAATGACCATTACAGGAAGTTTTCCGGCTTTGCTGATGATTTTTCGCTCGGGCAAACCAACCAGGTAGTCCAACGGAGTGATGCTTGAGCTGCCGAGTAGAACAAAAAGATTACAATCGGATGCAAGAGCGTGTTCCAGTACTTCAAACGAATTTCTGAAACTTGATTTGCTTCCTTTGTAAACGGAATGACGGATGTTGAATTTATCGTAAAGCTTGCGGCTGAGCATTACATTTTTAGCTACATTCTGTTTTCCTTCTTTCGATTTATCGTTGGCGGCCACCATTACAACTTCGGCCTTATTGTAACGTCCGAAATACGAACACCACAGACTACCGTCGCTGTTTTCTTTGCGGAGATCCATGGGTTGAACAAGCCGGTTGTAATCGGTGATTTCTGATTGAGGATGAACAAAAATAAAGGGAATCGGGCTTTCAGCCAGCGACGAAGAATAGGCTTTAAATTTGAGGGCGTTGGCAACAATCAGAATTCCTTCGTGATTTTCGGCCAGTAAATCGGGCAGCGCCACTTTTTTTTCGGAGAGGAGTAGTGTGGACACCTGTAATGCCGGCAGTTCTTCTTTTATCTTTTGGGCATATTGATAAAGCTGTTCTTTAGAACCAGCAATTCTTTGTTTTGAGGGGCGATTAAAAACCAGGCAAAGTTCTTTCTTGAAAATATAGGCGAGTTTTATGCCGTGTTGAATCAGGACATCGTCGCCTTCGCTTAAGGTTGTATACACAATAATTTTTTGCTCCTGGATCTTTTCCATTGCGGTAAAAGCTTAATCGCTCCGGCTTTTTGTTTTTACTTTTTGGTCCAGGCCTGCCAGGTTTCCTTGAGAATTACAGGAAAACCCTTCATCTGTAACTTCTGACCCGAACGGGTATCAATGACTTCGAAACGTGGAGATAAAACTAGCGCCGAAATGGTTATAATCAGCACAGCCATTCGCGGAACTGTACCAAAAATAGCCCAATATCCCAGAAAAATTATTATTCCCACAAGTACGACTATCAATAAACGGTAAATAAAACTTTTAAAATAGATCATCTGATATTTTGTTTGCTACACCGCTTCTGTTTTGTGTAGTAAATTGATAAAACAGCACTTCCTTGTTCAGAACAAAAGCTGTAGAAAATGCTTTCTCAACAAAAATAAAGATTTCGTGATAGCGACCTTACTGATATGGAAAAAAATCAGGAAACGTTAGCTGCGATTTCTCTACTTTTATAACCAAAAGCTTAAAACATGATCAACGAACAGTTGCTCAATCCAAAAAGTATAGTTGTTGTTGGTGCGTCGAATAACATTCACAAGCCTGGAGGAAAGATTGTTAAGAACCTGATCGACCACAATTTTAAGGGGCAACTTTATGCCTTAAATCCGAAAGAAGATCAGGTGCAGGGAATCCCATCGTTTGCAACGGTTGAAGAATTGCCAGCGGTTGATCTGGCTGTTCTTGCTATTCCTGCCAAATTTTGTGTGGATGTAATTATTTCGCTCTCCGAACAGAACGATACCAAAGCTTTTATCATTATTTCGGCCGGTTTTTCTGAAACCAGTGTTGAAGGGAAAAAACTGGAAGAGCAGTTGAAGGAAGTGGTAGACAAACACGATGGCTGTTTAATTGGTCCCAACTGCATTGGCGTTATGACACCGAGGCATGCCAGCGTGTTCACCACGCCTGTACCTGAATTAACGCCTGATGGCTGCGATTTTATTTCCGGATCGGGGGCAACAGCTGTTTTTATTATCGAATCAGGAATTCCCAAAGGATTGCGTTTTGCCAACGTTTTTTCAGTAGGCAACAGTGCTCAAACGGGCGTTGAAGACGTGTTGGCATTCCTCGATGAAAACTATGTGGAAGGGGAGAGCTCACGAGTGAAGCTTCTTTATATCGAGAACATCGATGATCCGGATAAATTGTTATATCACGCTTCGTCGCTGATTCAAAAAGGATGCAAAATAGCGGCGATTAAAGCCGGAAGTTCTTCGGCAGGCAGCCGGGCGGCTTCGTCACATACCGGAGCTTTGACCAGTTCGGATGCTGCGGTTGACGCCTTGTTCAGAAAGGCCGGAATTGTTCGTTGTTACGGCCGTGAAGAATTAACCACTGTTGCCGGTGTTTTTATGTGCAAAGCGCTTGAAGGTAAAAAAATGGCCATTATAACACATGCCGGTGGACCGGGCGTGATGCTGACGGATGCTTTGGAGGATGGAGGTTTAAAGATTCCGGCCATTGACGATTCGCCGGCAAAAAAAGAATTACTTCAAAAATTGTATCCGGGCTCGTCGGTTGAAAATCCGATCGACTTTTTAGCCACAGGAACGGCAGAGCAACTTGGTGTAATAATCGATGCCTGCGAAAATGATTTTGATGTGGATGGTATGGCCGTGATTTATGGCAGCCCCGGACTTTTCCCGATTCGCGATGTGTACGATGTACTTTCGGCTAAAATGGAAACGTGCCAAAAACCTATTTATCCGATCCTGCCTTCAGTGATCAATGTAAAAGAAGAAGTGTCGCGGTTTATTTCGCTGGGACATGTCAACTTCCCGGATGAGGTATTATTGGGGCGCGCACTTACCAAGGTTATTCATACACCACCACCCAGTCTCGACAATCAGCCGGAATATCCAATAAATATTGACGAAATACGCTCAATAATATTGAAGGCCAAAAATGGCTATCAGTCCCCCTCGGTTATTCATCGGCTTTTTGATTTGGCAGGAATTGCGCGAGTAAAGGAAATTGTGGCTAGCACTGAATCGGAAGCAGTTCTGGCTGCCATGAATATTGGATTTCCTGTGGTAATGAAAGTGGTTGGACCGGTACATAAAACCGAGGTTGGGGGAGTGATACTTGATGTAAGAAGCGTAACCCAGGTACGAAAAGAATTCCATCATCTTTTTGAGATTGAAGGAACAGAAGGAGTTTTGATCGCCCAAATGGCTTCGGGCACGGAACTATTTCTTGGAGCGACTTACGAGGAAAAATTCGGACACGTGGTGCTGTGCGGAATGGGCGGAATTTATGTGGAAGTAGTGAAAGATGTAGCTGCGGGACTGGCTCCTTTATCGAAAGGTGAAGCCATGACAATGATCAAAAGCCTGAAATCGTACCGAATTCTGAAAGGTTACAGGAAGCAACCCAGCGTTAAT
The DNA here is from genome assembly GCF_037646455.1 of Maribellus mangrovi. NCBI lineage: Bacteria > Pseudomonadati > Bacteroidota > Bacteroidia > Marinilabiliales > Prolixibacteraceae > Maribellus > Maribellus mangrovi. The sequence goes on along the minus strand of NZ_JBBIXN010000002.1, from coordinate 539,874 downwards.
ATCGATTCATACGCCGACAGCATCGTTCGCTTATCGTGGTTGCTGCGTTATGCCACCGAAATCAAAGAAATCGATATTAATCCCTTGCTGGGGAATGACCGGAAAATACTGGCTGTAGATGCCCGAATCAAGATTCAGAAATAGTGGCTTACTTATAAAAAAAGCTTTGCCAGCTTGAATTTCTTTGTCAGTGGTTCAATCTGATCTTTTACCAGTTTGTAGTAATCAGCGGCTTTACCTTCGCCAAGTAATTGTTCAATAAAATCTTTGCGTTGGCTTTTCAGGGCATCCACTTTGGCCATTTTATCTTCTTCTGTGCCCGAACCATTTACTGCCTCCAGAATGTTACCAACAAAATCCTTGTTATTGCCTAAAAGTTTCATCAGTTTATCGGGCGATGTAAAACTTTTACCAGGATCAAGAGCTTTTAGTATGTCTTTGCTGAATTCGTTGTCCGATACATTATCAATCAGAGGTCTGTCAATTTCTCTTAAGCCAGTCGGTACCATAGTTTGCGAATACAAGTTGTTGGATATTAATACAATCATCAGAAAACTGAGCAGGGAAATACATTTCTTCATCCTTACTTTTTTTGAAAGTTAATGCTTCAATAACAATATTCCGGTGCTATTTGTTCCTGCGGATTAAAGCAAAAAAAAGACTGCCGGAAAGTGGCAGTCTTATGTATTTTTTTCACGCATGTCAAAATTTAATCGTCGCTTTTGGCTTCCTGCATTGGATTTTGACCTCCATACCGGCCACGACCATATCGGTATTTGTACAGTTCGAAACGGCTGGGTTGTTTACGATGCGGCCAGAAATTATTATCCATGTCGGTGTCGGCAGTTTCATAAAATGGATCGAGTGTAATTTCTTTCACCTCCTTGTTAAACATGAAAACCTTCGACACTTCTTCGTTGTTTTTTCGCCAGATTTCAGCAGGAATACGCTGTATCTCATTACTTCCATCAGTAAATTCAAACTTAATAATAAGCGGCATAACCAAACCACCAACATTTTTAAAGTCGATTTGATAAAAATTCAAGTCTCCGCCTAGCATTTTTATTTCTTCTTTGGTAAGCGTTGCGAGATAGCGGTCGTATTCTTGTTTATCCTTATCGGTAACTTTGTATTGGTCGTAAGTGGTATAAAAATCAGCAGCTTCCGGGTTTTGTGCTAGGTAGGTCTGGTCGGCCAGTTCGGCGTTTCTTACATCAGTTAAGGTAACCTTTTCGTTATCCTGTTTTTTCTGTAGCGGTTTTTCTATTTCCGGATTTTTTGTATCGGGTTGATACCATGTTACATTTTCGAGCGAAATATCGCAATTGTCGGTGGTAAAAAACCAACCATGCCAAAACCAGTCGAGGTCAACACCCGAAGCGTCTTCCATGGTGCGGAAGAAATCAGCCGGAGTAGGGTGTTTGTACATCCAGCGCTGGGCGTATTCTTTAAACGCGTAATCGAAAAGTTCGCGCCCCATAACTGTTTCGCGTAAAATATTTAGTGCGACTGTGGGTTTACTGTAAGCATTGCTGCCGAGGTTCCATACTGATTCGGAGTTTGTCATGACGGGCGAGATGAATTTTTTGTCGCCTTTCATGTAAGGAACAATGGTATAAGGTTTTCCTGAACGTGAAGGGTAGTTGGGTTCCCATTCCTGTTCGGTCAGAAACTGGCAGAAAGTGTTCAATCCTTCATCCATCCAGGTCCACTGGCGCTCGTCAGAATTCACGATCATAGGGAAAAAGTTGTGTCCTACCTCGTGGATAATAACACCGATCAGCGCATATTTCGAGCGCTCACTGTACGTTCCGTCTTCTTGAGGGCGACCACCATTAAAGCAGATCATCGGATATTCCATTCCGCCTACATAGCGGTTACTTACCGAAATAGCCGCCGGATAAGGATAATCGAAAGTATGTTTCGAATACACTTTTAAGGTATGTGCAACTACGCGTGTTGAATATTGCCCCCAAAGCGGATTTCCTTCCTTGGGATAATACGACATGGCCAGCACCGTTCGGTCGCCAAATTTAACACCCATAGCATCCCAGATAAATTTTCTTGAACTGGCAAATGCAAAATCGCGAACATTCTCGGCTTTAAATATCCATGTTTTCTCCTCGTTGGATCTGCCTTTTTCAGCTTTCTCCGCTTCATCCTGAGAAACAATAACTACAGGTTCATCCGAATCTTTTGCTTTTTCAACACGATCAATTTGATTTTTACTCAGTACATCTTTTGGATTCTGCAGAACACCAGTTGCTCCAACCACATGGTCGGCGGGAGCAGTTATAGCCACTTCGAAATCGCCAAAAGTTAGCGTAAATTCACCGGTTCCGAGGAACTGTTTATGCTGCCATCCTTCAACTTCGTTGTAAACTGCCATTCGCGGATAAAACTGCGCAATGGTGTAAATGTAATTGTTTTCGTCTTCGAAATATTCATAACCCGATCTCCCGCGATCTTCAGCCATGTTGTTGATGTTGTACCACCATTTGATTTTAAAGGTGAAACTTTCACCAGATTTCAAAGGTTGTGGCAATTCAATCCGCATCATGGTTTTATTGACCGTGGCAATCAGATCGTTGTTATTTTTGTCTTTTACGTAATCAAGTTTAAATCCTCCGTCAAAATTATTCTGCATACGCTGCATCTGCTGAAACGAGACCCGCTCACGCATTTCGGATGTTTGGATTTTATAAGTGTCCGAGTTTTTTGCCCGAATGTTCTGGTCGAGTTGAACCCAAAGGTATTTTAGGACGTCCGGCGACTGGTTGTAATAAGTAATGGTCTCATCTCCGAAGATTCGCTGATTTTCATCATCAAGCCTGATCGCTATTTTATAATCGGCTTTTTGCTGGTAATACTCATGCCCGGGAGCCCCCGACGCTGTTCTGTATACATTGGGCGTTGCCAGTTCTTCTTTTAACTGTTTGAACTTGTTGTAGTTGTAGTTTTCCTGGCTAAACAGGCTAAGTCCTGGCAATAATAAAATGATAAAAATTGCAGCTCTTTTCATTTCTATTTGATACGATTTTTTAATATTTTGTGGAATTTTGATGACTGCTAAAGTAACAATTCTCACCACTTATTGTTCCTTTTACCAGAATTTATTCTCAATTAATAAAATTAGCGAGATACCAAATGCTGCTCCAGAAATGTATATCCTCCAGAAATCGTGTCTGAGTTTGAATAAGTTGACCGTAATCAGCAAAATCAGGAAGTATATGGCCAAAATTACAATCTGTCCAAGTTCCAATCCGAGGTTGAATGCCAGCAAAGGTGTAAAAATGTTGCCCTCACGTCCCAACAGCTCTTTCAGGTAATTCGAGAATCCTAATCCATGAATCAACCCAAAAAACAGGGTTACGATGTAACCCAGTTGCTGCCGGCCTGATTTTAAAGGCAGCACATTGGAAATGGCCGTGATGAGGATGGTTGCCGGGATCAGGAACTCCACAACATCGGAAGGTATACTTACAATATTAAGTGTCGACAGTGCCAGGGTGAGTGAGTGTCCAACAGTAAAAGCAGTTATAAGAATCAATACTTTACGGATTTGATTCAGGCTGTAGCCCGCACATAAAACAAGCACAAAAACAATGTGATCGTAACCATGAACATCGATAATGTGCTGAAATCCCAGCCGAAGGTACATTTCAAACTGACTCATAAATTTTCTTAATTTTGGGCATTAATAATTACTTGAGTATTAATACTCCAATGTAAACAGTAAATTAGGCGCGTGAAAATAATTAAAAAATATTTATCGGTACTATTCTTCTTTTTACTAACCAGTGGTGCGCTGATGGCTCATCCTTTTTACCTGAGTATCTGCCAGATGGAATTTAATCCTGGAACCCACGCGCTGGAAATTTCACTAAAAACTTTTGCCGATGATCTTCTGTTCGGTTTCGAGAATGCCGGCCATAAGGAAGTTTTTCTGGGCGAAGCACGTGAAAATCCAAAGACCGATGAATTTCTGTATAAATATGTCAGCTCAAAATTGCAATTTGTAATTAATGGAAACCCGGTGGAATACAATTTTATTGGCAAGGAACTGGAAGATGATGTAGTCTGGTCGTATTTTGAAATAACAGATGTTGACGAACTTCATACGGTTGGTGTGCAATGCACTTTACTGACCGAAATTCATGAAACACAAAATAACGTTATACAGGTAGAAAAAGGCAAAAAAATAAAAAGCCTGTTGTTGAATTTGCAGAAAACCTCCGGTGAACTCGAATTTGATAACTGATCAAAAATGAAACTTATACCTGTTTTGGTGTTTATACCTAAATAAATACAAAAATGAATCCGATTTCAGTAATAGGCGCTTTTATTATGACGCTCGCTTTTTTAGCGTACGGTATTGGAAGTGTTACACTTGAGCGGTTTCGAATCGTAGGCAATATTGTGCTTATTTTCATGAGTTTAGGGATATTGTTCGAGACTGCCGCAATTGTCCTGATGATTTTGGGAAAAGAACATGGCGGAGATGTTTTACATGTGTGGACCGGCAGCGTTTCATTTTTTCTATTTATTGTGAATGCTACCTGGGTTTGGTTACATTACCTGCGCAATGGAATAGATGCCGCGGTAGGGAAGTCGTTAGTAAATTATACTAAAACTGCTTTTTTTATTTGGGTAGTAGCTTACCTTGCCGGAATTGTATTATTAATTTGGCTTTAATTATGACGAAAGATTGGAAAGACCGACTTGGGGTTGTATTCTCAACCAATCCCGATTATCAGTACGATAAAGACAATGAGGAACAGGAAACTACGTTGCCGCCGCAACAGCAGAACCTGAAAGTAATGCTCGATCGCAAACAACGAAAAGGGAAATCGGTGACTTTAGTGACCGGATTTGTTGGTGCCGAAGACGATTTAAAAGAACTGGGCAAAATGCTAAAAAGCAAATGCGGCGTTGGTGGCACTGTGAAAAACGGCGAAATTCTTATTCAGGGCGATTTTAGTAAGCGCCTGATTGATATATTAAAAGCCGACGGATATAAAGTAAAGCGTTCGGGTGGCTGATCTTGCTTTTCCGAATCATTCAAAACCGCAAAAACCAAAAGCATGACAGAAGTTTTAGAAACGGTGAATCTTACCGTAATTGGAAAGATAAGGACCACTCACAACGAAATTTCCAATATGCCCATTCAGTCTGTTGGAGCCGATATGCAGAACGGAACTGCTGAACTGTATCCAAAATACGCAGAAGGATTATTGGATGTTGACGGCTTTTCGCATGTGATTTTACTGTACTATTTTCACCGTCAAAATGGCTATAAGCTCAAGGTTAAACCATTTATGGATACAATTGAGCATGGTGTTTTTGCCACACGTTCGCCCAAGCGGCCCGCTTCCATTGGGATGTCGATTGTGCGGGTATTAAAAATTGAAGACAACAAAATCTATTTCGAAGGAGCCGATATGCTCGACGAAACGCCGTTAATCGATATAAAGCCATTTTTCCGATCTTTTGATAATCGCCCGGATGCTATAAGCGGCTGGCTGGAAGGAAAGGATGAAAAAGAGATCAAAAAGATCCGTTCCGACGACCGTTTCAAGTAACCCCGGATACTGGAGTTCATTGCTTCCTTCACTACTACTCCTTCTTCTTAAAAATACTTTTGATCTTCTTCCAAAACTGACCTTTTTCTTTTTCTTCGGCTTTTACTTCGCGTCTGTCACCAAGCTTTTCTTGTTTATCTCTTCTGAAAATATCAGCAAGATTAAATTCGTGTTTTTGAATATCCAGAACATCTCTGTAAACAGGTTCACTAAGCATAGCCAGCATTTGCACGCTTGGCGTTTGAAAGGACGAATTGGCCAGACTGGCGTATTTGGGATCGCGATAGGTTTTATAGAAGAATTTACCAACAATTGGAAGTGCCATGTAGGCTCCCTGACCAAGTGTGGTGGTTCGGAAATGAACGCGAGGATCGTCGGCACCTACCCAGCAACCCGTTACCAGGTTGGGTGTTAATCCGATAAACCAACCATCGGAATTGTTCTGTGTGGTTCCTGTTTTTCCGGCAAAATCACCCGGAATATTGTAAATGGTGCGGATGCCTCGGCCTGTTCCCGAGTTTACCACTTCTTCCATCATATTAATAATCGCCCGGCTGTTTTCGGACGACACCACCGGATCGTACTCCAACCGGTGATTAAAGGTGTGCAATACATTGCCGTTTTTATCGGCTATTTCAACCAGGTAATTGCTTTCAACCGGTACACCATCGTTTACAAGGCCTGCATAAGCTTCAACAATTTCTTTTAACGAAATAGAGGCAACACCCAAGGCCAGCGACGGATATTCCGGCAAATCAGCTGAAATGCCCAGATCGTGGGCGATATCGATGGTTTCATCAATGCCTGCTTCAAGCAACACATCCACCGATATGGTATTTATCGATTTCGCAAGTGCTCCCTTCATGCTGTAATATCCTTCGTATTCGTTGTGCGAATTGCGCGGTGCCCAGTCGTTGTATTCTTCATAAACTTTATACTGGTTGGGGAAATAAGTATCGGCTGGAATGTTCTCTTCCAATGCGGCCAGGTACACAAATGGCTTAAAGGTTGATCCTGTTTGACGCGGTGCTTTTACATGATCGTATTTAAAAAACCGGTAATCGATTCCGCCTACCCAGGCTTTAACTCTGGCATTATAGGGATCGAGCGCAATAAAGCCTGCATTCAACATTTTTAAATAATGCTTTAACGAATCGAGCCTGGTAATGTCTTTGTTTTCCAGTCCGTTCCAGGTAAAAAGCGTGGTATTGATCTCTTTGTTGTATTTTTTTAGCTCTTCGCTGTACGAACTCCCACTGTGATTTTGGTTCTGAACAGCACTTTTAATGATCTCAGGATTCTCTTTGAAAAGATCGCGGTATTTCCAGTGGTTATCAAATACCTTTTGCAGGTCTTTCATGTATTCACGCACCGACTGCTGGGCATAAACCTGCAGGTTATAATCGAGTGTTGTGGTAACTTTTAAACCATCGGTGTATAAGTTGTAACGGTCGCCTTTCTCGTTGCTGTTTTCCTTGCACCATTCCAGAAGTTCGGGTTTAATCATTTCCAGAAAATAAGGTGCCGGTCCCTGGTTGTAGGAAATCAGACGGTATTTAACTCCCAGCGGTTTTTCTTTGTAAACAGCTGCCTGTTCCGTGCTTAAATAGTTGTGTGTTTCCATCAGATCGATGACCACATTCCTGCGGCCAAGAGCCCGGTCGGGATGGGTGCGCGGATTGTAATAATTATTGGCTTTTAACATGCCCACCAAAACAGCAGCTTCGTGAACATCGAGATTCCTGGGTGACTTACTGAAAAAGCGTTCGGCGGCAACTTCAATACCGTATGTGTTTTCGGCAAAAGGAACAGTGTTCAGGTATAAAGCCAGTATCTCTTCTTTGCTGTAAATCCGTTCGAGGCGGTAAGCGATTATCGATTCGCGAAGTTTATTTACCGGCATCGAAAGCGGACCATAATCTACCCGTGGAAAAAGGTTCTTGGCAATTTGCTGGCTGATGGTACTACCACCGCCCGAATTGTCCTGCCGGAGAATAATTGATTTTACCAGTACGCGCGCCAGTGCAATTTCGTCGATACCACGGTGCTCATAAAATCGGGCATCTTCGGTAGCGATTAGTGCATGAATTACACTTGATGAGATCTCATCGAAGGTGGCATAACTGCGGTTCTCTACATAATAACGTCCAAGGATTTTTCCATCGGAAGAATACACTTCAGAACCCAGTGGGTTGTTTATCTGGTGAAGTTGAGTTTTTGATGGAACAGGGCCAAGCACTCCCAGAAAAACCAGGATAAAAAACAAGCATCCCAGGAGAAATAAAACGACAGCACTTTTCCATATCCATTGCCAGACGGGGAATTTAGCTGATTTCTTCTTCGATTTTTTATTACGGCTATGCGAGGGTTTGCGTTTGGAAGCCGCTGTATTTGTTTTCTTTTTCGCCACTTGACAAAACTATAATTTAATGGATAAGTTTTCGGATAAAACCTGATTTAAGATCCTTACTTTACTAAACGATTAACTCTTTAAAAAAGTGCCAGGTCATTAATCCCGAGGTGATTAATTTTAAAAGTGTTCCGAGCAAAAATCCTATAAACGATCCAAAGCCTGATTTTATGGCCACACCGTGATCTTTTCCTGAAGTCAGTTCTCCGATTACCGCACCCAAAAATGGCCCGATGATTATGCCAAAAGGCGGGAAGAAAAACAAGCCGATCACCAAGCCGATAACACTGCCCCAAACCCCACGTTTGCTGCCGCCAAAACGTTTTGTTCCCCATGCAGGAATAATGTAATCGAGTGCGTAAACCACTACCGTAGCAATGGCCCAGAGAATAAGAAAGCGACTGGAAAACTGGTAGCGTTCGGTAAAATGCAAAAGAAGTAATCCGATATAACTTAGAGGAGGCCCGGGAATTACCGGCAGCACGCATCCCAGTATTCCACTGATGATAAAAATAACTCCCAATCCAATCAATACATAATCCATTGCAGGCTTGTTTAAATTTTAAAATTCAAAAATAGTTTTTTGGAAGGAGCGAATTGAGACTTTTCGGTAAACTTACGATTTTTTTCGATTTCTGCGCAACCAGGGAATGCTTGTAAAATACATCAGAATAATTGAAAGCCCCATTATAAAGGCGCTAAACGCAAGCAATTTGGGTCTTTCCATGAGGTAAATAGGATGTTCGTGCATTTGGTCGTAATAAGAAACGGCCAGTAAAACGAGTGTATTGTTGATTGAATGTCCGATGATGGCTGCCAGAATATTGTTGGTGCGCAACATCAGCCAGCCAAGTAAAAGTCCAAGAACAAAGGTTGCCGGCATTTGCCAGGGATTGAGGTGGAATAGTGAAAACAGCAGCGCCGACATAACAACCGCAACAAATCCATTGTAATTCTTTCGGAAGCCATTAAAGATCAGTCCCCGGAAAATCAACTCCTCAACAACAGGAGCAATCACTGCCACTTTTAGGAAAATTCCCGTAAAACCGTAATCTCCTTCAAATATCTTGTTAAACAATTCCCAAAACCACGGCGGAGGAGGTAACACTTTTGCGACCCATTCATTCACTAGGTCGAGAAAATTATGTGCACCCCACAGAAATGCAATTATCGGGATAAAAATCAGTGGATTAAAAAGTTTGAAGGGAAAAATATCAAGCACAGGTTCCTTCGATTTTTTAATACCGTAGATTAAAATAAAAAGTACCGAGCCCACACCGAGAACAATTTTTTTTATTGGATTGTACAGGTATTCGGTATCCTTGTAATAATCGATAAGTGCCAATGGAAAATCCACCAGGGTTTGAATAAAGATGTACAAAATAACCAGGTGGATGCCCTTTAAAATGGTGGGATAATATTTTTGCTGATAATTTTCCATACGCATATTAAAGATAGCTAAATAGCGTAAAGTTCAAATCAAAGCCCATAAATTTTATCCGGCGATTTCTTGTCGGGCAGTTTGAAAGGTAAAGTAGCGTTGAGCGAGATAACTGTATATAACAACAAGAATTGTGGTAATAACTTTTGAGAGTGGTGCGTACCAGCCAAAATATTCGACAAACATTTTCAGGAAAACGTAATTCAGCAAAATAGAACCGCCTACCGAAAGCAGGTAACGGAACAACTGGATGCGTCCTTTTAATATGGAAGCCGTAAATGTAACGTATTTTGCCAGAAAAAATCCGGTGGAAAATGTGATTGGAAAAACAAAGAGAAACGCTGCAATGTGCCCGCTGATGGCAACAAATCCCAAATCAACGATCTGCCCCTTAAGAATAAACTGATAAACAATGAAGTAAAGTATAATATCGAGCAGGGTGTTGGCGCCACCGGTTGCTGCATAGCGAAAGATCTCGCGCGGAATAAATTGCAGGAAGGAAAAATAGAACGTGTCTACAATCCTGATGATAATGCTCCCGATTTTTTCAAAAAGATTTCGCACAAGCTTATAGCTAAATATTTTGAGCGAACAAAGAAAAGAAAACTATTTCAAAAAACATATTTGAAGCTGTAAGGATCCGATCCCTTCAAAAGGATCGGATCCTTCTTTCACCTTAAAACATGGGATCCCAAGGTGGTAGCATTTCAGTCTCCTCTCCATAAATATCGAGAACCTCCCGGCTGATGTATTTTTTATTTACAACAATGCGAAACATGTATTCATTGAACCAGTCATCGGTGAAAGTGAGGTAGCCTTTTTCCCCGGCTTTTTCGCCCCAACTGTTTTCGAATTGCCATTTTAGCGGTTTTTCGTTCTCGTCCACTTCAACAGCAATTAAGGCCATTCCGTGGCTCGAACCGGTTTCTTTGGTTTGGATACGCTCTTTCTTGTCCATTCCAAAAGTTACATTGTATACCGCTTCGTAGTTAAAGTTATCCACGTCGAGCACGCCAAAATCGCGGCGCAATTGTTTACCCACATCGCACGATGTGTACATCGCCTCGTTATTTTTTATCGATTCGATGCAGAATTGCTTGATCACATCATTCGGAAGGTTCACGTAATGCCAGTTTTCGCCTTCCTGTACGTTGCGGTAATTTTCCACTTCGTAGTGTTTCAAGTAAGGGCGCGAAGGATCGTTCATCAGCATTACATAATCGCTCAGCGGAGTTTCGCCCATAATTTCTTCCATAAATGAAAGTGGTGTATACGAAAGGTTTTTCGAAAGAATTCCGTTTTTGTCTTCGTAACGATATTTAAAAATAACCGGTGGTTCACCCAGGTTAAGCACCAACATACGATAAACCACGCCCAGCATTTCAATCTTCCGGGCCTCTATTTGCTCATCGTTTTTGCCTTCGTTTTTCATATCGCGCAATTCGAGTGCCTGTTCGCGCAATTTTCGTTTGAGCAATTTGGTCATCCAGGCCGTGTTCTCGCTCGAATAGGTTTCTTCCATGGCTTCCCTTGGGACCATTCCGTATTTGTTGGCGAGGTTTACAAAATTGATCCACTGGCCTCCATCGTCAACAGGAGACTGAAAATACCAACGTACTTTTTCATCGTCGAAACCACGGTCGGCAGTAGCAACAATATTATTCAGAAATAAATTCGATTTCTCAAGCAAATCATAGAAATAAAGGTAGTTCTCCGAAAATTCGAAGGATGATACATTAAAATGCCGCATGGCTGCCGGACGAAAAATATTCAGTGAGGTAAATAACCAGCAACGTCCCGAACTTTTTTGGTCGGTAATTCCCGACACATCAACCCGGTAAGTAAAATAATGATCGTTGCTACCTTCATTTTCCCGGCTCCATGCCAGGTCAGTAATCGGGTTCGATGATAAGGCATTCTGCATTGCCTCAGAGTAATTATCTTTTACAAAACCTGAACGGATCTTTTCCAGATCTTGCTGATCGATGCTTTGCGCCATTCCAACAAACGGAAGTGCCAGAACAACGAGTAATAGCCAATTCTTCATTGTATAAATTTTTGATGTTATTTTAGAATTTGCTCAAAATTAGAAAATATACAACAGTCGGGAAATTTTATCACTATAGAATAGATAAAGGCCCAAGATTTAAGTCCTTATCTATAATGCCGGAGGTTTTCGACGACTCTTTTTTTCAGACTGCTGCTTTTTGTTTTCCATTCGTTTCAGGCGCGAAGCTTTGGTAGGCTTTGTTGTTATACGCCGCTTCGCCGGGGTAAGTGCTTTTTTAATCAGTTCGAAAAATAGTGCAGTAACTTTTTGACGGTTTCGTAGTTGGCTTCGTTCGGTTTCATATGTCAAGATTAATTCACCATCTGAATTTATCCGGTTTTTAAGTTTACGGATCAGAATACTTTTTTTGCTTTCAGAAAATACGGCAGAGTGGGGAATCGAAAACCGCAGTTCGACACGCGTGTTTACCTTGTTAACGTTTTAGACAGTTTAAACAGCTTTGGTGCAGGGATTAATAGATTTGCCATGGGCTCTTTGTCGACAATCTTGATTCTGTCGGATTTATGCCAGTACCCCCTGCTTGTAAGGCATAATCTCAACAATACGGAACATTTTGAAATATCATCTATTTGAAATCGATTTTGGAATTCTATCATGATTTTTTGATTTTAACGTATTCTCTTTAAAAAGGAAGTTTCTTTCAAATATGCAATTATACCACAACATCAAACCCAAAATAGTAGAAATGCAAACGGTTCTACTCATTAGTTTTAACAGAATTGAAATGTTTTTCTAAAACATTAGTTTTACTTTTAGTCTTTTCAACTCGGGTATAACACCATTATGAAATTTCAAATGCGTAGAATCAAGCATTTTATTATAATAGTTATTATTTTTTTGGGTTTGCCGACCTTTACCCATGGAAACGATACCATATCGTTTTCAGCAGCTCCGTCAGATAAATTTTCAGAGCTGAATACGCTGAACGATGGGTTTGCCACGCTCCACATGGACCAGGTTTTTGTTGACGCGAAAGGTAGAATGTGGATAAATCCAACTGTCGGAGATGCAAAAGATTTACGCCTGTCATTTTTCGAATACGACGGTACACAGAGTCTTTTTTATGAATTAAAACCAAATTGGCTCACTGAAGAAAACATGGTCCCGGTTTGGTACCTTCTTGGACTCACGCCCGATGGATTTCTCTTTGGTGCGAATCGTCAAAACAATATCCTGTTTTACTGGCATCCCGACACACGAGAACAATTCTTCTTCAAGCTTGAAAATGGATTAAAGATGCTGAATATGGCTTCCGATCCAAATGGAGGTATTCTTGTTCTTCTTTTAGATGAAGAAAATGGTACCTATATCGTAACGCGGCTTTATCAGGAAACAAAAATGGACGTAGCATCTATCCAACTGAATTTTGATGATGATATATTGCCGGTCAGCCCGGGTTCGTTGGCACATCCTTTTGAGGTTAAGGGCGAATGGGCCTGGTTCTTTCATCAACGAAAAGGATTGGTTAAACTGAACACGAATAAACAGACTATAGTTTTTAAAGCCTGGAATGAATTTGAGAACATCCCACCTGTTAATAAAGATGTACTGGATGTACATCATAAAGAATTTGTTTGGAAACTGATTGATAAAAATAACGATGAAATTCTATTGTACCTGGGGTATCAAAATGGTTTTTTCAACTTAAACAACAGCTCCCATCAACTTAGTGTTGCAACACAACTGGATGCATTATTGCTAAAAGATAGAGGAGAAAATTCCTTTCTCGGCGTCTATTTTGCCAAAGATTTAGAGAACAACCTTCTAATAGCATCAGGATATTTTGACCCCTGGGTAAATTACAAAAAAGTAAACAACCTTCAATCTGTATTAATAGATAAGAAAGGCAATTGGTTCAACTACACTTCGCTTGTTCATAAAATGATTGATCAATCCTGGAATTCCGATTTTGCATTTGACGGGAAATTTTTTAGTGCAGATTTTCAACAGGAGATTGGCTCGACAGTTACGGAAAGGGGAATGAAGTTGTTGACTTTAAATCCTGATTTGGAAATAAATTCAATAAAGCACGTGAAAGGATACAAATTACTTTCCATGTTGCAAATAGACAGCACACATGTATTGATTAATACAAACCTGCAGGTACTCCGCTATAGCGAGGAATATACCGAAAGGCAGACCAAGGTCTATCGGCTGATAAAAGATGGGTATCATATTAAAACTAAGGATTATTCTTCAGTTGTAAAAAGAAACAATAAAATTTGGATGTCGGCACGGTTTTACCTCAAAAACAGAACAGGTTTGCAATGGTACGATCCGGCTACAGATACCACCGATCATATTCCCACAGAAATAGTTTTTGAGAAGTTTGCCTTTATCAGCGATAAAGAAGTTGCCTTGTTTGAGGATAACGGAGACTTTACAAATCTCGGAAATCTACATGTTTTCAATATCGAAACAAAAACGATGCGACCTTTTCTGTCTGAAAATGTACCGTTTACGATTGGGGCAACAGTGAATGACATTTATCAACCGGAAGATAGTATTTTATGGATTGGTGCACAGAACGGATTGTGGCAGATCGATTTCAAAAGAGGCAAGATACAGCACTATAACCAGGATGAAAACTTAAAAAACGCCAACATTATCTGTATTAATGAAGCTAAAGACAGTGTACTTTGGTTAGGTAGCGGCACATTAGGTATTTTTATATTGGATAAACCACGCCATTCCATCAAGCAAATTTCCATTGCCAACGGATTGTCGAACAACACCGTTGCCGGTATTCTTACTGACGATCATTTGAACAGATGGGTTTCCACTTCTTATGGAATAACCGTATTAAATCCGGAAGGAAAAATCTTGTTTTATTTAAAGCAATCAGATGATTTAATCAGCAACCAGTTTAACGAAAACTCTTGTCTGAAGTTATACGACGGGAAAATGGCTTTTGGAAGCGATGATGGACTTAGTGTTCTGAATCCCAATCACATCCTTCAACTATTTTCAAAAAAGAAAAGTAATAAAATCTATTTGACCGGATTAAAATATTACGACAAAAAGAAAAAGGAGAATGTTGTGAGACAGGGGGCGTATAATAGCACTGATTTTCTTCAAATTCCTGCTGCTCACAACTATATAAACATTGATTTTGCAATTTCAAGTTATATAAATCTGCAGCAGCAAACCTACAGTTACCGATTACTCCCTTTTTCCGAATCGAATGAACAAGATGTGTCAATTGAATGGATAAACCTTGGATCAGAATCACAGGTTACGATCAACAACCTGCCTCCCGGAGAATTCATCGTTCAGGTTCGTGGTGCTGATGAGCATTCAATTCAGGTTGATGCTCCATTGGAAATACCAATAAACGTGCACGATTTATTCTATCGTACCTGGTGGTTTTATTTGTTAAGTGCATTCACTGTTCTCATGATTGCTTTTATATGGATCAGAAGAATTATTTCGGAGAAAATACGTCTTGAATTGGAGGTAGAACGGCGAACGATACAAATTCAGGAAGATAAAGCTACTATTGAGTTCCAAGCTGAAAAACTCCAGGAACTCGACCAGGCCAAATCGCGTTTTTTTACCAATATTTCACACGAATTTCGTACTCCGCTTACTGTCATCCTGGGAATGGCAGGGCAAATAAAAGAACAAACCAGAATCAAAAAATTAATTCAACGAAATGCACAGGTATTGTTACGCCTGATTAACCAGATTCTGGAACTAAGGAAATTGGAGAACGTTGGTGCTGAAGCCCTTTTGATTCAGGGAGATGTAGTTGCATTTATCCGAAACATTGTAGAATCCTTTCACTCCTTAGCCGATGACAGAGGCGTGTTATTAAAGTTCGAACCGCAATACGAGGAACTTGTATTGGATTACGATTCCGAAAAATTACTTCACATCGTATCGAATTTGCTCACCAATGCAATTAAGTTTACTCCCGATGCAGGCGAGGTGAAAATCATTGTTGAAGCCCCAAAAGATGAGAATTCTTCAGTTTATCAAATTTCAATCTCCGATACCGGAACAGGGATTCCCGAAGAAAAACTTCCACATATTTTTGATCGCTTTTACCAGGTGGATGATGAATTAAGCCGAACGGGAAGTGGCACCGGTATTGGTTTGGCTTTAGTAAAGGAATTGGTTAAGCTCTTAGGCGGAGAAATAAGCGTTGAAAGCAAACTGAATAGAGGTACTGCTTTTAAAGTGCAACTTCCTTTTACCCAAAATGCCGAATTAGCAGAAGATACCCGGAACGTAACCCCGGATTTCATTGACGCGAATGAGGAACTTTCCGAACTAACTGCTCTGGAAAAAGTGAATGGTGAAGAATTACCAACTCTACTGATTGTTGAAGATAATAGGGATGTGGCAGAATATTTATCCACTTGCCTGGAAGAAAAATATAAGTTGTTATATGCCGTCGATGGTCAGGAAGGGATCGACATGGCTCTTGAACATGTTCCGGATATTATTCTGAGCGATGTTATGATGCCCAAAGTGGATGGATTTACGCTTTGCAACAGCTTAAAAACAGATATTAAAACCAGTCACATTCCAATTGTTCTGTTAACGGCAAAAGCCGATATCGATTCACGGATTCTTGGTTTACAACGTGGAGCAGATGCCTATTTGGCGAAGCCGTTTAATGAAAAAGAATTGGAGGTTCAGCTTCAAAATCTGCTACAGTTGCGCATTCAATTACAACAGCGCTACGCGAACACCGAAAATCTGGAGCCCAGCGAGGATGTTGCCATTCAACAGGAAGACGAATTTGTAATTCGTGTTCGTGAAGCAATACTCGAAAACATGGACCAGGACAACTTCGGAGTTCCTGAGCTCTGTAAAATACTTTTTATGAGTCGCACCCAGCTTCACAATAAGCTCAAATCGCTCACCAATAAGTCTACTTCTCATTTTATTCGTTTGATTCGCCTGGAAAAAGCCTGTCAACTTCTGCGGGAATCGGATTTAAATATCAGCCAGGTTTCGCTGGAAGTTGGTATTGAAAGTCTGCCGTATTTTTCAAGAATTTTTACAGAACATACCGGCCTATCTCCGAACAAATACCGCGAAAAATACCATTTAGAACAATAGGTTAAGCAAATGGAACAATAGGTTAAACCCCTGACATATCGCATCTTGTATATTTACAGGTCGATTAATCTTTATGATCTAACAACAAGATACTGTAATTATGTTTCGAAGCAATTTTATGCGATCGTCAAAACCATATTGAATTGACGAATCAAAAAAACAAATCATCCAACGAAATTCGTACTGTTAAACATGATGATGAATTTATTGTACGAATACGCCAAATCATACTGGAAAATATGAAAGCAGAGGGATTTGGTGTTCGAATGTTGTGTAAAATAAGCTTTATGAGCCGAACTCAATTACACATCAAAATGAAATCAATAACCGGGCGTTCAACTTCTCATTATATAAAGTTTGTTAGAATACAAAAAGCCTGTCAGCTTTTGCTGGAAACCAACCTGAACATTACGCAAATTGCAATAGAGGTAGGTGTCGACAGCCTACCTTATTTTTCACGAATATTCAGAACAGAAACAGGCTTCAGTCCACACAATTACCGGGGAAAAATCCGATCGGAACAATAGGTTAAATATTCGGAACAATAAGTAAAACTGTGCATCCATCTTATTCGGAGATTTGTAGAACGAAAAGCAATAATTCTGTGAAAATAGGATATTGTCATAATAGGTTTAATCACATGGGAATAAAACATTTGTTTATTTATTGATTTGCGATCTGAATTTTTGTAACTTTTATTAATCGAATGATTATGAGTCCATTAAATTCGTTTTTTTAGTATCTCAAGACTGCCAAATACTGCAGAAATAATAATAATCGACATTATAAACTTTAATTACCCAACAATGAAAAAAACAGTATTTATTCTAATTGCTTGCTTGATAATTGGTTCATCACTTGTTAAAGCACAATCAGGGACCTCTGGTCAAGTAGACGATAATGTAGTTCTAATTAAAAACGTCAACATCTTCGATGGTGAAAACGAGAAATTACTGGAAGGCTACGATGTTCTTGTGGTGAAAAACCTGATCAAAAAGATCGACAAGAATATCCAAATTGCAAGTTCCTACGAAATTGATGTAAAAACCGGTGGATTAAAAGTACAACAAGGAGCTCATGCCAATGATTTTTCCGTATCCGGCGATCAGACCGTAATGGTTTACGAACCCGAAAAGGATGTAAAGAAAGAGGTTACCGTAAAAGTTATTGATGGAGGTGGCCGTACATTAATTCCGGGCCTGATTGATGCCCACTGGCATACTACCTACGCGTCTACGCCTGCTACTATTCTTTTAATGAACCAGGGAGATATGCCCGAAGTGGCTATTCTTAGTATGACTGCAGCAGAAGAAACACTATTACGTGGATTTACTACTGTAAGAGACATGGGCGGAAACTGCTTTGCTATTAAAAAGTTGATCGATTCGGGACAATATCCGGGTCATCGTATTCTTCCATCAGGTCCTTTTATGAGTCCGACTGCCGGTCATGCCGACCATTACAAAGTTCCGACTGAAACTCCAAGAGATAAACGTTTCCTGAACTATTGGGAACAGAATATGATGGCCATGACTTCTGACGGGGTTGATGAGGTTCGGCTTCGTACCAGGGACATTTTAAAATACGGTGCTACACAAATTAAAATCTGTACCGGTGGTGGAGTGTCTTCTTTGTATGATCCACTGGATGTTAGTGAATATTCGATGGATGAAGTGAAAGCAGCAGTAGAAGAAGCTACGAACTACAACACTTACCTGGCATCGCATGTAATGACCGACCGGGGAGTTCGTGCCTCTGTAGAGGCTGGTGTAATGAGTATTGAACACGGATTTTTTGCATCAAGAGAAACGTTGGAATTGATGAAAGAAAAAGGAGCCTGGCTGAGTCCTCAACCCATGAAACCGGAAGATATGGTTTGGGCCAATCCCATAAGCGCAGCCAAATACAAGCAGGTAACCGATGCTGTTGCTGC
Source organism: Maribellus mangrovi (assembly GCF_037646455.1). Lineage (NCBI taxonomy): Bacteria > Pseudomonadati > Bacteroidota > Bacteroidia > Marinilabiliales > Prolixibacteraceae > Maribellus > Maribellus mangrovi. The sequence goes on along the minus strand of NZ_JBBIXN010000002.1, from coordinate 521,364 downwards.
CCTGTATCCAATGGCTAAAGAAGTAGGCGTTAACCTCGCTTTTGGAACTGACCAGTTACTTGATGCATCAAAAGCACACCAGCAAAGCGATTACCTGGTTCGTCTGGGCGAATGGTTTACTCCTTACGAAACGCTAAGAAAAGCCACATCAGAAAATGCCCGGTTTTTAGAATTGAGCGGCCCACGCCACCCTTACCAGGAAGGACCACTTGGAGTAGTGAAAGAAGGAGCTTATGCCGACTTGATCATAGTTGATGGCAATCCTCTTGAAAACCTGGAATTGGTTGGAGATCCGGGTAAAAACTTTGTGCTGATTATGAAGGACGGTAGAGTCTATAAAAATACTATAGAATAATCGGTTTTAGAATCCTATCAGTAGGTACTAAATTATAAATAGCTAACAATGAAAAAAACAGCATCTTTTATTCTTTCAGCAATCATGCTGCTAGCCGTGAGTTTTATGGCTCATGCGCAAGATGAAGAAGTTACCTTAATTACCAATGTCAACATCTTCGATGGAGTAAACGAAAAGCTACTTGAAGGTTACGATGTTCTTGTGGTGAAAAATCTGATCAAGAAGATCGACAAAGACATCAAAATTGCAGAATCGTACGAGATTGATGTAAAAACCGGTGGATTGAAAGCCAGGCCAGGTGGATACCTTTCTGATATGACTCCTCAAAGCGAAAATAATATTGTGATGGTTTATGAGCTTGAAAAGAATGTAAAGAAAGAGGTAAAGGTGGTCGTTATTGATGGAGAAGGCCGCACGTTAATCCCGGGCTTAATAGATGCCCACTGGCACATGGCCCTGGCCGAGCTACCTATGACATTTATCTTAACCGGAGATGCTTTTGAGGTCGGAATAAGAAGTGCCATTGCCGCCCCAAAAACCTTAATGCGTGGCTTTACTACAGTTCGGGATATGGGCGGAAATGTATTCAGTATCAAAAGGTTGATTGATGAAGGAGTAGTGGTTGGCCCGCGTATTTTACCTTCCGGTCCAATGATCAGCCAAACGGGTGGACATTTTGACTATAGACTTATCAATCAAATACCAGATAGACTTGGCAATATGACCTACTGGGAAGAGGTAGGAATGACAGCAATTGCAGATGGTGAGGCCGATGCGCGCAAGCGAGCCCGGGAAGCTTTTATGTTAGGAGCTTCTCAGGTTAAAATTGCTGGTGGCGGAGGTGTGGCATCTAGCTACGACCCAATCGATGTACGCCAATATTCACTTGAAGAAATGAAAGCTATTGTGGATGCTGCAAAAAGCTACAACAGTTATGTAGCAGCCCATATTTTTACCGACGATGCTATTCAAACTGCCGTAAAAGCCGGAGTTAAAAGCATCGAACATGGTATGCTAATGGGCCGCGAGACCCTTCAAATGATGAAGGACAATGATGTATGGTTAAGTACCCAGCCCATATTGAATGATGAGGATGCGGAAGAATTTCCTAATCCTGAATCAAACAGGAAGTTTACAGAGGTAACAAAAGGTACAGACAACGTCTACAAGCTTGCGAAAGAAATTGGAGTGAAAATGGCATTTGGAACAGACTTATTTATGGGTGCAGAGGCTGCAGCCAAACAGGGAAAGTTGCTTGCCAAGCTTGATCGTTGGTTTACTCCGTATGAGACATTAAAGATGGCAACTTCAAATAATGCAGAGCTGCTGAAGCTATCAGGGCCACGCCACCCTTACCAAAAAGGAGAGTTGGGCGTGATCAAGGAAGGAGCTTATGCCGACCTGCTTATCGTAGATGGAAATCCGTTGGAAGATCTAAGCCTGGTCGCTGATCCTGAAAAGAATTTTGTGGTAATCATGAAAGACGGAAAAGTCTACAAAAACACTTTAAAGTAAATTAGTCATGAAAAAGATAAACCTTATCATTCGGATGTTTGTGGCGATGATCCTTTTTAGTGGATTCACTTTTGCCCAAACACCGGAAAAGCAAATCTTAATTACAAATGCCAAAATCTTCGACGGAACGAATAAGTTGGTAGAAGGAAAAGATGTGCTCATTCGGGGCAACAAGATCGTGCAGATTGCTGAAGGGATCATGATTACGCAAGACGAGAATTCCCAAATCATCGATGCCACAGGCATGACGCTGATTCCCGGGCTTACCGATGCGCACTGGCACACGATGCATGCCCACATTGCAAGTATGCAAATCCTTGTGAATGACATTGGCTATCTGACACTGGCAGGCGCAGAAGCCGCCGAAGCAACACTGATGCGGGGCTTTACTACTGTCCGCGATGTTGGAGGTCCGGTTTTTGGAATCAAGAAGATGATCGACGAGGGAAGATATCTGGGGCCTCGAATCTATGCTTCAGGTGCTTATATAACGCAAACCTCCGGCCATGGAGATATGCGCTTTCCAACGGTGATGACAAGGAAAGACGGAAGAGAACTTCTCGATGGGGAAATGATGGGGTGGACAAAGATCGCAGACGGTGTTCCCCAAGTGATAAGACGGGTGCGTGAGAATTTAATGGCCGGTGCCACTCAGATCAAGGTCATGGCAGGGGGAGGCGTGGCTTCACTCAGCGACCCGCTGGATGTAAGGCAATATACGCTGGATGAAATGAAGGCTGCAGTGGAAGTGGCTGATACCTGGAATACCTATGTATGTGTGCACGCCTATTCAGATGTTGCGGTCCGCGGAGCCCTGGCAGCGGGCGTCCAATCTATTGAGCACGGACAGATGATAACGGAAGAAACCGCAAAACTGATTAAGGAACATGACGCATGGCTTTGCTTGCAACCCTTGCTGAATGATGAAGATGCCGTTCCATTTCCGGAAGGATCTTTTGAACAACAAAAATTCCTGCAAATGACTGCCGGCACGGAGAAAGCCTATGAGTTGGCCAGTAAGTATGATTTGAAGGTTGCCTTTGGCTCCGATTTGCAAAACGGTGCAGCAATTGCTGCCACACAGGGGAAAGCACTGGCAAAACTCAAAAGGTGGTATGAGCCATGGGAGGTGTTAAAAATGGCCACCAGCACCAATTACGAGCTCTTCAAAATGTGTGGACCCCGGGATCCGTATCCCGGAGAGAATGGCGTGATCAAGGAGGGTGCGTTGGCTGATTTACTCCTGGTCGACGGCAATCCGCTCGAAAACCTCGATTTGATCGCCGATCCTGGAAAGAACTTCAAGGTAATAATGAAGGACGGAAAAGTGTATAAGAACACTTTAGAATAACTGGTTTAAGAATGGTATCAGTAGGTATCAAATTATGAATTTAAAATAGCTAACAATGAAAAAAATTTTAGAAGGAATCAAAGTAATTGAAGTCGCGTCGATGGCTGCGGCACCAAATGCAACGGTGATCCTTGCGGATCTCGGGGCAGAAGTGATCAAGATTGAACCGCTAAGCGGCGATCCCTGGCGCTATGGGCATTTAACACCTGGATTACCACCAAGTAAAGTTGCCTGGACAACATACATTCAGAACCGTACCAAGAAGTCGGTGGCACTGAACCTGAAGGAACCAAAGGCACAGGAAGCCTTGTTTAAACTGGCGGCTACGGCCGATGTCTTTCTGACTAACTCCCCCTATCCGGTACAGAAAAGTCTTAAGCACACCTATGCAGACATTAAGGCGGTTAATCCTAAAATCGTTTATGCCTCAATCAACGGCTTCGGCCAGGAAGGTCCCGATAAGAATTCGCCGGGCTTTGATGCCACCGCATGGTATGCAAGAACCGGGATTATGGAAGAACTGCGACCTAAGGACGGAGCCCCTGTACCTTTACCCGTTGGGTTGGGTGACCTGGGTACGGCATCAACCCTCGCCGGTGCAGTATTGGGAGGACTTTTCCACCGCGAGCGTACAGGTTTGGGCGCTGAAGTTTCTACTTCGTTGATGCATAATGGATTGTGGGCAAACTCCTGCATGACGCAGGCTGCCCTGGTTGGCACACCGCCCATGCCAAAATACCACATCGAAGAGTGGCCGAACCCGGTATCCGGTGGCCGTTTCAGAACTAAAGACGGCCGTTACATCATAATCATGGAAATAAATCCCAACAATATCGGGAATCTTCGGGATGCCTTCGGTGCGGATCACCTGAAGGGGGATGAGCGTTTCGCAACTCCGCAGGCGCGTCTCCAGAATGCCAGGGCACTTTTCGATGAAATGCAGGGTATTGTTGAGAAATATGATCTTGCTGATGTAAGAAAACGCCTGAGTGAATTTGGCGTGAATTACAGCGTGGCGCAAACAACTGAGGAATGTACACGCGACGAACATATGATTGCAAATGGCTGCTTCCCTGAAGTTGAAGGCGCAGATGGTATTCGCACTGTCGACAGCCCGATGCAGATTAATAGCGAGGGCTATGAGAGAGTGAAACCACAAGCACCACCGGCTGTTGGCGAACATACCATAGCTGAACTTACAGCACTCGGATACAGCGAGGACGATCTTAAGGCGTTAGCTGAAGCTCGTGTAATAGGCTTACCCAGATAGTAGAAATACACCAATAAAAAATGCAATAATAAATATTTAAAATTATGAGTAACGAATATAAATTTTTCGAAGATTTTAAAATTGAAGAGTCTTATATGACTGCTGGCAGAACAATAACGGAAACCGATATTGTGATGCACGCCATGCATTCTGGTGACTTCATGCCGCACCATATCGATGAGGAATTTGCAAAATCACAGCCGATCAAACACCGAATTGCGCACGGAAACCTGACGTTCGTCTTCAGTACGGGGCTGATTTTTCAGACTGCGGGAATGAATCCCAACGTCATGAACTATGGCTATGGTAAGATCCGCTACCCTGGTATTGTCTACATCGGAGATACAATCAAAACCGAGGTCAAGGTCGTAGACAAGAAAGATGCCAAGCAACCTACCCACGGTGTTTTGACGCAGACCGAGACGACGACAAACCAACGTGGCGAGACGGTGTGCTATGTCGAGCACATGCTCTACGTGACCAAACGGAATCCCAAAGCGTAAAATTGAATTGAAGTATAACGATGAAGACAATCGATATGGGATACAATATATTAAAATCATTTCATGGCATGGATGTCATCTGGCTTTTAGACCAATGGGTTGAGCGTCAGCCAGACAAGACATTTGTAATTTGGGCACCATTTGAAGGCGAAGAGCGTCGGTGGACTTATGCTGAATTAGCAGGCTACGCCAAACAATTCGGTGCAGGATTACACGCCCGGGGTGTCAGAAGTGGGGATTTTGTTCTTATTCATTCTAATAATTCGCCCTATTTCCTGACAGCCTGGTTTGGCTGTGCTTATGTCGGTGCTGTCCCTGTAACCATCAATATCCGGTCGGTTGCCGAAAATATTAAGTATTTCGCTGAAGTGATGGAGCCGGTATATGTCATTACACAGCCTCACTTTGCCAGAATGGTGCAGAAAGCCTGTGGTAAAGGGCCTAAAATGATTGTTACCGGTGAGGCAACCAACGAAGATGAAATGAAGGGTGTAGATGCCGAATCCTTTACCTCTGTATTTTCAGATATGCCTTTGCCTGCATTGCCACCAGATCCTAAAAAGAATTTTGCTGTACAATTCACGTCGGGTACAACATCCCGCCCAAAACCTACTGTCTGGACAAACGCCAATGCGCTCTGGGGTAGTAAATCCATGTCAATGAATTTGCGGCTAAGACGTGATGATGTTACGCTGATAAACATGCCACTTTTTCATGCGAATGCCCAGATTACTTTGCTTACAGCGCTGTGGTCGGGAGGAACGATTGTTGTGCATCCCCGCTTCTCTGCATCGCGGTTTTGGGATGCCTGCGCGAAGTATGGTGTTACCTGGATCTCGATGATTCCCTTTGCATTTAAAGCATTGAAAGGCCGGCCTGTACCGAAACATAAGGTTCGGTTACTGGTAGGGCTGGAGCGTCTGCCTGAGGCAGAAAAGGAGTTTGGTGCAAAAACACTGGCCTTCTGGGGAATGACAGAAACAGTTACGGCATGTATCATAACCGATGCTGATATTTCGGGTCCTGCCGGTACAATGGGACGACCGACACCATTCTATGGAGTTGAAGTTCGCAAGAAAGATGGTACTCCGGCAAAACCCGGCGAGGAAGGTCGGCTCTATATCAGAGGCGAAAAAGGTGTAACACTCTTCAAAGAATATTATAAGCATCCTGAAGCGACCCAAAAAGCTTTTGATGAAAGCGGAGCTCTCGATACAGGAGACCTGGTACGTATCGATAAAGACGGTTGGATGTACTTCGTCAATCGTGAAAAGGATATGCTTCGTGTTGGTGGAGAGAATGTGGCAGCATTGGAAATTGAACAGGCAATTTTTGAAACCGGATACGTGCTGGAATGTGCGGTAGTGGCTCAGAAACACTACATGCTGGGTGATGTTCCTGCTGCCTTTATCTCGTTAACCGAATCGGGCAAAGCACAAAATATCGAGGAACTCAAAGACAAGATTGTTTCTCACTGTCGAAAGCAATTGGCTGATTTTAAGGTGCCCCGGTCAGTACATATTGTCGACGATTTTCCTCGTTCAACCCTGGATCGGATAGCTAAAAGTAAACTGAGAGAACAGTTGCCTTCAATAGAATCCGATTAATGTGTGTAGTAAAAATTGACAACCATAAATAGCTTTAAATGAAAGAATATAAATATATGAAAACCGAGCGTCAGGGAAATGTTGGAATTGTAACTTTCAACCGCCCTGAGGCCTTGAATGCACTTAACGAGCAAGTGGAAACAGAAGTTACCGATGCTTTGCTGGAATTTGATGCAGACAATAGCATTGGCTGTATGATCCTTGCCGGTGGCGAAAAGGCATTCTGTGCCGGAGCCGATTTAAAATGGATTGCTTCACAGGATTTTGAGAGCGCCTATCTTACTGATCTGGCAGCCTATATGGACAAAGTTGCGGAACTGCGTAAGCCTGTTATTGCAGCGGTGAGAGGTTATGCCTTTGGGGGCGGTACCGAAATATCGCTTATGTGTGATATGATTATCGCAGATACAACCGCAAAATTTGGCTTGACTGAAGTAGGCTTAGGTGTTATTCCCGGAGGTGGTGGCCCGGCCCGTTTGGCTGCTGCAGTTGGAAAAGCAAAAGCAATGTATTATGTATTGACCGGCAAACCTTTTAGTGCCGAAGAAGCCGAGCGAATAGGTATGATTACAAAGGTTGTTGAAGATGGTCAGCTAATGGATGAAGCGCTGAAGGTTGCAACAACCATTGCCAATAATCCACGCTTAGCAGTTTTGGCCGGTAAGGAAGCTGTAAACCAACAGGTAGAAACCCCTCTTATTCCGGCATTGAAAGTGGCCCGCCGACTTTTCCACGGGATGTTTAGTACTCCCGATCAAAAAGAAGGCATGACAGCCTTTGCCGAGAAACGAAAGCCCAATTATCATAAGTATTAAAACGCTTTAAAAATTTAATCAAGATGGATAATAATCAACAAATTAACCAGAAAACACAATATGTAATTGAAATTGCAATTCGCTTAGGTTTTCTTGCCTTGCTGGTTGCGTGGTGTTTGCAACTACTTTACCCATTTGCAGGAGTCGTTGTATGGGCTCTGATTTTGGCTTTGGCCACAGCCCCAATTTATAACATGCTAAACCGATGGCTTGGAGATAAACCTTCACTGTCTGCTGCATTGCTCGTGATAGTTGGTTTAATTGTTATTATTATACCCTCCTGGCTGTTTTTCGACTCTTTCTTAGCAGGAATTAATCAGCTGGAAGCCAGTATGGAAGCCGGCTCCCTGGTAGTCCCTCCTCCCAGCCCGAAAGTGGCTGATTGGCCATTGTTTGGCGACGAAATTTATGGATTTTGGGCTCAGGCAGCGTCAAATCTCGATGATTTTCTGATTCGGTACGATGATCAGGTTAATAAAATGGCTATAGGTCTGGTAAATGGCGTAGCTAATATGGGAGGGAGTGTTCTCCAGTTAATTCTGTCAACGATTATTGCCGGTGTTTTACTGGCAACAAAAGGTACGGCAGATTTTACACAAAGATTCTTTTATAAGCTGGTTGGCTCCACCGCTGATGAATTTGCAAATATTGTAACTACTACCGTACAAAATGTTCTGAGAGGGGTAGTTGGTGTAGCACTGATTCAAGCCTTACTGGTGGGAATCGGATTTCTTCTTGCAGGTGTACCTTACGCAGGGCTTTGGACACTCTTGGTTTTTGTTTTGGCAATTCTTCAGCTGCCTGTTCTGCTACTAATAATATTTGTTATCATCTGGTTATTCTCCGTAATGAACCCATTGCCTGCGGTACTCTGGACCATATATCTGTTACTGGCGGGCGCATCAGACAATGTGTTAAAACCAATATTGTTAGGGAAAGGAGCTGCTGTTCCTATGGTAGTAATTTTCCTTGGTGTGATCGGTGGTTTTATGCTGTCCGGGTTCATCGGTTTGTTTACCGGTGCTATTATCATATCGCTTGGCTATAAGTTGTTTATAGCATGGATAAATAAAGACAAAATCTAAAAAATAATATTTAAAATAATAAAAGATGAAAAAAGTAATTGTTGAAAAAAAAGGTGGAATTGTTTACGTTAAAATTAACCGCCCTGAAGTATTGAACGCATGTGATGGTGATACCTATAACGCTATTGCTGATGCATGGGAAGATCTTGAAAATGACCCAAATTTACGAGTAGGAATTCTCAGTGGAGAAGGTCGTTCATTTTGTGTTGGTACCGATATTAAATGGGTTAAATCGCCCGAAGCTGAAGGCTTTGTAGATCGTTTGTACCCACGCATGCTTACCCTTACCAAACCTGTGATCGCAGCTATTCATGGTCACTGTAATGGGGGTGGTTTGGAACAGGTATTAGCCTGTGATATCAGAGTTGCTGCAGAAAATGCCCACTTTGGTTCAGGTGAAGTTCGATTGGGCTGGATTCCGGGAGGCTATGGAACTCAACGCTTACCACGTGTAATTCCATTAGGCAATGCGCTCGAATTATTATACACCGGTGGCCGCATTGATGGAACAGAGGCATATCGTTTAGGCCTCGTTAATCATTTGGTGCCCGAAGATCAATTAATGGCAACATGTGAAAAAATTGCCGGTGAGATTCTTAAGAGTGCTCCACTTGCTGTACAAAAAATGAAGGCTGTTGTTATGCAAGGGCTTGATATGCCTCTGACTCAGGCTGTCAGACTCGAAAAAGAGTACTTCGACTGGCTCATGCGGACCGAAGATTCGAAGGAAGGTGCTCTGGCTTTCGCCGAAAAACGAGCTCCAAACTGGAAGGCTAAATAAAATTTAGTTCCCGGCAAATTTGTAATCATTTTAAAAATAGTAATAACTAAACAGTATAAAAATGGAAATTGGAATATTAGATATAATAGTACTCCTTCTTATCTTAATGGGACCGCTTAAACCAGCGATTGTTTTTGTAACACTTACCGCTAAGTCTGATGCCAAGTTTAGGCGGCGAGTTGCACTTAAAACCGTAGTTACTGCAACCGTTGTTGCCGTGTTATTTGTGCTTGCAGGTGAATTCCTCCTAAATGCCTTCCATGTATCTCTTCCGGCCCTTAAAATGGCAGGCGGATTAATTTTACTGCTTTATGCCCTTGAAATGGTGATAGGTGGCGATTCAAAAAAAGATGATGTAAAAGAAGATATAGAGGTTTCTTCTGATATAGCAGTATTTCCACTCGCCATGCCATTAATGGCAACTCCCCAGGCTTTGGTTGCACTTACCACCGTTACAGCATCAAAGCCGGAAACATCGGAGTTACTATTGATAGTAGGATTAATTTTCGGTGTTATGATCCTCAATTTTTTCTTTTTACTGGGAGCCAATAAAATATTGGGAGCAATTGGGCCGGCGGCACTTAAAGTAGTATCCGTAATAGTGGGATTACTTCTTGCAGCTTTAGCCATTCAGTTAATGATTTGGGGGCTTACCGATTTAGGTGTATTGGAAGCGCTGGATGCTGCCCATTAAATTATCCGGAGCAGGGCAGTGGGATTGAAATTTAGCTGCAATGCAATGGAAAGGTTTACAAGAACACGTTGAAATAATAAAACAAAATCACATGAAAAAATATCCTTGTAATTACTGTAAACCCTTCAGGTGAAGCATCTTGTGTGTTTACTTGTCGATTAAACTTCAGTATCTAACAGTATGATGCTGAAATAATAATTTAGAATCGATTTTATACAATCGCCAAAACGGTAAAGAATTGACAAATCTAAAAAACAAATCATCTAACGAAATTCGTACTGTCAAACATGATAATGAATTTATTGATCGAATTAGTCAAATCATCATGGAAAATATGAAAGAAGAGGGTTTTGGAGTAAGGAAGTTGTGTAAATTGGTTAGCATGAGCCGAACCCAATTGCACATTAAAATGAAATTGCTCACCAACCGCTCAACTTCTCACTATATAAGATTGATTAGGATAGAAAGAGCCTGCCAGCTTTTGCTGGAAACCAACCTGAACATTACGCAAATTGCAGTGGAGGTAGGTGTCGATAGCCTACCTTATTTTTCACGAATATTCAGAACAGAAACAGGCTTCAGTCCACACAACTACCGGGGAAAATTCGATCGGAACAATAGGTTAAACATTCGGAACAATAAGTAAAACTCGGTAATAATGTAATTCAGAAATTTGGAATCAGAAATAAATGGTTAGAACACGAATTAAATTAAATGACAACAAATAGGTTTACATATTAATAAGAACCACTAGTAATTATTTGTTAAGCAGATAAAAGGTTGTAGGTTTTTGTAACAAACAGGTTAATAGTTCATAAAGCAAAAATATCTAATCATTTGATCAATAAAAACAAGCCTTGAAAGGCTGCCAAATAAAACATATAATAAATAAAGTATAGAATTTAAATAGCTAACAATGAAAAAAACAGCAACTTTTATTTTTACAGCAATTATGCTGGTAGCCGTGAGTTTTATGGCTCATGCGCAAAATGAAGAAGTCACCTTAATTACCAATGTCAACATATTTGACGGCGAAAATGAGAAACTACTTGAAGGCTACGATATTCTCGTGGTTAAAAATTTGATAAAGAAGATCGATAAAGACATTAAAATTGCAGACAGCTATGAAATTGATGTAAAAACGGGTGGTTTAAAAGAAATGCCCGGAGCACACGCCCATGATTTGCAGGGAAGTGGCGATAAAGTAGTGGTGGTTTACGAACCGGAAAAAGAGATCAAAAAGGAAGTCAAAGTCAAAGTCATCGATGGTCAGGGGCGCACCCTGATTCCCGGACTAATTGACAACCACTGGCATACCATGATGAACTTTTGGCCTGTATCCAAAGTACTCAATGCGGACATTGGTTATCTAAGCCTTGCGGCTGCTGTATATTCTAAAGAAACACTTTTGCGTGGCTATACCACCGTACGCGATGTAGGCGGTCCGAGTTTTGGCGTGCATAAGGCTATTGAAACTGGTTTCATCGTTGGTCCGCGTATGTTTGTATCGGGCCCTTATATCTCTCAATCCTCGGGCCATGGAGATTTCAGAGGACCACTGGATGTTCCCACAAATCCGGGTGAGCCTCTTAGTTATAACGCAAGAACGGGATTTACCCTTATTGCTGACGGCGTGCCTGCAGTGATGATGCGGACTCGCGAAGCGCTGCGCCTGGGTGCAACCCAGGTCAAGGCGATGGCAGGGGGTGGTGTATCGTCCTTGTACGATCCGCTGGATGTTACTGAATACACCTTCGAAGAAGCGAAGGCGATATGTGATGTGGCTGCCACCTGGAATACTTATGTGGCCATTCACGCCAATACCGATGAAGCCATTCATATGTGGGTAGAAGCAGGTGCCAAGTCTGTTGAGCACGGCTTTTTTATTTCTGACGAGACAGCAAAGTTAATGGCTGAGAAAGGTGTATGGTGGAGCATGCAGGCGATGGATGCCTATGGTGAAGATGCTTTTGAATTTGAAAACCCTATCAGTAGTGCAAAATACATTGAATGTGTTTCCGGTCTTGAATCTGCCATGGCTGCCTGCAAAAAATACAATGTGAAAATAGCCTGGGGAACGGATATGCTTTTCGATCCTGTGCTAGCGGCCAAGCAAGGCAAGTTCCTCGCCAAAATGCAGAAATGGTTCACCCCATACGAAGTCTTGAAAATGGCAACGCACGACAATGCCGAATTAGTAGAAATGTGCGGTCCCCGAAATCCCTATCAGGAGGGTGAATTGGGTGTGATAAAAGAAGGTGCCTATGCCGACCTGATTGTAGTTGAAGGTAATCCTCTGGAAGATATAGACCTGGTTGCCGACCCGGAAAATAATTTTAAAGTGATTATGAAGGATGGAAAGGTTTACAAGAACACTTTAAAATAGATAAAACATGAAAAGTCTAAAAACAAATATTTTAAAAACTGCATTTGTAGTTGGTTTGGCGCTGAGTTCAAGCCTGTTGTATGGTCAGGATAATCCATTGGCGAAATACCTTGAAGTGCCGGGTGCTACGGTAACCCTGCCTATTAGCGCAGCTAAATCACCGTTTTCGCTCGAGTTTGCGCAACAAGCACAACAAAGCTTCGAAAATTTCCACTACCAAATGGGAGGCGACCATGCGGTGTATTATAATCTGCATCTGAGCGAGATGTTGCCAACCGCTACTTCTAAACCCAATGAGCTGTATAAGCCGCTGGAAAAAAGTCTTGATCCGGAAGTTGGCAATAAAGTAACTTTTCCGGTTAAGGAGGGCGAGTTGACCGTCAATGAATATGTGGTCCACCCAAATCATCGGGTACAGGGAGTCCTTATGATTCACAAAGGCAAAATCGTTTATGAAGCCTATCCCGGCATGAATCCTATGGACATGCATGCCTGGATGTCACCGGGTAAAACAACCGTCGGCTTGATTATGGCTCAGCTGGAAGCCGAGGGCAAAGTCGATATGCAAAAAGAAGTGGTGGATTACATCCCCGAGTTCAAAGGAACCAATTGGGACGGCATCAAAATGATCGATGCAGCCAATATGGCTACAGGACTCCAACTGGAAGAAACTCTGGACGCCATCATCAATCCATCTTCCATCATTGTAAAATTCTTTAGCGCTGAGTTTGGCGCAGCTAATCCTGAAACCGGGAAAGTAGATAGCTGGATGGATATTTTGAAGGATGCAGAAAAAATTGAAGGTGAAAAACCCGGAGAGGTCTTTCGTTATTCTTCAGCCGTTACTCAAATTTTTGTGGTGATTGCCGAGCGCATTGAGAACAAGACCTGGGCCAAACTATTTGAAGAAAGAGTCTGGGGTAAAATGACTGCCCGTCTCGACATGCAGCATCACCTGACACCCGATGGCACATCCGTAGCACATGGATTACTATCAACCACGCTTGAAGACTTTGGACGCTTTGGTATGTTGTTTACTCCCAGTTGGGATAAAGCAGCCGTAGCGCCTGTGGTTTCCCCGGCAGTATTGAAAAGATTACAAACCGCCGGAAACGTAGAAGCTTTTAGAAGAGGTGCAAAATTTAAAGGACTGACGGAAGATTTTGGGGAAGAACCGCTCATGAATTCTATGCAGTTTGATGCGGTATTTGAAGATGGAGCACTTTATAAGCACGGTAATGTTGGGCAGGGTATCTATATCGATCCGGCACGGGATTTTGTCGGGGTATATTTTTCTACCAACGGTTACATTCCTCCTTATGGCGAAGACAAGATGATGGGGTACTTAAGAAGAGCAGCAAAATATCTTGATGGCAAATAAATTCAAGGTGATTATGTAGGATTACATAGTGTATAAAAACACTTTGAATCAATAAACTAAAAAGATAAAATATCATGAAAAAAAACATTCTGTTTATAGCTGCATTATCATTGTCAATCAGTGTTATGCAAAGTTGCACACAGGCTAAAAATGATAAAACTATGGTAAAATCAACCAACGACGATTCCGGTGTTATCTATGCCAAACCAGAAAACATTGCTTCCAATATTTCATTCGATGAAGTTGCACGAATCAGCACCTATTTCCATCAACCGGAAAATGCTGTAAAAATTCAGTTTCCCAGTGATGAAACCAAATATGCATGGCAACATTGGTCGCAGTTTTACATTACCGCACCGCTTTTCAGAAGTGGACAGGTAAGTGAATTGCCTTATAATATTCATCCTGAAATTGGCGAGGTAAGTTTTGTAGGTAGAAACGACAAAACAGAAACCGTAAACTCCCATTTCGAAAACTTCCCGATCGATGCGATGGTGGCAGTAAAAAATGGAGAAATTGTGTACGAACGTTATAAAACCATGCGTCCTGTCGATAAACACATCTGGTTCTCGTGCAGTAAAGTTACCGGTGCTACCATGCTGGCCTTTTTGGAGTATGAGGGAAAAGTTGATGTTAAAAAACCTGTCACCTTTTACCTCGAAGAGCTGAAAGGAAGCGACTGGGATGAAGTAACAGTTGAGGAAACGTTAGATATGGCTACCGGATTGAATGGTACCGAGCATGACGAACCTTTACATGATTCCCGCACCAATCCTGAACAAATCTGGTTCCGATGGGCTGCCACTTCCGATGTGGCTGTTTTGCCGGGAGACAGAAGCAAAAACTGGTACGATGTTCTAAAAGAAATGAAACGGGTAAAACCCGGGCACGAAGCATTTGAGTACAATTCGATCAATACGTTTGTGGTAAACTGGATTGTAGAAAAAGTTGGAGGAATGCCAATGCACGAACAATTGAGTGAACGTATTTGGAGTAAACTGGGTATGGAGCACGATGCCGCCCTTTCAGTTAGCCCCAGTGGAAAGACGCTGGGTTGGTTAGGAATGAACACCAGTGTAAGGGATATGGCACGATTTGGAATGGCTTTTACACCCAGCTGTACAAAAATTGCCGGAGAGGAAATTATTCCTCAAGCCATTATTAAAAAGATTCAGGATACTTCACATTCCGATATGTATGACAAGGCCTATGCCGGTAAAAAATTCGTGCAATCTTTCCCCGATGTGGAGGGCTTAGCCAACCGATACCAATGGGATGTGGTATTCCCCAATGGCGATTTCTTTAAAAGTGGAGTAGGCGGACAAGGTCTTTTCGTTTCACCTTCTCAGGATATGGTAGTTGCCTGGTTCTGTACCGGCGATGGAAGCGATCGGGAAGAAGCGATGGCAAGGGCGATTATTTATAGTCTTGCTGAATAATAAACTCGAATGTAAATCTGTCTGATATGAAACGCAGTTCTATAAAAGTTGTCGTTAGCCTATTCCTGGTATTCATTTTCAGCAATTCCGGTTTTGCTCAAGAACCGGTCAAGCAAATTTTAATAACCAACGCGAAGATCTTTGATGGCTCTGATAACTTGGTTGAAGGAAAAGATGTGTTGATCCGTGGAAACAAGATCGCTCAGATAGCTGAAGGGATTATGATTACAATGGATGAGAATTCAACGGTAATTGATGCGGGAGGAAGAACGCTGACGCCCGGCTTTATTGATATGCACTATCACCTGAGTCTTGCAAGCGTTAAGATTTCAGATATGGCTGGTTCGTATGCTCCTGATCTTGATTATATTGGGATTCAGGCAGCTCTGGAGGCAGAGCGGCTTTTAAAGCGAGGCTTTACCAGTATACGGGATGTTGCTGGTGCTTCATGGGGAGCAAAAATGGCAGCCGACCGGGGCGAAATTGCAGGACCCAGGGTATGGCCAAGTTTAAGAGCTATCTCGCAGTTTGGAGGGCATGGTGACGCCAATCCAAGATACATGGAACCAAGGGAGTTTGGAGGTCCTGAAAATAATCTGGAGCGATTGGGCTATAGCAGGGTTGTAAACGGCAGAGATGAAGTATTAGTAGCCACTCGGGAAAACCTGAAAAACGGAGCTTCCCAAATAAAAATGCATCTGGCTGGCGGAGTAGGTACTGAGTTTGACCCAATCGATGGAAGGCAGTTCACTCTTGATGAGATTAAGGCAGCCGTTGAGGTGGCTGAAGGATTCGGGACCTATGTTATGGCTCATGTTTATACCGTCGATGGCATCAAGCAAGCTATTAAGGGTGGCGTAAAATGTATTGAACATGGCAATCTGATCAATGAAGAAATTGCCAAAATGATGGCTGAAAATGATGTCTGGTTAAGTCCGGAGGTAGTAGTATATCTAACCTTCTCCTCCGATCTTGGACCGGTGCGACTGGCAAAGGGAGCAATGGTTAGAGATGGACTTGATAATATGTTTAAGCTGGCTAAAAAGTATAATCTAAAAATAGTTTTCGGTACCGATGTGGTTGTTAATCCTGAGGCCGCTGCTGACCAAAACAGGGAGTTTGTAGAACGTGCCAAGTGGTTTACTCCGGCTGAAATATTAAATCAGGCCACTTCCCTTGCTGGTGAACTCTTGCAGTTATCCGGCGAACGCAGTCCGTACCCCGGAAAAATTGGTGTTATTGAAGAAGACGCTTATGCAGATATACTGCTGATTGATGGAAACCCGCTTAATGACATTTCAATTCTGGCTGATCCCCATAAGAACCTTGCATTAATTATGAAGGACGGTAAAATCTATAAAAACACCTTAAATAAATAATCTTAAACAAACGAAATTATGAAAAAAATCAAGCAATTATTCGCAGCAATTCTCATGTTTGGAATTGCAATAGTATCATGCACATCTCCAACTGAAAAAACAAATGTAGATCAACCCAAATTTAAATCGTTGCCGGCCGACACCGAATTTGATGTTGTTATTCTGAACGGCCGGGTAATGGACCCTGAAACTAATTTCGACGCGGTTCGAAATGTGGGTATCAAAGACGGAATTATTGGTTTAATTACCGAAGATGAAATAAAAGGTAAAGAATCTATTGATGCTACCGGATTGGTGGTGGCCCCTGGTTTTATCGACGGCCACCAGCATTGCATTATGCCCTATGCCTACAGACTGATGGTACGCGATGGTCGTACAACCATTATGGATTTGGAGGTGGGAGCACCCGGATCCAAGGTCGATGCATTTTATAAAGCCAGGGAAGGAAAGTCGCCGATCAATTTTGGAGTTTCAGTGTCGCACGAGTTTGTACGTGCTGCTGTTCTGGATGGGGTTGACAACTGGCAAACTTTTCATACCCCAGACATGCGTTTGACCAGAGGAGGCAGTGAGGGATGGTCCAAAACCAGACCAACGCTGGAACAAGGAAATCAAATCCTCTCTTTAATCGATGAAGGTCTTCGCCAGGGAGCGCTGGGAGTTGGTTCTACCGTAGGGTACATGCGTGAAGGCGTATCCTCCCGTGAAATATTCGAATTACAAAAGCTTGGTGGCAAGTATGGCCGCTATACAGGTATGCACTTCCGCCTTACCCCGGGCAACGATGTGCAGGAAGTAATGGGTATTCAGGAAATGCTGGCAAATGCTGCTGCTTTACATTCTCCGGGTATTGCCTTACACTTTAATAATCCCGGCTACAACATGGTACACGAATTATTAGTTCGAATGCGTGAGCAGGGTTATAATGTTTGGGGCGAAGTATATCCTTACAATGCCGGTGGAACAGCCTTGAATGCTGTTTTTTTAGAACCTGAAGTATGGGTTCAATCACTGGGATACAAGTATGAAGAAACGTTAATGGATGTTGAGACCGGGGAATTTTATACGCAAGAGTCGAGAGAGGAAATGCTTAAGAAAGAACCTACTCGTCTGGCAATTGTATATAAAATGCCTGAAGAAGCGATTCTGGACTGGCTGAAACTACCGGGCGTAGCGATAGGTAGTGATGGAATGCCGATTATCGATGATGCCGGTCTGGAATGGGATACCCCATATGAAGAATTACCAAATACACACCCTCGTTTTTCAGGAAGTTTTGCCAAAGTATTGCGACTGGCACGGGAAAATAATATTCCGTTGATGCAGGTCGTATCCATGACCAGTTACAACTATGCCCGACCTTTAGGTGAAATGGGACTAAAATCAATGCAAGTCCGCGGTCGTATGCAGGAAGGTATGGTGGCAGACATCACCATGTTCGATCCGAAAACCGTAACCGATAATTCTACTTATGCGCATGGATTGGTTCCATCAACAGGCATACCTCACGTTATTGTAAACGGAATTATTGTTATGCGCGATTCCGAACCTCTTAAACGTTTCGATGCCGGTCAGCCTATTCGTTTTGCAGTGCAGGAAAAAGGAAAGTTTGAACCACTTACCATTGATGGCTGGACCAAAGAATTTTATGCCGTGCCGGAAGACTTTAGTGGAACGGCTGATTTATGCTGTGGCAATTTTGGCCAGGAAGGTCATAAACATTAATCTGCTAAATAATCTGTCTGTCATATAGATAGGCAGATTGTTCTTATCGTGAAAAATGAAAATACTTATAAAAACACTTTAAAATAATTTATCATGAAAAATTTAAACCTTCTGCTTTTCACCCTATTGTTTTCCAGTATGGTGATGGCGCAACAGTATGACGTGGCTATCTTGAATGGAAGGGTCATGGACCCAGAAACGATGTATGATAACATCGCCAATGTTGGTGTGAAAGATGGGCGAATCGCCATTATCACCAAAGACAACATTACTGGCAAGGAAACCATTGATGCCACTGGATTGGTGGTGGCCCCCGGTTTTATTGATGGCCATCAACATTGTATTGAAACTTATGCTTATAGATTGATGGTACGTGATGGCCGTACGACCATTATGGATCTTGAAGTGGGTGCCAGTGGTCCCAATGTTGATGCGTTTTATAAGGATAGGGAAGGAAAATCACCGGTAAACTTTGGAATTTCAGTAGCACATGAATTTGCGCGTGCAACTGTTTTGGATGGGTTTACTGAATGGAAACATTATAATACACCTGATGGATTCGTTTCAAGAGCACAAGCCCAGGGATGGTCTAAAACAAGGCCAACGCTTGAACAAGGCAACCAAATCCTGGCTAATATCGATGAAGGTCTTCGCCAGGGAGCGCTTGGGATAGGTTCTACTGTCGGATACATGCGTGAAGGCGTATCATCCCGTGAAATTTTCGAATTGCAAAAACTCGGCGGTAAGTACGGTCGCTATATAGCTATGCACTTCCGTAATACTCCAGGCAATGATGTACAGGAAGTTTCGGGTATACAGGAAATGTTGGCAAATGCCGCTGCTCTTGGTTCACCAGCAATAGCCTGCCATTTCAATAACCCGGGATACAATATGGTACATGAATTACTGGTTAGAATGCGGGAGAAAGGAAATAATGTTTGGGGAGAAGTTTATCCCTACAATGCCGGTTCTACTACTTTGAATGCTATGTTTCTTGAACCTGAAATCTGGGTTGATGCCCTTGGTTACAAATATGAAGAAACCTTAAAGGATGTTGAAACCGGAGAGTTTTACACGGTAGAGTCAAGGAAGGAAATGCTCAAGAAAGAACCTACCCGTCCAATTATTGTGTACAAAATGCCCGAAGAAGCAATTGTAGACTGGTTAAAAATGAAGGGAGTCGCTATTGGTAGCGATGGAATGCCAATAATTCCGGATGATGGCCTGGAATGGGATACCCCTTATGAAGACTTTCCAAATACACATCCACGTTTTGCAGGAAGTTTTGCCAAAGTACTGCGACTGGCAAGAGAGAACAATATTCCATTGATGCAGGCTGTATCCATGACCAGCTACAACTATGCCAAACCTTTGGGTGAAATGGGCTTAAAGTCCATGCAAGTCCGCGGTCGAATGCAGGAAGGCATGGTAGCCGACATCACCATGTTCGACCCTGAAACAGTCACTGATCATGCCACTTATGCGAAAGGCACACTTCCGTCCACAGGAATTCCCCATGTGATTGTGAATGGTATAATCGTGATGAGAGATTCAGAACCATTGAAGCGTTTCGATGCCGGCCAGCCTATTCGTTTCGAAGTACAGGGAAAAGGAAAGTTTGAACCGCTTACCATTGAAGGATGGACTCAGAAATTTTATGCAGTGCCGGAAGACTTTAGTGGAACGTCTGGTTTGGACTGTTGCGATTTTGGCCAGGAAGGTCACGAACATTAACCGGCGTAGGACACTTATTCCTGTCCGAATAGAAAAGACTGAATTATAGTTCTCAGTAAAAACAATAAATAATGAAAATAAAACTCTTTTGGATATTTATTGTGTACTTCTTTCCAATGATTGTTTTCGCCCAACAGGCGGATTCTCTTGTAGTCGATTCTTTAAACATCAGCCAAAAAATATTTCCGATGGGTGATGTCAAGGAAACGAGCCAGGTACTTTCAGCCAATGATTTGGTGGAATCTGATTTCCCCGGATCATGGCCGATGTTTGGCTCTGATATACGTATGAAAATTGGTGGATATGTGAAAGTAGATGCCATCTATGATGTAGATGGAACCAACGACAGAACACAGTTTCTGATGTCAACCATTCCGGTTGAAGGGCAGCCTGAGCATGATTACCATGGCTATTTTAGTTTCTTATCAAAAGAAACCCGGTTTAACATCGATATCAGGCGTATAGGAGAAGGAAAAGTCCCCCTCAAACTTTTTATTGAAGGGGATTTTTGGTCGGAGGGTAGTCGCTTCAGACTCAGGCATGCTTATATAACTGCAGGAGATTTCATCATTGGCCAAACCTGGACCACCCTTTCCATACTTGAATCCTTACCGTTTATGATTGATTTTGCAGCCGGTGATGCACTCTTTGGCGGAAGAACCACACAGATCAGGTTTCAAAAACAATTTGAAGGTAAGTTAAAATTAGCCATGGCTGTTGAAAGCCTGGATTTGATGGGAATTGAAAATCCCGGTGACTTGCCTGGAAAACCATCTGCACAATTACCCTTATTTGCCGCCCGGCTGGATTATAACTGGAAAAGTGGATTATTGGTATTAGGTTCCAGCGCCGGACAGTTGAGATGGGATAAAGGTGCTGACGGCACCACACAGGCACTTCAGATTGCCGGTGTAATAGCCGGGAGGCAGTACATTGGAAAGAAGAATTATCTCACCTGGAATGTAAGTGCCGGATACGGCTCAGGCGAAAATATTATGGCTTTTGCAGGGAGTAATGCCAATGCCGTTATAACTCCGGAAGGAAAGCTGGAGACAATTCCTTCTTTTGCTATGGTACTTGGTTTCATGCATAAATGGACCGAGACCTTATCCTCTAACTTTTCGTATGCATACGGTTGGCTTGATACGCCCGAATCAAGGGCTGATTATGCTATAAAACGTGGAGGGATCGGACATGTGAACGTCATTTTCAGACCTTATAAGCGCTTTTCAACCGGTATGGAATATATATGGGGAGCACAACGAACAACAAATGATGCTTTAGGTAGTGCCAACAGAATTCAGGCAATGGCAAAGTTTGAATTTTAATCAATAGATATTCTTTTGATTCATGATCATTAATCAATAATATGAGAGGTATTTAATGCGCATTTCACGATGCAAATGCTTTTTTTCTTTATGAATAAATTTTAAAACATAAAAAAATGAAACGACTTTATATTGTATCAATTGTATTGTGTATGCAACTGTCTCTCTTTAGTTTATCGGTGTATGCTCAGGAAGAAACAGCTCCACAAAGCGAAGCCGAAATTGCCAGGGAGCTATCGAATCCAAATACCACACTCGGAACCATGGCTTTTCCCATCGACTATATTCATTACAATGGCGACCTGCCGGGGGCTTCCAGTCAAAATGGCTTTTTACTGAATTTTCAACCCAGTTTACCTATCCCATTGTCGCAGGGAGTGAATTTATTCGTTCGGCCGTTAATCCCGGTTTATTTAAGCCAGCCGGTATATGGCGATAATGGTTTCGAGAATAAAGGTTTCAACCTGGGGAACATCAGTGCCGATATAGCCTTAGGAAAAACATGGCCTTCAAAACTAATTACTATAGCCGGAGTATTTGGTGGCTTTCCAACTGCAACCGACAAACAATTGAGGTCGAAATATACGACAGTTGGTCCTGAATTTATGGTGGCTCAGCTGTTTAATTGGGGAGCACTTGGACTTTTTCTTAGTCAGGCGTGGAGTGTAAATAGTTACACTCCCGACGATGAAGTCGGGATAACCTCTTTACCCGACGAGGTCTGGATTTCTACTGCCAACCGACAAACGGCAAGTGTTACAGCCGGACAATATTTTTATATTTTCAATTTGAAAAATGCCTGGCAAATTACGGGTCAACCCACTTTTGCCTATAACCACAAAGCCGAAAAAGGTAACCGCTTTACTTTTCCGGTCGGAACGGGTGTAAACAAAGTAACCCGTTTTGGGAAGTTACCTGTAAAACTCAGTGTTCAATATTGGTATTATCTGGCGTCGCCCGATGTATTTGGCCCGCAACACCAGATTCGCGTGCAATTTGCTCCAGTGGTTCCTTTACCATGGTAGTCATATTTGAAAAATAGTAAACAGGATAATTAAAACTATAAGCTTGTATGAATTCTATAAAACACCGGTTTCATCTTATAATTCTTAGTCTTTTCGTTGTTGCAAATTTAAATGCACAGGTTAAAGACAGTATTATTCATACCCGCGATGATATTGGCGATATGAATGCAGCGGTAATTCGTGCAGGTGAATTTCCCGGGGCGATTACCCTGCCCGGTTCTCATGTTTCATTGGCAATCGGAGGATTTATAAAAGCGACTGCCATATACGATACGAAGTATTCTGTAAAAAATGAGATTATAATGCCCGGTACTTTCAAATCGAGTGATTTCAATGAAGGGCAATCTTATATTGGCGCACGTTCTTCCCGTTTGTTTTTCGACGGACGGGTAACATACGATGGCCTGGCCATTAAAGGATATTACGAAATGGATTTTAGAGGAGCTTATGGTTTTACCCTTCGACATGCTTATTTACAATTGAACAATAAAAAGGGGCAAAGCTTGTTAATGGGCCAATACTGGAGCCTGGTCATGGATCTGAAAAGTATCCCTGAAGGTCTGGTTGAACCAACAATGAGTGGTGGAGGATTTTCACGTCACGGACAGATTCGATTTGTAACTCCTTTGAGCAATAGCTTAAGTCTTTCAATTTCTCTCGAAGAACCAAACAGTACTGATATAAAAGGAGAGGCCATACTTCCGCAAAACAGATATGCCGATGTCATCGGTTTTCTCTCAATAGATCCATCAGAGGCTGTTCATCTTGGATTAACAGGTATGTATCGTCCTCTAACTTATGTTGTTCAATCTACTCGAAACAAAGAAGTAGAAAACGGATGGTTAGGTAACGCAACTGCTGTTTTCAAGCCAGGGGCAAAGGATAAAATAGCTCTCTCTGCAATGATCGGTTCCGGTGCTTCAAATTATATCATGGGAACCGACGGTACAGGCGCTTATTATTCTGAAAACAGTTTGGAACTGCAGGTCGAGCGTGGTGGATTTGGCTCGATTGGTCATAAATGGAATGAAAAGTTAAGAAGTAACCTGGCACTTGGAATGTTTCATGCCGATGAACTGGACACCAATCCAAATCCTCATATTAAATCGAGCACTTTTGGTTTCGTAAATACTTTTTATCGTTTGAATAAATACGTAAATGTGGGTATAGAATGGCTTTATACGAACAAGAAACAGTTTAACGGTGAGGGCTTTACAAACAACCGAATACAATTTGGTATTCAAATATTTTAATGAAGAATTTAGCAACTATTTAACAAAAATAACTATGGTAAGAAAGATCAAAACATTATTTGCATGTATGCTTTTATTTCCTTCATTTTTGTTACATGCACAACAATTTAACTCGGACAATTACTTAACGATGCCACACGGTACCGGTACTTTTGTTGTCACAAGCGGGCAAAGGAATTCCACTCTACTCATGTCGTTTGCACTCATCGACCGTTTCGAGTTTTTTGCCCAGGGCAACCTGTATCGCGATTACCGTGTAAAGGACTACAACCAGCATTTTACTACCACCGTTTATGCCAAGTATATGTTCTGGGTAAATGAAAAGAAAAACGGCGGAGGTGCTGCATTTTTAGGATTTGGGAAGTCACCGGGCTATTACGACGAATTTAACTACTCGGAGCTGCACAAGAATGTCTGGACAGCTATACCTTTCACCGTCTCTTTATTTAATAATGCTGTTTCGTGGGATATTATGCCGGGAGCACTGGTTGATTTCGATCACGGAAACAATAAGGAAACAGCCTGGGGTTTTACCTGGTCATCCAGGCTTGCCATTTATAAAATTATCCCTAAAACGGCGATTATAGCCGAGGCTTTTGGGACAGAAGGAAATGTCTATTCAAAACCGGAATATAAAGTTGGTTTAAGATGGGAACCCAACGACTACATCATTCCGGCAATATCATACGGAGCAAGCTTCGACGGGAGCAAGGCTGCTGGATTTGAAATTGGAATAATCATTTTTACTCCACAGTTTATTAAGAAGGATTTTATAAAAAACAACCATATTCAATATTAAGAGTACCCGCAATAATCATTTGTAGCCATGCCAGAAAAGAACAAGCAAACTCTATA
This sequence comes from Maribellus mangrovi, assembly GCF_037646455.1. Taxonomy (NCBI): domain Bacteria; kingdom Pseudomonadati; phylum Bacteroidota; class Bacteroidia; order Marinilabiliales; family Prolixibacteraceae; genus Maribellus; species Maribellus mangrovi. The sequence continues at coordinate 496,883 of NZ_JBBIXN010000002.1, read as the reverse complement.
ATCTAAATACAAATGAAGAAAATTATATTGTCACTATTCATCCTGTTTTATGCTATAAATCTGTTAGCACAAGAGGATACATTATCGGTTGATGAGAAACAAACACCATATGATTTGTTGTCGAGCTACTATTCCGGGAAATTCAAGCCCTTTAAAAAAGGCAATTTTTTTGCCGGATTGGCATTCTCTCTCACCGATAAAAAACTGGAAAATACGGATTACCTCATTCAGCAGGTTATTGATGGCGATCGTCTGTCATATGATGTGCTGGTAAAAGGAGGATACTACACCGGCGATTACGGAATGGTTTTATTAAATCTCAACTATTTTCAGGATAAGTTTTCTGGTACGATTTATCGCGATCCGGACACACTCCAGTCGAACACAATTAGCAGGGGATTTGCAGTAACACCTGCAATCCGTTCATCCGTTCCGCTTACAAAAAGTGAACGTCTAAGCTTTTTTACCGAAATCGGTTTGACATTTGGAAAAACTAATTCGTTAACCCGCAATACCAAAAATCTGGATGAGATTGAAAAAATATATGGTGACGACTTCCATTTCAGAGTTGGGCTAAGTCCGGGGATTACATTTTTTGCTATGGAGAATTTTGCCTTTGAAGTAGAATTGAATGTGTTAGGCTATGATTTAAGAGTTTCTGAAAGCAGTAAAAACAATGGCCCAAAATCAAGAGAAGTAAGGCAAAATGTAGATTTTAATATTGATCTGCTATCGCTGCAATTGGGATTGGCCTACTATTTCGGTGCAAACAAGTAACCATAAAAACTATGAAAATGAAACGAGTCCCGAATTTTCGGGACGAGTTCCATACTATACCTTTTAAAACAAATAATTTTAATAGTATGAAAAGGATAATATATACTATTTTGCTGATACTTGTTATCGTCTCTTGTGTAAAAGAAGATTATTTCGGATTATCGCCTTACGGAAATATTAAGAAATTTTTAGTGAGTAACCAGGCCGGGAATGCCGTTATCGACCTAACTACCCAAACAGTTACCGTTGAAATTCCAGCCGGAGTAGATCTGACAGCACTCGCTGTTCAGGAACTCACAGTTTCAAGCTTTGCTACAGCCAGTTTAGCGATTGGAGAGGAGATCGACCTCAGCAGTGATGCCACGATAAATGTAACTTCTGAAGATGGCAATGTTCATGTCTGGACAGTCAAATCTTTTATTGCCTCGGCTACACCGCAGCTCGCGAATGGTGATTTGAATGCCTGGTACAAAACCAGTTCGGGATATTATGAACCCGGAGCCGATGCGGCGTCAACCATTTGGGGAACAGGAAATCCTGGAACTCGAATTTTAGGAAAATTGGCTACTACACCTTTCGATCTTGGTGGCGGAAACCTGGCCGCACATATGGAAACCTACGACCTTGGTTTGGCAGGAATTCCACTAAAAACTCCAATTGCCGCAGGATCGCTGTTTACCGGTTATTTCGATTCCGACAAGCTTGATCCAACGGATCCGGAAGCTGCTGTTGTTTTTGGAACTCCATTTACCGGCAGGCCAGATAAAATCAGGTTTAAGTATTCTTATGTTCCGGGAGAAACCAATGAAGACCGCTACGGTAATGTATTGGATTTCGATGACAACTGCGATATATATGCACTTCTGGAGGTCCGGCTGGCCGGGAAGACGCAGCGCCTTGGAACAGCCTGGTTCAGAAGTGATGCAAATCAGCCGGACCTGGTTGAAAAGGAAGTTGAATTTGTTTATGGCCCGCTTGACGATTCCTATCCGGAATATATGAGGGAAGAAGATGTTGATTTTGTTGCGGCCGATTCGGCTGCATATATGTTGCCTACCCACATCACTTTTGTGGCTTCATCGAGCTATGCCGGAGCTGTTTTTGCCGGAGCCGTGGGCAGCGAATTGATAATAGATGATGTGGAAATGATATATGAAGAGTAGGTATTTTAGAACAGAGTCCCAGAAAATAAATACAAAATAGCGTTATGGCAGAAACCAAAGCAAAGCAGGATGCAGGTCAACAAAAAAAGAAAAAAACGCCATCAATGGTGTGGGTTACACGAGTAACCTTGCTGTTGGCGGCTTTAATTTTTGTTTGGTACGTTTTATCCGACAGGAATACACCCTATACACAACAGGCAAGGGTTACCGAACTGGTAATCCCAATTTCGCCAAGAGTAAGTGGTTATGTAACTGATGTTCGTGTAAAGTTAAACAGTGCTGTTAAGGCTGATGATCTCCTGTTTCAATTGGATAAGTCTCCGTTTAATGTTGCTTTACGTCAGGCACAGGCGAATTTGGATTATACAATGCAACAAATGGGGGTGAACGGGGCTAATGTGAAAGCCGCTGCAAGCAGTGTTGGAGTTTCCAGGGCCCAGCTCGATCGTGCCCAACGTAACTATGATCGAACCCAACGATTGATCAATAAAAATCCGGGTGCAGTGTCTCAGGCAGATATCGATCGTGTTGAAACATCACTAAGCCAGGCACAGGAACGATTGGCTTCAGCAGAAGCAAATCTTGAAATAGCCAAAGAACAGCTGGGAGTTGCTGGTCCTGAGAATCCACAATTGCGACTGGCATTAGCCCAGGTGGAACAGGCTGAGTTGAATTTATCATTCACATCGGTTTACGCACCAAACGACGGATTTATTGAAAGTTTTAATATTGATGTCGGTTATTTGGGACAACAAGGACAAGCGCTTGCCACATTGGTTTCGAAACAGGACATTTGGATTCAGGCCGATTTTAAAGAGAATAATATTTCGAATATGAAAATTGGTGACCCTGTAAAGTTTATTCTCGATGTTGCACCGGGCAAAATATTTACCGGAACGGTACGGGGCATTGGAAATGGGGTTGACTCAGGTAATAAAGTTAATCGTGGTGGATTACCCGCAATAAATAGTTCCAGTTCCTGGTTGCAGGATCCTCAACGCTTTCCTATAACAATTGCTTTTACCGATGAAGATGCAAAACGTATCTGCCGGGCTGGTGGCCGGGCAGATGTGGTCGTTTTTACCAAAAATCAGGGGATTTTATACAAATTGGCTAATTTCCGTATTTGGCTTAATTCATGGCTTTCTTATGTCAGGTAGTTCTTCCCATAGAATTTTCTTTGTTCCGGTAGCATCCGAAAATATTCCGATGTTAAGGTATGCTTTGGGTGCAACCATAATGATGTCGGTGGCTATGGCTTTTGCATGGGATATGGCTTATTTAACACCTGTTCTGTCTTTGAGCTTTCTGGGTGTTGGAACGAAGATGCCTACGCTTAAGGGAGGAATATCATTTGTAGGTATTATCGCAATTCTAACGGTAATTGGTTTTCTGACTACAAAGTACTTTGTTCAATACATCGTATTTTTTGTCCCACTGCTTGCACTAATCATGTTATCTGTTTTTTATACCACCAAACTAACATCCACACTTAAGTTATTTATATTAATGATATTGCTTGTAATGCCCATGCTTGGGATGATGGGAACGGCAGTTGCTTTTGGTTTCACGCTTATATTTATTTTTGGTGTATGCGTAACCATCCTTCTTGTGTGGATGGTTTTTACGCTAATTCCAGATCACGTACAAGCACAAAAAAAGAGTGTAGAAAAGAGTGCTGCTCAAGCTATTCCGGAGAATATTCGTTTTACAAAGGCATTGGAAACGCTCTTAATTGTTTTTCCTGTTGTGCTGTTATTTTTTGCGTTTCAGTTTACCGGAAGTTTGTTGATTCTGATTTTTGTAGTAGTGTTATCAATGCAACCGGCTTTTGGCTCAAAGAATGCCATCGCCATGCTGGTAGGAAACCTGGCCGGAGGTATCGCATCCATTGTCGTTTACGAACTTTTGGTGATTGTACCCAGCTACCTGTTTTTTGTATTGCTTATAGCTACTGTAAGTTTATTCGTTGCCGGAAAGCTTTTTTCAGGAGGGAAAATGGCTCCCTTGTATGGTATGGGGTTTTCTACTTTTTTGTTGATCATTGGCCAGTCGCTTACCAGCACGGCAGATGCAGGCAGTAAGGTTTGGCTTCGTGTTTTGCAAATAATGGTTGCAGTAAGTTATGTTGTTCTGGCTCAAAAAACGCTTGAAGCTAATAAGCAGTGGCGTAAATCAAAACGAGTAAAAGAAAATACAGATGTACAAGACAAAGGTGTGGTTGATAATCCGGAATAAATAATTTTAAAATGAAAAGACAATATTTATACGCTCTGTTACTTTTCTTACTTGGTTTGTCCGGGTGTATGATGGGGCCCAATTTTACAAAACCGGTAACACAGAATCCTGCTGGTTTTCGATTTGATACATCTGATAATAATGATGAAGTAAATTTACTATGGTGGGAATTGTTCGAAGATGAAGTTTTAGACACGCTGGTAAAAAAGGCCTTATTGAATAACAAGGATGTGCGAATTGCAGCTTCACGACTTGAATCAGCCAAAATAAATATTGCCTATACGAAAGCTGACCAATGGCCGGCGTTTCATTATGGGGCTGGTGTTTCGGCTTCCGGATTTTCAGGTAATACTTCCAGCAGTTTTAATGTCTATCCACAGGTAGGATGGGAAATTGGATTTTGGGGAAAATACAGGCGATTGAATGAAGCAGCCCAGGCAACCTACCTGGCCGGCGAATTTGCCCAACAAACGGTTAAATTGGGAATTGTAAGTGCAGTAGTATCAACCTATTATTCCATACTGGCCTCCCAAGATCAACTGCAGATTGCCAGTAATACTGTGGCTTCACGAGATAGCGGGCTGATAATTATGCGTGATAAATACGAAGGTGGTTTGATTTCGCTAATGGATTATAATCAGGCCAAAATACAACGTGATGTGGCAGCCACTATTGTTCCCGTATATAAACGAATTATTGCAAATTATGAGAATGCGTTAAGCATACTGATTGGAGAAGCTCCGCATGAAATTGAAAAAGGAAAACCTTTTTATCAACATAAGTATCAGTTGGATATTCCGGTAGGAATACCATCAGAATTACTTACTCGCCGACCGGACATTCAACAAAGTGAAGCGCTATACAGGGTAAGCACTGCCCAAATAGGCGTGGCAGAAGCCTTACGCTGGCCATCCTTAAGTTTAACTGGTCTAATGGGAGTAGCAAGCAGCGATCTTACATCACTGAATGCTATGGGATTGACATGGTCGGCAGGAGGGAGTTTATTCGGACCTATTTTCCAATATGGTAAAAATAAAGCGCGCGTTGAGCTGGCCAGACAAGATGCCCAGGTTGCACTATTGCAATACGAGCAGACTGTCCTCAACGCATTTAAGGAAGTTGAAGATGCGCTGGTAAATATTTCCACCTACGAGGAGGAGTTAATTGCTCAGGAGTCCCGAACATCAACGGCAATGGAGTCAGAAGAATTAGCGTATGTTCGTTACGAGGAGGGATCAACTACCTATCTGGAAGTACTGGAACAGCAGCGCCAATCCTTTTCCGCTCAACTTGATTTACTGGCCAATCGCTTAAATATTTTAAACTCCTATATTTTGCTTTACAAAGCACTTGGCGGAGGCTGGTTGTCGCCTGAAGAGCAACAAGTATTTCTTAACAATCAAGAATAGATGCAAATAGAGAACGGTTGTATATATGGTTTATAATGAAAGCATAAAAATTAACACAATGAACAAAGGAGTTTTTACCGCAACTCTATAATATGCCCAACAGAGATAACTTTATGAGTACAAGAAAAACAATAATAGAAAATAAATTGGATAAGAAAATTCAACTGAAAATTCGAAAAATAGTTGTCCACAACTTGCGAAAAGTTAAAGTCAACATAAATCCTTTTTCAGGTTTTGTCTTTCCTGGAAAAACAAATGCATTTTGCCGAATTCACTCAAATTTCAGAACAGTTTGGAGAAGGATTGGTACAGCTTTTTCGGCACATGTTTATGTTGCATTGATTTGTTTTTTTTCACTTTTGATTCCGGCAGTTTCTGTCCTTGCGCAAACCGATTCGATGAACGTTGCCGTTAAAGGGAAAAAAATATCCTTTAAGGATTCTGTTGACGGAGCTTTTGATGTAAGCTCCTTTTTGTTGGAACATCGGGGAGTATTACCCGTTATTTCGCCTATTACAGAGCCTGCAACCGGGTATGGCGGTGCTGTTGCGCTATTGTATTTTCACAATCGTAAAACCAAATATAAAAGTTACGTACCGCCTGATGTTTCCGGGTTGATAGGTTTAGTAACATCCAACAGAACATGGGGAGTTGGAGGATTTCATTCCCATACTTTTGGTGAAAACCGGGTTCGTAGTATGACAGTGATTTTTAAACCCGATTTAAGAATCGATTATTATGGAAATAATAATGAAATCCTGGAAAATAATCCCGTTACCGTAAACCTGGATGCATGGGTTTTTTATCAGAAATTACAACTACGTATCGCTGAATCTCAGTTTTATGTCGGTGCTTCGTACACCCATTTTAATAGTACAGTTACGCTGGATACCATTGAAGGTAACCGTTTGCTGAACGAAATAATTAAACGCTTAAATGTAAATTCTCAAATTGTTACCATAAAACCACAAATTGTTTATGATAGCAGAGACAATGTTTTTACACCAACAAAAGGAATTAATTCTGAATTATCCATAAACCACTCGGCCAAATGGCTCGGGTCCGACGATAACTACAGCATTCTTAAAACCAACTTTTACGGCTATTTGCCTATTGGTCCGAAACTCTTTTCGGGCTGGCGTTTTAACGGCAGTTTTATGTTGGGTGACGGGCCATTTTACGCCTATCCATTTGTATCGCTCCGGGGAATTCCGGCCATGCGCTACCAAAGCGACAATGTACTTGTTGCAGAAACTGAATGGCGTTACAATTTTTATCGGCGGTGGTCAGTAGTTGGTTTTACAGGTGTGGGAAAAGCATTTAAAGATGCAAGTACCTTTAACGATATTGATTTTACGTACACCGTAGGCAGCGGATTTCGATATAAACTGGCGCGAATGATGGGTATTCACACAGGATTGGATTTTGCCATGGGTAATGGAAAAGATTTTGCATTCTATGTTGTTTTTGGAAGTTCGTGGCAGTAATAGGATATAAATGAGAAAATAAGGATATGATAAGGAAATTAAGTTTAATGGTGTTAACGGCGATACTGGTATTTGTTTCGTGCGAGCAACCCATGGATCCCGTTATAAAATCGGTACAAGAAACAAATGCGCTGCTACAGGCGCACCAATGGCACGTTGATGATTTTAATGTAGAGGTGAAGGATGAAGATGTACCCGCACCCATACTTTGGAACCTGGCAGATTCAGTTATGAAAGCCGGTATGTTCGATTTGGATGACATGGTTTTTGATGCTTCCGAAACACGTAAAATGAAAGTGGAGTTTACTCCCAACGGTACAAATTTATATTATGCATTTAATAAAAAATTATACTCCCCATGGAGTATGTCGGTTGGATTTAACTACCAACACAATAAACGGTATCAATTAACAGGAATGTATAACTTCCTTGGCAGTCGGAACCAGTTTACTTTGGGAATAACCTATCGGTTCGGTATCAGGGGGAAAAATTACCTGCACGGACTTACATTGTAATCCGCTGGTGGTAGTAGAGCGGAGTAAAGTATTAGGCATGAATTTTTACAAAAAGAAACATATAAAAAGTATCGTATCCAAAGTTTTTGGATTCGTTTATTCTTCTGGTTTTTTCAAACCGCTCTTCTTGTCGTTTTTATTCCTGATACTCTCAGTTGTGGTAAATGCACAGAGACCGATACGAAACGTTCAGAAAATGAATGACATGTTGGATGAATTATATTTTGATGAGTCAGATACAAGCCGGTTTACAAATGACCAAAAAGGACTATTGCCAATTCCGATGATTGTAACAGAACCAGCACTGGGCGGGTTTGGAGGCGGTGTGGCTCTTGGGTATCTGCACTCAAACAAACGTAGTTTGAGAAAGAATACTCCGGCCACTGTTTCAGGGATATTTGGTGGAATGACAATGAACAAATCGTGGTTATATGGGGCAGCACATTCAGAAACCTTTTTTAATGATCATCTCCGCTATACAGGTGTTGTTGTTAAATCAGAGGTTAACATCGCTTTTTATGAGAAAATTCTTTCTGCCACTATACCGATAAAAGTAAAGCTTAATCTTTGGGGCACAGCTCATAAATTATTATTCCGTCTAGGCGAAACAAATCTCTTTCTCGGTCCCCGTTATATTTTTTCGAAAACAGTGATCCGACCGGATATAAATACCACTTCCCCGGGATTGGATTCTTTGATTAATAATATTACGGGTACTTCCAAATTGGGCATGTTGGGCCTGGTATTTAGTTTTCAAAATGTGAAAAATACATTTTCTCCTGATAAAGGATTCGATGCAGGTTTGTATCTCGATTACAACGCCACTTTTTTCGGTGGTGATGAGAATTTTGCCAAAATGGAACTCTTTACCAAGTATTATTTTAATCCTGCACAGAAAATATATGGCGCGGTTCGTTTCGAAGGACAATTTGTTGAAAACAATGCACCGTTTTATGCCAAACCTTATGTAGATTTACGTGGGGTACCTGCCATGCGCTACCAGGGAGATAATTTAATTTTAGCAGAAACACAGTGGAGATGGGCTTTTTATAAGGAATTGTCGGTGCTTGGTTTTGTGGGAAGTGCAAAAGCAATGAATGATTTTGCTAAATTTAAAGATGCCGATTGGATTTACAATTATGGAGGTGGGTTTAGGTTTGCATTAAAAAAACTATTTCGGATACGACTGGGAGTTGATGCGGCTTGGAGTAACGAGGATTTTGCCTGGTACATTTCAGTCGGCAGCTCATTTTAAATTGTGCTACAAAAGATTTTATGAAACAAATCAACATAAAAGATCTTGAATTTAAATGGAACGGACAGGAGAAGACACTGCTCAAAATTGACCATTTGAGTATTGCCAAAGGTGAACGTTTTTTTCTTCAGGGAGAAAGCGGAAGCGGTAAAACCTCGCTTTTAAGTTTGCTTGCAGGAATAACCGTTCCTCAAAAAGGAGCCATTGAATTGCTGGGGCTGTCCATAAATAAAATGAAAGCCAGCGAACGTGATGAATTTCGTGCCAAACATATGGGCTATATTTTCCAGCTGTTTAACCTGGTGCCTTATCTTTCGGTTATCGAAAATGTTACGCTTCCCTGCCAATTTTCGAAGCAACGAAACAAAGCTTTCGAAGTATCAGGAACTAATGCAAAAAACGAAGCCATTCGTTTACTGAATCATGTAGGTTTGGCAAGTAAGGAAGTGCTACACAAACCGGTAACCGAATTAAGTGTGGGGCAGCAACAACGTGTGGCTGCCTGTCGTGCCCTTATCGGAAGCCCCGAGATTATTATTGCCGACGAACCCACTTCTTCGTTGGATGAAAAAGCACAACAGGCATTTATTAGCTTGCTTTTGGCAGAATGCTCGGCCAACCAAACTACCCTGGTTTTTGTAAGCCACGATAAAAAGTTCTCGCATCTGTTTGACAAAAGTGCACACCTCGAAAACGGAGAAATTATTCATACGGAACAAAAAAGCGAAGGAGGTGCCCTATGAAATTCATCTTAAAACTTGCACTAAAAAGTATTCGCTACCGAAAGGCAACACTTTTGCTTAGTATTCTCTCCATCTCCTTAAGTGTGATTCTGTTACTTGGAGTTGAACGGATCCGCTCTGGTATTCACGAAAGTTTTACCAGTACCATTTCGGGCACCGACCTGGTGATGGGGGCCCGAACAGGAAATATTTCCTTGCTCTTATCTACGGTTTTTCATATTGGTTATTCCAATCAGAATGTCAGTTGGGAAACCTATGAAACAGTTTCCGCGATGCCCGAAGTTTCGTGGAGTATTCCGCTTTCGCTGGGCGATTCGCACAAAGGTTTTCCTGTTTTAGGCACAAATGCCGAATTCTTCACGCATTTTAAATATGGCCAAAACCAAACGATTCAAACAAAATCGGGAACGCCCGACATAGAGGAAATGAATTGTGTTCTTGGAGTAAAAGTGGCAAAAGAACTTGGTTATGCGGTTGGCGATAAGGTGGTGGTGACCCATGGCATGGGAAAAGAAGAATTTGTAAAACACGATGCCGAAAAATTTACCATTTCCGGGATATTGAATCCAACCGGCACTCCCGTTGATCAAACTGTTTTTGTTTCGCTTTTTGCCATAGATGCCATTCATTCACACTTTTATAGCAACGACGCAGCTACGCACGATGTATTCGCGGATGTACTGGATGATCATGACGAACACGAAGGAAATGACCATGATCACGCCGAAAATTCTATTACCGGATTTTTTCTTGGTCTGAAGAATCCTGCTGATATTTTGAGTGTTCACCGTGAACTGAATAACTATCAGGTTGAACCTTTATCGGCAATAATGCCGGTGGTAACACTAACCGAACTGTGGACAATTGTTCGGCCCATAGAAAAAGTGTTGATTGTGATTTCTGTTTTGGTGTTAATTGTTGCATTGGGCGGAATTTTGGCCACATTAATTACCAGCCTGAACGACCGCCGGCGCGAGATGGCAATTTTACGTTCGGCAGGTGCAAAACCCAAACATATTTTCGGTTTAATCTTAATCGAAACCATCGGTGTAATTATAAGTGGAGTGATCGTTGGAATCGCAATTTTACAACTTCTGGCGATCCTTAGTAAAAACATTGTGGCCGAAAAATTAGGATTAATAATCCCAATGGAATGGTTTACGACAAACGAATTTCTGTTGCTGGTAAGCATTTTAGTACTGGGAACTTTTGTCGGATTAATTCCCGCTTATCAATCGTATAAAAAATCAATGTCGGATGGACTTACAGTTAAAAAATAACAATACAAATATGAAATTGATTGTAGTAATTTATTTGCTGATATCAGCATTTGCAGGAGTGGCGCAAGACTTCAAAGAACTATCGTGGAGTGAGCTTGCACCAAAAGTTGAATTTGATGATCCGTTTACAAAATTATCTTCTGAGCAATTATACAATTTAAGCCAGGTCGCAAAATACAGGGAAAGAGTAGCAGCAATTGATACTGATTCCCGAATAAAAAAACAGACAAAAATTGATAGTCTGGAGCAACAACTTCAAGCTGAAGGTGTGAATATTGACAACCTGCTGGATATGCGGGCCAAAATAGGTGAATTGCGCAAAGAAAAGGCAGAAACAGTAAATACGGCACTCGACAATACAACCATAAGTCTTTCGGGATATTTGTTACCCCTGGATTATGTTGATGAGAAATCGACAGAATTTTTATTGGTTCCATGGGTTGGAGCTTGTATACATACGCCACCACCACCCAAAAACCAGATTGTTTATCTAAAATATGAGAAAGGATTCAAGGTTAATTCACGCTTTGAAGCAGTTACGATAAAAGGACAAATTCAGTTGAAGGACAAAATCTCACAGCTTTTTTTAGTCGATGGTTCTGATGACATATCAACCGGTTACTCAGTACTGGATGCTGATATTTCGAAATATGAACAATAATTTATTCAATCTGCGAAAGCAATTATCTGTAAATATGAATACAGAACTTATTATCAGGAACATATAAAATCTATTTAAAATTTATACATATGAAAAAAGTAAATTACATTATGATGGTGCTATTGGGAATTATGATTCTTTCCTGTACCGATCAGAATCAAACAATTCAAGAGAATCTAAATATTGTGGAGAAATTTCAAAAGGCGTTTCAGGATCATGATATTGAATCCCTAAAATCAGTTTTGGCTGACGATTATGTTGGGTATGGTCCTTCTATCGGTGATTCGATACATAAAGATGATGCCTTACTAATTTGGGATCAGAACCTGGAATACTTGTATGAGAAAGTAGCGATGAATGTTGAAAAGACTGTTGCTGTATCAAATGTCGAAGTAAAGGATGGCGGGCAATGGATCTCAAGTTGGGGAACTTTAACTATAAAATTCCAAAAAGGAGGCAACGAAACAACGATATGGGCCAATCAAATCTTTTTGGTAAAAGATGGAAAAATAAAGAAGACCATCATATTTTACAACGAAGCTGACGCTTTACGACAGGCTGGTTATAGCTACAGTTTTAAAGAACCTATTCCTTCGGACAAATAGTGTAGGCCAAAGAATCAAAAGGACATCAGAAAATTGGGACAATTGGATTACATGATAGTTAGTAAGGGTTAGTACAACGCGGACAAAGAAAAAAGGAAAAGCTATATTTTGAGCTCGTAGCCTTTCCTTTACCGTATCTTTTAAACAAGCACTGTTTCACAATGTGTCATGAACTGTAAAATCCCAGGTGTTTAGATACCGATTCTTTCATTAAAATTCATCATTTTCATTCGTTTTAGGTCTTTTGTTGATGTGTCTTTGTGCAAATTTTGTGCAAATAAAAAAGAGCTACAAGAAATAAATCTTGTAACTCTTTGATTATTAGGTCGGGATACCAGGATTCGAACCTGGGACCCCCTGGTCCCAAAACACAAGATAAATTCACCTCCTGAATTATCTTCATTTTTTAGTTTTGAGAATTTATCCTTTGGAATGTTAGAAAACAATATTGTTCTGAATAATGAAAAACGTATCAACTTTGGTAGATAGTTTGTTTACATTCTGTCCGCCGGCGCCACTGCTTCGCGAGGCCGTAAAAGTACATTCTGCTTCAAGCTGTTGTTTTTGTTCTTCTGTGAGTTGCACCCTAAAAATTTGTAAATGCTGTTTTCAGCTACAAGATAATTGTTTTTGATTTTAAGGGAGTGGTCTTTGCATTCTTAAAGAAGGATTTTATGGGTTTGACAGTGATAGGTGCTGATTAGTTTATATTGCTAAGATGCTGAATGTGTTTACTCACGATTATTAATATGCGGGTAATTTTGCGGCATTAATTATCAACCAAAACTTTTGAATAAAATGAGAAGGTCAATTCCGGTAATACTATTCCTATTAATAGGATTAATAACCCATGCACAAAAATTTCAGTGGACTTCAAGTACCGAAGGTGAAATATGGAAACAAACTTCGATTCAACTCGAAAAAACATCAAATGTAGAAACGAGTTTGACGGTTGGTGAAGATGATTATATTGTGACCTTTAAAGCCTGGGGAGGAACCTTTAACGAAAAAGGCTGGGATGCTCTGAATATGCTACCACGCGAAAAACAGGAGATTATTTTAAAGAAATTGTTTGCACCCGATGGTGATCTTAGATATACCCTTGGTCGTTTTTCAATGAATGCCAACGACTATGCACGCGACTGGTACAGTTGCGATGAAGTGCCGGGTGATTTTCAGTTAAAGTATTTTAATATCGATCGGGATAAGACATCAATCATTCCATTTATTAAAGCAGCACAAAGTTATAATCCTGAATTAAGATTTTGGATTTCTCCCTGGTCTCCGCCATCGTGGATGAAAATCAATCAGTACTATTCGGTGGTGAGCAACAGTGAGTTTAATGAACTGGATCCAAAACTGGATTATCTCCTTTTTGAGGATGTAGACGATAAGGACAAATCAGTATTTCCAAATCAAGTGACCGAAAACGACTACTTTATACAGGATCCACGCTATTTACAGACCTATGCCGACTATTTCAGTAAATATATCTCGGCCTATCAAAAAGAGGGAATTGATATTGGAATGGTGATGTTTCAAAACGAAGCCTGGAGTTATACCCCTTATCCGGGCTGTGCCTGGACGGCAGATGGAATTATTCGTTTTAACGTTGAATACCTCGCTCCAACACTCAAAAAAGATCATCCCGATGTGAAGGTGTATTTGGGAACGATCAACACCAATCGCTACGATATTATTGATGAAGTTCTTTCTGATCCCCGAATGCCGAAAACCATTCAGGGAGTTGGTTTTCAGTGGGAAGGTGGACAGATATTACCCAAATTAAGGGAAAAATATCCCGATTATAAATATGTTCAAACTGAAAGTGAGTGTGGCTGGGGATCGTTCGACTGGGGTGCCGGTGAACATACCTTCAATTTAATAAATCACTACCTGGGTAATGGATGTGAAGAATATACCTTTTGGAACTCTATTTTATACGATAACGGTGTAAGTGGCTGGGGATGGATTCAAAATTCATTGATCAGAGTTAATTCTGAAACAAAAGCGGTTACATACACACCTGAGTATTATGCAGTAAAACATTACACTACTTCTGTTCCGTCGGGAAGTGTGGTCAAAACTTTTAAAAGCGGAAGAGAAGATAAAATACCCATTCTGGTTGTCTTTACACCTGATGATAAATATGTGGTGTTGGTGGGTAACTTTACAGATGAAGAGCAGGAGGTTTCGGTAAAAATCGAAGGGAAGTACTTAAATGTAAAAGTAAAGGCTCATTCGTTTAATACGTTTAAAGCATTATAATTTAAAGAATCGAAATTAAAATATTTCTTATAAGACAGACCTGAATAGAACTTCTTTTAATGCGGATTATCGCCCGATTCCTCTCTCCTGCGCGAAGGAAATCGGGCGATAATTTATTACGGGTTTATGCCACTTCCATTATCAAACAGCTATAATACACTTTTTAATAGTTGTACATTTCCAATCCGAATCATTGACTCTGTCTGCCTTAGAAGCAAAATCATATTCGAGCTAATGTTTTGTTCTTCAGTTTGGTGCCCTAATTAATTTTTTTAACTACAATTTCTAATCCCAAATAAGCGTATTGTGATCCGTGTTTCAAATTCTGAAGTTGAGGATCTGTTTGAAGAGCATATCCAAAACACAAATGGCCCATAACAAATTATGTTAGAATGCGTAACAGTAAAATATTTAAAGAATAGATTAAAAAGGTGAAAGTGTCGATAAAAATCTGCCAGGAATATATCGGATTTTTAAAGCATTTAATAATTGCAGAATTTTATACCAATTAATCACTAACTGATTCTCGCCATGAGATCATTACCAAATATTTGCATTCTGTTGTTCTCATTCCTATTGGTAACTGCTTGTTCGGAAGAAAAGCTTGTAATTAATGAGATACCGATTGAGGACAGATGTATCTTTAGTACAGGCGACACCTTGCTCTATAAATGCAGTAATGGATCAATTGACACTGTATTTGTGAGAAAGGTTTTCTACAGAACTGAATCTGGAACCCACACAACGCTGGGAAATCATGACTACGACTACGTTACCGACGAACAAGAAATAATAATTGAGGCTTCTAATGATAACTGGATATCAATACTGAACAAAACCTATGATAATGATTGGAGATCGCAGAGCTTTACAATTTTAAAATCGGTAGAATACAGGGATATTGATAATTATATTCCACGGGGAGATATAACATGGGGAGATAACAACAAAGGTTTTTTAAGTATTGCAGCAAATTGGGGATATGAAGGAGAATGGTATCAGTTCCATGCAATAAAAATATTTAACAATAAAAGTTACCAAAACGTATATTCCAATTCAAGAGGCGACGAAACTAACGGTTTTGAGATTTACTGGAACTTTAAATACGGGATTATCAGCTTCACTGGAATTTCAAATGGGCAAGAATTGAACTGGTTGATGGAAGATAAAGATCAATAAGACTCTTTTTTAAAAAGACATACCTGAAAAATGAAACTACCCAGCAGCAATATCAAATTAGGAGCTATCGTTTTTATAGCTATAGTAATCAGCTCGTGCAGGGCTATTTACTACAATATACCTGATATTGATGACCACAAAATTTTCCCCGCTCAAACGATCAGGCACGATGACTCAAATGTATTCCGTTTCTACAAAGCTGAAAATGCAAATGATTTTGGTAAAGAAATTTTGGTAAATAACAAGTCATTTGGAACTCAGGTGGTTGATCTTGAGTCATTTTGTAATTGTACCCAAACAGCTGCTTTTTTAATAATAAGAAATGACTCTGTGATTTATGAATATTATGGTGAAGGTTACAGTGACTCCACTCTGCTCAATCCATTTTCCATTACCAAGGCATTTCTAACAACGCTAACAGGTATCGCAATAAGAGAAGGCAAAATAAAAAGTGTTGACGATCCGGTATCAAAATATCTACCTGAATTCAGTGATACAGAAATTGGTGATGTGAAGATTCGACAATTGTTGAAACATACATCCGGTATAAAATTTAATGACAGCCAATTAAATCCCCTGGCAGGAAACGCAAAATATTACTATGGGCGAAATCTCCGTAAATACATGACCCGGCTCGAATTAGATACGCCGGAAGGAACTGAGTATAAATACAGCAGTGCAAATGCGCAATTACTGGCAATGACAATTGAAAGAGCTGTTGATACCACCTTATCTGCATATTTAGAAAGCAGGTTGTGGCAAGAAATAGGCATGCAGTATGATGGAAGCTGGAGCATGGACAGAAAAGGTGAAAATGCTATGGAAAAAGCATTTTCAGGGTTGAATTCCACTCCAATTGATCTTGCGAAACTGGGACGATTATACCTGCAAAAAGGCAAATGGGACAACAAGGCGATAATTCCAAAAGAATTTGTGTGCGAAGCCACAAAAAGAGATGTAAGCGAGGGGAGTAGATTGGATTATCAGTATAACTTTGGAGTGGGGCCTGAAAAATACGGCAGTTTCTTTGCTGTTGGCCTGTATGGACAACTGGTGTATGTTTATCCGGAAGAGCAAATAATAATGGTTCGAAATGCCGAATCGTGCAGACATTATAATCCACCGTTTATTTACTATGTGATGGCACAGATTGTTGATCAGCTTTAATACATCATGACATTAAATTATCCATATGAATTCAAATTAATCCTGTTATGAAATCTATACACTTTCTTTTTATTGGATTAACAGCACTCTTCTTAAGCTGTAACAATACTACTTACACGATGCCTGGATTAATAACAATTAGAACTTTTGAAGGTAGTGTTGGCCCGGAACAAGATAGTATACTCGCCATTATTTATGATAAAATGAACCGTGATTCTATTGAAAGTGAAATTGTAAGCAATTATTCTGAGTTTGATAGTGTGAGTATTTTCATAGGTTTAGACAACGGGGGAGGAGGCATCCCAGATACAGAAGGAAGAGATCGTTATATTCTAATAAAGATTCTTGTAGATTTTAAGGCTTCTCAAACATCGCAAGCTTATCAGATAACGGAATATTACAAAGCTCTAATCATCGAGGAACTCAAAAAATACGGTTATTCACAGATGCAGGATAAAAAGTCAACATATTACGTTCTTGATACCAAACGAAATACTCTGGATCATCGAGAGGTAAGCCCTGCTCGTCAAACCGAATAACACTTCAATTTAAAGTGTAGATAGAAAAAGTGGAAATGTCGACAATATACGAGTGGGGATATAATGTATTTTTAGAGATAATAATATAATCTGACCTTTGAAACAGTGATTTAAAGAAAAGGAATTATGAAAAAGTCAGTAATTATTTTATCACATATTGGATTCTGGCTGATTATCTGGATTCTATTCGTTGGAATTTTTTACCAAATGTATTCTCTTGCGAATGCGTTTATGGGATCCGGATCTCTGTCTTTTTGGGATACATATGAATTTCCAACATTGGCAGTAATGGTACTCACGATTCCCTTTTACGGTTTCTTCTTCTTCACAAAACTAATTCTGAAGAATATTAAGTTATTGATATATCCTTTGATACTGATTATACTGCTGTATCCTTTAAACTTATTTATTTTAAGAGATAGTGGTAAAGGTATATATATAAGTGCCTTAATAAATGTCATTATCATTTTATTGTTCGGTCTACTGGGAGGCTTAGCCTATTTCTTTACCGATTGGTTTAAAAAGAACAAATTAAAAACAGAACTTGAACGAAAAAACCATGAAAGCACTTTAGCCTTACTTCGTTCACAGATAAATCCGCATTTTTTGTTCAATACATTGCACAACATTAACACACTTATTCACGATGACCAGGATAAAGCGACTGAATCACTGGTTATGCTGGCTGATATCATGCGTTACATGCTGAAAGAAGCTAAGTTTGATTTGGTGGAACTGCAAAAAGAAATAGAGCATTTGGAAAGCTATCTAGCACTGGAAAAATTACGACTGAAAAATGAAAAGTTTCTGAATTACTCATTTAGAGGCGATTGCAAAGGAATTAAAGTCGCGCCAATGCTTATGATCCCTTTTGTTGAGAACGCGTTTAAACACTCGGTCGATTCAAACATTGAAAATGGGATAGTAATAGAATTAGCAATCGAAAATGGCACTCTAAAATTTTGTTGTATTAATCAGTTTTATAATTTGGAGTCGGATAAGGATAAAGGGCATGGCATTGGATTAGAGACTGTTCGTAAACGATTGGACCTGATCTATCCGAATAAACACAATTTGACTGTTGATTCAAGGAATCAGATATTTGCGGTAAATTTAGAACTTGAACTAAATGAAAATTAATTGTATTGCCATAGAAGACGAGCCTCTTGCCTTAAAAAAGATTAAGGAATATATAGTGCAGGTAGATTACCTCGAACTGTTGGAGGGATTCAATAACGCAATTGACGCCGTCGGGTATTTAAAGGAAAATACTGTTGACCTGATTTTCCTTGATGTTAGAATGAAAAAACTATCGGGGATACAGTTCCTGGAAGCACTTCAAAACAAACCCAAAGTAATAATTACTTCTGCTTACGATGAATACGCCCTAAAAGGTTATGAATTAGATGTTGCCGACTATCTTTTAAAACCTTTCACTTTCGATCGATTCTTAAAATCGGTTGATAAGGTGTACAACCAACTAATGGAAACAAACAGTAGCAGTTCCAATGGTTATATCTTCGTGAAAACGGAACACCGTATTGAGAAAATAGTCATTAACGATATTCTATTTATCCAGGGGATGAAAGATTATTTGCAGATTCATACCAACGACAGAAAGATCATGACCTTGCAAACTTTCAAGAATCTTTTAGAGATATTGCCTGACAACGATTTTCAAAGAGTTCACAATTCCTATATCGTATCCATTTCAAAAATTGAGAATATTGAAAGAAACAGGATACGAATCGGTAAAAATCTAATTCCAATTTCCGATAGTTATAAAGATAAATTTTACGGGATATTAAAAGAGAGAAAAATATTGATTTAGGATAGTAAAGAATAAAAAGGGCATTTCATTCTGCTAAAAGAAACTTCTATAATTGATCTGAACAACCTGAAGTTACATCGCCATGAAAGAACTAATTTTCACTTTATTTATTCTCTTCCCTTTGTTCCTTAGCGCCAAGACGCAATGCTTAATTAATAAGAAGTCATTATACATTAAGGATGCAAGAAACTCACAGAGTATCCGGTTATTTTCCAATAACGAATTCTTTCAAGTTGAGAATGAAATTTGGGAAAGCGATGATAAAAATTCAATTTTGATTTTTACCCCGAGTTTACTTCAAAAAAGTAATTTCACTCAAGGTCAGAAAAATGAATTACAATCTAAAAGTACCAACGAACCGTTTACTATCCATCGAAAATACGAAACTGATATATCGCTTGAGAATAATCTCCCTGCGACAGCAGTATCAGCTTATAATTTTCAAAAGGTGGAAAGACGAACATTAATGGCAATTGGATTAATCGTTGTTGGCATTCCTGTAACAGCAATTGGTCTGACAAGCAATGAAATGGCAATTTTTACTGTTGGGGCAACCGCAATATTTGCCGGATGTACAATTGCGTTAACCGGAGGATACCGGGTAATTGAACCAGGATTTGCAATTAAACGTGAGGCAGTTACAATATCGGCGGTAGAAAATGGTTTTGGACTTGCATTAAATTTCTAAAAGGAAAACATTTTAAATCTAAGCTGATTACCAATACCAAGGCATGATTTTCAAAGAGTTCATTATTCTAATATAGTATCCATTTCAAAAATTGAGAATATTGAAATAAACAGGATAGGAATCGGTAAAAATCTAATTCCGGTTTCCGGTAGTTATAAAGATAAATTTTACGGGATACTAAAGGAACGAAAAATATTGATTTAAAACAGATATAGAAAAAGTACGTATTGTGCGAGCTAACCAAAGTCGATATCCTTGCAAAATTATCCGAAATATCTTTATTTTTTGAACTTCAGCTACAGCCATTTTAAACCCTGGTTTTCTATTTTCCTGAATTTTGAATCGCTTTCAACATTTATTTGTATTTTACGCAGCCAAAAATAATTTAAATCAAGTTTAGTCATTTTTGTGGCTAGCCATTTAGAAAAGAGAATATTCAATGAAGTACCTTAAATCCGTCCTATTTTTTTCAATTCTTTTTGGAGTGATCGCGTGCAGTAAGGATGATGATGAGCCGGAAGTACCGGAAATTCCTGATGTTGTAATTAATGAATTGCTGCCCAAGAATTCACAGAATGGTTACGACCACGATGGTGAATACGATGATTGGATTGAACTGTACAATCCTGCTGACGTCGATCAGGATATTTCAGGATATTATCTTTCCGACAGCAAAAAGGAACCTTCAAAATGGAAGTTCCCTGAAGGAACTGTTATCGGCAAAATGGGCTATCTGATTGTTTGGTGCGATGGCGATACACTTCAGGCCGGTTTGCATACCAATTACAGATTGTCGGCCGATGGTGAGAATGTGGTTTTTCTGGATACTGAGTTAAATGTAATTAACCTGGTGGAGTATCCACTGACTCTCGTAGAAAAATCGTGGGCGCGCAAACCCAATGCTACAGGCGAATTCGAATGGTCGGTACCCACTTTTGATCAATCGAATGATTAAAGCATCCTAATTTATTTCAATTGTAATACGATTTAAACCCCGTTAAAATGGTTCTGCTTTGTAGTTGCTTTTGGACTGAATCTTTCGGCAGCTAATTCCGCGATTATCCATTTTTACTGATCGTTGTCAGCGCCTTCGCGTCAGTAATGTCAATGTTTTTGCCATCAAGGCTTATCATGCCTTCTTTTTCAAATTCCTTTAAAAACTTAATAGCACTTTCTGCCGATATGGAGGCGAAATCAGCCAGATCCTGGCGGGTGAGGTAACTAAAAATATCTTCACTCAGAAAATCATCCTGAGAAAGGTAAAGCAGTGCCGAAGCCAGTTTGCCACGCATTTGTTTGTACGAAATATTTTTGATGATCTCAAGCAGATGTTTTTCCTGCCTGTAGTTTTTTGAAGTCACCTGCAACGCAAATTCAGGATGATCGACCAGAATTTGTTTGAGGCTTTCTTTTTCGATCATACAAATTTCGGCATTGGTGAGCGCCTGCGTAGAGTAGGTATGAACGTTCTCGCCAAAGATAGACGCGAAGGCCAGAAAATCGCCGGGTTTGGCAATGGCAAAGTTAAGCTGTTTTTCGAAACCGGTTTGCAGGTAAACTTTTACAAGACCTTTTACCACATAAATAACATAAGGCGCAAAAGCCCCTTGTTTAAAAATGTTTTCACCCTTTAAATATTCCACCCGGGTTTTATGTTCTTCAAGGTCGGAAAACTGCTCGAGCCGGCAATCGTTATATGATTCTGAATGTTCCATTTGTAAGTCATACAAATTTATCATTTCCTCGCAAAAATCAGGCTTTAAAAACAAATTCTGTCAAACGACAGGAAAAAAACTGTTAAAGTTCAGTTGCCCGGCTACAACCTCACAGCGCTAAATTCTGGCAGGGAATCATGGCTCGCTCTATCTTTGTAAACGTAAAACAAAGCAAAAAATGAGACGGGTAGCCATACCAATAGCAGACAATAAACTGAGCGAATATTTCGGAGGATGTAATTTCTACGAAATTTTCGAGATCGAAGACGGAGCGGTTCGAAAGTCGTCGGTAGAAATACCAACTGTAGAAACAGTAGATGAACTGCCGCAGTGGCTCGAACAGCGTGGAATTACCGATGTGATTGTATTTAAAATCAAAAAAGAGATCATATCGCTGTTTGCTTCCCAAAAAATAAATCTGTTTGTAGGAATCCATCAGGATACACCCGAAAATCTTATTGGTGATTACCTAAATGGTAATCTTGAGTCGGACAAAGAAATAATTCAAGAGATAACGCATTAATTAGTAACATTTTAATTTGATTTAATCATGAAACTATTAAGTACAGCACTGCACGAAATTGATA
Organism: Maribellus mangrovi; assembly: GCF_037646455.1. Taxonomy (NCBI): domain Bacteria; kingdom Pseudomonadati; phylum Bacteroidota; class Bacteroidia; order Marinilabiliales; family Prolixibacteraceae; genus Maribellus; species Maribellus mangrovi. The sequence goes on along the minus strand of NZ_JBBIXN010000002.1, from coordinate 474,776 downwards.
GCGCAGCAGAATTGGAAAAATTCATCAACGAAAACGAAAATGTAATGGTTTGCTGTGGCCGCATGGGCCCGATGTGTCTGCCGGTATACGATGTTATGGAAGAGTTGGAAGAAGAACGTACAAACGTAAAGTTTGCTACTATGGCTTTCGATAATCCTGAGGCAGCAGTAATTCGTAACGCACCCGAGTGTCGTGGTTTTATGGGACTTCCGTTCACTATGTACTATAAAAACGGTAAAGTTGCACATGCTACCAGCAGCATTCAGAATATGCAGCAGGTAACCAGCATCCTCGACGAACAATTTGGAGCATAATAAAAACCCAACTTTATATATGGATATTCCCGGTACGTCCGGGATATCCAATTTTTAACGAGTAACTATTCATAAAATGAGCGAAGTTTTTGATACCATTGTGATTGGAGCAGGAGCTGCAGGTTTAACTGCAGGCATTTATTCGTCGCGAGCCAAACTTTCAACTTTAATTTTGAATGAAGGAGCTGTAGGCGGACAAATGGTGCTGACCGAGGAGATTGCCAATTATCCCGGTGTGCCAACCACGAAAGGATACCTGCTGGCCAATAACATGAAAATGCAGGCCAAAAGTTTTGGTTGTAAGATCAAATCGAATGTAAAAATTGCCAGGTACGATCTTGAAGGAGAAATTAAAACCATTGAACTGGAGGATGGTCGCTCATTTCAGGGAAGGTCGGTGATTCTGACTCCCGGAGGAAGACCTCGTTCGTTGAATATTGAAGGCGAAGACACGTTTAAGGGGAAAGGAATATCGTACTGCGCTACCTGCGATGGCGATTTCTTCACCGGAAAAGAAGTAGTGGTTGTTGGTGGTGGAAACTCGGCACTGGAAGAAGCCGTTGCACTGACCAATTTTGCAACAAAAGTGACGATCGTTCACCAGTTCGATCAGTTTCAGGCTTTCAAACATGCAGTGGAAGAAGCTGAGAAAAATCCGAAAATCGATATTGTGATGGAATCGGAACTTCGCGGATTTTATGGAAACGGTTCGTTGCAGAAAGTTTCAATTGAGCACCTTCCAACAGGAAACCGCTCGGAACTGAATACCGACGGGACCTTTATTTTTATTGGCTATGTGCCCAATACCGAAGATTTAAAAGATGTGGTGGCACTGAACGAACGCGCTGAAATTATTGCAGATGCCGAGATGAAAACCAACATTCCGGGTGTTTTTGCTGCCGGCGATTGCATTAACAAACGTTACCGCCAGGTAACAACTGCCGTGGCCGATGGAACGATTGCGGCTTTGAGCGCTTCAGAATTCCTTCGTGGATAAACACGAAAAAAATAGAAAGAATACAATTTAAAATAAGATATGTCGAAACAAGAAGTAAAAGTAGACTGGCTGGAAAACATGGCTTTTGAAGCCGATATAAGTGGTCATAAAGTAATTATAGACGCTGCGGAAGCAGTTGGTGGCGAAGATCGCGGACCACGCCCAAAACCACTGATGTTGACCGCACTGGCTGGCTGTACCGGGATGGATGTGGTTTCCATCCTCAAAAAAATGCGGGTAAAACTCGATGGTTTTAATGTTGCTGTGGAGGGAGACCTTACGGAAGAACATCCAAAGCAGTTTTCAAAAATGCATGTGGTGTATGAATTCAAAGGAAAGGACCTTCCTTTGGAAAAACTTCAAAAAGCTGTTTCTTTGTCCGAAGAAAGATATTGCGGAGTTAGTGCGCTGTACAAAAAAGCGATTGAACTGACTTCAGAAATTAAAATAAAAGAAGCTTAAGTTATGTCTACAACATTAATTGTAATAGGTGCGGTACTTGTTGTTTTAGTGGTTTTGATAACGGTAAATTATTACCGCATGAAAAATGCCAAGCCCGTTGCCAATAGCAAAAACATTAAAGTACTAAACAACAAAAATTTTAAAGCCGCCACCAAAAGGGGAGTCGTTCTCATCGATTTCTGGGCGGCTTGGTGTGGTCCGTGTAAAATTATTGCACCAACATTAAATGAAATTGCCGACACCCGCGACGATTTTAAAGTGGGCAAAATAAATGTTGATCACAACCAGCAAGTGGCAAAGAAATTCAAGGTAATGAACATTCCTACACTTCTTATTCTAAAAGATGGTAAAGAAGCAGGTCGGATTGTTGGGGTGAAAACAAAACGTGCTATCCTTAAGGAGGTAGAAGCTGTTATGGCCAGTTAACATTTGAAACTACAGAAATACAACTTATACATTTTATAGAGAGGTGCCTATGGTACCTCTTTTTTTATGTTCAAGTAGTTGATTTTTAATATTTTTTATAATAAAATACTTGCATGTCTTTAATAGGTGTCGTAACTTGTTTCATAATTCGAGTAATTGTTTCTTCTGTTGGCTTCACAAACACGATCCGAGAACCTGAGACTATTTTAGATTTTGTAACGGGGATACCTTATAAAATCTTTAAAGCTAATAATATGGAAAATTTAAATGTAATTCTGGATACCGGAGAAGAATCGGTTATTCAGGCTTCAGTCGTTTCCGACTTTGAAGCAGGTTTCAGTGGATCGGTAGTAAAAACTTCCGATGACGATTATGATGATGTACGTCAACTGTGGAATGGTATGCACGACAAGAGACCGGCGTTAATAGCACGGTGTACAGGAGTGGCCGATGTGATTGCAGCTGTAAATTTTGGCCGCGAGAATCATGTGCTTACTTCGGTTAAAGGCGGTGGACACAATGTGGCTGGGAGCGCTTCCAACAATGGTGGATTGATGATCGACCTTTCGTTGATGAAGGCCATTTGGGTTGATCAGTCGAAGCAAACAGCACATGCCCAGGGTGGTGCAACGCTGGCTGATCTCGATCGTGAAACACAGGTTTTGGGACTTGCTACTGCGGGCGGCGTGGTATCAACCACCGGAATTGCAGGCCTGACACTTGGCGGTGGTTTGGGCTGGTTGAGGAAAAAGTACGGCCTTTCGATTGATAACCTGGTTTCGGTTGATATGGTAACTGCCGACGGTAAATTCATAAAAGCCAGCGCCGATGAAAATTCCGACCTTTATTGGGCAGTTCGTGGTGGCGGAGGCAATTTTGGTATCGTCACAAATTTTGAATACCAGCTACATCAGGTGGGGCCGATGGTTTCACTGGCAGCACCTTTTTATCCGGCTGAAGAGGCAAAAGAGATATTACCCGTCTGGCGAGAGTTTATGGAATCATCGCCTGATGAGATTGCAGGAACTGCCATGTTTTGGACCATTCCTCCGGTTCCTGATTTTCCGGAAGAAACACATGGAAGAAGAGTTCTGATATTGGCAACGGTTCATTGCGGTGATGTGGATGAGGGTGCAAATACTTTGCAACCATTGAGAGAGATTAGCACTCCACTTGTCGATTTGAGCACACCAATTCCGTGGACGATGCTCCAGTCTATGTTTGATCCTTTCTTCCCGAAAGCTGCGCAGCATTATTATTTTAAATCAACTTATTTGAAAATACTTGATGACGAAGCCATTAATGCGATGCTGGATCAGGCAATAAATCCACCTCAGCCAATGGTATTGATTGCTATTTGGCATTATGGAGGAGCAATGTCGCGTATAGATGATACCACTACTGCATTTACCGGAAGGAAAAACAAATATTTATTTAGCATTGATGCCTGTTGGGCTGATGCGAGTGCCGATGATGAAGTGTTGGCTTATGCCAGGGGATTCCTGAAACACATGCAGGAATTTTCTCCGGGTGGTTTGTATGTGAATTTTGCCGGTTTGGGAGAAGAAGGCATTGATCTGGTAAAGGCTGCGTACGGCGTTAACTACGATCGCTTACTTGGGATTAAGCGTAAATATGATCCGGACAATTTCTTTAGGAATAATCAGAACATCAAGCCTTAATTATTCTGAAAATCCAATTCATTACTATTCCTAAAAACAGAATTTAAAAGTGTAACTATGAAATATTTTATGGTCTGGTTCAGTGTGTTGGGTTTCCTCATTTTTTCGAATTGTAAGATGGGGAAAAAGGAAAAACAACAATTGAGTTATACCACTATTACCTGTAATCCGGTGCCTGCAACAAGTGATGATGACTGGTACAACACCAACAAAACAGCTCCTCTGTTCGATAATCTTGGCGATCATTCTTTTCCGATAAGTACTGAAAATGAACTGGTTCAGAAATATTTTGATCAGGGATTGATTCTGGCTTATGCATTTAATCATGCAGAAGCGGCGCGTTCATTCTATTATGCATCTAAACTCGATCCTGATTGTGCCATGGCTTATTGGGGTTATGCATATGTACTGGGGCCGAATTACAACACGGCAGGTTACATGGAAAGCAAAAACTACTCGCCGGCTTACGATGCAATACAAAAGGCGGTTTCATTAGCGGACAATGTTACACCGAAAGAACGAGCACTTATACGTGCCATGTCGGAACGTTATACCAGAACGGTACCGAGAAACAGAGCTGCTTTGGATCAGGCATTTGCCGATGCCATGAAAACGGCATTTGAAACTTTTCCCGACGATGCGGATATCGGTACTATTTATGCCGAATCGTTAATGAATGTGCATCCCTGGGATTTATATGACTTCGATGGAACACCACAACCCTGGACACCGGAAATTGAGGAAATTCTGGAAAAAGTAATTTCAGAAAGTCCCCGACATCCCGGAGCGCATCACTTTTATATTCACGCTGTTGAGTCTTCACAAACTCCTGAAAGAGGTCTTCATTCTGCCAGTGTATTCGATGACGGACTTGTACCCGGAGCAGGGCATCTGGTGCACATGCCTTCGCATATTTATATCCGTACCGGGCACTATCATAAAGGAACGCTCGCCAACATAAATGCGGTTGCATCCGACAGTTCATACACTACCGCCTGTCATGCACAAGGCGTGTATCCATTGACTTATTATCCGCACAATTACCACTTTATGGCAGCGACGGCTACACTGGAAGGCAATAGCCACTGGGGAATACTGGCATCAGAAAAACTGGGGGAGATGGTTAGCAGGGAGTTAATGAAGGAGCCCGGCTGGGGAACTTTGCAGCATTATTACACCATACCGTACTATGTATATGTGAAATTTGGCAAGTGGAACAAGATTCTTACGCTACCTAATGAAACTCCTTCATTGAGTTATCCGACTGCAGTTCGGGCTTATGCTCGGGGAATGGCCTTTCTTGCCAAACAGGATCTTGCCGGTGCTCAAAAGGAACTTGATCAACTTGAACAGTTGGCTCTGGACGAAGGATTAAAAGATCTGACCATTTGGGAAATAAACTCAACTTATGAATTGGTTCAGATAGCGCGAAATGTATTGAAAGCTGAAATTCTTGCTACGCAGAAAGATTATTCTCAATCAATTGAATTACTCTGTGATGCAATAAAAGTGGAAGATGCATTAAACTACAATGAACCGCCTGATTGGTTTTTCTCAGTACGTCACCATTTAGGTGCTGTTCAAATTGAAGCGCAAAATTATCGGGATGCCATCGAAACTTATCGGGAAGATCTTGCTCATTTTCCCCGAAACGGTTGGGCATTGCATGGCATGAAACTAGCCTATACTAAGATCGGAGATTCTGATAAAGTCGCCGAAATTGATGAGCAACTAAACGATATCTGGTCGACAGCTGACATAATTATCTCCAGTTCGAGAATAAAGTGAAATACAAAATTTAAGGCCGTAATTACCCGGCCTTGCTAAAAGTTGTAGGTGGTGTTTTTCTTAATTTCCTATGCAATAAATCTTATCTACTCCCTTAAATATGTAATCATTTCCGGCCACAGCAACCGATGCCCAGAATTTGTCATCGAGTGTATTGCTTCCCAGAGCTTTAAATTCTGTTCCTGTCTGAACGATTTGAGTAACGCCTTTTTCATCAGAAAAATACAGCCGGTCGTTGGCAATCCACGGTGATGCCCAGCATGTTGCTGCCTTACCTGCTTTTTCTTTGTAAAGTCGTTCCCCTGTATTTGCATCAAAACACGATACTTCTCCGCCACGATCGGAAACAATGTAGAGAAGGCCATTGTACAAAACCGGTGATGGATATCCAAGCCCTGCAAGAGTATCAGACCATGCTACAAATTCATTTCCATTTTCGTAGGCCGGAGTCAGAGTTCCGCTTGCACCGGCTTTCACGGCATGTATTGGTCCAATGTCACGTGGACCGCCCGAAAGACCGATATATATTTTTTCTTTATCGTAAACCGGCGAGGCTGCCGCGCGTCCTTTATTGAATTCGAGTTCCCACAAAAGTTCTCCGGTATCCGGATTATACGAACGAGCTTTCGAGCCTAGTGTTACCAGTTCTGTTCGCGCCGTGTTTTCCCATATTACAGGTGTGCTGTAGGTAGTTTTTTCATCGCGGTTCACTTTCCATTTTTCTTCTCCGGTTTGAGCATTATAAGCTACCAAAAAGGAGTTTTCCTCGTTATCAACCAGCACATAAAGTGTGTTGTTGTAGAGAACCGGCGACGATCCTGTTCCCCATCCGTTGGCTGTCGGGTACACTCCGGGATCCTGTTTCCAAGCAAGGTTACCTTCCATATCGTAACAATACACGCCATGCATGCCATAGTAAACCCAAACATGTTTTCCATCGCTTACCGGTGTTTCGCAGGTATAGGTACTGCGTGCATGTTTTTTTATTCTTGGTGTGCCTTCGTAAGAAGTTACATTCCAGAGTTCATTCCCGGTTTTTATATCGAGACAACAGAGTTGTAAGCGGTAAATATCTTCAGGCAGGCTATTTTTGTCGGCTTCCTGTTGCGCAGGATCTTCTGATATTGGTTTTTCAGGTGCCTTTTTTACCAAAACAGCGGTTGAATAGAAAACTTTATCGCCGGAAACGATAGGCGATGACCAGCTTTCACCTTCCAGGGGATGTGTCCATTTAATGTTCAGACTATCATTCCATGACGTAGGCAGCATTTCATTCACCGTGATCATGTTGTCATCCGGTCCGCGAAATTTTGGCCAATCATTGTTGGTCTTACATGCTGAAAGAATGAAAACTGAAATGATGAGGATAAAGACTCCCCTGAATAAGTTGATTTTTTGCTTTTTCATGATGGTTAAAGTTGTTGTTAATTTTGGTCGATTTATCGTAAAAATATGAAATTTAATGAAAGAAGAAAATCTTTTGGAAGCAGATTAAAGCACTAATCGATAATGATTTAACCCAATATTTTTCATATCTTTTGTGCAAAAATAAACATATGATTATTATGCGTAAGATTTTAACAATTACAGTCCTGGTTGTATTTATTCTCTTTTCGTGCAAAACAGGTATTGATCCTGAAACCTATCAGGAATATCAGTCAAAGGGAAATGAAGTAACAAACCTCGCACAAGCAACACTTCTTTCCAATGTTGGAAGTGCCATTCAAAAAGGTGGTCCGGAATATGCGGTTGAGTTTTGTAACCTGAAAGTGTCGGGGATAGTTGACAGTTTAAATCAGGTTAACAATTGTAAAATATCACGTATTTCCGAAAAAAACAGAAATCCCGGAAATGCATTAAAAACTAAAGCAGATAAAAAACTATGGGAACTTTTTGAAATGAGCGCCCAAACCGACACGGTAATACAGGATAACAACGCGATATTGTATTACAAACGTATTAACACTGCTATGCCGGCCTGTTTAAAATGTCATGGAAATCCGGATGCAGATATCAATTCCTCCACAAAAGAGAAACTGCAACGACTTTATCCTAAGGATTTGGCAACCGGTTACGATCTCAACGAATTCAGAGGTCTGTGGAAGGTAGAATTTAATATGCAGTAAAGTTTTCGAAATTCTATTTTGTAAATTGGACAATATCCTATAAAACCTTATACTTGTATTTTAACCCAATTATCTGATCGACCGATGAAATATTTGCTGACCTATTTGCTGTGCGCGCTGATTGTTTCTGCAACTTTTGCGCAAAATCCAAAATCCTGGTTCCCTGACAATCAGCTAACCACAGTTGGTGCGTACTATTATCCTGAGCATTGGGATGAATCGCAATGGGAGAGAGATCTGAGAAAGATGTCGGAGATGGGATTTGAGTTTACCCACTTTGCTGAATTTGCCTGGGCGCAGCTCGAACCTGAAGAAGGCATTTATGATTTTGCCTGGCTTGACAGGGCAGTGGCACTGGCCGATAAATACGGATTAAAGGTGATGATGTGCACTTCAACGGCAACGCCACCGGTTTGGCTTGTTCGCAAACATCCCGAAGTACTGAAAACCCACGAGGACGGAACAAAAATGGATCATGGTTCGCGTCAGCATGCATCGTTTTCGAGTAACTTTTACCGCAGCTATTCGCTGAAAATGATTGAAGAACTGGCTAAACATTATGGCAACGATTCAAGGATAGTTGGTTGGCAATTGGATAATGAGCCCTATACAAATACTGACTACGGTCCGGATGCGCAACGGCGATTTCGGGAGTGGCTTAAAAAGAAATACCAGACAATCGATGCGCTGAACAAGGCCTGGGGCACCAATTTCTGGAGCGGTACCTATACCGATTTTTCACAGATCAATATTCCGAAACACAAACAGTGGGGAATGAACTTGTACCAGCGCCTGGATCACGGGCGCTTTTGCGATGAGGAAACTTCTTCTTTTCTCGATGATCAGGCGAAGGTGATTCGTCAGGATTCAAATCCGGAGCAGTGGATCACAACCAACTATATTCCATACTACGATGCCCGCTACATAGGTCAAAGTAAGGAACTGGACTTCATTACCTACACCCGTTACATGGTTTACGGCGAACATCCAGGTATCGGACTGAAAGGTTATCGCGTTGGAGAATACTCACGTATAGCCATGGCCAACGATTATTTTCGCCCTCTTTCGCCACTTTATGGGGTTATGGAATTGCAGCCCGGACAAGTAAACTGGGGGACGATCGACTCACAGCCTCTTCCCGGAGCAGTTCGTTTGTGGTTGTGGCATGTGTTTGCCGGAGGAAGCAAATTAACCTGCACCTATCGTTTCCGTGCTCCGATTTATGGCTACGAGCAATATCACTACGGAATTGTTGGAACCGACGGCGTAACGCCAACACGTGGAGGTTTGGAATTTCAGCAATTCATGGACGAGATAAATACCCTGCGCGCTGCCTATACCGGTAGTGCTGTGCCTTCCGAATATCTGGAAAGGAAGACAGCGGTTTTGTACGATCCTGATAACACTGCGGCCATCAGTCAAAATAAACAAACGCGTCTTTGGGATACCGAAAGCCACGTGCTGAAATATTACAAAGCTTTAAAATCGTTTGGTGCACCGGTTGATTTTATCCGCGATACCATGGATTTTTCAGAATATCCGGTCTTGGTAGTACCGGCCTATCAACAAATGAGCCTTAACACAACAGATAAACTTACAAAGTATGTGAAAGCCGGTGGTAATTTGGTGATGTCGTGCCGAACCGCACATCAGGACGAATTTGGACATTTGTGGCAGGCAAAACATGCAGAACCGATTTATGATCTGATCGGGGCGGAAATTGAATTCTTTGATTTGCTGCGATCCTATGCACCTGATACCATAGTTACACCCGAAGGCAATTTTGCCTGGACTACCTGGGGCGATATCCTGAATCCTTCGACCGGAACCGAAAGCTGGGGAACTTATTCCGGAGATTTTTATGCCGGAAAAACTGCCGTTACTTTTCATCAACTTGGAAAAGGCACAGTAACCTATTTAGGCGCCGACAGTAATGCAGGTGATTTGGAACACAGTGTTCTTCAGAAAGTTTATAAGCGACTGGAAATAGATGTGGAAAACTACCCGCCGGGAGTTATTGTGGAATACCGCGATGGATTTGGTATTGCCATGAATTACACCGATAAGCCTTTTGAAATGCCGGTGCCGGAATCTAAAATTTTAATAGGAGAGAAAACCATACCGACTACCGGTGTTTTAGTGTGGGAAATTGATTAAGTCATTTACCTGAAATTGATCCTTTCCTTTGGCTGCCAGCCAGGGATTGTGTGAATTTTTAGTTTCTGATTTTTACTTTGATAAACTTCGGTGTTTTTTGTAAATCAGTCTGTTGGGTTATTTATGAAAAAGGAATCCCGGAAATCTGCTCACAGACCGATAAGTATTTTTCCTGAATTTCAATTTCTTTTGCCTGCGGATTAAATGGTTCTTCCTTTTTGTGATAAAGGTAACGACCACTAATTCTGGCCGCTTCATCGTTGGATGTGGCGAGCCAGACCTGCGTAGCAAATCCCTTGTTCAGGTCGTCGGGAGCTCCGCTGCCACCCATCTTTGTGGGTACCCAACCCGGATCTACGGCATTTGAAATGACTTCGGGCCATTTATGCGCAACCGCAAGTGCCAGAATCAGATCGTGAAGTTTGGTGTCGGAATAGCTGGGATTATTTTTTCCCCCAAGAATTTCATTTAGTTGTTTTAAATCAGCATTGCCATGCAGGTGCATATTTGAGCTCAGGTATATCAGTCGTTCTGGACGATGAATTAAAGCCGTTAAAATATATGGTGCAAGGCTGTTGACTGCATAAGTCAACGGCAACCCATCTTCGCTTTTGGCGTTTGCCGGAAGCTGATAAACACCGGCATTATGAATAATGGCATCAAATTTTCCCAGGTCATTAACCTGCGTGGCAATACTTTTGGTTTCTTCCATACTCGAAAGATCTCCAATTATTACATGTTCCGCATCAGGAATTCTTTGGATCGTTTGTTTAGCTCTTTCTTCATTCCGCGTATGGGCAACCACCTGATGTCCCAGCGAAATCAGTTTTTGGGCGGCCAATAGTCCCAGTCCGTCTGAGGAACCTGTGATAAATATTCTTGCCATTTTCAAACTCTTTTATTCCACTGGCAACGATAAAGTAATCGTTACATTTCCCGCTCCGAGCACTTGCATCAACTCTTCCTTTGTGATATTGTCAATTTTTCCAAGTCGGGTGAAACTCCAGGTATTTGGCGCATAATAAATGACCAGTGCATTTCCCTGGTACAAAATAATATCGCCCGGTTCAGTGGTTATCGACTGATCGTTTCGTGGATAACTTTTACCGAGTGACCCTACTTTTTCCATGTTGCCATAGTCGCGCATTTCAACTGTAATTGATCCTTTTTTCAGTTCAGCTACCAAAGCTGCAGCCGAAGAATTATCTGCAAGAGTTGCGGTAAGTGTGGTATCCCCGATTTGTAAATTCATAGTACTTGTGTTTATCGTATCGATTGTAATTTCTTCGTTTTCAGTGTCAACAGATTCTAAATCGTGACTTTCGCCTGAACAGGCGAGGGTAATTGTAATGACTGCGATGCTGAAGAACAAGAAGATATTTATTTTCATGGTTTTTGTTTTAATTCCACAGAACATGATGTGGATTGTAAGTTACTAAGTTTCGACGGCTCTAAAAAGAACTAAAACGCCCCGCAAATAGGAGGCGCTTTATAATCAATTACCTTTCGTAGAATCTTTATTTCAGATTTTCTTTGAAGAATGATTCTAATTTGTCGAACGGAATTACATCTACTTTGTCATACAAATCGGTATGAACAGCACCCGGAATAATCATCAGTTCTTTTGGCTCGTTTGCTGCTTTGTAAGCATCTTCGCTAAAGTAACGAGAGTGTGCATTTTCGCCGGCAATAATTAATACCGGACGAGGCGAAATCTCATTGATGTACGTAAGCAACGGCATGTTCATAAACGATAATGCGTTGGTTGCAGTCCAAGATCCGTTTGAGTTGATCGAACGTGAGTGAAATCCGCGCTCTGTTTTGTAGTAGTTAACGTAACCTTGTACAAATTCTGGTTCTTCACCGGTTAACTGATCAGGCTCAGGCAATCCGGCAGGACCATAAGCAGGTGCTCCGTTTTCTGCATCTTTCCAACGTTGCTCACCCAATTGTTCCAGCATTTGTGAACGTTGTTCCGAAGTCATGCTGTCGAAATAACCCCGTGCTGTAACGCGCGACATGTCGTACATACTGGCAACTGCCACAGCTTTTACACGTTTGTCGACAGCGGTAGCGTTTAGACCCATTCCGCCGAAACCACAAATTCCCATAATTCCAACTTTCTCACGGTCAACAAAGGATTGAATTCCAAGGAAGTCGATAGCTGCGCTAAAGTCTTCAGTGTTAATATCTGGTGATGCCACGTTGCGAGGCTCGCCACCGCTCTCACCTGTAAATTAAGGATCGAAGGCAACTACGGCAAAACCACGTTGTGCGAACTGGTTTGCGTAAAGACCTGATGATTGTTCTTTAACTGCTCCGTAAGGACCACTGATTGCCAATGCAGGAAGTGGTTCTGTTCCTCTGTCTTTTGGTAAATACAGGTCACCGGTCAGGGTGATTCCGTAACGGTTTTTGAAAGTTACTTTTTCGCGTGTAACCTTGTCACTTAATTCAAAAGTGTAATGTTCTTCTGTCTGTTTCATCTCTGTTTGTTTACTTGTTTGTTTGTTTACTGAATATGCCTGTGACAGTGTAGCGACTGACAACAGTGCCACAAATAATAGTTTTCTCATTTTCTAATTGCTTAATTGTTTCTGTTTTGTAATTGTTTTCTGTTTCTTGCTTAGCCCAACTTGTTGTATTCTTCGTCGGTAACCGGGCCGTTCCATTGTGTGGTCGATCCTTCAACCGGAACTGACAATGCGATGTGTGCGAACCAGCTGTCTTTTGCTGCTCCGTGCCAGTGATTTACTCCGGCCGGAATGTTAACTGTGTCGCCCGGATGCAACTTCTGGGCAGGTTTGCCTTCTTCCTGGTACCATCCTGTTCCGGCTGTGCAAAACAAAATTTGTCCGCCGCCATTGTGTACGTGCCAGTTGTTGCGGCATCCCGGCTCGAATGTTACGTTGAACGAAGGAACGCCTTCCAAGGTTAATACTGCCAGGTAACTTTGTCCTGTAAAGTATTCTGCGTAAGCATCGTTTTTCTGTCCCAGTGGGAATGGTTGTTTAAATTCACTCATTTTTTAATCCTCCTTTTATTTATTTGTTTTCTGGTATTACTTCGTTTATGCATGCCAATGCATTCAATGTTCTTGGGAAACCCATATAAGGCAAACATTGTGTTACAGCTGTCAGCATGATGTTTTTATCGTTTCCAACACTCAGGTTCCCGTTTACGTGCGATTTTACCTGGTTTTCGCAGCCGCCCAGTGCGCTTAAAATACAAAGGGTGAGTAGCTCGCGGGTTTTAAGATCCAGTGTTCCACGTGTATAAATATCGCCGAAACAAAACGCCGATAAGTAGTTCTGAATGTGCTTCTGATTTTCGGGAGCCATTTCGTGCATTTTGTCGATGATCTCACCAAAAATGCTTTTTTGCACTTTTAATCCATCTTCGAAACGGGTTTCTTCGGTCACTGTTTTCTGACTCTCAACAGGAAGCGAAATGTTAGCCGCCTTAAAAACCTCGTTGGCTTTATTAATGGCATTTAGCGTTTTTGGAAATCCAAGGTAAGGCGCACATTGATATATGGCTTCCTTGATTTCAACCGGCGATACGCCAATATTTAAAGCTGCAAAAACATGTGCCTGCAGTTGCTCAAGCGTTTGATTGGTTGTTAATACAACAATTGTAATTAACTCACGTAATTTGTCGCTCAAATCGCCCTGATAGAAGACCTCTCCGAAAATGAAACGGTTTAGCATCTCCTGCAAATCCGGATCAGTTTCTGCCAGTGGACCTGTGTGTTGTCCGAATAATTCTTCAAACTTTTTCTTACTTAATTCTATCCTGTCCATTTGTTTGTTTTTTAAGAATTGCTCAACCTCAAACAATTATGAAAGTTTCACAATGCAAATATCATTATTAGCTATCTTATAAAATTACCAAAATAACGGATAGAGTTACCCCGATTACGGAATGTTATGCAAAAGGAGGGAATTGGGGTCTGTGAAATTGAAAATTGTGATAATTTGCTGGGAATTAGCTTAGTGTTTTATTGTGAAAAGTGCAGATTGGGGCATGCTGATTTTAGCTGACGGGTGAAATCATCAACACAAAAACAAATTAGGGGGTAAAAAAACGTGCGTATTAAGGAATGGAAGTTATCCTGCAACCGGGACAAAAGTTTCTCTGACCTCAACCTTTCTGCTGGTAGCCAGATTAACCAAAAGATTCAGTTTCTCTTTATTGGCAGCTGTAATTTCTGTAGGATTTTCTGCTTCAAACAACGTGCTTCTAACCAAAGGCGCGCTAAATGGAACCGGCCAGGCCCGAAGTGCTTTTGCAATGGCGTCCATGGTGTTAATGCCTTGCATGGCCTGAATTCCGTCGGCCCAGCAGATCATACCAATATTTTTGTCGGTAAGGTAGGGGATCGGTGCTTTTGAGCTGACCTCGAGCCAGTCGAGGCAGTTTTTCATCGCACCGGGAATGCTTCCATGATACAAAGGAGCCAGCCAAAAATGTACATCGGCTTCTAAAAACTGTTGATTCATTACTTCTACCGAATGTGGGACTTCTGTAAGGGCTGTGTCAAAAAGAGGAATTCCGGCATCGGCTAAATTGAAAATTTGGTTTTCAATACCCATCTCGTCCAATCTTTCTGACAAGTAGTTGGAAAGTAACACCGGTGTTGAATGCAACCTTCTTTCCATGGCTCCGTTAAATATTATGGCTTTCATATCTGTTTTCTGTTATGGATTTGGTTGAAGTTTAGCGCTTGTTATGGTTTTCTGATTTGGGGAACCGGAAAAAATCAGGCCCTGCTAATTTTGCAGAGCCGACCTTTTTTTATCAATTGTTGTGCTATGCTGTTATTGGTTTTTCCAATAATCAGGTTGTTAGAGTTTTGACAAAGCTTCTTCGTATTTTTTCTCTACTGAAGCCCAGTCCAAAACCGACCAAAATGCATCGAGGTAATCAGCTCTTTTGTTTTGGTATTTCAGGTAATAAGCGTGCTCCCATACATCAACACCTAAAATTGGAAATCCTTTGTCACCTGATTCCAAATCCATCAGCGGGTTGTCCTGGTTTGGAGTTGCAGTAACTGCTACCGAACCATCAGCTTTTACGTAAAGCCATGCCCAGCCCGAACCAAACTGTCCTAAACCTGCTTTTTTAATTTCTGCTTTCAAATTGTCTACATCGCCAAAAGCTGCGGCAACTTGTTCAGCCAGTTTTCCTGTAGGATTTTCCTGTGGAGTTGGCGACAAAATTTCCCAGAACAGCGAGTGGTTGTAGTGTCCACCACCATTGTTGCGTATGGCTTTGCTGTATTTACTTACTTCGCTGATAATTTCTTCCAGACTTTTGTTTTCTGCTTCTGTACCTTCAACGGCATTGTTCAGGTTATTTACATACGCCTGATGGTGACGTTTGTGGTGAATTGTCATTGTTTCGTTGTCGAAATGTGGCTCCAATGCATCTGTTGCATATGGAAGAGCCGGTAAATTGAATTTGCTCATTATGTTGTTATTTTAATTGTTATTAACTGAGAGCAAATTTACAACATCGATTAATAAAACAACTAAAAAGTTGCTAAAAAGTAAATTGGTTTTGTCTATGTGTCATTGATAATATTGTTACATGTATGGTATGTTGGTGTTTGTGAACTATTTTGTTATTTTTACCTTGTATTAATAAAACAACTAAATGTTGTAAAATAATATGAAAAAGAATTCGTCAGAACGTATATTAATGCAACTCAAAATGAGAGGAGAGGCCACGGCACTTTTAATCTCCGATGAGCTTGACATGACCAAGGAGGGAGCGCGGAAACATTTGCTGAACCTTTCTGAAGCCGGTCTTGTAAAAGCAACGGTGAAAAGTGAAGGTGTGGGACGTCCTTCAACTTATTATTCACTTACCGATAAAGGTTTGTCGCGGTTTCCTAATACACATGCCGACATTACGGTACAATTGCTTCAATCGGTGAAAAAACTTTTGGGCGAAAATGCACTCGATTTGCTGATCAGCGACCGGGAAGCGGTTATTTACGAACGCTACGAAAAGCAAATGGAAGGCTCGGAAACCATTGAACAAAAGCTGGATGTATTAAGCAAAACACGTTCGGAAGAAGGCTACATTGCCGAGTGGAAAAAAGAAGGCGCTGCATATTATTTAATCGAAAATCATTGTCCGATTTGTGCGGCAGCCACCGAATGTCAGGGATTTTGCCGATCGGAATTAAAAAACTTTAAAGAGCTGATTGGCAAGGGTTACGATTTGGAGCGCACAGAATATATCATTGAAAATGGCAACCGATGCGTTTATAAAATCAAAAAATCGAGCTAGACGTTTTTAAAATCCCTCACATTCAAATTTTAACATTTGTAAAAAGAATCACGAGCCAAATCCATTAATTTAGTACGATATTTTAAGCTTAATTAATTTTAGGAGGATACAATTATGTCACAGTTAACAGCTGAAATGAAAGAATTGGTAATGAGCCAGCAGTGCTTTCATGCAACCGTCAGCAAAGATGGAATTCCAAACAATGCACCAAAACGATCAACACGTGTTTTTAATGACGGGACTTTGATTTTTAACGAAGGAGTGGGGGGTATCACTTACCAGAATATTCTGGATGGTTCGAAAGTAGCGACTGCTGTTGTTAACCGCGATGTGATGGACGGTTATCGTTTTATTTCGAGACCGGAAGTTATTACAGAGGGTGAACTTTATGAGAAATCAGCTGAAATGTCGCAGAAAGCGGGAATGCCAAAACCAAAAGCAGTGATTCTGTTACATATCGACGAAATTCACAGTTTGAAGCCAGGACCAATGGCGGGCAAAAAAATTGGATAACCAGTTTAATTAATTAACGTTTGAATGCCGGTTTGTTGAGCTGCTTTGCACAATTAACCGGCATTTCTTTGGTTGTCACTTCCTGTTTTACGGGTTGAACCGCCTCGCAGGGTATTTTGCGGGACCTAATCTATTCTTGATTGAAGATTACGCCAGGTTTCTTTGGTCAGGAAGCTTTCTTCCACCTGCTCTTCCAATTCCAGAAATCGTTGATACGGTATCCCAAATGAAAGAATATCTTTATCGATAAGTTTGCGCACCGAAAGATCGGTTAGCCCCACAAAACAATTCGAGCCTCCTTTTTCTGCTTCGTGCATAGGATACAAAATGGTTTGCTGGCATCCGGCTGCGAAATCGATTTTAACATTGTCCTGCGTTTCTTTGTCGTAATTGGCGAGTACTACCAGCGCAGAAATCTGATCGGCATTGGCCAAAATAATGACAATTTCAGGAGTTTCGTCTTTCGTTAGTTCTGCAAGTGGTTTAAAAACAATGTACTTCTTGGTTACAATTTCAGGCAATCCGGTTGCGAATTTTTCAGCCAGATCCTGCGTTTTTAAATAATATTCACCATCGCGTCCATTCGGGAAACCGGTGGACAAAAGCTGCTTGATAAAATTTACATCGTAACATCCTACACCCAGTCCAACCTGGCCGCCCATACAGGGTGTTGTTTTTTTATCGAATACAACGGTTTTTCCGTTGGAGGCAGCATTTAATAAGGAAACTACGCAGCCCCATTTCCCCTCTTTAAACTGGGTGGCTTTTTCCGGTTTGCTGGTTGAACGGAAAACAGCAACCGGATGAGTCTTTAGCTTTAAGGCTTCTGCAATTTTACTTTTGGTTTTTAGAATCATTACATTTCCGTTTTTGAGTTCATTAAATATCGGAAAATATTTACTCAAATCTCGTAAGATGATTCCGGATTGGATTTCAGTTCTTCTTTCTTTCCCTCATTCTGACGCTAACAGGGAGAAGTTGTACTTTACCTTTTGTCAATGTACTTTTTTGTGATGTTACAAGGCAAAAACTGCTTTACGGAACGGTGCAAAATAGTTTTTAAAACTTGATTGAAATTCGAATTAAAATACCCGAACAGTTGCAGCTTTAGCCCTCTCACTTATCATCGAGTTCAAATAAGGACTGTCTGTGTATTTTGCACGGTAGGCATCGTCAATTTTTTCGTTAAGACCACTATCTGTAATGGTCTCAAACTGTACCTTTTTTACCATTCCGGCGGCTTCAATCTTACCCGCTTTTTGTTTGACAGCCGACTGGTACCATCTTGATTTTGTGCCGTAATAGGCTCTTACATATAGATTTCCATCAACCTTTACATTCCATATCCAGGTTGGCGTTCCGTAGGTTACTCCGTCCTCACGAAATGGCGCAATATGAAAATCGTCATTTTGAGCTATAAGAGCTATATCCTGTGGTGTTAATGATACTGAGTTTGCTGTCATCTTTTGACTTTTTACATTTTGTATCCCGGTTCTTTGTAGAGCACATCTTTTTTACCCATGATGTCATTGGGATAAACTTTCTTCTTCCAGTCATCAAAAGTAAAATCTTCAATGCTTACAGAATAAGATTCATCACCGTATCCAATCACTTTTTGAGCAGCCTTTACGACTTCTTTGGCCAGTGCTTGCTTTTGCTCTTCCGTTTTGCCTTCCAGCAATTTAATTTGAAAATGTGGCATATCCGTATTTTTTCGAACACAAAAAAGCCTGTCGAAGAAAAGCCTCTCTCCGACAGAACTTTAAAGTGATTCTCCCCTTTAATTAATTATTTTAATTTGCCTCCGTATACCGGAAACATGCTGGCATCGCCGTAATCTTCGATTTGTTTCAGATTCTTCAGTGTTTCCATATCTGCTTCCGAAATCACAAAATCAACATCTGCATTGTTTTTCATGTGTGCCGGATTGGCGGTTTTTGGAATGGGTAACAGCCCCAATTGCAGGGTGTAACGTATGGCCAATTGTGGTATCGAAACACCAGATTTTTCAGCCATTTTTGCTACTTCCTCGTTTTTCATCAATTCGCCGTGTCCGATTGGAGAATAAGCCTCAACAAGAATGTCATTTTTCTCGCAATACTCAATCAACTCTTTCGGTGTATTGCTGATGTGAGCCAAAATTTGATTGACCATTGGTTTTACCGTGCATGATTCAAGAATGTTCTCGATGTCGGCTTTCTGGAAGTTTGAAACGCCAATAGCTTTCAGTTTTCCTGCTTTGTATGCTTCTTCCAGTGCTTTCCAGGCTTCACGGTTTCCGTCAGCATGAGTATCTTCTTCGTGGAATTCCATCCATGGTTTCGGACTGTGAATGATCATCATATCAATGTAATCGAGCCCCAGTGTTTCCAACGACTGATCGATCGATTTCACAGCTTCATCATACGATTTTACTTCGGCAGCCAGTTTTGTGGTTACAAATAAATCTTCGCGTGCAACTCCACAAGTTCTGATGCCTTCACCAACTCCGCGTTCGTTTTGATATGCCTGAGCAGTGTCGATGTGACGATAGCCCAATTCTACGGCATCTTTCACCGCTTGTATTGAATCTGAATCACTTATAAACCATGTTCCGAGTCCCAGTTTTGGGATTTCAACGCCGTTTGACAGCGTATAATTTTCTTTTAATATCATAATAATATCTCCTTAAAATTAATAATTGTCTCTATCTGTTTAGTCTATTTTTTTGATGAATTTGGCAGGAATCCCACCAACAATGGTGTTCGCAGGAACATCTTTGTTGACGACTGCTCCGGCTGCTACAATCGAATTTTCTCCCACGGTTACTCCGGCCATAATTGTAGCTCCTGCGCCTATCCAGGCATTTCGCTTTATAACCACAGGTTTTACTTCAAGTGCTCTTCTGTTTTCAGGATCTATGGGATGTCCTTCGGAAGTGAGATTCACTTTGGGGCCGATCAATACGTTGTCTTCAATATAAATCTTCCCCAATGCAAGCATGGTACAGGCATGGTTGATGTATACATTTTTTCCGACGCTAACAAATTCGGCATGGTTGATAAAAACCGGAATTTGAACATAGGAAGTAGGATCAAGAGGCGTTCCTGTTAAATCGCCCCACATTGCTCTTAGCTGATCCGGATCGGAAGTGGCATTGTATTTAATCAATAATTCGGTAGTTCGAATGCCTGATTTGCCCACCTGCTCATACTGAGGATCGCTAAAGGCGACTACTTCGCCGGACTGTAATCGTTCAAATATATTGTTACTCATAACCTTCAATTAATTGATGCCCGTATATTGTTCATCTGTAACGGGCTCTTTCCACTCAACAATTCCTTTCTCGGTATTTGGAACAATGTAAATATGGCTCATGCTTGCATCTTTTGAGGCACCGTGCCAGTGATCTACATCCGGTGGACATTTCACAACATCACCTTTATGGATAACCTCGATGGGTTCTCCTTTAATTTGATGATAGCCAACTCCGGCAGTAACAATTAGAATTTGTCCGGCCGGATGCGAATGCCAGTTGCTGCGTGATCCTGCTTCAAAATAAACTTCACCGCCGGCGGTCGTAAATATGGAATCATTGTCAATTAATCCGGTGACATACACGTTTCCGGTAAAAAAATCATCTGGTGCCAGCTGGCCTTTTTCGAACACATGTTCTACCTCTGTATTTGTGGTGTTATCACAACTTGTAAGAAACATCGCTACTAACATCACGCTTGCAATGATCTTAATGTTTAAATATCTCATAATCATATGTTTTTATTAATTCTTAACAACTTTCTTTACCACAGGTTCGTCATTTCCTAGTTCAATCTTCAAAAAATATATTCCCGATTTTAATGTGCTGAGATCAATATCGGCTTCCATTGTTTCCAGCATTTCCCGACCATTGGAATCAAGCAGAGTAATTTTTTCGAATTCGCCCGATACTTTCACTGAATTTTCTGTCGGATTTGGATAAACTTGAAAATCATTTTTATTCAATCTTTTAATGTCTGTTGTTGGATCAGCCAGTTCCAATGTTACCGTAACATCGCCTTCACCCAAAACTGCTTTTAATTGCTCCTGTGTAACATTGTCGATTTTTCCCAGGCGTGTAAAGTTCCATGAATTCGGTGCGTAATAAATCACCAGCGCGTTGCCCTGATACAAAATAATGTCTCCGGGTTTGGTAGTAATTTGCTGGTCGTTTCGTGGTAAAGTTGTTCCAAGCGGGCCAACTTTTTCCATGTTTGCGTAGTCGCGCATTTCAATAGTCAACGGTGCTTCCTGTAATAGCTCAATCAATGCTGCCACAGATGAATTATCCACCAAAGTGGCAGTCAGCTCTGATTGACCGTTAACCGTAATAGTTATTTGTGTTTCCTGCGCCGAAACCTGCGCTGTTAGAAAAACGATCGCAATCAATAATATTTTGAATTTTGTGCTCATAGCCTCTTCTTTTAGTTGGAATGAAATCACTTTACAAATATCGGTAGAAGAAGTGGGAGAAAATGACCAAAATTACGGAGTCACTTACCACTTTTACGGAATCAGGTTTCTAATGAACGGAATGTTTCAGACACCTGCCTAATATTTTCAGAACAAGGGAACACCGTGAACTGAATTTTCCATCATCGTTTCGCATGGTAATTATACACTTACTTCGCTTAGTACCGTAATTTTACAGCCACCCGGATTTTTACAGTTTTTATCCATGATAATTTCACCGATACGTGGTGCCATAATTTCCCCTTGTGATGGATTTTTAATACTAGTTACCGGGCTGTTTATTTCAGCTTTTAGTGAACTGTATTCAAATGCCAGATCTGCGTTTTCTTTCATCGTGCAGTTTTCAAGTACCAGATTTTTAGCATAACACAAAGGCTGGGTACCTCCAATGATACAATTAACCAAACGCAATTTTTTCGAGTGCCAGCCCAGGTATTCACCTGTAATAACCGAATCGTAAACGGTAACATTTTCCGTATTCCAAAATGCATCTTTTGAAGCCAGATGAGAGTCGCGGATTTCAATGTTACGGGCATACTGAAAACCATAGTTTCCCTGCAAAGTCAGGTTGTCGATTTTGATGTTTTTGCTGTCCTTAAAAATGTAATCGCCATTTGTTACTTTTACATCTTTCAGTTTAATATTCTTACACCACCACAAACATTCTTCCGCATCGGTAAGCTCAACGTTTTCAAGTTCTAAACCATCAATTTCGCGAAACATTTTTGGCGCATCAACACGCGTATTTACCATACGAAGATCTTTGCAATACCAAATGGCAGCACGTCCCCCGGGGGTAAATAATGAGTCTTCGATAATGCTGTTTGTATTGTGCCAAAACGGATATTTACCGCCAAAAGTGCAGCCGGTAGCTTTTATATTGCTGGCTTCTTTTAATGCCGATTCGCCTAAACCAATCTCAACATTTTTAATATGTAAATCCTTCTCCGCAAATAATGGTCGTTCTCCTTCAAAAAATTTGTTCTCTATCGTTTTCATATTTCTAAAACTGATTGCTAAAATTATGGATACAAAAGTCGGGATTACAAGTCTAACAGGATGACCCGTATTCCGGTATTGATTACCCATATTACGGAAATTGCAGGTTGGAATAATCCGATGTATGAAATTTCATCAATGCATCTGTTTGCGTGCTAAAATAAGGGTAGATTTGTTTTTAATTTTTTGCGCTTCTGAGAGCTTGCATCTTGTTATAGGTTAAACTGCGCCAGATCCATTCCAAAGGACCAAAACGGAAATACTTTAGCCAAATGTTGCTGACGATCATTTGGAAAGTAAATATAATAAGCGCACAAACTGTCCAGGCCAGAGGCCCGAATTGCTCAGCTAAACCAAAACCTATTCCATAAAATACAATTATCCCGATTAAACTCTGGAGAACATAATTACTAAAGGCCGTTTTCCCGACTGCCAACACAGGTTTTAAAAGTTTCTGAATCCATTTTTTATCGTACATCAGCGCCAGCGCCATCATATAAAAAATGGCCAGCGGAAATACAACAAATGCAAAAGCAATAGTATAAACGAGACCTTCCATTTCGAGATTATAATATGCGGTATCGTTTTTCAGAACACTTACCAGAAAATAATTCAGAGGAATAAAGACCATAAGACCTGCAATGCAGATCCTTAGCATTTTCTTTTTATGGTTCATGAATTTATAGTACAGGTCGGTTCGCCCAATAACGAAGCCAATTAACATGGCACCAAGTACTTTTGGAATCCGGCTTACTGCAAACAAATAGGCAAAGCGGTAAGGCGCATCAGCCAAGGTAATTTTAATGCTGGTTATGATGCTCTTGCTTTTGCTTAATACGCCCGTCCTGCTGGTGTCCTGGTCAATCCAGCCAAAGTGTTTATACGTTTTTTCTCCAAAGTTGTATAAATAGTCGGAAGGGGAGTTTACCCACGGCCAATTCATCTTCAGGAAATATAGTAAAATGGGGGATAAGAGTAACAGAATTCCTGTGATAAGCAGGGTTTTGCTTGAATAGTTACGGAGAGCAACCAGAATAAATCCTGTTAATCCGTATAAAAATACAATGTCGCCTTCCCAGATTAAGAATAAGTGTATTCCCCCTAAAAGCAGCATAAACCAGAGTCTTCGGCGCAGAAAACTTGCTGTAGATGCATCATCCTTTTTCGAGCGGTTGATCTGAATGGCCAGGCCCCAACCAAATAAAATACTAAAAATGGAGTAGAATTTACTTTCGATAAATACGTGCTGCAAAAAGTATACGGTATTGTCGATCTTTGGAAAAGTGAAGAGTCCGCTCACTTCCGGCGAATACAGGGAGAACCACCTTAGGTTGGCGATAAGAATGCCAAAGATCGCGATTCCTCTCAACATGTCCATGTATTCAATTCTTTCGCGAGAAGTGACCGGTGTCAGGTGTTTTTCCATGTTTTACTTCTTGATTAACTTTTTCCTTTTCAGCCTGACGAGAGATACACTAATAAGAATCAGCACCAATCCTCCGATTTGAACTCCGGTAACTAGTTCATTTCCCAGGCCAACTCCAATAATTATGGCAATTACCGGGTTCACGTAGGCGTGAGTAGCAACTTCGGCGGCCGGACGTACTTTTAACAGCCAGATGTAGGCCGTATATGCGAAAATGGATCCAAAAATAATCAGGTAAATAACTGCTGCCCATGATGAAGTGGAAATAGCAGCCATATCTACGGTTGATGTTTCACCACGCGATAATGCGAATATCCAGAACATGATGGAAGCAAAAATCATTTGCCAGGCAGCACCGGCAAAAGCATCGACTGTGGCTTCGCGCATCGAATAATATTTGGTATAAAGCGTACCCAAAGCCCAGGATATACAACCAAATATCAGAATATAAATTCCTTTATTATGAATATCGTCGATATTTTCATTCAGATATTGCTCCAGGTATAATAGTAAAACTCCAAGAAATCCCAGAATGATTCCGCCGGTTGTAAACGGGTTTCGAAAATTCTTTTTCCACATCGGGAAATCGAGAAGCAAGATCCAGATTGTAGTGGATGAAGCAATGATGGCCACAAGACTGCTGGTTACGTAACTTTGCGCCAGCATAATAACAGCCATGTCGATAAAAAGAAGAATAAGACCGCTCACTGCCGATTTTCTGACCAGGCTTTTCTCGAATACTTTTACACCTTTATAATAGCGCCACGAAAGCAACAAAACTCCGGCAACGGAGAAACGTATGGCACCCAGCAGAAAAGGGGGAAAATCGTTTAATGCATAGCCTATGAAATAATACGTGGAGCCCCAGACCACATAGATCAGAAAATAGGCAAAAATGATTTGAATCGGGCTGTTTTCAGTCTTGGCGGCGCTACTCATGTTCCAAGGGCTTCTTTTATTTTTGAGAGACCTTCAATCAGTGTTTGTCGCGGACAGGCAATGTTTATTCGTATAAAACCTTCGCCGGCCTCACCATAAATGGCTCCAGCACTGATGCGAACATTTTCCTTTTCGAGCAGCAGTTTTTCAATTTCTCCGGATTTCATATCCGTTGTACTGCAATCG
The DNA here is from genome assembly GCF_037646455.1 of Maribellus mangrovi. Taxonomy (NCBI): domain Bacteria; kingdom Pseudomonadati; phylum Bacteroidota; class Bacteroidia; order Marinilabiliales; family Prolixibacteraceae; genus Maribellus; species Maribellus mangrovi. Next base: position 449,973 of record NZ_JBBIXN010000002.1, on the reverse strand, counting down.
ACCCAAACCAGGTAAGTGGCTTCCAGTGGAAGAACAGGAAACTGTGGCAGATTCGTATTAAAGAATTCTTTTAAGTACAGGTAATTTTCCCAAATGTAGCTTTTCAGGTTCTCCAGCCATTTCTCCGAATCTTTATTGGAGTAAGCAGCAATTAAACCTTCAACGGCAAACGGGCTCACATCGCAAACCTCGTTAATATTGATGGCCTTGTCGATTTTCTTTCGAATGTCAGGATCGTAAGCAAAGATATTGGCGATCTGTAATCCTGCCAGATTAAATGTTTTGCTGGGGGCGGTACAGATCACCGAATTCTCCAGGAATCGTTGCCCTATCGAGGCGAACGGAACATGTTCGTGTCCCGGATGCACCAGATCGCAATGGATTTCATCCGAAATCACGATCACGTTGTTCCGGAAACATATTTCACCAATTTTCTCAAGTTCTTCCCTGGTCCAAACGCGGCCGGCCGGATTATGAGGATTGCATAGTAGCATCAATTTGGCTTTCGGATCGGCTGCTTTTTTCTCCAGATCATCAAAATCGATGGTGTATTTTCCATCCTCATATTTCAGATCATTCGAAAAACTCTCGCACTTATTGTTACGGATTGAGGAGAAGAAGCAATTGTAAACGGGTTCCTGAACAATCACCTTGTCGCCCGGTTCGGTAAGTGCCAGAATTGTGGCTGAAATGGCTGGGACTACACCAATGGTATAGATCATCCACTCTTTTTCCGGCTTGAAATTGTACCGGCGACCAAACCAGCTGATTACTGCATCGTAGTAAGCATCGGGCACTTTTGTATAACCAAAAATACCATGCTGAACACGTTTGGCAAGCGCATCAATAATGGGCTGAGCCGTTTTAAAATCCATGTCGGCCACCCACAACGGAATAATTTCATCGCTGTTATCGGAATCCCACTTGTACGAATTACTGCCTCTACGGACTATTTTTTCGTCAAAATTATTTTGCATAAACTTTAAACCTTTACCTGACTTTCTACAGTAATTTTACAAGCCCCGGGATTTTTACAATGTTCATCAAAAATTATTTCTCCAATTTTTTGAGCCACGATTTTTCCGCTACTCGGATTTTTTACACTGGTAATTTCGCTGTTGATTTCTGCTTGCAAACTGCTGTATTCAAATGCAAGGTCGGCATCTTCCGCCATTTTGCAATTTTCCATCACTAAATTATGGGCATAACACAGCGGTTGGGTTCCACTGATGATACAATTTACCAGGCGCAGGTTTTTCGAGTGCCAGCCTAAATATTCACCGTCAATTACCGAGTCGTAAACGGTTACATTCTCAGTGTTCCAGAAAGCATCTTTTGAGGCCAGGTGCGAATTGCGGATTTCGACATTCTTAGCATACTGAAAACCATAGTTGCCTTGTAGCTTCAGATTGTCGATTTTTATGTTTTCGCTGTTTTTAAAGATATATAAGGGGGTAAAAACATTTAATACAAAACCCCTCTCCATTATTATTCATTAAAATACTTGATTTATTGTCAGTTACGTGATTGTTGTAAAAATCAGCGCAAAAAACAATTTGTACAAAAGTATGATTTTGGTTTAATTCTGCTTTAATTATTTTGAGCCGATTCGTTTAAATTGCTTTTAAATGTTTAAATAAGTGCAATAAAACGCTGTAAAATGGCCTGTACTGGCCTAAAAACAAAGCATTACACCCAAATTACAAGAATAACAAAACGAGGCCTTAAAAGGGCCTTTTTTTGTGCCCAGGTACCAGGTTTCTTGACGGAGACGAAAAAACGATAAAAAACAAAAAATACACGAGTTAGGGCGGAGTTAGGGCATAAAATAGGGCAAAAAACAGGGGTTTAAGACCGCTTTAGTACTTTATATGGTTCAAAAAACGGGGTAAATGTGGCGATTATGCACCCTTTAATCCATTAAAATAAAAGGTTAACATATATAATAAAATCACGCAACTACTTATTAATTAACGCATTGCTTTGTTTTAGGCAAAAAAGGTGGCTAAAAAAATCCCTCTTTATAATGTATTATTTGTTTTTGTCGGAATTTTCATGCTCGGGTTCTGCAGCTATTTGGGGGCTTTTATGCTTTTGGTAGTTCTGTTTAAGCAGTTGATCAATCCTTTCGTTTAGCCTGGCATTTTCTACAGCTTGCTGATCAATGCGCTGGAACAATGCGCTTACAACCGGCTCAACTGGTTCCGCTCCAGGATCATGATCCTTTTTTAATGGTTCGCCAGTTCCACAAACAAACCATTCGGCTGAGTAATGAGGAAATATTTCCAATATTTTGGAAGCAATGCTACATTTTAAGTCTCCATTGTTATTGACGATTTTATTCAGAACTCCCTGTGAAGTCCCTACCATTAGCTCCAGCCTGCGGATATTGATCCCTTCGGACTTAGCTATATATACTATGCGGTCACTAATATTTTGGTAAATATTTCCCAATTAATTGTAATTTATTCCTTATAAAATTTGTTTTATGGAAATAATTCCTTTTAATTTGTAAAAGTTTCAACGTTGAAACTCGCTGTAAAGTTACAAATTCAATAATTAATATCAAATGGGTAAAATTTTAGTGGCAAATGGAGAGAAGCGCAAGCTGATGGAAATCTTCAATAAGAGCCATGTTACTGTAAGACGTGCCTTGAATGGTGAAACCGACACTAAGCTGGCCCGCAAAATCAGAAAAGCCGCAATTGAACGCGGTGGTGTAGAACAACCTCAAACCAAACAATCATGAAAAAGATATGTCTCATAAACTTTACGCTAAGTTTTTTAGCAATAGTGGGTGTGGATACCGATGCTACTCCATTATGGGCAGTGGGTTTGCTGCTTGTATGGCTTGTGGTGTCGGTTTTTCTTTTAAAGAGAGTGATGCCGGAGTTATGGGAAGATAAAAAGTAGGGAGGAGGACAACCCGGTAAAAGGCGCGATGCTGCCGGATCGAAACCGGCACCGGGTACAAAACATTCAGAAAAATGTATCAGCAACTTGAAGATAGTACAATAGTTATTACGGTTAACGACTGGTTGAGAGCTGGCTTATCGTATAATCAGTACAATCATGACCTTAAAGGCGGATTTCTGAAGTTAGCCAGGCGAGGCATTAACGGAAACTCTGAAATTGATGTTACAAGTATTCGTCGCCCGGAGAGGCTAAGGAAAATTGAGGCTGCTTACGGCAAAATTGAAAAGGCTAAGAAGACCTCGATCTTTCATGTGGATATTGACACCGAAGCCCGAGACTTTTATTTGACATTTACTACTGCAGAAGGAGCTCCGATAGATCCGCAAAAGGTTGAAGAGTACACCAACCAGGCGAGCATATTGAATGCATTGAAACAAGGCATTGAAAAACAACTGGCTGCCAGAGCGAGAGCAGGCAAACGCCTTAAAATGGGTGAATTCTGGAAAGATGCCGCTCAGTGGTACCTGGAACAAATTGAAGACTACCCATGTAAAGCCATCGGCAATCCGCGAAGCCTGGAACGGGTTTTTAAAGCATATATTAAAGGAGGTCGTAAGAATTATGAAACGCTGATACACGGTAACCAGGGGAACGATGCTGCGAGGAAGGTTAGTGCAAGGATGGAGCAGCTCCTGGTTGCCCTCTGGCGTACTTACGACAAACCATTTATGAATGTGGTGCATGAGCGGTACCTGGAGTTTGTATCAGGATCGCGCATTGTATTCGACAAAGTAACCGGTGAGCAGTTTGACCCGAAAGACTTCCGGTACAAAGGCCGTGCAATGGAGATATCGGATGCAACGGTTTGGAATTACCTGAAAGACCATGTTAATGAGACTGCCGTGTATGCTGACCGCAACGGAAACTTTGACTACGTAAACAAAAAACGTCCGAAACAGAAACGCAAACTCGGACGCTACTCTCTTTCTAAAATATCGATGGACGACGTGGCCTTGTCGCGCAAAAGTGTACGCGGCTGGGTTTATAAATATATTTCGGTGGATGTATTGAGCGGTTACTGGTTCCGCCCTGCCTATGTGGTTGGTAAACCAACACTCGACACCGTGTATGAAGCATTCAGAAATATGTTTATCGAGCTTGGTGAGCTTGGATTGCCTCAACCAGGAGAGCTGGAAGTTGAGCATGCCTTAATGAAACACCTCGACTGGCTGCCTGAAGTTTTCCAACATGTGCGCTTTGCAAAATCGAGTACGGATAAACGTGCGGAGCATGCGATCAGAGCCTTTAAATATGGTGTGTCGAAAAAAGAGGGACATACACGCGGACGCTGGTATGCAAAACACGAAGCTTACCGTGTGGTACGTAATAAAGTGGAAGGTGATTTTATTGAGCCTGAATTCCAGCCGCAAACCATTGTTGCCGACGATTTGGCCGACATCGATAAACACAACAATGAACTGCATCCTCTGCAGAAGACTTATCCGGGAATGACCCGCCGCGATGTGTTGATCAAACATTTCAACCCGACACTGAAAAACATTGAACCTTATTACCTGTATCGTTTCATTGGTAACGAGACAGAAACCAGCATAAACAACAACGACTATGTACAGGTGCAGCAAATGGATTTCTGGCTGAAGGATTACACCATGCTGAAACGCCTAAAACCAAACAACCGCACTGTAATGGCTTACTGGTTGCCCGAGGCGGATGGCAGCATTGATAAAGTTTACCTGTACCAGGGCGACACATTTATTGGCGAGGCTTATAACTCTACCAAATACGAGTACAACGAATTTACGATTGAGCGTACCGAAACTGACGAGGCGAACATGCTGCATCAGAACAAACGCAACGCCAAGTTCGACAAGTTTATTAAGGAACGCCGCGAGGAACTTCCGGTGGTTGGATTTGAAACACCAGAACAGCAGGCCGACCGAGCAGAAGTAACTCCAGAAGTAATCGACGAAACCGTTCAGCCCAAAAATTACGACGGATACGACGATCTGGATGAAGACATAGACTGGACATCAAGAGCAATTAATTCACTTTAAAATATCACACCCATGATTACTAAAGAATTTAAACTGAAGATTATTGAAGCCCTTAAGCAAGCACGAGGCAATTTCTATGGATCTGATGCGAAGTTTGCAACCAGCATCGGCATATCAGGATCGCAATACAGCCGCATAAAAAACGGCGAAACCGAACGTATTCTTTCTGATGCCAGCTGGATAGCATTGGCCCGTTTGCTGGATGTTAATCCGGCAGCTGATGCAAAATGGCAAACGGCTAAAACACCGGTATTTCAATTTATAAACGCTCAGCTTGAAGTGTGCCAGCGTGAAGGATTAAGCTCTTTGCTTTGCGATTTTTCCGATATCGGTAAGAGCCATGCCGCTCAGCACTATGCCCGGCAAAACCGCAATGCAGTTTATATTGACTGCAGTCAGGTGAAAAGCAAACAGAAGCTGATCCGCCGTATTGCTCAACTGGTTGGCATAGGTGGCAGCGGACGTTATGCTGATGTGTACGAGAACCTGGTTTACTACCTTAAAACCATCCCTAACCCTATGATCATCCTCGACGAGGCCGGAGATCTTCAGCACGATGCTTTTCTGGAGGTTAAGGCATTATGGAATGCAACAGAGCATTGCTGCGGTTATTACATGATGGGAGCTGATGGCCTTCAGCATAAAATGAGCCGGAGCATCGACAACAAAAAGGTAGGATATACCGAATTATTCAGCCGCTTTGGGAAACGTTACGGCAAAGTGATCCCGGTGGGCGACGAGTCAAAAAAACTACTTGAGACCACTGCCCTTATGATCATTAAAGCCAACGCTCCCCAGGGAAGTGATTACAACAAGATTTTGAGAAACACCATGGGCGAAGATGGCCGACCAAGCCTTCGCCGGATATTTAATGAACTGGCTAAGCGAAAATAACGATATGGGTAGAGCCTATTCGGTGGCTAATGTGCTCGATGCCAAATTTAACCGGCTGGAACTGGAAGGAAAATGGCGCGACGCCATAGGCTGCCCGGAACTAACAGGAACCTGGTTTGTGCAGGGGGATATTAAAAACGGTAAATCATCACTTACATTTCAAATGACTAAATACTTGACACGGTTTGAAAGGGTTGGCTACAACTTCGTAGAGGAAGGCTTGAGCGCGACGGTGCAGGATCTGTACCACCGCGAAAACATGCGCGAAGTGGCCGGTCGTTTTATCCTGATCGACAAGGAAAGCCCGGAAGAGCTGTACGAGCGTTTGAAAAAGCACAAAAGCCCGAACATTGTAGTGATTGATACCATCCAGTTCTGGGAATTCAAGTTCTCGGACTATAAGCAGTTTAAACACGAATTCAATAAGAAACTATTCATCTACGTGAGCCACATGGAAGGCAAAAAGCCTGCAGGAGCTGTAGCGCAAAAAATTTGGCGCGATGCCAACGTGGCATTTGTAGTTGAAGGCTTTAAAGGTTTTCCGACCAGCCGATATGGCGGTGGCGAACCGGTGATAATTAACCAGGAACTGGCCGATGCTTACTGGGGCTTAGGGTAAACGATAAAATTAAACGATCATGCTGACAATAATGGACAAAGAAAAGAACCGGTACCTAAAGCGCTTTCACACGCTGCTTAGCAAGGTTGATGGCGACAAAGACATGATTAAGGAGACCATCCTTGACAGTTTTGGAGTACAGAGTAGCCGAGATTTAAACGCTCATGAACTACTGGAGGCCTGCGCCGCCCTCGAGGGTGAATTAAGCCCGAGAACCGCCGACTACGACAAATGGCGCAAACGCCTGATTGGCGCAATTGGCGGTTGGCTGAAAGCTATGAACAAAGAGAGCAATATCGACCTGATAAAGGCGATTGCCTGCAGGGCAGCCGGAGTTGATAATTTCAACCGGATACCGATTGAAAGGCTGCGATCGCTTTACCATGCTTTCAGAAACAAGCAAAAGGATCTTCGGTTTGTGGACGGAGTGACCCGGGAGGAGTTGGATTTCTTAATTGCAATGAACTAACGGATGGGATACAACCGGATTAATTACCTGAAAACGGTACTGAGCATACAAAAGCTGGTGCAACACTACAAGAAAAAAGGCGTGAGCCAAAAGTGGGTTTTCGATAACGTAATCAACCAGCCGGAATACCCGGTGAACATCACCTACGCCACTTTTAGAAAATACATGTGTGTGAACGCAAAAGCAGAATTGAACAAACTAATACCCAATGAGAAAAATTGAAACCAAAGCCGACCTGGAGCTGCGCAAGCAGGAACTGGAGGAACGTATTGAAAAGCTGGAGAACGAACTGGAGGCCGATGGCTGGAACGAAGAAACGAACCGTGAGCTAAACATTCTGAGTCATCGCCTGCGCGTATGCAACGAGCGATTGAACGACGAATGGTTCCGCGATGAATACTGCGACGATGTTGAACAATTACCATTTAAACAATAAGCAATGAGTTATTTAGGAATATATGTCATTATCCTGGTCACACTGGTTGTGATATTCTTAATACAGGCCTGGTTTGATGCCGTAAAAAAGAACTTTTATGCCAACCCGATAGGCAAACGCTGCCGGTACCATTTCTCGGGCAAATGGATAAAAGGAACTGTTGAGTGGAACAATGGCCCTTACTGGTACATTACTCCCGACAGCAAAAAGATGGCCACCGACCTGGTGAACCGCAAAAATGTTAAACCCATTTACTTCTGATTATGGCAACACTCGGATTCAGTACAAAATGGCCTAAAAGTATGGGCGGAGGCGACACCTTGTTTGTTCCCAAAATCTGGAAAGGACTAATCGATAACGATCTCGCTCAATGGGCAGGTCAACATTCTGAATATGAAACCTGGGCTGATTATAGCTTATCGGCTGAAATAATAGATTCGGAATATTATAAGTGGTTCAGTGGAAATACAGTATTTGTGCGCGAACAAAATGCGAAGCTGCACACTATGCGCCAAGACCCGAAAGGACTTTGGGTACCGGGAAGAAAAATACACATGGTTGTTTTTAACCGCACTAAAAACCGCTTTCAGTTTGCTCCTGTTCTGGAGTGCAAGTCAACCCAGGAAGTAAGCATTAAATACAAAGGAGGAGATAAATACCCTGTTGTAACCATCGATAACAAGCAATTTACCGCCAACGATCGCTACGGTGTTGAAATGCTGCGAGAGATAGCTTTTAACGATGGCTTTAATTCGATGGATCATTTTTTCATGTGGTTCAACACCAACGACACCTACAAACTAATTCACTGGACGGATTTAAAATACTAACCATGATAGTACAAGTACATTTCTCAGGAACCGAGATTAACCAGTTTTTTGAATCCAATGGTTTTGAAATCGTTGATGGCGAATTCGGAAGATGGGAGAAAGCCTACCATAACCGTGACGAATGGAACGGCTACACTGCAGATGCCGTGCAGATAGATAACCGATATGTAAAAGCCACCGATTTGTTTGCAGCCGTATCAGAACACCGGCTTAAGCAATTAATAACCGGCATTACTCCGGACGATGTACAAACCTCCGTTAAAACTTGTTTTAATCAACTTTTAAACAGCATTTAAATGATAGATAATAAAGACATAGCAGTATTGCCAATGGATGCCCAGGCGGATGAAATAAACCCATCGCTGGTAGGTGTGATAAGAACTTACACCGGCATCGCATTAAACGTACTAAATCCTAATGCGGAAGATATCTGTATTGAAGATATCGCTCATGCATTGAGTAACCAGTGCCGTTTTGGCGGCCATACGGTAAAGTTTTACAGTGTAGCCGAGCACAGCATCCACTGCGCCGATATGGTAGGCCCTGAATATGCTTTGGCAGCCCTTATGCACGATGCCGGTGAGGCATACCTGGTTGATGTGCCATCGCCCATAAAAATAGTGCTGCCACAATACATTGAGATAGAAGACAGGCTGATGCAGGTTATTGCCGAAAAATACGGTTTTGAGTGGCCGATGCACCACATGGTAAAACGTGCCGACAAGGCCATGCTCGACATGGAGTGGAAAAACCTGATGCTAACCGATAACTGGGTTCCGATGCCTCCCGAATATGCCTGTGCCCGGTTCCTGGAACTGTTTGATAAAATCACTTCAAAATAATGAGATATGCAAGAAAGAATGATTGATGGTTCGGTAGGAGCACCAATGCCTTTTTCGAACGAGAACCTTGAACGAAGCTTAAATGATCCGAACGTTGAGTCGGTAGATGTTTTTAGAGCCACACCAGAAGCAATGAGACGCAGACATGATCTTTTTAGAGATCAACAGGAGGCTAAGGCTCGAAGGAAAAGGAAGAGAAAAAATAGAATAGCTAAAAAATCAAGAAGGTCTTAATTAAAAACAACATAAGAGATATGAAAGAACTTGAAACTTTAACAGAAGATCAACTGCAGGCGGAGCTCGATCGCAGGCAGGCTGCAAAAAAAGAGGAAGCCAAAAAGGCAAAAGAAACGTACGAAAGCAACCGCAACGAGCTGGTAACACACCTTGTTGAATCGGCCATTGAACTGAACCAGCAAATGCAGTTTTTTAAGCAACATGCCATCGACAACCTGAACGACTTTGCCAAAGAGGCTTTTAAATACGGCGACATTCGCAAACACAGCAAAGGTGGCTTTAGCCTGCGCAGTGCTGATGGTACCATGAAAGTGGCCCTGGTGCGAAATACAAAACAGGAATACGACGAGCGTGCGGATCTGGCAGAGAAACACCTGCGCGACTTTCTTGCCGATATGGTGAAAAAACGCGATCAGAACGCTTACGAAATTATTACTGCCCTGCTTGAGCGTGGTAAAGCCGGTGAGTTTAATCCTGCAGCCATTGCAGCACTGATTAAGATGGAAGACCGCTACACCGACGAACGCTGGGTAAAAGCCATTAAACTGTTCAAAGAAAGCCACAACCTGATCCTGATCAGCATGAATGTGGAATTCTACATAAAAAACAGGATGGATAAAGACGAAGCTATCACCCTCACTTTTGCCAGCATACCGATTGAGCAGGAAGCTGAGGCTGAAGAAGCAAAACAGTGACCCTTATTTTTTCATCAATACAACAACCTGGCGGAGTAAAGGTAAACCGACCGCGTTCTTTATAGCAATTCTTTAATCAGGCGGGGTAAATTGAACTTAATTGATTGAATCAGTTTTTTTCGAAGGTTGCAACCCCGCCTTCCTGCCGGATTAGCTCAGTTGGCAGAGCAGTTAGGTAAAGTAATATGCCGAGTTAAAGAGTAGGCTCCCTAATGGTCAGCGGTTCGAATCCGTTATCCGGTACAACTTCTTTTCAATAATTAATAATTAAAAATTCAAGGTATGATGCAAACATGGTTTGAAGCCAAACTAAAGTACATGAAAGTTACCGAAAGCGGTAGCGAACAAATGACAACAGAAACATTCCTGCTCGATGCGGTAAGTTTTACCGATGCCGAAAGCAGAATGATTGCCCAGGCTCAGCAGATGGTGAAGGGTGGCGAGTTTACAGTGAAAGACATTAAGCAGAGCAACATTTCAGAGGTATTTCCTTACGAAGTTGGCGAGTGGTGGTGGAAAGCAAAAGTAAACCTGGTAACGGTTGACGAGGAAGCAGGCCGCGAAAAGAAAATAAGTGTTTACCATGCCGTTGAGGCCGACGATGCCAAAGAAGCATTGCAACGCCTTGATGAATGCCTCGACTATATGGTAATTCCTTATGAAGTGGTAACACTTAACCGAACTACCATTGCCGATATTTTTCCTTACGACCTGGAGGAACATGCAAAAGAATGGGAAGATAAAAAAGAAGGTGAATAACCCGGCTGGCAGCCATCCCGGTTCAAGGCCGGGACGGGTACAAAGAATAATTAATATGAAGTGTCCAACAGGAAAAGTAAAATTTGCCGACCAGGTAGCTGCTGAATTCTACCTCGCAAAACTAAAAAAGACCTCGTGCCGTGCAGTAGTTCCGCAACGGGCTTACCTGTGCGAATACTGCAATACCTGGCACCTGACCAGCGAACCGGAATCGCCCAAGCAGATAGATCCACAGGTGGTCGGATTTTTCATCACTATTCCGAAGGAGAAATGGGAACGCAAGCTCAGGTGGATAAAGAAGTACCAGGAGAAGATCCGGGAGCAGAAGCGAGTGATCACCGACCTGATGGCACAGAATAAGAAACTCAAGCAAAAAGTAAATAGCAAATAAAACCCTCCGCAGTCGGTGCGAATGACAATACGGAGGGCATGTTAAACCGGGTGAATTCACCCATAATTCAATATCAAAAGTATGGAAAATATTCCAAGACGAAACAGATTAGACTTATGCAAACCTTCAGAGCTGGCCATTGTAACAGCTGTTGAACAGGTTGAGAAGATGGGAGCATCGGTTAAATTGACCGATGCAGTTACGAAACTGAATGAAGCCAGGGAACTGGTTGCCGACTTTATTGACCAGCAGATTGCTGAAGACTGGAGAGTAAAATCTTTTAATGATGCTTGTGATCGTTTGGGTTTAGATCCGAACTCTATTCTAACAGCTGCCGACACTCCAGACGAGGCTGCTTACAAAAAGCTTAAAGTTATTGCGAAAGCTATTAACAATGGCTGGGAACCAAACTGGGATGATACCGATGAGAAGAAATGGTGGCCCTGGTTCAATCTGTCTTCGGGTTTCGGTTTTTCGCTCTCGTCTTACTACTACGGTCGCTCGTATACGACTGTCGGGTCTCGCCTTTGCTTTGAGAGCAAAGAGAAAAGCACCTATGCTGCTGAAACATTCCTTAGCATTTACGAAGAGTTATTAACCATCAAAAAGTAACACCATGACTGATAAAAAGAAAAACACCCAGGATAAAGCTGAATTCGATTTCAGAACAATAAAAAGCTTTGAAGATGCCTGTAAACACTTAGGTATCGATCCAACCAAATTGCCCGACGTATCGATGATACCAGAGGAGTTTGCAAAACCGATTATTGCCAATTATAAGCTGACAGTAGTTTACAAAGCTATCAACAATGGCTGGCGCCCCGATTGGAGCAATTGGGATCAGTACAAATACTTTCCATGGCTGTCGGTTCTGTCTTCGGGTTTCGGTTTTTCGGGCTCGTATTACGGCTACGGTCACTCGAATACGTATGTCGGGTCTCGCCTTTGCACTGATAGCAGAGAAAAGGCCCTGTACATTGCAGAGCAGTTCCAGGACGAATACAAGGACTTCTTTTTATACCCCGAAGGGGAATAACTGAATAAACGGTTGTACGCTGCTTTACTGTCAGTTCTGTCTTCAGGTTTCGGTTTTTCGAACTCGAATTACAACTACGATAACTCGAATACGAATGTCAGGTCTCATCTATGCTTACTAAAATACTTGCAGCGTAAACCCTGCCACTTGGCAAAAAACAACTCATTTAAAAGGGCGTTAGTAGCCACACGAAAGCGACCTGTTAAAGCAAAGGCAAATGAAACGAATAGGGAACTTATACGAACAAATCTACAGCATTGAAAACCTGCAACTGGCTGATCAGATAGCCCGGAAAGGAAAAGCAAAACAGCCGGGCGTGATCTGGCACGATAAGAGCCGTGAAGCCAACATTCAGAAGCTGCACGAAATGTTAAGGGATAAAACATACCAAACAAGCGAATACACCACTTTTACGGTATATGAACCCAAAGAACGCCTGATCTTCCGTTTGCCATTCTTTCCCGACCGCATCACCCATCACGCGGTAATGAATATCCTGGAACCGGTTTTTGTTTCAACTTTCACTGCAGACACTTACAGCTGCATTAAAGGCCGTGGCATTCATGCCTGTGCCAATGCGGTTAAACGTGCCCTGCGCGATGTGGAAGGCACTCAGTTTTGCCTGAAGCTGGATATAAAGAAATTTTATCCGAGCATCGACCACGAAATTCTGAAACAATTACTGCGTAAGAAAATCAAAGACAATGATCTGCTTTGGTTGCTGGATGAAATTATCGACAGTACCGATGGCCTGCCCATAGGAAACTACCTGAGCCAGTATTTTGCCAACTTTTACCTTACTTATTTCGACCATTGGATGAAAGAAGTAAAGCGGGTAAACTACTATTTCAGGTATGCCGACGACCTGGTGATTCTTTCCGACAGCAAACCTTATTTGCACCAATTGCTGGCCGATATACGCGACTACCTTTCCGGCAACTTAAAGCTGGAGGTAAAACAAAACCACCAGGTGTTCCCGGTGTCCTCACGTGGGATTGATTTTGTGGGATACGTTTTCTACCACACGCACACACGATTGCGAAAAAGCATTAAAAAGAACTTTGCCCGAATGCTGAAGCAGCGCAAAAACGAAAAATCGATTGCGAGCTACAACGGCTGGGCCGCGCATTGTAACAGTAAAAACCTCTTGAAAAAATTACTCAATGAATAGTTTTAAACAGTTCAACATAAAAGCCCCTGAAAGGGGGTTTGAAGGCGATAAAATTAAGATTTCAAAAGTATTGAACCGTGAGATAGTTGTTCACCGGTTTAAAATTGAAGACTCGAAAGTGTTTAAAAAAGGTGCCGACAAATGCCTGCACCTTGAGATTGCCATAAACGGCAATAAGCACGTACTGTTTACCGGATCAACCGGGTTACTGGAGGCCATTAAGCAGGTTCCTGCCAATGGTTTCCCATTTAAAACCACCATAGTGGAAGAAAACGACAGGTATATGTTTACTTAAAATCATCAACATGCCCGAAGTTTACCGACATAGCAAAAATACAGTAGTTTGTTACATGCACGGCGTACACTATTACGGTTTCGAAAACGGTACCCAACCAGAGCTTAACACCGATCCTGTACGCCTGTATGGACAAACTCTTACTCCCGGCGATAAAATCAACGGTTTCGACAGTGGCAACAGCCGCACTTCTTACATATTGGCTGATCCGGGCGATTACCTCACATATGTGGGCAGATTTGGAGTAGATCTGCTCTTCCAAAGTAGCCCCGGCAAAAAACCACAGCAGGGCAACCTGTTTCAACAGCGACCAAACTGGTACCTCGCATTCGGCTACGTTAGCGAATTTGGCGGTCTGTTCTCCGCTTCATCACCCGGCACCGGCTGGGACATTCAACCAAAGAAAATCATTCGAAACAATGGATAACCTTTTTGGAATAGAAAAAATAAGCGTTGGCGATTGTCAGGAATTGACAATTCAATCGATTAACGCATACGCATACCAGCACGATCATTGGGTAATTGCTTGGAGCGGAGGAAAAGACTCAACTGCAACTATGACACTGATCATTTACCTGATTCTGTCAGGCCAGATCAGGCAACCAAAGAGTTTAACTGTAATGTATGCCGATACTCGAATGGAGCTTACACCTTTGGCTATTGGAGCAGAAAACATGCTGAAGCAGATAAAAGCTTTGAATCTTCCTTGGTTAAGAACTCAGGTCGTTATGTCAGATATGGATCACCGGTTCTTTGTTTACATGTTAGGGCGTGGCGTTCCTCCGCCAAACAATATGACTTTGCGCTGGTGTACCCAACAGATAAAGGTTACTCCCATGCAAAAAGCTATTGAAGCAGAATTCGATACCATAGGAGAAAAGGTACTTACATTCACCGGAGTGCGCATGGGCGAAAGTGCGATCCGTGACGGAAGACTCTCGATGGCTTGCACAAAAAATGGAGCCGAATGTGGTCAGGGTTGGTATATGAACACCCTCGATAATAAGATCACTGCCACAATCGCTCCTATCATACACTGGCGGGTTTGTAACGTTTGGGACTGGCTCCAGGTGTTTGCGCCTCAAAAAAGGTATGGAGGCTGGGATACAAGCATGTTGATTCAAGCCTATGGCGGCGAAAAGGTAAAAGAGGTTAACGCCAGAACCGGCTGCAATGGATGTCCACTGGTAGATGAAGATACAGCTCTGGATGCCATTATGGAGAAATTCCCCAAGGACTGGGGATATCTGCAACCATTAAAAGAACTACGCCCACTTTATCGAGAAATGAGAAAATTTGAATACCGGCTGAGAAAACATGGTGAAACCAAGATGGACGGTACACCAACAAAAAATCCATACAGGGTTGGGCCTTTAACTATGGAAGCCAGGAAGTACTTTACTAATGCAATTATTCATATTCAGGCAAAAGTTAATAGACTGGCCACAGCATTCAATAGACCTCAAATAGATATTCTGAACGATGAAGAATTAAGCAGAATAGAATGGCACTGGGAAAATAATATCTGGCCTCAGAAATGGGAAGGAACGGAACCATTAGCAACTGACCCGTTTAATCAGATTTATAACGATGGATCAATGGAAGTAAAATTATTTGAAATGTAAATTTTAAAACATGGCAACATTACAATCACAAACAGCAAAGATCCGCGCTCACCTGGAGAGCGGAAAAAAGATCACTGCACTTGAAGCACTCAGCCTTTATGGTTGTTTGCGATTGAGTGGACGTATTTACGACCTCACCCACGATGAAGGGTTAAAGATCGATTCGCAAATGGTGAAACGAAACGGAAAACGGGTGGCGGAGTATAGCCTCCTATCTCAATAACCAGAAAAATTACAAGTTATGGAATTAAAGGATTTTAAAAAGGCAGGAATAAAAGACAAAGATCAGCTGCGCGGCTTTAGAATGGCTGAGCGGCTGCGCCTGCTGCGCAAATATTACAAGCTGCTGTATGCTGCTTACAGAGAGCTTGGCGAGAAGAAATTTGAATTGATGTTATCGGTGGCAGCAAAACTAAATGTAAACAGTACAAGTGCCTACGAGCTCGAAAAGGTTGCAAACTATGTGGGGTGCGATCCTGATGAGTTACAACAGAAAACACGTAACCGCGATATTGTGGAAGCCCGACAGGTGGCTATGTATTTATCGAAACGAAACACCAAAGAAAGCCTGGCAAAAATTGGCCGTACGATTGGCAATAAAGATCATGCTACCGTTTTGCATGCCTGCAGAACGGTAAACAACCTATTGGAAACAAATCCAGGTTTCCGGGATAAGTGGATGCCTTTATTAACGGCACAATAGCAAGCTAATTTTTACTACATTTAAACACTGTTTCATTAACCTTTAAAAACAATTAAAATGAAAAGACTAATCTATCTCACACTTTTACTTACAGCCCTGGTGGGTTGCAAGCATAAATACACTTATATCGAGATATCCAAAGAATACGGAAGTGTGAGAGAGCTGGAAAAGAATACCATTAAAGCCAAAACGGATTCTATTGCATACCTGGAGGCTTATCGTAGTTTTTGTATAAGTCTTTCATCAGAATCAGAGGTTCGGAAATCATCCTCAGACTATTCTCATATTTTGGGTTTCAAATTAATGGATTCAAAGGGAAAGGCTGTTGTAATGCCGATGTCTTTTGAATCGAAGCAAAAGCAACAAAAGGCATTGGAGAGTTTAATATTTAATCTATTTAAGCCGGACGATATTGCTAAAACAAAATTGGAAAACTTTAAACGAACGGAATTACTAATTGATTAGTATCTTGATTACTATAATTTACCGAATAAAAAAAGCGGAGGCAAATCACCTCCGTTTTTTTATTGCCATTCGCCCAAAAATGCTAAATTCACGCCCGACTTACAATTTTCATATCCTTGCGCTGCGCAAGGTTTTGCTTACTTCTACCCGGCCACTTGGCGGGTAATAAACCCATAAGCAAAGCCGCTAAGGTGGTATAGTTGGAAACGGCTATGCTGGTTCGCGTTGCGCAGCAATTGAGAATTGTAAGTCACACCTAAGGCGGCTTTGTCCGTTTTATAGATCAATAAAACCGGAGTTCTAATACCCTAAATTTTAAAGCCATGACAAGAGCTGAAATTAACAAGGCGCTGGATGCGTTATTGTTGGAAACAGACGGCGAGGTTTGTATTGAGACCCTCGACGAGTTTTTTGAGTGCTGGCTTACGCACGAGCGTACCGACAGCGACGATTTTAAAATGCGTGCCAAACGCTGGCAAGCTTACACCAGCCTCCGCAAACTATTGCACTCAATCAACCCCGAAGGAGACCACTAAGCCGGTAGCCCGGCAATTTTACTAATCCATAGTCCGCCCCTTATCCCATTTGCATCTTAATTGGCGGTGTTGTCTTCAAACTGCACCGAGAAAGTGACAGGATACCGAAATGTTCCGTTTTTGATGGTTCCTTCACCCTGGCTTGTACGGCTCAAACTGTCGAAGTTTTCAGTTCCCCAGCCTTGCAGTGCTGCATAGGTGTCGGCGATTATATCGTAAACGGCCAGACCTTCCATGCGCTTTACTGCAGGTGCATTCCCGGAAGTGCGCTCCGGCACATCAAATGCCAGGGTAACCGTTACCTGGGCTTCGCAGTCCTGAATCGTATCGGTAAGGCTTTTGGCTTTGGTGACCTTAATTGATATAAGAGCGCATGGCAGCATTACAGCCGGACGTTCGGCTGAGTCGAGCTGTCCAATATTCATGTCAGTCCATTTTAGGGCCGGTACCTGGTCGGCTAATCGTGCGATAATTGCCTGATAGATTGTCTTCATGCTATTTCGATTTTAGAATTTCAATAATCCGGCTTTTCAGCTCGGTGTTAATTTTCTTCACCATAACTTTCGATCGTCCTACAAAAGGCCGCTTGAGCATGGTAAATGCTTTCTTTCCGTAGATGTATGCCTGCAGGCCAAACTGATGCACTGCTGCATAGGCTTTGTCGTTGATCACTCGCACGCCTGTTTCGGTATGTTTGTAGCTGAAGGCATTCTTCAGTTCGTTGGTTTCGCCGGTGAGGATCTTCGCCGTGGTTCGTGCTGCACTAAACTTGCCTGTCTGCCCCGAGTGGCCATACCAGTCGCTATCTGTTTTGCGGCGTTCAACCTCCGGCCACTTCTCCAGGTTCTCATCGGTAAAACCTTCGTTGGTGAACGACTCGCGGAAATGCTCAATAGCTTCCGTTCCCATAACATCACGGGCATCCTTCTCAACAAACTCCTTCACTTGCTGCATTTTCTCGGGAAACTTCTGTGCAAATTCACTGATGTCCATTAGCTTTCCTCCTCTTCCTCTTCCAACTGGCGGCGCAGGCTTTCGAGCATGGCAGCCAGCGCAATTACCGTTGCACGCAGCTTTTTAGCCGTATTTTTATAGTAGGCCGTTTCTTCGGTTACCACGAACTTAGCCGTTTCGCCAGGGTTGTTTGCGAAGACCGGGTCGACAGGTTCAGCTTCATCAGGCACTTTTGTTGCCGGTTTTTTTGTAGGCTTAACACTACACTGGCAATTCCAACGCGATGGCGGCAGGTTCTTTTTCCACCACTCGTCCCGGATAGGCAGGATTGTTCCAACCAGTGCCAGGTGATCCAGGTCTTTATGCTCGGCAATGCTCTCGATGTACTCGAGATTGGGATACAGCTTTTCGTTGGCCAGATACTTGCGGAAGTTGATGGCCGCACGGGTTGATTTAATCGCCGTATTGTACTGCGTTTGCAAGTGTCTCTCCTCAACATCTTTAAGGGCCAGACACTTCTTTTTGTAAGCTTTAAACGTAAGCTGGTTACCATCTTCATCGTAAAGCAGTTCTGCAAAATCTTTGGTAAGGTTATGTGCCTTAAAGCCCGAGAACTCGGCTCCGTTCTTACGAAATTCCTTAATAAAATCGGCGTTGCCTTTTCCCCAGTCGTCGCCCTCTTTACCAAATTCGATACTGAAGGCATTCTGCAGCGGATCGTTTGAGAGGTTAAACAGGCTTTTGTTCACGGGTGAAGTATCACCACCGTACACCTCTTTAATTGCCTCTGCGAAGATCTTGTCGAAATCGATGCTGTAACCGTCTGCCAATTCCACTTTACCTGTTATCCAACGCTTGAAACGCTGCCACAGGGTTCTGTTGATCGCCCCGGAATCTGTCAGTTCAGTTACCGGGGCTTCTGCGAAAAAATTGCGAAGCTTTTTCTTTTTGGCTTTGGGTTTCTTTTCCGGCTCAGGATCTGGTTTCGGTTCCGGTTTTGGCTCGGGTTGTTTTTCAGGTTTCGGAATACCTGAAGTTTCATAGAACCAATCGTCGTCAACATAAACATCGGCTTCTTTTTTCAGTTTGATGCCACGTTCAATCAACTGGTCGGTGGTGGTGTTTTCGCCCTGTTCCGGGAATGAGAAGTAACCACCGGCAACCGGATAACCACGTTTAAGCAGAAGCGGTACCAGTTTCCGGTTCAGAATACGACGAACAAAACGGCGGTCGTTTTTGGCAATTTCTTCCTGCGTTTCCTGGTGAACTTCCGACTGTGAACGCGAAGATCCATCGAGGGTAGTCATTAGGTTACCTAATACCGCAATCAATATTTCTTCGTTGCAGGCATCTTTCAAATCCTTGTAAAGCGTATTGCTGCCACTGCTTTTGTTTTCCTTCACCTCCAGATCGGTTTCCTTTGGGATGGCCGCACGTGGATTGGAACCAATCTCCGACAACGCTTCAAACAATTGTTGTTTTGCTTTAGGATCGTAACCGTTGTATTTTCCTACCAGGAACGGCATACCGAAGATCTCGGCAAACTGTGCCCAGTCGCCAAAACCGCCTCGCTTGTAAATTACATACGGAGCAGCTTTGAATATAAAACCCAGGTCGTCGTCTTTCCCACACTCGATAATGTACGGATCGTTCTCATAGTCGTAACCTTTGGTAAGATCGCCTTCTTTCTCAATTATGAACCTGCGGCGTTCTTTTAAGGGGCGATCCATTTTATCGATGCGAATGTGTTTGCGCGGAATGCTGAACACATCGAACTCGGGATTAAAGGAGATATCGGCCACGGTTTTTCCCCAGGCTTTGCTCAGCACAATCTCACGGATCAGCTCTTCGAACTCCGGAGTGTCGATCAGGTCGTCCATGGCCTCAACGGTTTGCCCGTCTTTCATGAATGCGATCTCGGCATTGGTAATTGCATTTACCCGCTTATCGATGGCATCGGAAAGAACCGGATCGGCCAGTATGTTCTCATACAGGTTGTAGAGCTTTGTACGATAGCCGCGTTTGGCACTGTTTACCGCTTCAACCCAGGAGCTGATGTCTTCGCTCTGGATGCGTGCCGGACGAACCACCATCATATCGATGGTTTGTTGAGCCGGATTGGGTGTGGTATTTTGTTTCTTTTCAGCCATGGTATTTTAATAAATGTGGTTACTGCGTCGTGGATTGCTTCCGATAATAAATGGTGTGGTGTTTTCTTCCTCGCCCAACTCATCGGTTGGCAATGGAAAGTCGGGAACGATATCGCCTTTTTGCACACCTTTTAGCCAGGATATTGCAGCCTGGTACCGTCGCTCGCGAACGGAAAAGTCGACACCCGGATTGGCAATGTTTATGTAATGCCATACGGCAATGTCTTTGAGCCAGATCAGGAGCAGGTCGTCGCGTTCGTCGCCTGCCTTTGCCCAAATGGCCTCTATGTCGTATTTGTGCAGGTAGCCTTTGGCTTCTGATTCGGCTCCTTTAATTGCCATGGTTAGCAGCGTTGTTTCTGCTCCCTCAATAGCCTGCATGGTTTCTTCGCGCAGGTGGCTGTTTAATTCTTCAACTGATAGGTACATATTGGTATGTTTTACATTCGATGCTTATTTCTTGGAGACTTCCATGTCTTGAAACTATCGGGAGTCATGGCTGTATTTTTCTCGTTAATAATCCACACACCACCTTCGATACAGTCGGGGCCATCGGCAGGCGATTTCATTTGTGGATTTAAAAGCTTGAACTGCTCTTCGAGCCGGATCATGTGTGGGTTGTCCTGCTCTTTAATATTAAAGATCAGGTTTCCGAACCGGTTGATCGGTTCCAGGTTACCTTCTATGCGGCTAAACTTATCCGGCTTATCGCGGGTGTCGGGTGTGATGCCGATAAAACCCTTTGATTTTGCCGCTTCGTTAAATAAGGGAATAAAAACCTGCTGGTAAAATGGATCTTGCAGCTTGTTGTTTTCAATGAAATTGTAGACCTGCGTTTTACCACCGATGTAGTTCCGGAGTGCATAATACCATTCCACAAACTCAGCATTGGTAACATGATCGAGAAATCCCGAAATAACATAGTATTTACCTTCGCGAAATCCGATTGCAAAAACCGACTTATACGATCCCTTTCCGTTCTTACTGTTGCTCGGAGCAGGGTCGCCATAAACCACAATAAATTTAAAGTGATTGAGGTGTGGTATTTTCCCCCAGGTGATCTCCTTAAACACATCGCCTTCAGCCAGCGGATTATTCATGTATTCGCTTTCGTAAGCTGCAGTACTGATCTTGCTTTTTATCCGGGCAATATGCTCGGGCAGGTTTTTCTCCGGCCAGGTGGAGTTTCCGTGTTTATCCTCCAGGTTAACGATGTCCACTTTATCGGCCATCTTCATAGCCCGTGCCATGCAGCTGTCTTTTGCAATCAGGTTGTTTAACCAGATCACCTGAAAGTCTTTACTCACCGACCGGGTTGGGAACACCGCTTTCTCAAACCAGTACCAACGTTTTTTAATGGTTTCACTATTCCGGCAATCTTCATCCGTATCGATATCGGAAATGATCACCTTGTCGGGGCGCACTTCTTCGTCGCGGGTACCACGAGGCGACTGATCGGCACCAACTGCCAGAAAAGAAACACCCTGAGTGGTGGTAAAATCGCCGCGCTTCCAACTGCCCGGCATTTCCTGTTGTCCGTAATCGTGAATGATACGTTCATTGCTCTCCAGGTTGATCTTGTATGGTTGTAACAGATCTGCAGCATTGTCCCAGCTGTTAGAGATAAGCATAACCGAACGTTTTTTGCCGGTGAGTGCCTGGTTTAAAGTGATCATCATTTGCACAGCATCTTTTGCAAGCTCTCTGGCCCACACATCGCATTCGTACCACTCTGGATTGTTTAACTGTCGGTTAGCAGCCCGTTTATGGAAGCTTGCCGATGGTGCATAACAATACTTTGGGAAGTAATACATTTTCCAGGCTTCGAAGTCTGCCTCGAGTGCTGCAATGCGTTTTCTCTTCTGCTCCGGAGTTTCGGTCAGATCGGCATGCACCGAGGCGACAAAACTTTCGTAGTAGTTATCCCAGTCGCGGGCAGCTTGCCTGTCAATCGGTTTTATTTTGTTGTACGCCATCAGCCTTTTAATGAATGTTTGATAAAGTCGTTAAAGATGCCGGAGATCTCGATCGATTTTGCAGCATCGATCGGACGCAACCAGTTTAACAGCCGTTTCGATACTTCCACTATATCGGCCACGCTGGCTTCTGTTTCCAGGGAGCGAATTGCAGATGTAAGTTTATTCAGGGTATCGGCCTCTTTGGAGTCGGCATACCGTTTCCCTTCCTCCTTTAATTCAATGGCACGTGTCAGTTCATCAAACTGTGCGTAAAGTCGCCCCAGTTGTTTATCGCGGGTAACGAGCATTTGCCTGCGGATCTCGTCCCAGTTACCGGCACGCACCCAACGGGTCATCGTTACTGTTGTGGTGCCAACCTTTTCAGCTACTTCTTTTTGCGAAAGGTTATTGGTGACATATTCGGTATATGCCCACTCCTTTTTCTGCTTATTTGTTAAACCGGCCATGTTCTATTTTTCGGGCTAAACTAAAGCTTGGAACTTACTTTATATAGTTTTTGTATTTACCTACTACTTAAAAGTTTATGGTAAATACATAAAGTTGCACGAGTGGTAAAATGGCTTTTGTTTTGAAGTGCTTAAGAAATCAAAAAGTAATGGCCAAAACATTTATACTACACGACGAAAGTCTGAACAACCACGGATTCTGGATGATGACATCCGGTGCCGATCTTTCGCAGTTCAAGAAAAACCCGATCATGCTGTGGAACCACAACCGTACCTGGCGAGGAAACGAAGATGAAGTATTGCCAATTGGTCATTGGGAAAACATTCGCATTGAGGGAACCAAAATACTTGCCGACGCGGTATTCGATGAAGACGACTTTTCACAGAAAATTGAAAAGAAAGTTGAAAAGGGAACTCTGCGTATGGCCTCAATGGGAGCTATCGTTATCGAAGAGAGTGTGGATAAAAAGTACATCAAACCCGGTCAACGTTATGCAACAGCATTAAAATGGAAAGCCAAAGAAGCTTCAGTTGTTGATATCGGGTCCAACAACAATGCATTAGCCCTTTACGACGATTCGGAAAAACTTATCGAGCTATCAGAAGGTGGCAATACCATTCCATTAAAAGCAATTGAAACTCAAAATAATATTGAAATGAAGGATTTAGCAAAAGTTTTAAAACTAAAGGACAATCCGACTGAGCAGGACTACATTAATGCAGTTCAGCCTATGATTGACGAGGTTGTGACCCTTAAAGCTGACCTGAAAAAAGAACAGGATGAGAAAAAAGTCCTGCAGGATAAGCTCGATGCTATTGAATTGGCTGATAAGGAAGCCAAAGAAAAAGAGGCAAAGGCATTAATTGCCACTGCCATTAAAGATGGTCGCCTGGACGACGATGAGAACCACACCGCAGAGGCTTTCTACCTGCGCAATTTTGAAGCTGATTTTGAAGGTACCAAGGCTATGCTCGAGAAGCTGCCTAAAAAAGCGAACCTGAAAGACCAGTTTGCTAACGACGGTGAAGAAAGCGCCTGGGAAAAACGTCAGCGCGAGATTGCTGAAAAGAACAAGTAGCCCTTCGACTACGCTCAGGGTGACAGTGATCAGTTTACAATGAATTAATTGAAAAACGTTTATAAGATGAAAGCAACGAAAACCATTCTCTCTGTACTTATCGTCCTTTTGGTTGGGGCGACTTTTGGAAGCGACATTGCTTCGGCAGCCGGTATTAACCCGGTGGCTTTTGTTGGCGGTACCGGCGTATTAGGACTCCTTATTGGAGGCAGCCTTAACGGTGCTTTGCCAATGGCAATCAATATCACCAGTGTTTATGCCGGTGAAGTTTTAGACACGCTCCTGGTAAGAGCTACCACAGCCAACGAGCTGGTGGATGGCGGACACATTCACATGGAGCCGAACATTCAGAAGAAATTTACCATTCCGCGTTTGAAAGTGGGTAAAATGCTGCAGAAACGTAAAGAGCAGCCTACCGAGGAAGACAGCAAAGGTGACTTTAACGTAACCGAGAAATACCTCGAGCCGCAGGACGTGATGGCATTTACCACCTTTAATCCTCGTTCGTTCGAGAAGTTCTGGCGACCCTTCCAGCCAACCGGCAACCTGGTATTCCGCGAACTGCCACCTGAAGCACAGAATAAGATGCTTGCAGAGATGGCGAAAGTGGTAAACTTCGAACTGGGTAATGAATTCATTAACGGTGTAAAAGGCGACGCTGAAGGCGAATATTTCGACGGCATCCTTACCCGTATTTCCGCTGATGGTGATGTGCTGACTGTTGATACAGCAGCAGCTATTACTGAAGTTAACATTATTACAGCGTTGAAAGCTGTTGTAGCCAAGATTCCAAAGGCTCTGAAAAAAGCCAACGTTAAGCCAAAGGTTAAGTTGTTCATGAGCGTTACAAACGCCGAAATGTACGACTACGTACTTACCGAGAAGCCTTACAAAGGTATGGATTACACCGGTATGAATCCTGAGCGCTTCAAAGGGTATAAGATTGTTCCTCTGGCCGACTGGCCCGACGACGTGATTGTAGCGGCATACGCCAATACTGAAATGGATTCGAACTTCTGGGCTGGAGTTGACTATGTTGACGACGCTGAGGTGATCCAGATCGATAAGCTTACCAACGCAGGTGAGAAATACTTCTTTAAAATGTTGTTGAAAGCCGATACCAACATTGTATTTGGCGAAGACATCGTGCTTTGGGACGGTAGAGCAGTATAGTATGGCAGGTAAAAACACAGAAGGAAAGGTTTCAGTAAAAGTGCTGAAACCTTTCCATACAGGAATAGATAAGCCGGTTTATTACAAACCAGG
The DNA here is from genome assembly GCF_037646455.1 of Maribellus mangrovi. Taxonomy (NCBI): domain Bacteria; kingdom Pseudomonadati; phylum Bacteroidota; class Bacteroidia; order Marinilabiliales; family Prolixibacteraceae; genus Maribellus; species Maribellus mangrovi. The sequence continues at coordinate 425,105 of NZ_JBBIXN010000002.1, read as the reverse complement.
TGGAGATAACGTTGAGCTTCCTGAAAAGGTAGCACAGCAGGCAATTAAGCAGGGACTGGCCGAGGCCGTTAAGTAGTAATTTAAAACGAACGAACATGGCAAAAGTTAAAGTAATAATTGAGCGCAGATGTCACGATAAGGACGATCCTAAAAAGGTGTTCGCTGTTGGGCAAAAGGTTGAGTTCGATGAAAAACGAGCTGAGGATGCAGTAACCCGAGGTTACGCAAGTTATGTGAAGGCTGCTCCTGACACTGAAGCCAGGAAAAAAGCGGAAGCTGAAGCCAAAGCGAAAGCAGAGGCAGAAGCAAAGAAAAAGGCAGAAGCGGAAGCTAAAGCGAAAGCAGAGGCAGAAGCAAAGGAGAAAGCTGAAAAGGAGGCCAAAGAAAAAGCTGAAGCTGAAGCAAAGGCCAAAGCTGATGCCGAGGCAAAGAAAAAAGCTGAAGCAGATGCTAAGGCAAAGGCCGAAAAGGAAGCCAAAGCGAAAGCAGAGGCCGAGAAAAAGTAGTAGTAACGCAAAATCGAATATACGATGAAAAGATTCTTTTTAATGATGATCCTGGTAGTTACGGTACTTGTTGCCGGGGCACAGGAAAAACTGGTAAGCCATAAGAGCTTTGGCTCTAAAGCTGCTTACGAAGTAACACTAACGAACGATACCGTGGAGTTCACCCCGAAGTACTCGGCCACTTCATACATCGTTCCGATCGACACCAACGTGGTGATTATGGCTGATACAGTGAATGCCAATCCGGGTAACGTGGTGTATTTCCAACTGACCACCGATGCAACAAAACGCTATGTAACTTTTAGTACAGGTTTTAATGCAACGAGTGACAGTATATCGGCCAGTAAGTCGCGAACCTGGGCATACGTGTTCGTGCGAGGCAAATTTGTGCAAATCAGCAGGTCTACCGAATATTAATTATTGAACCGGGCAGTTCCTGACGATTCTGTCAGGGCTGCCCTTCTCCAATTAGGTATGAGCGACCAGGAAAGAGACAACATTGATTTGCAGAAGCTTTCGCAGCGCGAGTTACTGATTGTAACTCACCGGAAAGTGAACGAAATAGCCGACTCGCTCGAGAAGATCTCTGAAAGGCAATCGAAGCATGAGGTGAGGATCTCGCTGGTAGAACAGCGGGTAATGTTGTGGGGAGCTCTTTTCGGAGCAGTAGCGGCAATAGTAACACAAGTAGTTGTAGCACTAATTAAAGGACAATGAAAGCAGTTTTAATAAGGCTAAGGCAATTGAGCAACCACCTGCAAACCTGCGGGAGGTTTATCGTGATGAACGACGACGGCGATGTTGTCTTTCAGGCCGTAAGCCTGGAACTTCCCTGGAGAGGAAATATCCGCAACGAAAGCTGCATCCCTGCAGGTGCTTATTCAGTTAGCAAGGCAGTAAGCCCGAAGTTTGGCGAAGGAACCTTTAAGCTGCACGAAGTATCAGGCCGGAGCAACATCCTTATCCATCCGGGCAATTTTACCCGCGACATTGAAGGTTGTATTCTGTTGGGCGAACGGTTCTCTGACATCGATAACGACAAGATTACCGATGTGACATCGAGCCGGAAGACCATTAACACGCTGAAACAACTGGCTGACGATTTTGAGTTGAATATCATTCAAATTTAAGACATGACCATTCTGAAGAAAATATTTGGCACTAAAACCATCGATCCGCAAAAAACCTTTGATACGGTTGCATCGGGTATCGATAAGCTGTTCTTTACTGCAGAGGAAAAATCGGAAGCATCGCAGAAAGCCTGGGATCAGTGGATTGAATGGTACAAGCTGAACAGCGATGAAAACAGTGCCCGAAGTAAAACGCGCCGGATACTGGCTATCCTGTTTGCGTCGTTCTTCCTGTTTTTGTTGTTGGCAGCAGCAGCACTCTACTGGTTCAACGAGGCTTATTCAGCCTTTTTATTCGACCTGGCAAAAGAGATCTTCCCGCTGGTTTCGGGTATCATGCTCTTCTATTTCGGCTACTACGGCTGGAACTCGATTGTGAAAAACAAAAAAGAAACAAATTCTAAATAATACTACAATGGCAGAGAATCTCATTTTAAAAGCACGAATTTCCTCCATGGCAATGGCTGATCCTATTGTTAATGCAGCCGGACTGGCTACAGCAGTATGGACAGACCTTCCGCTAACCCTGCGCGACGACGAAGTATCGATCGTTGACCTTGATCCTGAAGAGAGCGAAGTGTTCTCTCACGAAAATGATGTGGCTGAAGACTACGACATTATCGGAAAAGGAACCACCATTAAAGGCTCGTTCATTAAGATTGCTTACGACGACCTGGTGACCTTGCTTGGCGGAACCAAAGAGGGTGTAGATCCTGACTTCAAATTCCACCGCTCGGGCCAGCGTGCCCTGTTCAACAAAGCACTGAAATTCACATTGAAAGATGGAAACACCATCGTGGCCGTGAACGTGAAAGGCTTTGTGCAGTCGAGTATGAGCATTGGCTTCGGCGGTGTAAGTAAGTACCCGTTCTCGTTTAAAGTACTTCCGGGAGCATCAGACTGGAACGTAGACCTGGTTTGGTAATATGGATATACGCCTTGAGGCAGCAGAACGAATTTTGAACAGGGGCGTGCGGTTTAGGCTGCCCGCCCCTTTTTTTTCGCGTCTGCTGAAGCGGAATACAATAGTTGTACATCCGCCCTACGGAGGCACTATCCTTGAATTTTCGAGAATCGTTCTGAAACATAAACTGGAAGATGCGATCGCATTGAGCGATTATGCTGCCCTGGAGAAGTCGATAAGTCCGGTTGCCTTATGTGTGGCCATATCGATTTTGAATGATAAGCATAAGATTGCGGAACAAGCCCACGAGCTGGCTGAGAAGCTGCTCTGGAAAGTGAAACCGCGATTGCTGATCGAGATCTTCCTGACCATTGAGCGGATGAACCTCCGCGAGGATTTTATGACTATTACCAGGTATTACGTGATTCAGACATCGATGATGATGAATCCGAATCTGGGTCAGGAGGAAAACGGGAGGTAAAGGGCTTTTATACAGGCCTCCATAGCCCGTGGGGATTAATCGGAAAGATAAAGGATCAGCGCGGATATACAAGCGAGCAGGTATTGTGGGGCGAACCCTGGATAAACCTGCTGATGGAAGCAGCCGATGCACCGCGATGGGTGAAAGGGCGCAAACCGGCACCGGTAATCAACTCGAAAGAGGAACTGGAGAAAGTGCTGGGAAAAAGTCAAAAGGAAAAAGTAGAAAGTCAAAAGTAAAGCAATGACTGAAGAACCTGTTGAAATAGATCTTAGGCTTATCCAGGATGTTGATACGGAGGGTAAGAAAGCTACTGAAGGAATCAATGATGTTTCGGAGGCTTCGGAGAAAATGAAAGCCGAAACCCAGAAAGCGATGGAGGCACAAAAGAAAGTGATAGCCTCGCTTACTACTGAAATAAACAACCTGAAAAAGGAGCTGGCCAAACCCGTAAAAACGAACGACGCAGCCCTTATTCAGGATAAGGAAAAGCTAACCCAAACCGTTGCCCAGCTCGAAAAGAAACTGAAGGATGCTGAGGCAGCATACACCGCTTTAGCTGCCAAAGGCAAAACCACCACTACTACAACTCAGGGAATTGGGAGTTCTACGGTAAAAGCAGCCAAAGGAATGAACCAACTGGGCTACTCGGTGCAACAGGTAGCACGCGAATTACCTTCGCTGTACATTAGCCCCCAAATGTTCTTTCTGGCCATATCGAACAACTTACCGATACTGCAGGATCAGCTGCGCAGAACCAGGTTGGAAAACGAAGCATTGAAAGCCAGTGGTCAGAGCACTGTGCCGGTTTGGAGACAGGTTGCAAAATCAATTTTTAGCTGGCAAACAGCACTGATAGCTGGGATTACTCTATTAACGGTATTCGGGAAGGACATATTTGCAGCCATTGGCAATATGACGCAGTTTGGCGATGCGGCACGGCTTACCCGTAAGGAGCTGAAAGAAATGACTGCGGAGTTGTCGAAAAACATGGGTACCGAACTTGGACAGATGGATCTGCTGTTCTCGAAACTCGAATCAGCTAAAAAAGGAACCAATGAATATTATTCGTCGAAACGCGAAATTATTAAACAGTATGGTAACTACCTGCAGGGATTAGACAACGAGATTACAGCCCTGAATGATGTGGCCGGAGCTTACAAGATTGTACGATCGGAGATTATTAAAACGGCTAAGGAGAAAGCTCTGAAGAATGTATTTGAAGAGCAGCAGACACAATTCACTGATACCTACCTCACCCAATTGCCAAAGATTCGTGAATTGCTGGTGGATCAGTACGGCGATATCATGGGAAACCAATATGCCGACCTCATTGATGAACAGTTGCAGCAAGGTAAGGAATTTAGCTACGATGTACAGCGTGTGATCGACAGCTTTACAAAAACAGGTTTCCAAACCTTTACCTCCACATCGGGAGCAACGCAAACGGTTGAGTACGAATATAACAACCTACGTGAAGCGATTGAAAAGGTAACGGATGCACAGAGCACTTTTGAAGGTAAGGTGGCCGATGCAAAAAAATCGTTGAACTACGTTTATAAAACCGAGTCGAAAGAAGTAAACTCCCTTATTCAGGATCAGCGCGATTTGATTGAACAATACAAGCTGATGCCGGAAGCTACTGAAGGACAGATAAAGGCTAAAAACAAACTCATTGAAGCTGCAGAGGAAGAAATCAAACGCCTGCAGGAACTTGGCAGAACCAATAAAAAAGAACAGAAGAAAGAGGAAACTGAAAAGGGGAATGCAAAAACCGACCTTGCGGAGATCTCGGTAAAAACCCAGGAGGAAATCGATGCGGATACCATAGCAGCTATGCAGGACGGTGCTGCTAAACGGATTGCTGAGGTAGAACTGGAGTACACCAAACGCAAAAATACGATAGCTGCCAAGTTAAAAGAGATTGAAGAGCTGGAGAAAAAGACCGGAGCTCCGGCCACCGGGCAACGCCAGTTACTGGCCAATCTGCTGGAAGCATCAACCGCGCAGTATGAAGCATCGAAACAAGCCATTGAAGCCGAAGCACAGGCCGAGATAGACGGTGTTTTTGCCGATGTGAACCAACGCTTTACTTCGCAGCTGCAAAACCAACTGAACCGGGTAAAAACCTACTACGATGAGCAGTTGAAGATTGTACAGGACAATACCACTTCGCGCAAGCAGCTGGAAGATCTGCAAGCCGAACTGGAAGAAAAACGGTTAAAAGAACTGGCCATCGTCAGGGAAGAGCACAATTTAAGAACCCTTGAATTTGAGGAGCAGATTGCATTAAAGCGTCAGGAAAATGCAAACGAGGAACTGGCATGGGAAGCTGACAAACAAAAGAAGCTGCTCGAGGTACAATTGCAGTATGCTACACGCCGCTTAAATGCCCTGAACAATATTAAGATTAACGGTGGTGATGCTGAGGAAGAAATTGCCCGCCTGCGTGCCGAAATTGAACGTCTAAACAAGGAACTTGGAAAAACCGACAGCAGCAAGCTTCGTGAGATTACGGATGTATTACGAAACTCGCTCGATTCGATTGCCTCTTCGCTTAGTAAAATACCCGGAACCCTGGGTAAGATTGGTGAGGCCATGTATGGTATTGCCGACAATGCTAACAATATTGGAACCATACTGGATAAGAACAGTTCGAAAACCGACATTATAAGTGCCGGTGTTGATGGGCTTGCCAACCTGTTTGGCATGGTTGCCGGTCAGATTGCCGAGAACAAAAAAATGCAGGAAGAGTGGAACGAGAAGATCCGCGAAGCTGCACACCAGGCTGCACTGGCACGTATTGAACTACAGGCTTACCAGGAAGGGAATATTTTCGGCATAGAGAATCCGTATGCAAAAGCCATTGCCGGTGCAAACGAATATTCGGCAGCCATGCAGGAACTGCAGCAAAGTGCTGCCATACTTGCACAGGGGCAGGTTCAGGTTGGAACCACAAAAAAGGTAAGTGGTAAAAATGTTGCTACAGGTTTGGCTTCGGGAGCTGCTGCAGGAGCAGCTGTTGGTACAATCGTTCCGGTTATCGGTACTGCGGTTGGTGCCGTGGTTGGTGGTATTATCGGAGGTATAGCCGGGTTGTTCTCGAAAAAGACAGTACCGGTGTTTGAATCGCTGGCTAAAAAGTATGGCGAGATCTACGACAAGGAAACCTTTGAGCTGAATCCTGAGATACTGGCCGACTACGAAAAGCTGGACGATGCCACTAAAAAACTGGTGGATAACTGGGAAGAGATACGTACCAAAGCGGAAGAAGCCCAGCAACAGATGCGCGACACCTTTAAGTCGCTGGCAGGCGATATCGGTACTCAGCTATCGGATGCCCTGGTGAACGCTTTCCGTAACAACGCGCTTACCAGTGCGATGAATGATTTTGAATCGGGTGTTTCATCGATGATCGAAAACATTATCGCACAGATGGTTTTTGCCACTTATTTTCAGAGCATGCTGGACGAACTGCAGCAGGGATTTGAAGACAGTTTTAAGGACGGTGGCGACCAGGATATAATCGACGACATTATAAAATTCACACAGGAATATACCGACGCGATACCCGGCTACATGGATGCTATGAAAACATGGCGTGAAGAAATGAAAAGGCAGGGATTTGATGTGTTTGAAGCGGATACACGGACACCATCGAGCAAAGGCATTGCACAAGCGAGCCAGGACTCAGTGGATGAACTGAACGGCAGGATCACCAACATTCAACAAATGATTTACGACATACGCGGGAACGGGCAGCAAGGCCTGAACCAGAATGCGGAGTTTATTAACCATCAGAAAGCGATCCGTAACCAGCTGGACAGGATTGCAGAGAATTCAGAGTTCCTGCGCAAACTGGAACGGATTGATACCAGTCTTGATAATATGAATTTAAGAGGGGTGAAGATTAAGCAATGATAGGAGCAGTAATCATAGACGGAACGGACATAGCCACGCTGGGTGTAATGATGGTTCGTGGTGGCGACCATGACTTTATTTCTTTTCCTTCCAGGAAAGACCCGGTGCTGATTGACTGGCCTGATGAAGATGGTTTTGAGATCGGCGATTTTGAACCTGCGTATGATGCCAAAAAGCTAACTGTGAATTATCTTTTAACGGGTAATGAAACGAACTTTTTAAGCCGTTTAAACGCCTTTGCAAACCTTCATTTTGTTGCTGCCAACAATTCGATCTATGTACGCGAATTTGATACAACCTTTAGTTTGCGCTTTGCCGGGATCAGCTCACTGGATTTGAGCCGTGGTTTTACCCGTACCGGAGAAAAACGTGCCCGGATCAGTATCGATTACATAATGGACAATCCTACGCAGTTTTTGAACCCGGCCATTACGGTTCCAACCGCCAATAGAACACCCGATACAAAGGTGGAGATTGGCGGAGTTGACCTGTCGGCATTTGGGATTATCATTAAAGGTGTGTATCCAACCGCACTGAAACAAGCTCCTAAAGATGGAATTATTTACAGTAGTCGCTATACCACAGGTCAAACGGTGACTTTCCCTTCGGCAGTAAAAAAACAAAAGCAAAACATTGCGCTGTCGTGCGCCATGGTGTGTGCCGACAGGGACGAGTTTATGGAGAACTGGAATGCATTATGGAATGCGGTTGCCGTGAGTTCGCTTAGCCTGGGACTGACTGCAGCCGGGAAAACTTACACGGCTTATTACAACGATATGAGTGGTTTTAAAAAGCGGCCTCTGGGAGTGAAGGCAAAGGCAGAGTTTGAAATGAATTTTATGGGATACGAGGTTTAGTACATGAAGATCTACGATAAAAATAGTGTTGAGTTACTGGATGTGCAGGTAAGTGATGAGAGTTACCGTTTCCGGGAAATTGCAGGGGTGTCGGCGTTGACTCTGTATTTTCGGTTGAATGAGTTTGTGGAGATTCCAGTGCAATCGTATGTTGATTACCAGGGCGAACGGTTTTATTTGTTCGATACTTCCAACTTCAAGAAAAACAGCTCGGAGGATTTTAACTACACGTTGATCCTGCACGGCATAGCCGAAAAACTGAACACACTCCGCTTTTACGACTTTGTACAGGGCGGATTGATATTTACACTTACTGCCACACCAGCCGACCACATAGCTATGCTGGTGAATGTGCTTAACTCGAAGGACAGTGGATGGTCGGTTGGTACGGTTGACGATATGAGCGAGATTGTAGTAAACTATAATCACAACTCGTGCATGGAAGCCCTGGGCATGATGTGCGATGAAGCAGAGACCGAGTTTGAGATCACAGGCGGGAAAGTAATCAACCTGCGTAAAACTGAATATAATAAAGAAACGCCTCTGGAACTGGCTTACGGTAAAGGCAACGGATTAAAACCCGGAGTTGAACGCCGGAACGATGACAACAAACGACCGGTTGAGCGGCTGTTTGTTCAGGGTGGTACCCGAAACATTGACTATTCAAAATACGGATCGCGTTATCTACTCCTTCCTGCCAACCAGCAGCTCACCTATAACGGGCGCACTTACCAGGTTGATGAAAATGGATTATACATCCAGCGAAACGACAAAGCGTTGATTACAAATTTTGAGGGTAGCCTGGATGCATCGACCATTTACCCGAGTCGGATAGGCGTGGTTTCGGATGTTGAGATTGAAGACCTGGAAAATAATCTCTACAATGTTATTGACGACAGTATCCCGGAGTCGCTGAACTTTGAGGAGCAGCTGATCGCCGGGCAAACCATGACCATAGTGTTCCAGACCGGCATGCTAACCGGGAAGGAATTTGAGGTGCATTACACCCATGAGTTTAAACGATTTGAACTGGTACCCAAAGATATTGACGGTTACAATATGCCTTCCGGAGCATTTGTACCTGCGGTGAATGATACCTTTGTTGTATTTGGCTGCTCGTTCCCCGATGCCTACGTTCGCGACGATGCCACCAAAACAGGTGCAAGCTGGGATATGTTCCGCGAGGCAGTGGCTTATATGTACGAAGCCGAAGAGGACAAATACAGCTATGGCGGTTCGGTTTCTCCGATTTGGTTGAAAGAAGGCTGGGGTGCCATTTCTTTAAAGTTGATACTGGGTGGATATTGTTCCCTCACAGATCCAGAGCTGGGCGGAGTATTAATCCGAATCCGGAGCATTAAAGATTATGTGAATAATCCGTACGACGTTGAGATTGATTTAAGCAATGCCCTGGTAAAACCGAGTATAGCATCTACACTGGCAAAAATCAACTCCTATAAATCGTCGTTGCAGCAGCTGATCCAGAATTATTATGAAACAATAGAAGAGGGTGGCGACATTGGGGATATCATCGATATACTGCGGGAAAGCGGTTATATCGATACGCAAACCAAACTGATCAGCGGCCAAGTGATCTGGAAAGAAGGCATGACCTACGAAACCACCGATTTTTTATACTTGATACTGGGCACCCGTTACGAATGCCCGGCAACTACGATAACCTTACAGGATTCAGATCCAACTAATGGCCGTATCGATGTATTTTATCTGGACACTTTTGGAAACCTGAATGTTAAGACCGGCACACCATCGGCCAATCCACTGGAACCTGTTCTGGGCGAACTGGAACTGTTTGTGCAAAGCGTATTTATCGGAGCCGGTGCCCTGGAGCCTTCAAATATTTCGGTAGAGAAGATCTACGACGAAAAGACTGCCCAGGAGTGGACACCAACGGCAACTGCAGAGGCGGGTAAAACTTACATTAACCTGGAGTCCATTGAAGATCCGTACAGTGGTGACAAACATATTAAAGCCGAGGTTGATGTTCCGGACGAGGAGGTGAGCCTTCCTGATCATTATATTGGTGAGGAGTACCAGGGCGGAAAGATATTCTGGATAAATCCTGCCGACAGCCGCAAGGGATTAATCGCTGCAGAATTTGATACGGTAACGGATGTTTTCTGGAGCCGTTTAAGCGGGTTCCCGATTTACAGTACAAACGGACGTGCTACTGCTATTGGCACAGGTCAGGCCAACTTTGCGGCTATGCTGGCAAACGATGCAGCAGCCGGTCAGGCAGCCCGTTGGGTTGATGAGCTGGTTATTGACGGTTACGACGACTGGTTTATTGGTTCGGAAGACGAAATGAAGATGCTGTGGAAACGCCGCAACCAGATCGGGAACTTTAATCCGACCAAAGACTACTGGACATCGACTGAAAAAGACTGGAACGAAGCCCGCCGTATCGATTGGGAAAGCGGCACCGCTGCTTCACGCGATAAAAACACCCGGCGCAATGTACGTGCCATACGTGCTTTTGACGACAGCCTGTTGCCATCGAGCACTCCGGTTGAATATTACACTCCTGTCGATACGAACATTGTTTTCCAGGCTCCGGAGGAAGTGCTGGCAGCAGAAGGAATACTCTCGTTTAAAATGAAGAGCTCTTTACCATGGAGGCCAAACTCTATCCTTCGGATTGAAACTTATCTCGGGGCAGTACGCACAGGAAGTTGTGGGCTTAGCCCGGCTACTAACCTGTTCGGATTTAATCCGCTCGACAATGAGAGTTACCAGTTGGTAGCCATTTACCATGCCAACTTTGCCCTGAGTCAGACCCGTTTTGATGCCGTGAAGTTTTCCTTTATAGGTAGCTGGCCAAACGATATTGATGTGCTGATCGATTCAATACGATATCAGCACACCACTGCTTTGCAGGAACGCGAACAGGGAGTGGTATTGCAGGTTCAGGAACAGGTGCTTATTGCAGCAGACTGGACATTAAATGCCGAAACAGGCATTTATGAATATGTATATGAGAATGTAAATATTAAGGATACCTCGTTTGTGGATATTGTTCCATATACCGAGGATGTGTCGATTGTAATTGCAGCGGGAGTATTCCCGGAGACAAAGAGCAGCAAAGGACAGGTGATTTTATTTGCGCAATACCAGCCCGAAGCTGATATAAGAATAACAGTTAATATAACCGAGAGTACGCTATGATAGGGAAGTTTAGTTTACCGTTACCAAGAGGGTTGAACTGGAAAGGGCCCTACAATCCGGCAACATCATACAGGATAAATGATGCTGTTGGCTATGATGGCAGCTCGTATATCTGTATCTCTCCTACGACCGGGAATGATCCAACAAACGATACTTACTGGGACTTATTAGCATTAAAAGGGACTGATGGCTCCGACGGACAGGATGGAGCAGCAGGCGCAGATGGAGCAGACGGTTTGTCGGCTTATCAAATTTGGTTAAATGAAGGTAATTCGGGAACCGAACAGGACTTTCTTGATTCGTTGGTTGGCCCTGCCGGAGCCGATGGAGCTGACGGTGCTGATGGTACCGGAGGTGGTACTGATTTATCGGATGTAAAATATTCCGATTATATGTTCTCTGAAAATGCCTCGGAGTTATATACATTGGTTTGGAAAGCTGAGGCCTACAATGAACGATTGGGCGAATTTAAGGCCACCGTTTTTATCCGTGACAGGGTCACTAAAACAAAATACCATCTCCAGGCAATATTAGGCTTCGACCATCTGGACGACACCGATAGAGACAGCAAGCAGAGCAATGTGATCTCTGATGGAACCGTTACTTTGACTTTGAGCATTAATGCTGCCACAAACTTTCTTGAAGCTACTTTAAGCGGTATGCCCACAAATAACAAGGTTATACATTATTGTTTTGAACGCTGCGTGGTTGCAGCAGAAGATGTTCCTCTTGAATTTGGGGTATTGTATAATAATCCTGCAGTAAAAGATACCCGACTGATTGCTCCAAGTGGTTACCGGGTGGCAAATATTGAAGATATAACCGGCTTATTGGATTACCTGGGAGGCGCTGGTGAAGCCGGTGGCGAGCTGAAGGCAACAGACGGTTGGAACCTGCCAAATACTGAGGCTACCGACAGCAAGGGATTTGCAGCCTTGCCTGCAGGCTACAGAGATGCGATAGGTGAATTTAAAGAGAAGCTTGCAAAAGCCAAAATATGGATAAACAACACATAAAAAACTATAACTATGGCAAAAAGAATTAAAGGCTCTGTCAGCCCTGAAATGGCAGCAGGAAGGGTACTGGCTCATGGAAAGGTAACTGATCTTTCGGCTGGTTTTAATATCGATAAAGGATACACTCCTTTTTCATTATTCATAATCGAAAAAGCAAATAAAAGTACTGATCCGGTATTGGTGAACTGTGAGACATGGCACGGCGATGGTTTTGCCGATTGTCCGCTAACTCCTAATTGTTGGGATGTTCCGTTTGTTCGCCGCATTAATACCAATGGTATTGATCTGGCATTGTATGATGTTTACTGGGGTACCGGAGGAGACGTTAGCGATGACGATGAATAGTATTTAGCGATGAGAAATCTAATAGGAAATAACAGAATACCCGTACGAATCAGAGGGATAATCTTTCAGCGTGGGTTTCCACCTGCAGCATATGGTGTTTTATACAACCCGGCAGCAATGAAGAATCCCAATCTGTTTACACCTCCCGGATGGCGCGTGCCAACCACTGAGGATGTAACGGATTTAATTAACTATCTGGGCGGGTCTGGTGTGGCAGGTGGTAAGTTAAAGAAAACCGATGTGTGGGAAGATCCTAACACAGGAGCAACTAATGAAACAGGATTCTCGGCTGTTCCGGCAGGAAACCGAAAAGACGACGGAACTTTTGAGAACAAGACTAAGAAGATTCGGATTTTAATTGATAATAGATTTTAGATATGGGACAATTCACAAGTTATACCGGCATAGTTAATGGCTTACCATCGCCAGGATCGAATAAGGCACATCCATCCGTATTTATTTATAACGGTGAAATGTACATGTACAGTTCCGGCGATAATACGGCCTATAAATGGAACGATACAAGCGGAATATGGGAATCAAATACCCTTTTTGCCACCTTTAGCGGTGGAACACCTTATAATTATGCCGCTTCTACTATTTTTACCTACAATTCTGAATTGTATCTAATAGAACAAAAAATTTCCGCACCGCAAGGTTGGAAGTGGAGCGTAGCAAACCAACAATGGGAACTAAACACCGCAATAATAGCCGGCTTAACTTATTCCAGTACCTATCCCTGGCCTAAAGTTTTCTTTTTAGGTGGTGAAATGTATTTGCTAATGGGGAACTCCGCCGGGACAACTGATGGTTGGAAATGGAACGAAACCGGCCAGCAATGGGAAACAAATGCTGGGATAACTGCCGGCCTTGAAGCCGACACAGGGGCTTATAATAGACTTGGTGTTGGATGGAATGGCGACGCTTTAATATTGATACTTGATGCCACTTTTCATTATAAATGGAACTCAGGGACAAGTCAATGGGATGCAATAAGCCTGGGAACGCTTCCAGACTATGACTATGAACTTTTTACATGGGATGGCACATTCTACTTAATTGCCGGTTCATCTTCATACTTGGGATACAGGTATGAACTTACGGGGAAAATCGATTCTGTAACTACTGAAGAAGGAACAAACCTGCAGGCAAAATTAGTTCTCAACCTTACGGAAGCATTGGAATCTGGAGAAACCTTAACGGCATATGATGCACCCTCAGCAGGCGATTTTGGTGATCCTGCTTACTTGGTCGAATTAACCCAGGTTGATAGTGTTACCTGGGAATATCAAACCAGCAAGGAAGAGGGAAGTATGTGTTACTTCCAGGTAAACGAAATTGCCAACGAAATTGAAATTGACTCCGGTGAATTTTCCGGGCGGTTTTACATTACAGCGGCAATAGTTCCAACAGCAATTAATATTAACAATGCCGACAATTACAGGGTTTTAGACAGTCCGGCGCATAATTTTAATCATGGACTTATTCTCTACAATGGATTTATTTATGGTTCGGCTCGTAACCTGCCAACAATAGGAGACGCAGATATTTTTAAAATTGAGGCAGCCGATTATTCAAATTATAGCCAAACACCATTATATAAATACAAAAACACCGTTAATGGTAGGCTTTATCCTTTCGATCAGCTCATCCAGGCCGGAGGGTTTCTTTGGTTGCACAATCAAAATAACTTGGTAAGAGTTAATCCAAGTGACCTCGATTATATGGTTTTTAATGGAGTGCCAGCAGCAAGCCATAAAGAACCACTTTGTACCGATGGAACTCACATATATTTAACTGGTGGCCTTGCAGCTACGAAATTAGATATTTCTGAATTGACTGGCACTTTTGCTTCGTATGGTTACGATGGATCGGATGCCGTTGCAATTCCACCGGCGGCTATTGTAGGATCGTGCACATTTAATCAATTACATCCGACAGAAACGGTATATTGCCATTCTTCAATAACCGACAGCCAGTATTTGTACTGCAGCATGTCAACACCTGCCAGCACACTAATCGGATACGATAGTGCCTTGGATATTAATATGTGCCATGTTCAGAAGATACGCAAATCGGATATGGTTTCGGTAGGTGATGTTGCTATACCTCGCTGTACTGACGATGTAATTCAAAACGGTGAATATTTATTTTTAGGCCCTGAATTGGGAACCGCCCCAAACGCGAATCAATTAGGCCATGACTGGGGCCTTTTGGCTATCAGGAAACAAACGCTGGAAATAAAGTATTTAAAAACGATTGTTCCGGCAAACGATACAGCATTAACCGACCGTAGTTTGTTTGGATTATTCCTTGTAGGGGATAAGATTATTGTACAGACGAATGCGACGCTTAAATATACACTTGTTATCGACATTTCAGAGGTTGAAAGCTGGGGGCCAGATCTTCCGTTTGGATATGCAACAGATGATATTTTTACATTTCAACTTAACGGAACAAATTTTACAGTTGCTTGTAACGAGTTGGTATTAGATAGCGCAGGTAATGTTCACACCAACACCTGGGAATCCGATACAATGGTGTTTAAGTTTACGCTTGACACCTTAACGGCAACCGATCCGGAGCCAGTAATAAGTACATCGTTGGTTTCATCAAGTTCTGATAATGCTGTAATAAGCGGCGAAATCATTAACACAGGTCAAAGTGCTATGACTGCCGTAGGCTTCAGATACGGTACTACTCCTGGAAGTTTAACCACAAATGTACCTGCCACCCTTGGCGATACTTTTGAAGAAACGCTATCGAGCCTCACACCGGGTATTTACTATATACAGGCATGGGGAACTAATACAGAGGGAACCTGGTACGGGAATATTATTGTGTTCTCAACCTACAACGTACTAACGCTTAGCCACGACAGCGACGATGCACTACTCGAATGGGTGGATGAAGCATTCGGATGCTCCATTCGTTGCGTTCAGGATGCGCCGGGAGTGGCAGACGGAACCACCGAAACCGCCACCGACCAGGACGGGAACGAATACAACACGATAGTTATTAATGAGAAGCGCTGGTTTGTTGAAAACCTGAAAGCAGTAAGCTACCGTAACGGTGAAAGTATCCCGGAAGTTACAGACGATATTGCATGGGCAGCCCTTGAGTCGGGAGGCCGTTGTTTCTACCAAAATAAAGAATAAGAATATGAAAGCACTATTATTGATTCCATTGTTATTGATCCCTTACCTACTTTACATTTATTGGCGTTACGGCATGACAGTCTCCATTTCGGCTACTGCTAAGCACCACCGCAGTACCTGGGAAAGCGTTTGGTTTGCCTTATCGCTTTGGGCAGTGGGTATTCCACTGATGATTGTGGGTTTTGAGGTTTCGAATCCCGACAGTGTATTGATACTTTGGCTACTGGCCGGTGGATTTATTTGCCTTATAGGTGCTGCCCAGGTATTCTGGAAAGGTGGGATGGAGTATAAGGCACACATGACAGGCAGTTATGGCGGCATAGGAGCCGGAATGCTGGCCCTGTTGATACATTGCACTTCGGTTGTAACTATTGCACTGGTGAGCCTGTTTGTTGTGTTTGCAGCGGTGCAAATGATTCCGTGGAAGAAGTTTGAAAAGTATAAGATACAAAACCGGATCTACTGGGTTGAAGTGTCGGCTATTGTAACCGCTCAACTGGCGCTTTTGTTGGCTTAATTAACGAATAGGAGGACAAAAAATGACTGTTAAGGAATGGTTTAAAACACAAGTAACGTTCGATGCTATTAAGGCATCGCTACCCATTTGGAAGAAAGTGTTTACTGACGGGTGGAATCTGATTATGTTTGCCGCTTTGGCAATTATGTGTTTTGTAATGTGGCGAACGAGCGACGACGCGGGAGCAGCTACCACCTTTTTAAGCACGTGGCTGGTGGTGCATCGTTACATAATTGCATTTAAGAACATGCAGCTGTCGGATTTAATGAACAGAAGAGGGGAATAAAAACCCCCGCCTCTCCCTGGTAAAGCTCTCACCCCGTACCAGGAAGCAAAGGTGCCATAACACCACGGCGAAGGCAGTAATGTCTTCACGGTGTTATGGCACCTTTATTTTATGGAGTGAGAGACGACAAATGTAAGAACTTTTTAATGATTTAGTGAATGAAAACGCCAATCAGTTACTACGGAGGGAAGCAAAACCTGATTACCACCATTATGCCATTGATACCCCCGCATGTTACCTATGTTGAACCTTTTGTGGGTGGCGGGGCTGTGTTTTGGTCGAAGCCCAAAAGCGAGGTAGAAGTGATCAACGACTACAACCGTGAGCTGATAAACTTTTACGAGGTGGCACAGAGCGAGTTTGTGGAGCTGGAGAAGATGATCAGAATTAGTTTGCACTCGAGGTCATTGCATAGTGATGCTACGGTGATTTATAATAATCCGCATATGTTTACCCGGATAAAAAGAGCCTGGGCAGTTTGGGTGCTGGCTGCACAGTCGTTTAGTGCCATGCTGGATGGCAGTTGGGGCTACGATAAGCAGAAGGGAACTACCTCGAGGAAGATTGCCACCAAGCGCGATCAGTTCACTATTGACTATGCCATACGCCTGCAGAACGTGCAGATTGAATGTACCGATGCGCTCCGGGTGATCCGTGCCAGGGACTATGATAAGGCTTTCTTTTATTGTGATCCGCCGTACTTTAATTCTGATTGCGGCCATTATGATGGCTACTCACAGGACGATTTTGAGGGGCTTTTGAAGCTGCTGGCAGGCCTGCAGGGTAAGTTCTTGATGAGCAGCTATCCGAGTGATATACTGGCTCAGTACGCCCGTGAGAACGACTGGTGCACCCGGCAGATAGAGCAGGCGGTGAGCGTGGCCAACGGCACCGGCAATGGAGGGAAAAGAAAGATAGAGGTACTTACAGCCAACTACGACCTGACCAACCCAAGTGGTGGCCTGGTATTGTTTTAATGGCCTTATAACAGCCTTGCAACACTATTGCAACTTTTTTGTACAAAATGTTTTAGATTTGTGTACTAAATGATTTGGCGAATATATATAATCGCCATTTTTTATTTTAACATCTTTAAATTCTATGTTCTTCGACCACCATGTACACTCCTGTGCATCGGTAAGTTCAACGTTCTCCAGGTACAATCCGTCAATCTCACGAAACATTTTTGGTGCTTCAACACGGGTATTAACCATTCTGATGTCTTTGCAGTACCAAATAGCAGCACGACCATAAGGAGTAAAAAGCGAGTCCTCAATAATTGCGTTGGTATTGTGCCAAAAAGGATATTTACCGTAAAATTCGCATTTTACTGCACGGATATTGCCGGCTTCTTTAAGCGCTGATTCTCCTGGATAAAATTTTACATTGTTCAGGTGTAAATTCCGGGCTGCAAATAAAGGACGTTCTCCTTCAAAAAATTTGTCTTCTATCAATTTCATTGCGATTTTTGTTCTCATTGTTATAATCAGACAACTTTATCTTTAATTGGTTTAAAATGGAGGCGCAAATTCCTGAAAAATTTTAATAAAAGAATGAATTTACGATGGAACCGATAGGAGCAATTACCCGGATTACCGAATTACATACCCATATTACGGAATATTGGTTTAGTGGGTAACACCTTAAAGAATAGTTGTTTAAATTTGTACTCAGTTTTAAAGCGATGAATTATGAGCGAAGTATTCAAAATAAAATCAGTAACCGAGTATAATAATCTGGTTGGACAGGAAACGCTGCACCCCCTGGTTAGTGTTATCGACTTTTCTAAAACCGAGCCGTTCCATTATTTCAAAGGGCAAATGGATGTTTATGCCATCTTTCTGAAAGACATTAAATGTGGGAATATAACCTATGGAATTAACGATTACGACTACGAAGAAGGTACACTGATTTTTATTTCGCCAGGCCAGGTATACGGAATTGAGGGAACCGGGGAAAAACAACAGGCTTCGGGTACCGCCATTATTTTTCATCCTGATTTGATACATGGCACATCACTGGGGAAGCATATCGATGACTATTCATTTTTTTCGTACGAAGTGAACGAAGCGCTGCACCTGTCGGCACGTGAGAGGTTAGTAATAAATGAATGTATTTCGAATATCAACTACGAGTTGCAACACGCTATTGATTCGCACAGTAAAACACTGATCGTTTCGTATCTCGAGCTTTTCTTAAACTACAGCAAACGCTTTTACGAGCGTCAGTTTGTTACGCGAAATCATGTAAATAAAGACTTATTGGCTCGGTTTGAGAAAGTACTAAACGACTATTTTAAATCGGAACAACCGCTTGAATCGGGCTTGCCTTCAGTTCGTTATTGCGCCGATAAATTGTTTATTTCTCCCAACTATCTGGGCGACCTGTTAAAGAAAGAAACCGGAAAATCGGCGCAGGAGCACATTCAGCTTAAAATGATTGAATTGGCAAAAGAAAAGATTTTTGATACTGAAAAATCGATCAGCGAAATTGCTTACGAACTGGGTTTTAAACATCCGCAGCATTTTACCCGAATGTTTAAAAAGCAGGTTGGTATGTCACCAAATGAATACCGAAGTCTTAACTAATTGCTAAAATTCGAATTATCCTTCGGATCAGTCAATTCCTTTCCACCACATTTTGAAGGTTTGCGTGCTGTCGGATAGTAGGACCGGCTCACCAATTTGCGGTGTTAAAACGGCAATCTCAGAATCAGCCTTATTTGTCATGATCTTATTTAGCGGCTCATCCCAGGGATGGTTGGCCAAAGCAAATTTGGAATTATGAACCGGCAAAATATTTTCAGCCTGAAGTTCTTTTGCTACTTTAAATACTTGTTCCGGCATCATATGAATCAGGTTCCAGTTGTTATCGTATTGTCCCTGTTCAAGTATGGCCAGATCAAATGGACCGAATTTTTTACCAATTTCTGCAAAGTGCGTATCATATCCGCCATCGCCACCTAAAAACAGATTGTAATCCGGTGTTTGCAGTACAAAAGATGCCCACAGAGTTTGGTTGCCTTTCATTCCTCGTCCCGAAAAATGGCGGGCAGGAGTGGCTGTTAACTGCCATCCGCTTTCTAATTCTGTTCCTTCGTACCAGTCCAGTTCGGTAATCTTCGAAGGATCGAAACCCCAGTGTTCAAAATGCTGGCCAACTCCCAAACTGCTAATTATGTGGTTTGTTTTGGGTTTTAAATCCATTACTGTTTTATAATCCAGGTGATCCCAGTGGTCGTGAGTAATGATCAAATAATCGATGGGAGGGAAGTCTTCAGCCTGAAATGCGCTTGTTCCTTTAAAAGCTTTGTTTATGAATGAAAAAGGCGATGCATAAGGGCTAAATACAGGATCGATAAGAAATGTTTTTCCTTTTAACCGGATGAAATACGACGAATGTCCGAACCAAACCAAAACATCTTCTTCAGGATTCAAAGCTTTAAGATCGGTATTAATCACCGGAAGTTCTTTGGTTGGTGAAAGCCGGATTTTCTTGCGGAACATAAAATCCATCATTACCTTAAACCGGCTTTTATCGGCAGTGATTGTTGGTGTTTTGCTCAGGTTTTTAAATTCACCGTCTCTGTAATTTGGCGATTTTTTAATCCGCTCTAAACGCTCGCCTTTGGGCAGTTGACCAAATTTGGGCTGGTTTAAAATAATAAAGGCCGTTACAGCTATTATGAGTACGATCGCTATTAGTATTCCCATTATTTTCATGTTTTCAGAATAAATGCTTTTGTCCGATAATTATGGATGTAAATATGGTCCGAATTTTTGTTATTCAACTTATCCCGTTTACGGATTTACCTACCTGAATTACGGATAACAAAACATCCGTTCAAAAGATTTGTTTTTGGGAATATTATTTAATTCTGGTCAATATACTTTTTTAAGGCTTCAGATATGCTATGTTCACCGCTGCTCATTTCGATGGTTTTACGGAACGTGGCTTCATTTTCAAGAACGGCCATTATTATTTCGGCTACAGCAGTTCTCGGAATCTCGCGCTCGAGTTGAGAAGGATCATTTGTCATTTTTACTTTTCTGGCTTCGTATTCGTCGGTCAACCTTACTGGCCTTAAAATGGTATAATCGAGCTCGCTTCGAGTCAGTTCCTTATCAGCGTAATGTTTGGCAATATAATAAGGTTTTATGCTCGATTGGTTCCAGTAAGATCTGTCATCGGCACGCGCGGCACTCACCATTACAAAACGTTTTACCTGATGATTTTCTGCCGCATGGATGGCTTTTACTGCCCCGTCTAAATCAATTTCCAGTGTTTTATCGAAACCTGTTTTACCGCCTGAACCTGCAGTAAAAACAATAGCATCAAAACCTTTAACCACTTTACCGATTACTTCTTCAGAACTTTCCAGGCTTTCAATGATTACCGGAACTCCAATTTCCTCGAAATATGCGCGCTGTTCTTCTTTTCGAATAAAAGTGGTTGGTTTATATTTCTCCGAGGTACTTAATCTTTCTGAAAGGATTCGCCCTATTTTTCCGTTTGCTCCAATTATTAATACTTTCATTTGGTTCTTCTTTAAATAATACATACAACTGTTGTCCAAAAATGTTTTTCACAGTGGAAATTGAGGAAAGTAAATGCAGTTTGCCGGAAAGCGGGAATGGACGAAAAAAGGTCCTCCGGAAATATACCCGGAAGACCTTTCATTTAGTTATTTTACGACAATAAAACTATCGTTGTTCCTTAACTGGCATTTATTTTATTTCTGTTTTTTTCGTTGTATGACTAAAACACCAACAATCCCCATAAAGCCTCCCATAAATCCGCTGATGGCACCACTCATGCCATTCCCCATTGCATTGTCGATTATTGAGTCGGGCACAGGAATAAAGAAGTATACCATTATAAAACTCATAATAAATCCCATTGTTCCACCTATAAGTCCTTGTTTCAAAAAGTTTTTCATTGTTATTTGATTGTGTTTATAGTTAAAATACTTTAGGAAAGCCTATTGCAATAAGGTGCTGATAAAAATCCCAAACTGTTGATCTTCAATTTTATGAGGACTGTAACAATCGAAGTTATAAGCTGCCCCAAATGAAAACGTTTTATAGCTGAGTCCCAGGCGACCATAAACAAAACTACGATCGTGTTTCCCAATTTCTGTATTCTGGCTGTAAATTCCCTGAACATGAGTATACAACGACCATGCACCTTTAATTTGCGGACGATATTCAACGATGGCTAAAGTTTCGAAATTTTTAGTTTCGGTGAGGTGAAAACCCGAATTGATTACACCCATAAAATTTCTGCTATGATAAGCATACTGGGCGCCTGCATACGGCCTGAATCCCCACTGTGAGTTAAAAACTGCTCCTGAAAGCAGGCTAACTCCTTTATACAGATCGTATTTAAAAAAAGCCAGGTTGATCGATTCTCTTAAAAATTCATCGTTATCGTAGTCGGCTTTTAAATACGATAAACCAAAAAATCCAAACTTACTGCCTGCAGCCAGTTTTTTATCAATTATCAGCTGCGAAGTCCAACCATCGGTTCCGAGGAAAATTTCCAGGGGAATAGGTGCCGACTGATGTGCCGGAGCATCACCCGGTTGAGCATTACTTTGGATTGAAGTAAAAACTGCGATAATCAAAACCAATATTCCAACGCCAATTCTTTTCATAACTTTTCCTTTTTAGTTTGTTTTTTCAATTCTTCGTTTCCTTTGATTCAGCGATAATTCCTGGCAGACTGGGCATAGTTTTCTAAAGCAAGCCGGTGTTCTTTATGCTTCTGCAATGATGTTGTCGTGACCGTGTCTGGTCATTCAACTTGAATATTAAGAAGACGATGATGCAAATGTATTTTTGGGGGAGGAGAATTCTTTTTACAAATGTTAAAAAGCTATTTTTTTGAGCGGATGCGACTTAACTGTACCTGCGAAATGCCCAAATAACCGGCTGTATCGCCCAGACTAATTCGTTGCTGGAGGTGCCCGTATTCGCGAATAAACTTGGCGTAGCGCTCCGTTGCATCAAGATAAAGCAAGCCTTTCAGGTTTGAAATGGCGGTATAAGCAACTATCGAAACAAACTTTCGGGCGAAACTCTCGAAAGAATGATATTGCCGGCAAAGACGCTCAAATTCCTCGTATTCCAGGTAGTGAATCACTGATTTCTCCAAAGCTACTGTTGAATATTCGGCCGGCAAATCATTAAAGAAGCTGTCGGTGGCAATAAAAAATTGGTTCTCTTCAAAAAAACGAAATACAAACTGATTGTCGTTATGGAAGTAGAAGTGCTTTACCAAACCAGATTTTACAAAAAACAAGTGCCTGCATATTCTACCTTCATTATGTATCTGTTCTCCTTTAGCGTATGTTGCCGTTTTAGTGAGTTGTAATAATTCGGCAGCCGCTTCATCCGAAAGCGGTGAAATCTTATTTATATTATTTAAAAATTCGTTCATGAACTAAAATCAAACAACACTGCGCTTGTAACGATAATATGAAGGCTTTTCGGCCTTTTTTGTTCAAAGGATACTAATGTAGTTATTTTCAATGTGAGCACCTATTTGCCGCGAAAAGGATTAAACTATTTCACAAATTCGAAGTCAAAAAAGCTAAACCACAAAAAAACTAACTATGAAAAGGTTATTCCTACTTATCCTGTTTGTTTCTTCGTTTACATTTGTTTTTGCCCAGGACTGGCCCCAATATCTCGGACCTGATCGTAACAGTATTTCACCGGAAAAAGGCCTTCTTCGTTCGTGGCCCGAAACAGGTCCGGAAGTACTTTGGCGGATTGATGTTGGAATTGGCTATGGTGGCCCGGTGATAAAAGACGGGAAAGTGTACCTGCTCGACCGTAATGATGAGGAAGGGGATAAGATGCGCTGTTTCGACCTGAATACCGGCGAAGAACTTTGGAAGTTTGAATACGATGCGGCCGGTGAAGTAATGTTTCCGGGCTCGCGAAGTGTCCCGATTGTGGATGATAAGCATGTGTATTCGTGCGGCCCATACGGCGATTTGTATTGTATCGACATAAATTCACACAAACCGATCTGGAACGCTAATGTGTGGACTGATTTTGGAGGAGAGATTCCCGAAGGTGGAAATCCCGGATTTGGAGACAGCGGAGGTTTTCCAACCTGGGCCATTTCGCAATGTCCATTAATTTATGGCGATTTATTGATTCTTGCTTCGCAGGCTCCTGAAGCCGGTGTAGTAGCTTATAATAAAAATTCGGGTGATTTAGTTTGGAAAACACCTTCGCTGGGGAAGACCGGGTATGTAAGTCCTACAATTGTTAAAATTGATGGTAACGATCATGTAGTGATGATAACAGCATCGGGTGGCGGTCGTGGCGGCCAGCCGGTTGAACCGGGAAGCGTGGTTGGGATCGATCCGTTAAGCGGAGAAAAACTTTGGGAATTTAACAACTGGGTGTGTCGTATTCCGGTGCCAAGTGCTGTTGATGCCGGCGATAATAAGTTATTGATAGCCGGAGGATATGAACTTGGAGCTTTAATGATTCAGGTTGAAAAGCAGGCCGACGGAACTTATGGCACCAAAGAAATCTTCAGAACGGAAGAGTTTGGCGACCAAACAAAAACACCGATCCTTTACGAAGGATATTTTTATGCCGAATATGGAACAAACAATACCCGCGACGGTTTAACGTGCATGAATATGGATGGTGAAATTATGTGGAAAACCAAACGCGATCCCGATTTCAATAAAGGAAGCATGATTATAGCCGACGGCTTAATGCTGGCTACCGACGGCGCTAAAACTTTGTACTTGATCGAGCCGGATCCTTCAGGCTTTAAACCTTTGGCATCGTCTGAGTTATTGACGGAAAAAGAAGGTGGAGGAGGTCGCTTTGGCACCCAAAACTGGGCTCCGATTGCACTGGCTGAAGGGAAACTGCTGATTCGCGATCAGAAACAGATGTTGTGTGTGAAGGTGGGTGAATAAATGCTCAATTATTCCAGCATGACCGTCAAATTCTAACTCATGTAGGTTCATTTTGTGAATTAGCCTGGTGAAAAGCGCTTAAGTTGTTGAATTTAAGCGCTTTTCTTTTTGATTTTACAGGTAGCGTTATTGACGGGAGAGAATACGGTTACCTTGCACAGAGTCCATCAGGTTTGGATATGTTGGATTCCAGATTGCCTTTGTATTATCCAATTCAGAAGGCAAATTATTATTTGTATTACATAATGAATTGGCATTTAGGCGTTTAATTTGTATATTATTTATAAGCGAATTTCAATGTCATGAAACAGTTAGAGTAAATAACCGTAATACTTTTATCTCAAAAGATGGGCAAGTGGGAAATTGTATTTCTTCAGGAGCAACTGATTTTGTTATGGATTTAAACACAACTGCAGAATAATAAAATGATCATTCATCGAAGGTACATATTGTTGCTATTGATTGCTGTTTGTGTAATAAATATACATTTTTGTGAAGCTCAATATTATCATTCGTTTCAATACTTTGCTCCCGATGAAGTTCAAGTTGCTTTTTCGAGAGCATTTCTTGACAGAGACGGATATATATGGTTTATTCCAACACAACAAGACTCCGATGAATTTTACAGATTCGATGGATATTCTTTTAAGTATATAACTAAATTGAAAAATCTTGATGGTTTTTTAGCTTATGGCAACATCAGGAATAATGCAAAACTTGATCATGATAGAGAATTCTGGATAGCCGGAAATACCGGTCTGTTGTGGATGCGAAATGGAAATATCTACAGACATATTAACAAAACAAATGGATTAATTAATGATACCATAATAGCTATTGAACCTGCTGAGAAAGGAATCTGGGTTGTTCAAAAAGGAGGGATATCATTTATTATAAAAGATGAAAATGACGTTGAAGTTTTCAATGTGCCTGATGCATTAATACCTACCGATATTCAAATTTCAAAGTCTTTGTCAGAAAATATCTACCCAATTCTGATAAAGACACTAAACAACGATTGTTTGGTCGCTCACCAAATTAATATTGACGGGACAATGGTCCTTCATAAATTTTCGTTTAAAGACTCGGTTTTTTTTGTTGAAGAATTTGTTAAACTGCCATTTGCACTAAAAAGACTAAATGAAATTAACAATCACCGGGATTTGATTGGTTATTCAAGTGACGGTGCGAAATTAATCTATATTCAATCGGATGGGACCTTTGAACCAATCGGCGAGGAATACAGTGATTATTTTGGGGAAGATAAAAATGGGAACGCGTATTTTTGTGCAAATGAGCAAGACAGTTCAGAAATTATACGGGGCCATATCAGTGATTTTATTAAAAATTCCAGTACTACTAAAAGCACGGCTTACTTTAAATACAGTGCAAAATTAAAAAGGATACCACTATCGAATATTTACACTAATGATGTATTTTATTGCGGCAGATATCTCGCCATAAAACCATTTGATGAAGAACAGGAATATTTACTTTCTGATGATGAGATTATTAAAACCAAAACAACGTATTGGGGGATGTTTTGCCAGATAAACAGTAATAGTCTGTGGTCGTCAAAATGGCAAACCAACGATACGAAATTGATTACTTATAATCCAAACATCATATTGCACGAATTCAGCAATGATATTAACGGATTTTTTGTATTCAATAAATCTGAGAGTAATTTAGTGGTTGCCTATCCACGTTTTTTGGATAAAAAGAGGAATCCTGATCCCGAATGTTTCCATCATAATTCCAGTCATAAATTTAAGTTCCTGTATACCAATCCGAATAACAGGATATTAAGGGACAAAAAAAACAACATTTGGATTAAAGATTGGTCCGATAGTGAGTTGAAAAAAATAGATGTATTAACAAAAAATACTGCCACTGAACAAACTCTGAAAGTTAAATCAAAGGGCTGGTGGGTTCCGGATCAGGAAGGTGGAGTCTATCTCAGAGATAATGATTCAACATTCAGTCATTTATCTGAAAATTTTAAATATTCCTATAATTTTCCATTTCGTGAAGAAGTATTAGCAGCGAGATTATTAAGTCGTGATAAGCTTATCTTTCAATTTAATAACTCATTGTTTACGTGGCATAAAGGGGAATGGTGTAATATTAACTTATCGGACACGTCAGGTTTCAGGATAATTGACGATAACAATTACGGTGCAGTAATTGAGTTCAACTCAAATCGCTGGGCAAGGATAACCGAAAACAATGAGTTAAAATTCTATGATAAATATTTTGAAAATAATAAATATGAAGAATTTACTTTTTCACAAACCGACAAACATAACAGAACCTTTTTTCTGCACAAGAATCCTGAAGATTATATCACTGACGTTCTGCTGATTGAAGAGAATGGAAATACTAAAATATTACCCTTTGCAAAACCTGTTAATGTGCTATTTAAAAGATATTTATCTACTCCAGAGATACTGGACGAATCAAAAGAGATCGTTTATCTTTTAAATAATGATATTTACATATTCAATGATTCAATCGGATTTTTCTACAAAGTTGGTAGTACAAATGGTTTTCTGACTTATATCTGGAGTAGTTTTATAGACGATGAACTATACATATCCGGCTGGGGAAACCATATTCTCGAAGTGGATTTTAATAGCATAAAATATAAACTTCCGGAAATTATTCTTCAAAATGTCATTTTAGCTGATCGTACTAAACTATTCCTTTCTGACGAGCAAATTGAGTTGAAGGAGAATCAAAGTATCGCTTTTCAATATTTTACCACCGACGAGTATATCACTAAGAATATAGAATATCAAACCAAACTTGTTGGATTTGATGGACAATGGAAGACACAGGCAAAGAGAAACTTTATTGAATACACGCACCTACCTCCCGGAGATTATACTTTTATGGCCAGGGTGATTGGTGAGAACTGGGTATGGAGCGAACCCGTTCGTTATAATTTTACAGTACTTCCATTGTGGTATCAGTCGAAGCTGGCATATACTACATATTTAATACTACTTTCTGGATTTATTTATTTAATCGTTAAAATAAGTATCAGTCGATTAAAACGAAAGAATATTATACTTGAAGCAAAGGTTAAAGAAAAGACAGATCAAATAATAAATCAGCACCTTCAGGTTGAAGAATTGAAAAACCGATTTTACACGAATATTTCACATGAATTCAGAACACCGCTCACGCTAATAAACGGTAATACAGAACAACTCGAAAGAGAAACTGAAAAGCCAAGACAAAAGAGAATGATTCACTCCATTCGAAAAGCATCGAACCAGTTATTAAAGCTGGTAAACGAAATGCTGGATCTTACCAAACTTGAAGCAGATATGTTTAAGTTATCAGGACAACGAACCAATGTAGTTCATACAATCAAACTGGTGTGGCAAATGTATATTTCGGAAGCCGATCGTTACGGAATAAAATATACTTGCACCTTCAGCAGGAAAAATATACTGTTATGGCACGATAAAAATATCCTGGAGAAAATTTTACAGAATCTGATATCCAATGCTTTGAAATACACGCAAAATGGAGGATCTGTTCATATCCAAACAGATGTAATTGATCGTGATGGAAATGATGAAGAGTGTTTAAGAATTTCGGTAAAAGATAACGGAATAGGAATACCTTCAGATCAGATTCAAAAAATATTTGATCGTTTTTATCAAACCGGTCAAAAATCCATTAGAGTTACGGCAAGCAGCGGAGTTGGACTGGCACTTGTAAAAGAACTTGTGGAACTGCATAAAGGAACGATAGAAGTAATAAGCGAAGAGGGAACAGGTACTGAGTTTATTCTGTTATTTCCAATGAATATGGAAGAAAAATTAAATGGTGATGAGATCTCTGAAAATGAAAAAACTCCTTACCAGTTACACCAGGAAACCCGGCAAGTTGATACGTTTCTGAATACCGGAGAGAATGGTAAAACTGAATTAAAAAAAACAGACAAACCTTTGATTTTAGTAGTTGAGGACAACCACGATCTACGTGAACACATAAAAGACATATTACATGATACGTATCGTGTAAATGAGGCAATTAACGGGGTGCATGGTTTAGAACTCGCCATTAAGAAATTGCCGGAACTGATACTCAGCGATGTAATGATGCCCGAAATGGATGGGGAAGAAATGTGTCGTAAAATAAAAGAGAATAAAATAACCAGTCACATCCCGGTGGTTCTCTTAACTGCAAAAGCAGATAAAAAAAGTAAAATTTCCGGACTTGAACTTGGTGCCGATGATTACATCACAAAACCTTTCGATCGTGAAGAACTTATCGCCCGTATTAAAAACCTGGTTGAACAGCGCAGGTTGCTAAAGCAAAAGTTTTCATACGCTTTTATTAAGGGAGAGAAAAAGCTAGCTGGCAACATCAGGGATGATAAGTTGATAGAACAGGTAGTTGATTTTATTCAAAAGAATATCGACAGAACAGATATTACTGTCGAACGACTATGTCGAGAGTTAGCAATGAGCCAACCGAACCTGTACCGCAAAATAAAAGCCATCACGAATTATACTCCGTCGGAACTGATCCGTTTAATCCGGATCAAATATTCGATATCCTTACTTCAATCCGGTAATACTGTTTCTGAAGCAGCTTATGCATCAGGATTTAACAGTGTGGCCTATTACTCAAAAAGTTTTAAAAAACTGATGGGCAAATCACCGGGCAGATATTTAAAATCTACTGATTCTATTAATTAGAATAAACAAGTACTGCTATCATTTAAATCTCCAACAAGCATTTTTCAAATCCTGAAAAACGAAATTTCATTTTTTGAAATCCCTTTGAATGATTCGTATAAAAGTCAGAATGATTTGTGTAAGATCATTTAGTAGCGAATTAATAACTTGAATACCAATGAATTCATGTGGAATTAAAATTTAAGTTATGAAAAGGATTTTATTGGTATTTTGTATTGTGTTCCTAATTTTCTCGTGCGAAAAAGACGATCTTACAGGTTCTGATACTTTGGACAGTCAGGATTTATTATTGAAAAGCGGCAAACCCAATCAACCGGGCGACAATTTAAAAGTATTTAGGTACCAAGGTGAAACCGTTGGATATGTGATATACGATGAAAAAAGTAACCTAATGGCATTTGTTGGTGGTGATGTTCGTGAATTTTGTTCAGGTGGTTGGGACGTTGATATTTTAAACTTGCAAGAAATTGTTTTGGAAGATGGTGGAGACTTCCCCAGGGTCATTCAACTAAAGAAAGGAGATGAGGTTAGAGTTCAGGTCTATAACTTATCTTATTGGGATTGTGACATTTTAGCATCAACCGAGCCCGTATTTGTTGGCAAAGGGCACTACGTGTTCACAGATAATGATGCATTTGCATGGGATGGGGAAGGTAATAACACCAATGTGTACGGATTTAGATTAAATGGTGATGGTGTTACCGTTATATGGCATGTGATGTGGGATGGTGAAGATTTTTGGTCATCACTTAAACATAATGAAATCGTTAAATTGAAATAATCGAATTTAGAAAATGAAGAGATTGCAGAATCTCATCACTCTTTTTTAACACATATAATGAGGCCGTCTTAAATCTTGTTATGAGATGGCCTCATTGCCCTCAGTTCCTGCCCTGAAATTATTTAGAATTCGTAGTGGAGAAGCTATGTATACTGATTAAAGCTACTTATGTATTATGACGGATAACCAGATTAGATCAAATTCTTCCCCAGACCTAAACTGAATGATTTGTACAAAAGATCGAATGATATCTGAAAGAACACCACCTATTAAATCGGTATCTTACTGAATAGCTACTAATAGCTGTAAATGTGAACTCAAAAATTATTTAAGATGAAATCAAGAATTTTTACTTATGTTACAATTTTAGTGCTGTTGACTATCCAGTCAGTTTCCGCACAAAGTTGGTATAACAGGGGTAGCCTGCCGGAATCATATGATATGGGTGGGAATCCTATGAACGATCATGGAACAACCACTCCAGGGTATGTAATTTCCAATACTTCATCACCTCCGGATGGATTTGGAACGTATATGACAATCATTAGTGCAAGTCAATACCTTGGCAAAGCTATTAAATTGAGTGCCTATGTAAAATCGGAAGATGTTACAAACTGGGCCGGATTATGGGTGAGAGTTGATAGGGAGGATGGCAGTTTAACCTTCGATAATATGTCTCCAAGACATATTTCCGGAACAACCGATTGGACACAATGTGAAATAATATTGGATGTCCCGGTTGAAGCCTCAGAAATATATTTTGGTTTGTTATTGGATGGAGACGGTAAAGTATGGGTTGATGGGCTGAAACTGGAACAAGCAGATAAAATATGGGAAACTCAAAACTCAGGTCTTCAAAGTGATGTGTGTTTTTCGATTCAGGCAATAGATGAAAATGTTGTTTGGGTGGGTGGCGAAAATGGTTACTATTCAAAAACGGATGATGGTGGTGCTACCTGGTCTCCTGGAAAAATAAATAATACGCCGGATGGAGCACTTTTTTCTGTGGCGGTTATTAATTCAAATGTATGTTATTTCCTCTGGCAGAATTGGAACTCTGGAGATGCACGGATCTACAAAACAGTAGATGGGGGAGCTAACTGGGTCTTATCATACAGGAATATAACTCCGGGTGTATGGTTAAATTCAATTGCTTTCTGGAATGAGAATGAAGGTATCGCTACAGGTGATCCGATTGATGGTGAATTCCTAGTTGTTACCACATCTGATGGTGGATCAACATGGGAAAAAGTCGCCGGAGAATATATTCCAAATCCAAAAGATAATGAAGTTGGGTTTACCGCTAATGGAGGAACATCCCTGGCAGTACAAGGCGATGGGAATGTTTGGTTTGGAACATTTAACCAAACGAATTCTGCACCAGTACGTATTTTTAGATCTAACGATTATGGGAATACCTGGAACGCCGTAACAACACCAATTTCTACAAATGGTGAAGCATCAGTAATTGCGACTATCGCTTTTAAAGATTCACTTACAGGATTTGCAGGAGTTAATATCTATCCTTATTCAGGCTCCGATAGTACATTGTTACAAACAACTGATGGTGGATACAACTGGTCTTTTGTCGAGTCTTTTCTGCCAATTAATCCCAATACAATAGCATTTATACCCGGAACAAATTCACTTTTTGTTACATCACTTCAGGGAACAGGATTTTCTGAGGATGGTGGTTTGACCTGGCGGCTTGTTAGTACAGAAATACTAGCACCAATGAGTTTCGGCAGTACTAACTCTGGCTGGGCTGGAGGGAACTTTGAAGAGCGACAAGTGGTAAAATACTACGGCGATTTTGTTACCTCAATCCCAGCCAATGCTATTCCATATTCTAGGCATTTTGATCTTGATCAAAATTATCCTAATCCGTTCAACAGTATCACACAGATTAATTATGATTTATTGGAAGCGACGCAGGTACAGCTTTCCCTTTACGATCTTGCTGGAAGAAAAATTAAGATACTAGTCGATGAACATCAGCAACAAGGACTACATTCTTTTCAATTTAATGCCTCAAACTTGCACGACGGTATATATATCTATGAATTGAGAACTGAAGAATCCATTCAAAGTAGGAGAATGATAAAGAACTGATCTATTACTTGTAAGAATCATGAGATTATTATCGACCATATTTCTCATTTTGTCTGTGACAAATAGTGTTTACTCTAAAGTTTTGGATGTTCCCACTGAAAAATATCCCACTATTCAGGCAGCTATTGATAGTGCCGTGGCTGGTGATACAGTATTGGTTCAACCGGGTATTTATTACGAATCCATCTTTATTGGCAAAAATATTTCGGTAGCCAGCTTATTCCTAACCACCGGCGAAGCTTCCTTTATACATAATACTATAATTGATGGAAATGATCTCCGAGGCTGCGTCGGAATTAGAAATTTTCTTAAAAAGACTTCATATCCAAGCGCGACCACACTGCTTTGTGGCTTTACCATAAGGAATGGTTCTGGTGGTTGCGGGAGTCTAAGTGTATGCACCGGAGGAGGGATTACTATCAAAAATTCCAGACCCATTTTATCGGATTTGATCATCACATCGAATACAGGATCTTGGGGTGGTGGAATTTATATGGATAGTAATTCTATACCTCATTTTAGAAATGTTACCATCAAGGAGAATTTCGCCGATAGAGGTGGAGGAATTTTCATTGGTTCAGTTGGGGGACTTGGAAATTTTGGAGGACCATACACAGGTGTTGCCCATCTTGAATTTGACGAATCGAAGCCCAGCAGTATTTATAACAATTATGCCACTTGTGGAAACGATCTGTATTATCATGGGAACCGTAAACGTGGTGACAGCACAATTATAAACCTGGTACTGGATACCTTTACGGTAAAAAAACCTACCAATATTCACCTCTGTCCTAAAGACAGATTCACGGTTCAGATTCGTAACAATAAAATAGAACAATCATATCAGGATTTATATGTTTCGCCTTCTGGCGATGATAACAATAGTGGTTTATCTGCAGAAGAACCTTTAAAGTCCTTTCAATCTGCAATCGTAAAGATTTATGCTGATAGTCTTCATCCAAGGACGATTCATCTTGCCAATGGAAATTATATAATCGATAATTTTTCATTTGGAATTCCTGACTATGTGAAAGTAAAGGGAGAGTCAAGGGACCTAGTTAAGTTACAAAATACAACTTATAATGAATTTTTCAGTCTACGCAAAAATAAGTCTGCAACTCTTGAAAATATGACATTGCTGGGAGACGGAGACCAAACAGGTATTTATTCCAACAATTCAATACTGGCAGTTCGCAATGTTACTTTCAAGGGAGTATCTTTAATTATTAATAACTCGGACGCTCAAATAACTAACTCAGTAGTTAAAAACAATCAGGACGCGGCCGGTATTGTAATGTTCGAGTCAAAAGCTGAGTTAAGAAATGTTGAGATTAGCAATAACAAAGATTGGTTGGTTGGCGCAATACGGTGTGAAGAGAACTCATATATAAATATGTTTAATTGCACGCTTAACAATAATACATCTAATAATTATAGTACCGGAGGAATACATATTAGCAATGAGTTATCCATTCATATTGTGAATTCAATTTTATGGAATAATGGATGGAAGGAAATTGGGATTAATGTAGGTGGAGAATCTCAAAATGTAATTGTAAGTGTGGTTAATTCATTAATAAAAGGTGGAGAAGAAGGTAGTATTTTACATTATTATCCGGGTGGAACTGTAAATTGGTTAGATGGGAATATAGACCTCGATCCACAATTCCTTGATGCTTCAGCTGGAGTTTATTCACTATCATTTACTTCTCCTGCAATTGATAATGGGATTCAGGATACAATGATTGTATACAACGACGGGAATGATACCCTCTTTGTTCCTGCAATGGAACATTATGGCTCATATGTTGATATGGGAGCGTACGAATTCAATCCCGAAATTACTACAATAAGAAATCTACAACGGGATGATCAGTTTACATTGTTCAAAATTTATCCTAATCCAACTTCAGGCAGAATAGAGCTCAGTGGCCTTACAAATCCTGCGGATCTAAATATTTTCAATATGAAAGGTCAGTTAATAAAAAATATACAGCAGGTTATGAAGACTATTGACATATCGGAACTTCAGCCCGGGATTTATTTATTAGAAATGCATACAAACGATAATAATTATTTATCCAAGGTGGTTAAAAAGTAGCATGCTTGAATGGGCAATAAAGGATCACTGAAAGGACCGGATCGACAGTAGACTGGTTCATTTACAAATTACAAATTTAAAGGTCATGAAACATTTAACACTACTACTTCTTATTTCATTGTTAGGTATCGCTCAACAAGGGATTAAAGCACAAACATACTTTGGAGATCCCGGTTTAAAAAACAAGTCGGGGAAGAAAACTGATTTAAGCGACGAAAAACGCCGTGAAATTAATGCTCTAACGGATTCCATTGGTAAACGAAAAAGCGAATACACCAAGGAAGACTGGCAAGCGTTGATTGATGTTTGGTGGGGCGAAGGATTATCTACCGATATGAAACTAGAGATATTCGACCGCTACTGGAAAGTGATCGATGAAGAATTTGCTTGCTTTAATCGGTTAGATATTGATTGGCAGCTTTTAAGGCAATTGTATAGGCCTGAAATTGAGGCAGGTGTGAGCAGAGGTAGATTTCAGGCCATATTAAGCCACATGAACTTAGCTTTAATGGATGGGCATACTTATGCATTAAATTCATCTATTGCCATGAATATCTCAGAAGTAGGTATTCCATTAATCGGTAGGAATAATCCTTTTGATTCAAATGCTAATAATCTGGGTGCTGCACTATCACCTCTTCCGGACAGTACTTTATTAGTTTACAAGGTTGTTGAAAATCATCCATTGGGGTTAAAGCCTGGAGATAGAGTAATAGGCTATGAAGGTGTGCCCTGGTCTATTTTATACAAACAGTTATTATCATGTGAAATACCTCTTGCAAACTTATTCCCAGGTTGCACAAAAGAAAGTACCTATCATTTTTGGTTAACCAGTGCAGCAAATAATGCTCATCTTTTTGAAACCGTCGATATAATTAAATATGGACATTCTGATACCTTGCATCTGTCCACAGAACCTTTGCATAATGTGGAAATCAAAATATATGCAAATCCTCAATTATCAGTTCAAGGTGTTGATTTTCCTGATTATGAAAATGGCCAGTCGGTAAGTTTTGGGGTGTTGGAAGGCAGCAACATAGCTTATGTATACATGTATGATTGGTTTAAAGAAACCGGGGGAGATGATTTTAAAGACTTCATGGAATATCTATTACTTGATTCGATTTCGGAAGGATTGATTCTGGATACTAGATTCAACAGTGGAGGTGATATCACCCTAGCAATAGGTGGGATTGAACCGCTGTTTAATAATAGTTTTTATACGTTAGGTTGGTCAATTAGAGAGAATAAAACAGATCATTTAAAATTAACTAAAAATTTCAGCGATTTTAACAGATTTTATGAACGGGACAAAATATCGGGTAATGATCAGATATACGGTAAACCTATTGCCATTTTAACAGGACCTGCATCTATAAGTGTTGGAGATATTTTTCCATATGTGGCTAGTAAACATCAGTACTCTAGAACTTTTGGAAAACCAACTGCTGGTGCTTTCTCTTCATATGACTATGGTCAAAGTATGATCACATCAAATAAAGATTTCTATTTTAAGTATGCCGTATGTAATTTCTTTAGTCCTGATAGTTCGGATGTGTATCTAGCGCATACAGCTCCTCCTGTAGATGAAGAAATATGGCTGGAGCCCGATGCTGTGGCAAAAGGAGTTGATAATGTAGTTGCCCGTGCTGTAGAATGGATCAATCAGGAAGTCTATCCGTATTCTGCAATTGCTTACGATGTTTATCAGAAACCAGGCACCATCTATAAAACAGGAGTACATATAAAAAATTCTGACGATCACGAGGTTGCGGTGTGGTCTTATTTGTACAACAAAGACTTGAATTTAATTGATTCTATAGAGTTGCAACACATCGATTCAAGCTATTATTCGGCTGAGTTTCTACTGAGCGAGCAGGAAGCAGATTATCATCTTGGATTTAAATCGTTTGACCTCACAAAAAATGTTCAACACGAAATTTCTTCTGCAAACTTTTTTACTACCAAAGGTCCAATTAAATACATGGCCTATCGCGTTGGCAATGATTCAATCATAAATCCTAAGACACACCCAGGCGACCGATTTAGCTTCCACCTTTTAATGTATAATGCAGGGAAATCATCCATTTTAAATGGGATTAAAATAAAAGCAAAAAGTCTGGATCCTGCCATTAATGTTTATCGGAATGAATCAGGGCCAACCAATATCGATCCTTTGGGAACAACCTGGTTTCAGTCAGGACTTGGTATAATCGTCTCTGATACTGCTAAAACGGCTGAATACCCCATACAACTTAACATTTATAAGGATGATCAGCTGACCTGGATTGATACTATGTATCTCGCTGTGAATGATGGAACAGTCGATATCACTGAATTGCAGACATCATCGGTAAGTTTGCAGCAGAATTTCCCAAATCCTTTTACTCATTCATCCCACATAGTATATCAACTCCCAAAACAAACTAAGGTACAACTCACCGTTTATGATGTGACAGGAAGAAGAGTGTGTACACTTGTTAATCAGCAACAACAAGGGGGATATCATCAGGAGCTTTTTGACGCATCCGGTTTGCAAAGTGGAATTTATATCTACGAATTAAGAACGGAAAAATCCGTTCAAAGCCGGAGAATGATTAAGAACTGATTACGTAATTCATAAATACCAATGTCATGAAAAAAATTATTTTCACAATAATTGTTGGCTTATTTTCTTTACCCATGAGCCTTACGGGCCAGATTATAAATGATTATTTAAACAGCGATCAAAAAAAACAAACCGTTAATGAATACAATGGTGTTGAAGAGGATTTTAAAAAGCTGAAGAATCTTTGGGGTAAATCCACGTTAAATTCAGATTTTGATTCGATTCTGAGTGAATTGTTACAGTATGCTTTGGACTCAACAATGGCAGTTCACAATATTATTGGAGCTTCGGCTAGTTTGATATTGCCAGAAAAGGGTACCTGGAAAGGAGTTTACGGAATGTCTAATCCATCAACTAAAGATAGTATTAAATCAGACATGTTATTTGGAATTGGTAGCTGCACAAAAATCTATGTTGCGGCAGTTCTGTTAAAATTGGCTGAAAAAGGATTATTATCACTTGACGATTCTTTACATCATTGGTTACCTGCATACGAGAATATCGATAGTACTGTTACCATCCGCCAATTGTTAGGCCACAGAAGTGGTGTTAATGACTATCTCAATGAAAATCCTGCTACTTGGAATGCTCTTATAAGTGATTTTTCAGCCTATTGGTCCCCGGAAAAG
Source organism: Maribellus mangrovi (assembly GCF_037646455.1). NCBI lineage: Bacteria > Pseudomonadati > Bacteroidota > Bacteroidia > Marinilabiliales > Prolixibacteraceae > Maribellus > Maribellus mangrovi. Next base: position 387,892 of record NZ_JBBIXN010000002.1, on the reverse strand, counting down.
ATACTTTCTTATGTACTACCTGAAAATTTTCCACCTGGTACATTGGGGAGATATTCCAATACAGGTTACATTTTAGCCGGTATGATAATTAAAGCAGCAACGGGTGATACAAGTTTTACCCAAACATTGCATAGTGAAATTTTAGATCCGCTTAATCTTACATATACAATGGTCGATATTGAAGAACCGCTAGTGGCAGACTTAGCTCATGGTTGGTTTGATTACGATGAGGATAAAATTCGGGAAGATGTATTTGAACACCCTAGAACTGCATTTTGGAGCGGTTACTGGACAGCAGGTGCGATTTTAGCAACTGCCAAAGACCTTTGTGATTTTACTTGGCATAATTACCGAGGTGATATTTTGAATCAAACATCATTGGAGGCGATGTTTGATTTTAAACCAGTACAAATTAGTTATAACTGGGAAGATTATGGATTAGGTGTAGTCAAACAGAATATGTTAGGTGAAGAAATTTATTGTCATAGCGGCAATGCAGGGTGGTATTCAGCATTCACAACATACTTTCCAAAATATGATATAAGCATTTCAGTTTTAGTGAATCAGGAACCCGTTGACCTTGTCCCTCCGAATTTTGGATCAAGGTATGCAGCCATTGAGTTATTTAGGGTGATATTGGAATACTTTAAGTTCCCATACGATAAAGTGTATCCATATAATTCAGTTTCAAAAACCCATAATATAACAGGATCGCACTTCCAGGCAAAAGTTCACTTGAATAATCCCAACAATCACTCTGTCGAGCTTTGGGCATATTTAATCAATAAAACTGATGGAACTATTGCAGATTCTACCCAATTAGCACTCGCAGATTCAACCCTTTATGGCGGGTTTTTAAAGATACCTCTTTTGGAAGATAATTTCTCCTTGACCTATAAAAGTGTGGATCTAGTTAGCGGATACGTGCATACTCTTTCTGATGTGGACAATTTTACGACCAAAGGTCCGGTTGAATACCTGGCCTATCGTGTTGGCAATGATACAATCTTAAATCCTGAAACACACCCTGGGGACCGATTTAGCTTCCACCTTTTAATGTATAATGCAGGGAAATCATCCATTTTAAATGGGATTAAAATAAAAGCAAAAAGTCTGGATCCTGCCATTAATGTTTATCGGAATGAATCTGTTCCAATGAATATTGGGCCTTCAGAAACGACTTGGTTTCAGGCGGGACTTGGTATAATTGTCTCTGATACTGCTAAAACGGCTGAATACCCCATACAACTTGACATTTATAAAGATGACCAGCTGACCTGGATTGATACGATGTATCTCGCTGTGAATGATGGGACAGTCGATATCACTGAATTGCAGACATCATCAGTAAGTTTGCAGCAGAATTTCCCAAATCCTTTTACTCATTCATCCCACATAGTATATCAACTCCCAACACAAACTAAGGTACAACTTACCGTTTATGATGTTACAGGAAGAAGAGTGCGTACACTTGTTAATCAGCAACAACAAGGGGGATATCATCAGGAGCTTTTTGACGCATCCGGTTTGCAGAGTGGTATTTATATCTACGAATTAAGAACTGAGGAATCTGTTCAGAGCAGGCGAATGCTTAAGAATTGATAATCGTGTTTGAAATACATTACTTTATACATGGGCTATATCACCCGTATTCCAAACAATTTTATCATTTGGAGAACCTGATCAGATTGAATCGATTATGCTGAATGTTAAAAACCAGAAGCTTTCCACTCAAAACTTCACCGTATCCGGTAATGATTTTTATGATTTCGTTGGCCTGGAGCGTTCCTGCAACTCCCGGTAAAACACCAATCAGCCCGATCTCATTTTCAAGATAAGTTCCGTCTTTTGGTACAGCAGGAAAAAGATCGGAATAAACCGGCCCGTCTTCATAGTTGAACACACTAAGCTGAGCCTCGTAATTTAAGACCGATGCAAATGCCAGCGGCTTATTCAGTTTTGCTGACATCTTGCCAATAAGAGCCCTGGTTTGGTAGTTGTCGGTACAATCGGCAATAACATCGTAAGCACTAAACAGTTCTTCGGCGTTTGCTTTATTCAACCTAAAATTATAGCTGTCTATCTCAATTTCAGGATACAATGCATTCAGCTTTTTTGCGGCCAACTCCACTTTTTTTAGTCCAAGCTCGGCTGAAGTATACAGAATTTGCCGCTGAAGGTTTGAGACGCTTACATGATCATCATCCACAATACCTATCGTACCAATTCCCGCTGCTGCCAGGTAGATCAAAAGTGGACTTCCCAGTCCTCCAGCACCAATAACCAATACACGGGCATTTTTTAGTTTTAGTTGCCCTTCTTCGCCTATTTTAGCCAATGAAAGGTGACGTGTAAAACGCGAATAATCTTCTTTATTTAGCTTCTTCATGATGATGTTCGTGGTCATCAGTTACACAATCACAGTTTTGTCCCCACTCGCTTGTGCCATCGGTAAAAAACTCGTGTTTCCAGATGGGAACTTCATTTTTTACACGATCAATAATAAAGCGATTGGCAGCGTAAGCTTCCTTTCGGTGCCCCGATCCGGTAATGACAACAACGGCACAACCACTAATATCAACTTTGCCTAAACGATGCACGCAAACCGCATGGTTAAGGTTGAAACGGGCGATGGCTTCTTCCAAAATGTTTGCAATCATTTTGTTGGCCATAGGTTCATAGGCCTCGTATTCCAGATGAGTAACCGCCCGGCCTTTATTGTTGTCTCTTACCTCTCCGCTAAAAAGAACCACCGCACCGCTGTTCGGATTTCGGAATTCATCAAAAAGCTCGGCGTAGTTTATTTCTTCATATTGCAGGTGTTTCATATATCTTTCATTTTAACCTCCGCTTGAGGGAGGAATTAAAAACAGCATGTCGGCCGATTCTATTTTTTGTTCCGGCAAAACAAATTCTTCATTTACCGCAATTCGGCAACTCGATAGTACGTCTGTTGCTTCAGGTTTTGTGAGCTTCAGTTCATCGATAACTTTCGAATAAGTGGAATCAGTTTCCAAAGTAACTGAGGTTTCACTACCGAAATATTTCCGAAGACCGGCAAAACATACAATTTTGATGATTTGTTTATCCATATTTATCCTCCTATGTTTCTCATTGATAATTCGCTGCCATGAAACCGAACCGGCTGTTTCAGCAACAGCAATCCTTTCAGTTTTTCAGTTAGCTGATCTTTGTCGTGTAGATGAGGTGCCAATTTCTCACCATGAGCATTACTCAAACAACCATAAAAAATGCCGTTGCTATCCATTCTTAGCCTGTTGCAATCGTGGCAGAAAGGAGTGGACTCATTGGCAATTATTCCAAAGATCCCCCGATTCGATGTTCTCCAGTAATTGGCTGTTTCGGCATGTTTCCTCGGGAGCTTTTCGATTGCGTACTTCTCTTTAATGGTTTCGAGGATTTCAGCCTCCGAAAAGAAATGACCATTTTTTGATTCATAGAGATGTCCCATTTTCATTAATTCCAGGAATCGGATTTTAATGCCCAGTTCAGTCGCGTAATCCAGTAGTGGAATTATTTGCGAATCATTTTCACCGCGCATAATAACGGCATTCAGCTTTACATTTAATCCGGCTTTAACGGCTGCTTCGATGCCGGCAAACACCCTTGATGGATCAGGATGTCGAGAAATTCGTTTGAACAGTTCACGATCGATGGCATCTACCGAAATATTTACAGATTTTACTCCGGCTTCAGAGAGTTTAATGGCTTTCTCTTTCAGGTAATAAGCATTGGTGGTAAGTCGGATATCATTTATTCCGATACTCCTGATATTTTTAATTAATGTGTAAAGATCTCTGTACAATAGAGGTTCTCCGCCGGTTAACCTTATGCTTTTTAGTGGATTTAAGCTATGTATTTCAGAGATAATACGGTTGAATTCATCGGGAGTCAGTGGCTGTTCTTTGATTGAATTTGTAGAAAATACTGCAGGAATATCATTTGCATCTTCGCTTACACAATAAACACAAGAAAAATTACAGGTATTCAATAAACTAATCCTCAACTTCTCAAATCGACGTCCTATCCGATCTTCAATTTTCGTCATGCTTATTTAACTGATAAGCGAAATAATTGTTTTTGAGATTCGGATTTTTGAGTATTTATTTCCATCGGGATATCCGACTGACCGATGCTTAAAGATTTTTTTAAAATTGCATTTTCCCTTCAACCTAAGAAAAAGTCATTTTTACACTTATTCCTTGCAATTGATAAAAATTTACTTTTAATTTAATCAAATATTATCACGTTTATCTTCTTTGCTGAGAATGTAGTTTTCCTTTGCCGAGAAAATGAGCCTCGAAAGAGATTTGAGTCGATAATATTAAGCAAAATTTAACTACTCTTTATTTAACTACTTAAAACTAGACTTATGAAGAACAAAACTTTACTTCTTAGATTTTGTATGGGCACTTTGTTGCTCGGAGTGCTGACCTTATTCAGTACAAATGCATGGGCACAACCACCTACCTGGGATGCTCCCACTTATTACGGTGAAGTGCCTACCTCTGGTAATGCTTACTATATTTATAATGTAGGTGTAGAGGGATTTTTAACTGTTGGAGCTGATTATAATCAACATGCAACGGTTGCTCCTAAACCGAGATTAAATCAATCTGCGGTTATAGTTAGCTGGACGATGGATAACTCAACCGGGAAATGGACTTTTCAACGTACTCAAGATGGAAATCCAATTGCAAACCAATATATATTTTCTACAACCTGGGAAGGTGTAGGCCATTTGTTTTGCGATAATAATCCTGATAATCCAACTAATGAGAACATTCATTTTAATATGGTGGAAACCGATGCAGTAAATCATCATTTCACCATTCAGAATGAAGATACATGGGGAGGTTATGTTGCTGATCAATTTGTTGGAACAACGGCTGATGCAATTGAATACAGAGCGGGATACAGCAACAGGGTTGATTATGATATTACTTCAGCTGATGATTATATCAAATGGATCTTCATTTCACAGGCGAATTATGATCTTTATCAAGCCAAAGCAAAGTTGGACAGATACATGAATTATGCTATGGTGGTTGGTGGAGTTGACCTCACATCGTATATATCAGTTTATAACTCTGATGTAACCGCTGCTATTAATGCCGCTGCTGTTAATTTGAAGGCAGAACTGGGACCTATTGATGTTACCTCATCCATTACAAATCCAAGTTTTGAGAGTGGCTTTACAGGCTGGACAAATGGACTTCCATTTTACACCCAAGGTAACAATCCGAATGGTACAGGTATGTCCAAAGATGGTTCAACTTATGCAGAAAGATGGACCGGATCGGTTGGTTATCTGCCAAATGGATCTATTACACAAACCGTCACAGGCCTGACAAATGGTTTTTATAACCTTGAAATTAGTGGGCATGCAGTGCAACAAGCAGGTGCAAATCCAATGCATTCCGGTGCATATGTTTTTTGCGGAACTGATTCTACTGAAGTCACAGTTGGTGATAATTATGTTGTCGATATCGTTGAAGTTACAGATGGTTCGTTAACCTTTGGATATACGTTGGAGGGTACCACATATGTTAACTGGACGGGTTTTGACAATTTCAGGTTGTATTATTACCCACCGGCTGCTTCTAATGCAAGCTTATCAAGTATTACCTTGTCTGAAGGTAATCTGACTCCGGGTTTTGACTCGGGAACGACATCGTACTATATAATATTACCTAATGGTACAACAAGTGTAGATGTAGACGCTACAACTGTTAAGACCACTTCAACTATCTTATCAGGAACAGGATCAATCCCAGTAACAGATGGCGTTGGTTCAACTGATATTGTTGTGGAATCCGCTGATGGAACAACAAAAACTTATACACTGTTTTTTAAAATCCCTGAATTAATGCACTCTTATACTTTTGAAACAGATTTATCAGATGTTATAGGTGATGCAGATGGTACTGCAGTAGGTGGTGCATCTGTTTCCGGAGGAGCGTTAGTATTGGATGCCAACGGAGAATATGTTACTTTCTCAGGAGCATCACTTAATTTAAATTCGTATGATGCAATTACAACAGAATATTTCTTTCAGGCATCAACAACAGCAAATACCGCGTGGACCTGGACAAGTTACTTTGGAGGAAACGGAGGAAGCAATGCTTTCTATACCGCGTTAAGCCATTGGGGGAGAGAAATGCGTACAACCTACTCAGGACAAGAAATTGTTAGACGCGATGTTTACCATAATGATGGTAGTTTACACCATATTGTATCCATTTTAACCAAGGATTCTTTGTTGTTATACCGGGACGGTGTACGATATGACCAAAGGGCCATTAGTGGTGGATTTACAATTGATCAAGCACAAAACTATTTGGGAAAAGGATCCGATGCCTGGGGGGGAGATCCAACTTGGCAGGGATTGATTTATGAATTTAATATTTATGATGGGATTATGCATCCGGACTCAATTGCTGCGCATGCTGCAGCATTAATCGAATCAGATGCTAATTTGGCATCCCTTACCGTAAGTACGGGTACCTTGACTCCGGATTTTGAAAAATCTACCTTGCATTATGTTGTAGAAATTCCTCAGGGAACAGCAAGCGTAAATATTAGTGCAACACCGCTTGTTTTGGGTGCAACCGTAAGCGGTGAAGGAAACGTTGATGTTTCTGGTGGTTCAACATCTGCAGATGTCACGGTAACTTCAGTTAACGGACAATTTACTAAGACTTACACTGTTGACTTTGTCATTGAAGATCCAAATTGTTACACACAAAGTTATGACGATCTTGTTAATCTTATTGATGATCCCGAGATCACCGACGATTCTTATTATGGTGGCTGGGGTAATAGTAGTATCGTTTACGGTTTGGAAGCCTATTGCGGCATATCAGCAGGAAAGATTGACGGTAGCGAACTTTGCTGGCCAAACGGAGGTTCTCTGGATACAAAAGCGATCGATTGGCTTCCGAATACAACTTACCTGGTACGTGCCAAAGTAAAAACATATGGTACTTTCAACATGGGTGCAGCAAATATTTATGGAGATGCAGATGGAAACCTATCGGGGCAAGATTTGCTGGTTCCGGATACAAAAGGGGAATGGAGGACGTTTGAGGCTACTTTTACCACGAATGCATATCCAGGTTCAGGCGTTGTATACTTCAATAATTGCGGAAGTGCTAATGGTATGAAGGCCTATATCGACAACTGGGAGCTATATGACATAGAGAGTGATAACACCGAGTTAATATCGTTGACTTCTCCGCAAGGGAAAATTACCCCTGACGTTATGCCGGGAAGAGATGCCTATAATTTAAAATATTCGCTAGGAGTAGTAACCGACAGTATTGTTGAGATCAATGCAGTTCCGCGTTTTGAATCAGCTGTTGTTAAGGGAACTGGTGAATATAGGGTCGATGGAAGTGCTCTTCTTGTGAAGATAACTGTTAGATCCAGAAGTGGAAAATTAGGATCTTACTGGGTACAGGTTGAACCCAATTTCGACGATGTATCATTAACTTCATTGACAGCAAGTACAGGATTTCTCAAACCTGACTTCGATAGTGAGACTACGGAATATCAATTGATCGTACCATCAGGTACCGGGTCTGTTGATATCAGTGCTGAAACAGGCGATCCTGAGGCAAGTCTGACCGGAATTGGAACCTACACTTTGGTAAATGACAGCGCAACAGCCGAAGTGATTGTAGCTTCTAGGGATAGTACAAACTTCCGCACCTATTTGCTTAACATTGTTGCTACAGATTCATATTATACCTTGACTCACTCGTATACATTTGAAGATGGTACCTATAACCTTAGTACAGTATTTGACCAGGTTGGAACGCTTAACGGAACAATTGGTGGAAATAAAATTATCATTGCGGATGGCAAAGCAACTGTGTCAGGAGCTACATCAAATAGTGATGGATGGATTTCATTAGATGGTGCAAAATTAGCGCTTAATAAATATTCCGAAATTTCCATTGAAGCATTTTTAGAAACGGGTAATACACGAAATACAGGCTACACCATGTTAGCCTATTTCGGAACTTCAACACCGGGCAATGGTTGTTTCTGGATTCAGCCAACAAGAGGTGCTACCGAAACCAGAGTTGAAACAAATAACGGCACCACCACCATAAATGCTATAAAAAGCGGATATGAAGTAGACGACGGGCTGATACACCACCTTGTAGCTGTGCTTACAAGCGATGAGCTCATCTATTATCTCGATGGTGAAGTTCTAGCTGAGGCATCGACCCAAGGCGCCGATTTTATCAGCACAATTGGTACCGATGTTGCAAATATCTTCAGGGGTGTTAATGGCTGGAACGATCCGAATTATAATGTTTCGTTGCACGAATTCAATATTTACGAAGGTGCATTGGATGCCGATACCATTGCTCAACGAGCCAATGAGTTTTTGGGGCAAAGAGATGCAAGTTTAGCCTCTCTAACTGTTGATGCCGGAAAAATGAGTCCAACTTTTGATGCCGGTAAAACCAGCTATTTCGTTACCATTCCTGCCGGTGCTACCTCAATTAATGTAGAAGCAGTACCAAGTAATGCTAATGCAACGGTGGTTGGTACCGGAGCAGTTGATGTTTCATCTGGTAGTGCAATGGCAACCGTGGAAGTAACTTCTGAGGATGGATCTATCCATAAAACATATACTATTGAATTTAAACCAGCGGTTGAATTAAGTTTAAGGCACTCGTATACTTTTGAGGATGGAACAGCAGCTGATGTAATAGGTGATCTTGATGGTAATTTGAACGGAAGTAAAATTTCAATCGCAGATGGTAAATGTACTGTTTCAGGTGCAACTACACCAACAGACGGTTATATATCGCTTGATGCAGCCAAACTTGCATTGAATACATACGATGCTATTACGGTTGAAGCTTATATCGAATCATTTAATAATGCCAATACCAGCTATACCATGTTATGTTACTTCGGTAATAATACAGGTGGCAGTAAGAGTTTCTGGTTCCAACCTACAATTAGTGGAACTGGTTCAAGGGTTGCCGTTGACAATACCAATCCGAAAGCTGAATATGCAGTAGAGGTAGATGACGGTAATCTTCATCATGTTGTGGCAATATTAACCTTAGATGTATTAAAGTATTACTTAGATGGCGAACTGATTGCTGAAACAACAACAGGAGGAAACTATATTTCTACCATTGATAATGTAGTGGCCAATATCTTTAAAGGTCCTGACGGCTGGGGTGATCCAAACTATAATTGCTCACTCGATGAGTTCAATATTTACAATGGAGAAATGGATGCTGATTCTGTTGCAGAACGTGCCAATGACTATTTAGCATTGTCTAATTCAGAATTATCTGCTCTGACCGTGGACGGTACATCAGTTCCTGGTTTTGATCCGGGTACTTTAAGTTATGATGTGGAGGTAGCTGATGTTGCAGGTGCTGTAGTAGCAGCTGTAGCAAAATACGAGAGTTCAACGGTTGAGATTACACAAGCATCTGCTATTCCGGGAACTGCTACTGTTGTAGTTACCTCCGGCGACTCAAGTAGTACATCAACTTATACCATCAATTTCATGCAGGAACCAACATCTGTCGATGACGTAACAGATGATTACCTTGATAATCCGGGCTTCAATATTGAATGTAATTATCTTGCCGGTGCTGATTCTATAAATTTGGCCACCGACAATACCGGAGCGTCTTCAATGGAGATAACCGGCTGGTCAATGGGTGAAGGAACTGAATGGAGAGCTTCTGCCACGTTTGAGTGCGGATATACCGGCATGTTGAATGGTGGAATGATTCCATCTCTTGATTCTGAAGGAGAATCAGGAGAAGAAAAAGGTGTTTTGGGTATTCAAGCTTCATGGGGAGGTCATGTTACTTATTATCAGGAAGTGACTTTACCCGCCGGTACATATATCCTGAAAAATATGACCTATAATTCATCAGCCACTACGCAAGCAGGAAGCAGTCTGTTTGGTTGGGTACCCAATGAAGGTAGCATGATTTTGTCTTCTAAAGCTTCATTTGCATCAGGAGTATGGGAAAAAGATTCAGTTCAGTTTATCCTTACTGAAGAAACCACTGGAAAAATCCAGGTTGGTGTTCAGGCCATTGGTGCAGGATCCGGTGATAATGCAAAAGTGTTCTTCGACTACGTAAAACTATATAAAACAAATGCAAATAGTTTTGTTGTCGATACAGAGTCAATGAGCTTAGATGATGTTGACAATACAACAGCTGTGTTCAATATCACGGGAAGTGGTTCTGATTTTGAGGATGTCACATTTACCGTTCCAACAGGTTTAAGCCTGAGCGTTGACGGTGTGGAAGTGACAACCATAAGCGGAGCCGATGTGACTGCAGATGGAGGAGTAGATGTTACCGTAACTTTCGATGGCAGTGCAAATATACTTGATGGTGAAATTGTTATCATGAGTGGATCGCTTTCTGAATCTGTTTCGGTAGTTGCTTCTGCAGATATGCTTTGCTTCGAACCGCTGTTTACAGATCGTGAAAATCTTATTTCACATCCATTTATGAACAGCCTCGATTCATATACAGGCTGGGGGAACCGCACTATTTATACAGGTGAAGATGCTTATTGCGGTGCAAGTTGTTACTATGCCGACGGACAGGAGGTTTGCTGGCCTAACGGTGCTTCACTTGACTATGCTATAACCGGTATGAAGAGCGATACTTGGTACCGTCTCAAATTTATGGTAAAAACCGTTGATGGTTCGTTTACTATAAATACCAACGGATGGTATGTAAATGGTGAGCAAGAAAATGTAATGGAGATTAACACCGGTGGCGAATGGGCTGTGTTCGATACCACATTGCAGACCGGAACTTTGACCGGTGGTCAGAATTTGTACTTTAATAACTGTGAGGGAGCTACAGGTATGAAAGCATATCTGGATAATTACGAATTGTACGAAGTAGATGCTCCAACATCGGCAATTGACTGGAAAGAAGCTTCTATTAGGGTTTACCCGACCTACTCAAGTGGTGACTTTAAAGTGGAAACCAGCGGAAGTCGTGGCATGATTACCGTTTACAACCTGACAGGTAAACTGGTTCTTCAAAAGGAGATTGAGAATAACCTGGAAACTATTACAGTTCGTGACCGGGGTATGTACCTCCTGAAGGTTGAAAATCAGGAAACATTAAGAACTTTTAAAGTCTTTAAAACCAGATAATTTAATAGGTAGTTAATAAAAGGTTTTGTTTTAAAAGGGCTGTCGAAATTTGTTCGACAGCCCTTTTTATTCATGTATTAAAATGAAATCCAATAGTTGAACAGATTGCAAAAGATTGCGGTTTTTTCCTTTATCGTTGTGTTGCTGATTTACTGATTATTGTTTGCTGAGTTTGTATTAAGAGGAATCGGCCAATCAATGTACATTTGTTGCTTTTGAGTATTGAAGCACATTTATAAATAATGATGACTAAACCGACAACTAAACAACATCACCCGACTATAAATAACTTCCGTTTATTTCAGATTACTGCTTAATAAATCAATAGAAAAATATCAATGATGACTAAACGAAGACTTATACAGAATACTACGAGACGGAACCTTTTCTTACTTAGCATACTCGGTTTAATGCTTCCATTTTTTTGGGCATGTTCAAGTTCGAAAAAGCAGGATGAGTCCTCACTGGCAGAATTCAGGACCTGGGCACTTACACCTCCCATGGGCTGGAACAGCTGGGATTGCTTTGGCCCTTCGGTGGTGGAAGAGGAGGTAAAAGCAAATGCCGATTATATGGCTGCTAATCTAAAAGAATCCGGTTGGGAGTACATAGTCGTCGACATTCGCTGGTACGTCGATAACCAAACCACCGGGCATTACAATGCCTACAAGAATTCAACCTTTATAATTGATGAATATGGCCGTTATTTGCCTTCACCAAAGCGTTTCCCGTCAGCAGCAAACGGAGCCGGATTCAAACCACTGGCCGATTATATTCACGGGCTGGGTCTGAAATTTGGTATTCATATTATGAGGGGAGTGCCCAAAGAAGCCGTGTTTAACGAACTTCCAATAAAAGGAACAAGCTTTACGGCAGCCGACATTTATTCAACCGATCACGAATGTACCTGGCTGCAGGACAATTATACCATCGTGGCCGGCAAATCCGGTGCTCAGGAATATTACAATTCCATTTTCGATTTATATGCTTCCTGGGGAGTAGATTATGTAAAGGTCGACGATCTGTCGCGTCCTTATCACGACGATGAGATTGAAATGATCCGAAAAGCTATTGATCAAACCGGAAGACCTATCGTTTTCAGTATGTCTCCGGGAGCTACTCCGATAGATGAGCATGCACATGCGGCAGCAAATGCCAATATGTGGCGGACAATCGATGATTTTTGGGACAATTGGGCCCAACTGAATTATTCATTTGGGAAATGTGCCGAGTGGGCGCCCTATATTCAACCCGGAGCCTGGCCCGATGCCGATATGCTTCCGATGGGAAAATTCATCCGTGGAGAACGCGCTAGCAACCGTTATACCAACTTCACAGAAGATGAACAGTATACGCTGATGACGCTATGGACCATTTTCAAGTCACCTTTAATGTTTGGCGGAAACCTGCCCGATAATAATGATTTTACCAATACTTTGCTGACCAACGATGAAGTATTGGAGATGCATGCCAATTCCGTCAATAACAAAGAGTGGTATAACGAAAATGACCTGATTGCCTGGACGGCTGACGATCCTGAAAGCGGTGATAAGTTTCTGGCACTTTTTAACAGTGCCGGCGATGGCTTTGTAATAACAAAAGACTTGTTGTACCGGAGTGGAACTGTATCGCCGCTCACTGATGGATTTGGAGAAAACATTGATATTGAATTGCCCGCAGGCAGCGAACGTCTATATCTCATTGTAAATGATGGCGGAGACGGCTATGCTTACGATCATGCCAACTGGATAAATCCTGTGGTTTATCTCGATAACGGTGATTCCATCCAACTCACCGATATAGAATGGGAGTCAGCCGGAGCAGGGTGGGGAACCATTGGCCTGAATAAAAGTATTACCGGGAATCCGTTGAATGTGAAAGGGACAATTTATGAAAAGGGAATAGGGACACATTCACGATCCATTATAGTTTATACAATTCCGAAGAACAGTACACGCTTTAAGGCTTTTGCAGGTTTGGATATTGGCGGAACAGATCATCAGGGTGGTTCAACGGTGGAGTTCATGGTTTCTACTACCGACCCAACTCCAACCGAAGCCGACAAAAACGCTACAGTTTCCATCCCGGTAGACTTAAATGATTTAGGATTCGGTGGGGAATGTAACATTCGCGATCTGTGGGAGAAGAAAGATGTTGGAATATTTTCCGGTTCCGGGTATACTTCAGTTGTGAATTATCACGGAGCAAAATTATATCGCATTTCAGAATCGAGATAGAACATAGTAATTTATAAAAGAAATGAATTTAAGGATTAAGAATTTAGTGAGAGGGATAGCAACTTTATTAGGTGTGTTTGCAGTTTTTACTGCTTACTGTCAATCAGATGGCGACAACTTGTACAACTTCGAATCAAATGGCAATCCGATTATTACGCACAAATATACAGCCGATCCTGCTGCCTGGGTAGAGCGCGATACGCTTTGGTTATATACCGGGCACGATTTTGCCGGAGGTCAAAAAGGCTATAAGCTGAAAGACTGGCTGGTTTTCTCAACCACCGATATGAAAAACTGGACAGAATACCCGGTGCCTTTAAAAATTAGCGATTTTTCGTGGGCAAAAAGCGGTGATGCTTATGCTGCACATGTTGTCGCGCGCAATGAAAAATATTACTGGTATGTAAGTACCAACTGGTCTGGAATCGGAGTGGCCGTATCAGATCGCCCCGAGGGCCCGTATAAGGATGCTCTGGGAAAACCGCTTTTGACAAATGACGATTGTTTCGATTCCCAACATTCATGGGCTTGTATCGATCCTGCAATATTCATTGATGATGACGGTCAGGCATGGATTTTCTGGGGAAACGGACAATGTTATTATGCCAAATTAAAGGAAAATATGATTGAGATTGATGGTGAAATCAAACGGATCAACTTTGAGGGTTTTGGGTTTACGGAAGCCCCATGGATACACAAGCACAATGGGAAATATTACCTGACTTACGCCAGTGGATTTCCCGAGAAGATCTCCTATGCCATGTCTGACAATGTGACCGGGCCTTGGGAATACAAAGGTATTCTGAATGAAATTGCGGGAAACAGCAATACTAATCACCAGGCAATTGTTGAATTCAAGGGCAATCCCTATTTTATTTACCACAACGGAGCGATACAAACTGACGGAAGTAGTTACAGCCGTTCGGTATGCATTGATCGTTTGTATTATAACGAAGATAATACCCTGAAAAGAGTGCAAATGACAACTGAAGGTGTACAAAAATTAAAATAAGGGGTGTACATTCGGGAATTTAATCTTCTGAATTCTTTATTGATCAAATCAAATCCAAAAAAATGAGCAAAGTATCTTTATTATTCGTTACAATTGTCACGATTTTTTTATTTACGAATTGTCAGGAAAAAACCACAGAGTACAGTGGTAATCCGCTATTTGAAGAGCCCTTAACTGCGGATCCCAGCGTTCTCGTATACAACGACACGCTTTACCTGTTTACCGGATCAGATGAAGTGCCTGTGGGCGAAGACGGATTTGTTATGAAAAAATGGTACGTGTTTTCCACGGCAGATATGGTCAACTGGACCAATCATGGTGTAAAGCTAAGTGTTAAAGATTTCGATTGGGCATCGCATAATGCTTTTGCCGGGCACTGCGTTGAAAATCACGGAAAATTTTGGTGGTATGTGCCGATGGTGTTAAAAGATACGACAGCGATTTTACACGAAGGATTTGGAATTGGCGTTGCAGTTGCCGATCACCCGCTGGGACCTTACAAAGATGCCTCCGGACAACCCATCATCTGCGACACAACAACTAATTCGATCGTTCTGAATATTGATCCGGCAGTTTATGTTGACGATGACGGGCAGGTATACATGTATTGGGGTTCGTGGAATGCTGCACGCTATGTGAAATTGAAAGATAACATGATTGAAACCGACGGGCCGGTTGAAACCGTTGAAGCCAAAAACTTCTTCGAAGCACCCTGGATACACAAGAAGGGTGAAACCTACTACCTCTCATACGCGGCGCACTATCCTTCTACCACCGAATATTCGACTTCTAAAAGCGTAACAGGTCCCTGGAAATATCAGGGTTTAATTAATGATACCATTACCAACTCACCAACAAACCATCAAGCTATTGTAACGTTCAAAGGACAGGACTACATTTTTTATCACAACGCCGGCACTCCAACGGGAGGACCTTTCCGTCGCAGCGTTTGTGTCGATAAACTGGAGTATGATGAGAACGGCAAAATTATAAAGGTCGAGCGTACTAAAACCGGCGTTCCTGCAATTGATTAAGCAAGAATACTGCAGAAGATATAAAATTTTTTTTCCGGAAGAATCAATTCCGCTGTTGTGTTAAGTTTAAGGCTCTGGATCGATAAATCTAACAAATATCAATGTTATGACACGATAATAGATTAAGGATAAAATTCTAACCTATCTTCATTAATCAGAAACATATGTCTAACCTTGTTTGATGTTACTTTTAGTCAATCCGTGATGTGATTTACTGACTTGTAAATTGGAGTTTTTTAGCGATAAAATATTGTCGTTTGGCAGATTCTGAACAATCATTTATGCGATTATTATTTAAATATAAGTAGATTAACAAACCAATGATAGAATTTCGAAAAACGATACAAAATATACTAAACAGGCAAGAAAATAACGTAACGCTAAAGCACTTATGTAAATTGTTTTGTTTTCAAATCTTAATACTGTTGGCCATACTGTCGGGTGGATTCTTCGCAAATGCACAGAGCAATTTGAATAAACCATGGAACGCTAATTGGATCTGGCAAGAAACAGATGGTCCCCGGGATACCTGGATGTGTTTTCGTAAAACAATTTCGCTGGATTCTGTTCCTTCAAAAGCAATAGCGCGTATTTCTGCCGATTCGAAATACTGGTTGTGGATTAACGGGGAACTTGTGGTTTTTGAAGGACAGTTAAAGCGAGACAGACTGAATGAAACGTATTATGATGAGGTAAATCTGGCTCCCTATCTAAAATCTGGTTCAAATTTAATAGCTGCTTTGGTTTGGTATTGGGGAAGAGAAGGATTTTCGCATCACGACGGCGGAAAGGGCGGATTATTATTTGAAGCTGATTTTAGCGAAACTCCCATATTTTCTGATTCAACCTGGAAAATAAAAAGACATTCAGCCTACGAACATTCAACAACCGGAGGACAACCCAATTTCAGGCTTTCCGTATGGAATGTCCGATTTAGGGCTACCAATAATACATTGGAAGGTTGGCAGTTGCCGGAATACGATGATTCTGATTGGAAACCTGCAGCTGAAAAAGGTGTTCCGCCCATGCTTCCCTGGAATGAAATGGTCAGGCGCCCCTTTCCGAAATGGAAAGATAGTGGATTGCAGGATTATACAAATTCGGCATCGCTTCCCGGTTCTGGAAATGACGGAATCGTTGAAGGCATTCTTCCTTATAATGCCCGTGTTTCAGCCTATCTTAAAGTTAAATCTCCGGCCGGCAAACTGATCAACATTCAGACAGATCAATACGATGGATGGTACGACTTTGGAGAAGGACCGGCTAACCGGGCTGAATACATCACAAAAGAAGGTATCCAGGAGTTTGAAACTTTGGTTTGGATGAGTGGAAATACAGTTAATTATACAATCCCCGAAGGAGTGGAGATTATATCACTAAAATATCGGGAGATTGGCTACCCGGCTGAATTCACCGGTGATTTTACATGTAATGATCCGTTTTATAATACACTTTGGAACATGGCCCGTCGAACTTTATACATCAACATGTTTGATAATTTCATGGATTGCCCGGATCGTGAACGCGCCTTGTGGTGGGGAGACGTTGTTAACCAAAGTGGAGAATGCTTTTATACACTCGACACCACATCCCATGCACTTATTCGAAAATCCATCAAGACCTTGGTTGACTGGCAGCGCGATGATAGTACGCTTTATTCTCCAACATCTACACTTTGGAGTGCCGAATTACCTCAGCAGATGTTGGCGAGTATCGGCTGGTATGGTTTCTGGAATTATTTCGTGAATACGAATGACAGTTCTACTATTCGGAATGCTTATCCTGCGGTTCGAAAATATTTGAGTATTTGGAAAATGGATGAGAATGGATTGGTGCAACATCGAAGAGGAGCATGGGATTGGGGCGACTGGGGAACCAATATCGATATCGCCATTCTCGACAACGCCTGGTACTACCTCGCCTTAAAAGCAGCTATACCAATGGCTACAATGAGTGGTTATGCAAAAGACACTGCTCAATACAGTTCACGAATGAATAGTATGGAAAATAATTTTAACCGGGTGTTCTGGAAAGAAGATGAACAACATTTTCGTTCGGACAATTTAGCTGTTCCCGACGACCGTGCGAATGCCATGGCAGTGCTTGCCGGCCTTGCTAAATCAGAGCAATATACAGGTGTTAATAAGGTGCTGAATGAACAAATCTTTGCCAGTCCGTATATGGAAAAATATGTGCTCGAGGCACTTTGCAGGATCGGTTCCGATTCGTTGGCGCTGGTAAGGATGAATGAGCGTTATACTGAGATGGTTGAAAGTAAATACAATACTTTATGGGAAGTTTGGAGTGGACTAAAAGAAGGTACCATCAATCACGGATGGAATGCACCCAATACGGTGTTGTCACAGAATATTGTTGGTATTTCTCCTGTTAAACCGGGATGGACTGTTTACGAAATTCTTCCAAAAATGGGAGGTTTGAAAAAAGTAAGCCAAACCGTACCTTCTGTTAAGGGTGATATAAAAGTTTATCACACCAAAGGACATACTAATTTTACTACTCGTTTGGAGTCTCCCAAAGGAACAAAAGCCATTGTTGGTATTCCACAACAGAAAGTTCGATCCATCAACATTAATGGCCATCAGATCTGGAATAATGGCAAAACTATTGCGAGTGTTCCGGGCGTATCTTCAAAAGGTGTAAAAAACGACTTTATTAAGTTCATGGTTGAACCCGGAATTTGGAAGATTGAAGCCACACTAGAGTAACAATTATTAAAACACTAATCACTCAACATAAAGGTATCTACGGAAAGATAAAAAGTAAGCCATTAACTATAACGACTTGCTTTCTATGCATTTATATTGAGAAAAACAGATGTTTTTTTTAATTCATCGTTCTGTTCTCGTCAGGTGAGTTCGTAGGCAATCTGGCGGATCGAAAAGTCTTTTATCCGGAGGATTTGCAATAGTTACTATAGTGGTTGACTATTATAAGGCAACAGTCTGTAAATTAGGTTGTTGGTTTTTTCTTGGCACCATATAAAGAAGTACTGAATACGATATATGAAAACATAACGATAATAATAATCGCTTAGTTCGCTGTATTGCTTTTTGTTTAAAACCACCTATTTTTATTTACTGTAATAATTCTTTCACGACAAAATTAAGTTACAAATCAAATGAAGAGCTTATTAAAAAATAAAGAGTTAATAATGAGAATTTTGATTGTTGTTTTACCCTAAAAATTGATAAGGATACGATGAAAATACGGATATTAAAACCCGATAATTCTCAGAAAAACAAAAGTATGAAGTCTGTTTTTACAATATCAGTAGTTTTATGCCTATTACTGGTTTTTGCATCATGTAACAAAACTGAAAAAAGAAAAACAACAAACAAGCCCAATATAATTTTTATTCTTACGGACGATCAGCGCTGGGATGCTCTTGGATTTGCCGGTAATTCTATCATTAAAACACCAAACATGGATAAACTGGCAGGCTCCGGTTTATATTTCAAAAATGCCTTTGTTACAACCCCAATTTGTGCTGCCAGCAGGGCATCGCTGTTTACCGGACTTTACGAGAGAACTCACGACTACACATTCACTCAGCCTCCAATAGACGATCAATACATGTATGAGAGCTATCCGTATTTATTAAAAAAGGCGGGATATAAGACAGGTTTTGTCGGAAAATTTGGTGTGAAAGTTAATGAAGGTATTGAAGATTCATTATTCGATTCGTTCATTGTTACTAACTACCCATATCTGAAAGATGTTGGCGGTGATAAAATGCATTTGGTTGATATCAACGGAAACTATGCCATCGATTTTATAAAATACAATAAAGATAATCCATTTTGCCTGTCCCTTTCCTTTTGGTCGCCACATGCCGATGATGGGGCAGAAGAACAATATTTCTGGCCTTCGTACTGTGACAGCATGTATGCTAATGCAGATATACCTGTTCCCGCAACAGCTGATCCCGCTTTTTTTGAGGCATTACCGGAATTTTTGAAAAAGACAATGAACAGGAAAAGATGGTACTGGCGCTACGATACTTCTGAAAAATTTCAGAAAATGGTAAAAGGATATTATAAAATGATCAGCGGTGTTGACAGTGTGATTGGCCGGATACAAACTGCTCTTAAAGAACAGGGACTGGATGACAATACCGTGATTATTCTTATGGGCGATAATGGTTATTTTCTGGGAGAAAGAGGATATGCAGGGAAGTGGCTGATGTACGAGCAATCTATTCGAGTGCCCCTGATAATTTTTGATCCAAGACTACCGGAGTCAGAACAAAGTAAAACATTTGATGAATTAGTGCTGAATATCGATGTCACGCCAACTATACTTGATCTCGCCGGTGTTGCTGTTCCCGACAGGTATCATGGTGAAAGCTTGAGCGCATTTTTCAATGGAAATGCTGAAAACTGGAGAACTTCCATTTTTTGCGAACACCTTTGGGCAACAAATCCATTAATTCCCAAAACTGAATGTTTCAGGAACAAAAACTGGAAGTTTATAAGGTATGAGGCGCATCCTGATTTTGTGGAATTATACAATCTGAAAGAAGATGCGAATGAAGTCAATAACCTGGCCTTTCAATCGGAATATTCTGAGCTGGTGAACAATTTTCGACACAAGAGTGATTCCGTTTCGATGAGATTACTTTCGGATAGAATAAGTTCCAATTAAACTAACTTGCCTGACAAGATTGGAAATGGCCAAAATGAAATCATATACAATTCTATTTTTTCTGTTTGCTATATTATCCTGCAAACAACCTCCAGAACAAACTGACATCCCTGTTTTTGATAGAGGTGTGATAGCAGACTGGATTACGGATACACGAGAATTGCCGAAAAAAGATTCACTGTTCTACCTCGACCGGCCGACTCCACTATTTCGAAAGGAATTTGTACTGGGTGATGAAATAAAAAGTGCAACGCTTTTTATTACGGCTGCCGGCTATTACAAGGCCACTATAAACGGTCAGAAGATTGGAAAAAGTGTTCTTGATCCGGCATGGACAGATTACAGCAAACGGATTTATTATTCTGAATACGATGTTACATCATCACTGATTAAGGGAACCAATTGTTTGGGAGTTTCACTGGGTAACGGATTTTATAATCCACTTCCGCTTCGAAAATGGGGACGGAGAAATTTAAGAAATGATTTGAACAAAGTTGGGAAACCTGCTTTTATTGCAAAGCTTGTAATAAGCTACGAAAATGGGAAAACGCAAGAAATTGTATCCGATAATACCTGGAAATTTGCGTTAGGGCCACTTTTGCAAAACGATGTTTACATTGGCATTGTTTATGATGCCCGGAAAAAAATATCCGCTTGGAACTGGCCTGGATATGACGAAACTTCCTGGAACTTTGCACAAAAAACTGAAAGCCCCGGAGGAAAAATACAAAAAGCATTCTTTCCACCTGTGCAGATTGTAAAAGAGCTAACACCAGTAGAAATTTATTCACCTGTTACCGAAACGTTCATAGTGGATATGGGAGTTAATTTTACCGGAACCTACAAAATAAAATTATCGGGGAAAGTGGGCGATACCATTAAGTTTAGGTTTGGTGAAAGAGTATATGAAGATGGGACCCTGAATCCGATGACCACAGTTGCCGGACAAATTAAACGCAAAGGGGTGGGAGGCCCCGGTGCCCCGGATATAGCCTGGCAAACCGATAGTTATATTGTTGGAGATACCACAAATACCTGGTTTTCTCCGGAATTTACCTATCACACTTATCGGTACATGGAAATAAAGGGACTCAGCAAAAAGCCTAAAATTTCTGAGATCAAAGGATTGTTTATGCATTCAAATGTTTCTAATGAAAACAGTTTTTTCTGTTCTTCCGATCTTTTAAATTCGATTCAGGAAGCCACTGAACGAACATTTCTGGCGAACCTTGTAAGTGTTCAGTCCGATTGTCCGGCAAGAGAGAAATTTGGTTACGGTGGCGATTTGAATGCAACAAGCGAGTCGTTTATATACAATTTTGATATGCAGGCATTTTACCGCAAGACAATTTACGACTGGATTGATGCTATGAATGATTCCATTTTTGTTGATACTGCTCCATATACCGGAATAGAATATTGCGGAATCAGCTGGGAGTCAGCATTTCTTATTACTCAGTATTATCTCTATTTGTACTATGCTGATACAGATATAATTAAAGAACTTTATGAACTGGATAATAAGTGGATGGACAAAGTAGCTCGTATTCATCCGGATGGCATGGTTGATAAAGGGCTCAGCGATCATGAATCGTTGGAACCTGTACCGGAGCAATTGACGGGGACAGCTCATTATCTGCAATGTGCACGGATCATGCAAGTATTTGCCGGAATAATGGGGGACAAAGAAATGGAAGAGAAATATGAAAGGCTGGCTGAAAAGCTCAAAAGACTGATAAGGGCAGAATTTTGGGATAAGCCGGTTGTGGGGGAAATTAACGGACAAACATTGTATTCTACCCTACTTTATCACGGAATTATTCCTGAAACAGATTTGAGTGCTGCAGCGGATTCTTTGCTACTGGCAATTAATAATGGTCCTTCCGGCCATTTTAATACCGGGATTTTCGGAACAAAATATGTATTGGAAGTACTTTCACAATATGATAGCCCCGAAAAAGTATTTGAAATTGCAAACAGCACAGAATTTCCGGGCTGGGGATTTATGATTGATAAAGGGGCAACTACACTCTGGGAAACATGGAAAGAGAGTGAGAACACATATTCCAACTGCCATCCCATGTTTGGATCTGTAACAGAATGGTATTATCGTTGGCTTGGTGGAATCCGGCCCCAGGCTCAAAATCCGGGATTCAAAGTGTTCACTTTGGCTCCTGCAACTCCTGAAGGACTCGAGTTTGTAAACTGCGTCTATCATTCTCCCTTCGGAGAAATTGTATCGAACTGGCAAAAGATTGGCGAAAATTCTTATTTGTACGAAATGAAAATCCCGGCCGGAAGCAAAGCTGAGGTTAAACTAAATATTGCTAACTCTCAATCTATCTCAATCCAAAAAGAAGGAGTGAATTTTGATCATGAGAAAATTGAAGGTCTGGAGACCGGAAGATTTAACTTAAACGAGGGGAGCTACATCATTACAGTTTCAAACAGAAGTTGAAATTGTAAATGTTGTTTTGGTAAAAGATGCTCCAGTACAAGTACTGTAGGTTTTGAACAGCTTACTTTCGATTTAAATAATTTACTTTTTTGCAAGTTTCAGTTTCAGTTTAATCGCTTCCTCAGTAATTGCCAGTCCTCCTTTTCCTGTACATTTCACGCAATTTGGCATTGTTTTACTCACCCTGGAGACTGTTTTTATTACCTGGTCAAGCGGAATAACATAATCGTACCCGGACACGGACATTATGGCTGAAGCGTAAGCATTAACAGCAGCACTTATGTTTTTCCCAAGGCACGGTACCTCAACCCTGTCGGCTACAGGATCGCACACCAGACCAATCATGTTTTGAATGGCCATAGATGCAGCACCTATTGCCTGTTTTACTGTTCCTCCCAATAACTGAACGATTCCCGCCGCCGCCATTCCTGCAGCTGCTCCACATTCGACTTGACAACCATGTTCCTCGGCGGAAAATCCCGGTCCCTGAGCAAAATAAGCGCCTACAATTCCGGCGGCAAAGTAGGCTTTAATAAGTTCATCTTGGGAAGATCTCAGATTTTCAGAAATTGCTTTTAACGAACCCCCAACCGTTCCACAGGAGCCAGCCGTAGGCACAGCAACAATAACTTCCATAGAACTTTTGGACTCCATGATTGCCGATACGTTCGCGATTATCCTGTTTATTATCGAATCCTTTATTTTACCTTCTTTCTCTGCCTTTTCAATTAAATGCGACTGTTGCTGCAGTATCCGGTCCTTGAATGAGGTTCCAGCCAATCCGGTAGCAATACTTTTATGAATGATATGAATGATTTCCTCCATTTTCCTGATCAACTCCTGTTCGGGGGCTTCACTTATGCATTTTTCATAAATTAATCCCATGTCTCCCAGGTCAGCATTGTTTTCTTCGGCATAATCGATTAAAGACTGAACGGAGCTAAATGGCATCTCCGATTGTTTGCCGCCGATGACGGGCATTATTGGGTGTATAAGTGCAATCTCATCGACAGCCGGAAGTTGTTGAACTTGCCTTACCAATTCAGACGAAAAGGATTGCGAAGATTTTAATAGATATTTTATTTCCTCTTTTTTCTTTTCGGATGATATTTCAATACCTGAAGGGATAACGGTTTTTAATTCTTCTGACTGGTCCGGCTTATTTTTGGTGGAAATCAGCATGTAATATAAATCACCGCTTAATTGCACCTGAAAACCGTCAACAGACCGGATTTCAAAACTACCACCCCCAAGTGAAACAGCGATAATTTGTACTTTCTTTTGTGACTTTCCCCACAACGTTAGGCGCACTGTATTGGCATGGTTGGTTTCGAAGGAGCTGATCTTATATTCGATGGCTATTCTCTTTTCCTGAGCATAACCTTCAGTATCTTTCATTCGTTCATCGGTGATCTCCAGTCCCAAAAGACCGCCGTTCATTCCCATTGTTGTTCCTTGTTCGCGATAATTCGGTGCCCAGGCTCCTTCACGATCAAATTCAATAAGTGCCTTTTGTAAAGGTTCATTTAATATTTCAGTTCCGATTTTGCCTATTCGCCAGGAGGCTGCCGTATGTGAACTGGATGGTCCTCTCATTACAGGGCCAATCACATCGTTAAAAATACCGGGTAATTTTTTCATGATTCAAAAAGTTTAATTTCCTGTCCGAAATTCGTAATAAGTGAAGCATTGTAAATATCGGTTGCTACGGCATAATCCTGAATGGCAACTCCCACACTTTTGAATAGTGTAATCTCATCATCAGATTCCCGTCCTTTTATTTTATTTAAACAGAAATCTCCGATTTCCCCAACAATGTGTTTTTCCGAAATTATACCTTCCAATATAGGTTTTATCATATCACCACTTTCTTTCAGACAAGGTCTTGCCTGATCAACATAAACCTTGGCATCCCTGATTAAAAAGGGATCGATTTCCTGCATTTTTGGCTGAAATGATCCAATAGCATTTATGTGGACACCCATTTTAACTTCCTCTTTTTTAAATAGAGGTTTTGTGGAATTGGTTGCAGTACAAATTATATCGGCTTCAGACAATAGGGAAGTGTCTCTGCTAAATATCAGTTTCGGTTTCAATTTTTTTCCCATCTCTTCGATAAGTCTGCTTGCCCGGTTTTTGTTCTTATCAAAGACAAAAACTTTTTTAATGTTGCGTTCGCAAAGCACTGCTTCAAGCTGCGTTCGTCCCTGTGCACCGCAGCCGAATAGGGCCATTGTTTGGGCATCCTTTCGCGAAAAATAGCGGGTTGCCAGTCCGCTGGCAGCACCGGTTCGCAGGGCTGTGATGTACTCGCCATCCATTATCGAAAGGATTTCGCCACTCACCGAATCAACCACCAGAATAATTCCCTGAATAGTTGGAATCCCCTGTATGCAGCTTCTTTCGCGCTGGGTAATGATTTTAACAGCCACACGATTATCTTTTTCAACATGGGCAGGTTTAAACAACATCAAAAGTTGTTTTGAGGGAAGACTTGATACATAGCGTGCAGGTACAAAACTCTCGCCGGAAGATAAAGAAGTAAATGCCTGTTCCATGGCATCAATCGCTTTCTTCATGGAATAATTTTGTTTTATTTCAGCAGCTTTAATTATCCGAACAGGTTTTCTCATTATCTCATTTTTGGGTTAATTGGTAAACTTCTCCTTTTACGGTTTTAAATTCAACCGAACCATCCTTGTTAGTTTTTATTTTTACTTTTTCCCCGTCTTTGGTTACCTTAAGATTTACCCCGTTGTTGATGCGGCATATTGTTCCGGCTTTTGATATGATTTCAAGCTCGGTAATGGATTTGTCCTTCCAACTCATATCCAGCTCAAAACCGCCGCGGACACAAACTCCGTCAAAATGACCTTCATTCCATTCATCGGGTAATGCAGGCAGCAAATCAATAGCACCTTCATGCGATTGAACCAGCATTTCGGTAATACCGGCGGCAACTCCCATTGTTCCGTCAATCTGAAGAGGGGTGCCACATTTAGCGAACAATTGTGGATAGCACTGCTCCCGAATATATCCTTTAAAAACGGTATTGGCCCTGTTTCCATCATAAAGCCTTGCCCAAAGAGCCATTTTCCATCCCCGTGAAAATCCTGTTCCGCCATCTCCACGTTGCTCCAGTACTGCTTTGCATGCATCAATATATTGAGGGGTTCGTTTTGCTGAAATTACATTTCCGGGATACAAACCATACATATGAGAAAAATGCCTGTGTTTATCTTCCAGTTGTGCATAATCTTCTGTCCATTCCTGCAAAGTGCCATCTTTCCCGATTTTTGGTGGCGACAATTTTTGGCGGGCTTCGGCGACTTTTTTAGCAAACTCATCATCCAGTCCTAATATTTTAGACGACTCAATATAGTATTCGAAAAGGTCAGTAAGAATTTGAATGTCAATGGAAGAACCATAGCAAATGGTTGCAAAATAGTACATCCCTGTAACCTCGTCGTAAAAATATTCATAGCCGGGTCCTTTGGGTGGATTTTCAGGCGAAGTGGAGGGATTGGTCACCAGGTATTTCCCTTGCGGATCTTTAATCAAGAAATCCATAAAAAACTGAACTGCACCTTTCATCACCGGATAAAGTTCCTGGAGGTATTCCTTATCCTGTGTATAAAGGTAGTGATCGTACAACTGGTTGGTCAGCCATGCACCTCCAACAGTAAACGTACCCCAGCAAGGTCCGTCCATTGGGGCGGCTACCCGCCACAAATCGGTATTTTGATGAAATACCCAACCACCGGCGCCATAATGCTCTTTTGCCACCTGCGCTCCCTGGTCGCTGAGTTCTGTTACCATTTTGGTCAGCGGTTCAACAAGTTCAGCCAGATTGCCCGATTCAGCCGGCCAGTAATTCATTTCAGTATTAATGTTGGTGGTATATTTCGAATCCCACGGAGGATTCATATATTCATTCCAGATTCCTTGCAGATTGGCAGGTTGTGTGCCGGGTCTTGATGAACTTATCAGCACGTAACGGGCAAAATTGTAACACAACGATGCAAGACTGGCATCAGTATCCGTTTTTATTGCTGCCATTCTTTTATCTGTTGGTAGGTAGGAGTTTTTCGATACCGGAAGTTCCAGAGAGACCCGTTTGAAGTATTTCTGATAATCAAGCACCGAAGCAGTTGCCATTTCGTCAAAAGTTTTGCCCTTTATCGCTTCGAGCGCATCGGCCACCCGTTTATTTTGATCTGCGCTTACATTTTTATAATTTATAAAATTGGTTGCTGCCGCAATGCACATGGTCACGGCATTTGCATTTTCTACAATTAAATAGTCGTCTTCCGTTCTTATTGTCCCACCTTCAGAATAAGCTTTGAGTTGAGCTTTGTACCTCAGCTTACCTTCAATTCCCAGGTAATCTGCCGATTTTCCATTCAACATTAATCCATCTTCGTCTATCTCGTCCATGGAAAAATAATCAGTTGCATAATTGGAGTGGGCAGCATTGCGAACTCCACGTAACTGCGCCTTAAATGAGAGGCTGCCCGGTTTACTGGTTGTTATGTGCACAAGTATTACCTGCTCGGGAGCTGAAGAAAGAACCTCTCTGCCATACGTAACTCCGTCTATAGTATATTCTACGCCGGTTATGCCTGTGTTTAGATCGAGCCATCGTTTGTATTCGCTTATTTCCGAATGGTTTTCAAAAAAAAGAATAAGGTTAGCCAGTGACTGATATTTCTGTTGTTCAACCGGATAACCCATTAAATGTCTTCCAAATAATTTATGTGCTTTTATCGGCTCGCCGTCAAAAACATGTTTCTGAATTTGAGGTAGAAATTCTGCACCTCCTTCTACAACTGTTGAATATGGGCCACCGGTCCAGTAGGTATCTTCATTGAGCTGGATTCGTTCTTCATCATATTTCCCAAAAACCATGGCACCGAGCCTTCCGTTTCCCACAGGAAGTGCTTCTTCCCACTCTTTTGCAGGTGAGTCGTACCATAACAAGGTTGCCGGATCAAATTCCCTGTTTTCATTGTTTTCTGAAATGTTCTTAATCTGAGCAGATGCACAAACGGTTATTCCCGAACATAAAAGAAAAAGAAAGATTAAAGGTTTATTCATAAAGCTGGTTTGATTCCGTTATACGATCCTGTAATTTTCAATAAATATATAGATTCTGGATGGCTTAATGGTTTGTGATGAATCTGAAATTTAGAAATTTGCCTTAGTTTCTTTAGTGCCCGGTAAAGGACGATCCTGTATTCTCGTTTACACTATATCAATTTCTTCAGATGTAGATGATTTTATTTTCAGCTCAACCTATCCTTTATGTATTTGGTTTGTTCATTTTTGTAAAAGTACCCGGGCTCGATCCAATGTGCTTTGTAAATATTCGCGTAAAATAGTATTGGTCGCTGTAGCCAAGTCTGAACGCTACTTCTTTTATTTTAAGCGATCGACTGATTAAAAGTCGTATGGCTTCCTGCATTTTCAAATTAATGAAATAATCCATTGGAGAACTTCCTGTTTTATTCCTGAATATCTTGGTCAGGTGCGACTCAGATAGTTGGACATGATCCGAGATGTCAGATATTTTTATTGTTTTATTTATGTTACTTTGCATAAAAATAATAGCCATATCAACCGGATTTGTTCCTCTGTATCCTTTTGCAGCACGATAAGTTTCAACAAAAAAGAAGGAAGCCAGTAAACTGTTCAGACTTAAATTGGCAAAATTTATATTTTCTTTTGAAAAGCCTAATTCCAAAGTTGTCAACAGCTCATTGAATTGTTCGATCCTGTCGTCTATTCTCGATTTTGTTGATTGTTTTATCGTAGTGATTTTGCCAAAATGTTCAGTAAATCCGGAGCTGCGTTTACCTCTGAAGTGTAACCAGTAAATCGACCAAGGGGTAGCAGGAGATGCCCAATAAGTATGCGCAACATGCTGTGGAATCACAAAAAAGCTGTTTGGTTCGAGCTCGTATTTTTTGTTTTCAATTAAAATTGTTCCATTTCCGTCGATGCAATATATTAATATACAATCATTTATTCCCTTTTTTCTTTCTCTGTAATGATGTTTTGCATGGGGATAAAATCCAATGGCAGTTATGTATAATTCCTTTATTAATGGATTTTCTTTAATATTCTTTAATTGTTTATGGGATAATACAACGCTTCTGTCTCCCGTAAAACTATCCGATTTGCCAAGTAAAGGGGCTGCCAGGTTTTTATCCATTTTATTCTCCATCAGAACTGGTTTAAATTCTCATATCAAAGAAAAGATAATGTGATCAGATTGTCAAATTATTGGTTCTTTTAAATATCTTGTCTTTTCTATCATAGCTGTGGCTGATATCCTTTTTTGATTTTTTAAGCTTTATCATAAAATTTTTAAAGTTATTGATATGTAGGTATTTGAGAGTGTTTGTTTTGTGGATTTATTTTTGATGACTAGGATTTTTTAAAATTCAACCTGGCAATATTTGTCCTTTTGTTGAAAATGTATTTTGTACAATTAAGATAATTAATAATCGGATAGTGCAAATAATTGCAATATTATCCATTTACTCAACTTGTATTTCCCCTTAATTTTGTATTTGATTGTATAAAACTGAATTAAAACTAAAGCTTATGAAATTATCGAGCAGGAATAGCATACTGCATACATGTCTTCGACCTGTCTGGATTTTTCTTTTTCTTTTTTTGTGCGGGGCTTCATTTGAAGCAGCTGCATCCAGTTCCGAAGAAAAGGACGAGTTAAATGCTATTCAAGAAAGTGTAAAAATTAAGGGTACTATCGTTGATGAAATGAATGAACCCATTCCCGGAGTAAGTGTCGTCATTCAAGGTACTACGAAGGGTACAGTTACAGATGTAAATGGTACTTTTGAACTTGAGGTTCCCCTCAATTCGGTTGTAATGGTATCATACATTGGCTTCGGTTCTCAGGAAATTACCATTTCCGGAGATCAAACAGAATTCAACATTGTTTTACTAGAGGAAACGGAAAGTCTGGAGGAAGTAGTGGTAGTAGGTTATGGTGTTCAAAAGAAAGAAACCGTAACCGGATCGTTATCAACAGTTTCTTCGGAAGAATTGGTTTCGCAACCGGTAAGCAGTGTTTCGCAGGCCCTGGCAGGGCGTCTCCCGGGTTTAATTGCCAATCAATCCGGAGGTCGACCCGGTAAGGATGCTGCTACAATAAAAATCCGCGGTATCGGAACCCTCGATCAGGGTTCCGGCTCAAATCCACTAATATTAATCGATGGAATCGAGCGGGATCAGACAGCATTAAATTTTCTTGATCCCAACGAAATTGAATCGCTGTCTATCCTTAAGGATGCATCTTCAACCGCCGTTTTTGGTGTTCGGGGAGCAAACGGTGTAATTCTGGTTACAACAAAACGAGGAAAGAGCGGTCCTGCCCAAATTAATTATAAAGGTTCGATGGCCGTAATGGTTCCAACGTTTAAGATTGATCCTGTTGATAGCTACACGCAAACAGGCTTGGTAAACGAATACATGGGCTTTGCAGCCAATTCTACAGATCCAACTGCACCATATCCACAATCGATAAGAGACAAGTTTAAAGGTGTTGCTGATGGTAATCCGCTGAACCCCAATGATCCGTATTTTTATCCAAGTACTAATTATGCTGATTTGATGCTTAAGGATTATGCCTTACAACAACAGCATAATATAACTATTGGAGGTGGTACCGAACGACTTAAATATTTTGCCTCGTTGGGATACTTTAACCAGCAGGGAATGTTTGAAAATCTAAATCCTAATCTTGATAAATCAACCAGTTATAAAAGGTACAACTACCGTACAAACATCGATATAAACATTACACAAACCACTTTGGCCAAAGTAAATATCGGGGGAAGTTTTAACGAGAATATCTCATTAGGACAAGCCGGAAGAGAACCTGCAGAAGGTTTTTACTGGAATATGCTGGTACACTCTTCTCCCTGGGATGGATATGTACAGGACGACAAAGTTGTACTGCTTCAGGACAATGCCAACTCTGTACTGCTGAACAGTGATATGCGCGGTTATACCATTGAACTTCAAAATACAGCTGACTATAGTATTGTTCTCGATCAGAAACTGGATTTTATAACTAAAGGTCTGTCGGCTAAAGGAACAGTATCTCTTGTTAGTTATTTCCAAAACTTTATTCGCAGGGATAAGGATGAAAAGAAACGTCCTTACTGGCGACCTTACCTGAATGAAGATCAGAGTGTAAGTTTGTACCAGGTGCAGGAAGATGTGCTACCGTATAATTCAACCTCACAGAGTAAAACACGAAAAGAGTATTATGAATTTGCACTGAATTATAACCGTAATTTTGGTGGCGGACATAATGTAACTGCCTTGGCACTGGTAAATGCCGATAAATCACACTTTTCTGAATCGTACTGGAATGAAATTCCGAGAGCCTATTTGGGGGTAGTTGGCCGTGTTACCTATAATTACGCCAACAGATATATGCTTGAATATAACCTGGGCTACAATGGTTCTGAAAACTTTGCAGAAGGAAAACGATTCGGTTTTTTCCCTGCATATTCAGCCGGATGGACGTTTACCGAGGAAAACTGGCTAAGAAACCTGATTGGTGAAAAAATACTGACTTATGGTAAGTTGAGATTTTCGTATGGAAAGGTGGGTAACGATCGCATGAACCAACGCTTTTTGTATTTACCCGACAAATATGTAATGAACAATTATGCCTATTACGGATGGCGTGATACAGGAATTAACTTCGGATTGCCTGGTGAAGTGCAGAATTATCCAATGGCTTACCAGGGGGCTGCCGGAAACCCGAACGTAACCTGGGAAACTTCAACAAAAATAAACTATGGTGTCGACCTTCATTTTTTGGATAATAAACTGACAACCAAGTTTGATTATTTCACCGAAGATCGAACCGATATTCTAATCAATCAACAAGTTGTTCCAGTCTATCAGCAAACAGGAGAACTGGCACTTAATCTGGGCCATGTTGAAAATTCAGGATATGAAGTGGAACTAGGCTGGAGTGAAACAAAAAACAACTTCCGGTATTGGGTAAATTTAAATTACTCATTTGCCCGAAATAAAATACTGAAGATGGATGAGCCACAGCAACCGTATGAGTACAGGATGCAAACCGGAAGACGAGTTGGAGAGATGTGGGGCTACATCCAGGAAGATTTCTTCAGAACAGAAGCCGATGCCAATGCCTATCGCGATGAATTATGGGCAACTTACAGTGCACTAAATCCTGACGCGGACAAATATTCGTACCAGGCTTATCAGATATTTACGGCCGGTCATGATGTGTCAGCCGGCGATTTGAAATTTATCGACAGGAATGGCGACGGTTTAATCAATAACCTCGATGAAGGTTACCTGGATACTCCAAGTTTCCCTGAAACCATGTTTGGGTTGAATACAGGATTCGAACATAAAGGATTCTCCTTATCCGTCCTGTTGCAGGGAGCTTCTAATTATTCAATTAATACGAGAACAAACTATAATCCAACTCCGAACAAAGGAACAATACTCGATTTTGTAATGGATCGATACACTCCGGAAAAATATGCAGCGGGTGAAAGTATTGAATATCCCCGGCTATTAAATACAAACGATAACTGGAAATATGTTGGGACATACTGGATTAAGGATGCTACATATCTTCGACTTAAAAATGTTGAAGTGGGTTATACATTTAATTCTGATGTGAAGGTTATTAAGAATCTTGGATTGAACAGTTTCAGGATTTTTGCTAATGGAATGGACTTGCTTACGTTTTCGAAGATCAAAAATATCGATCCGGAAACGACGAATGGAGTACTTCGTTACCCCAGATCAAGAGTGTTTAATTTAGGGGTAAATGTTCAATTTTAATTGAAAACAGGATATCATGAAAAAGAATAAAATACATCAGATAATAAAAGCTTGTTTAATTGCAGTCGTATCGCTTTCTGTATTTTCTTGCCAGGACAATTTTCTGGAAAAACCAGCAGGAGCCGATATCACATTAGACACAGTTTTTGCATCGACAAACAATGCACAACAGCTCATTTTTTCGCTTTATCACGATGAATACTTTGGAGCAGATAATATCAACCTGAGTTGGTGGGACGGCTACCTGAGCTGGTCGGATATTGGCGAGCAAATGTACGTTCCAAATATCAGCGATAATCAATACATGAAATACGTTAACGGTACGTTGAGCTCTACAACAAGCCAGATTTATCCGCTCGACAAATTATATCTGGCCGTAAGAAACTGCAATACATTTATTGAAAAATCAGGTGATATACCAACTTCTTCTTCGACTGAGCAGGAATATGTAAAACGTATGCTTGGAGAAGCTCACACTCATATTGCCTATCAGTATTTTAAAGGATTTAAAAACTGGGGAAGTCTACCGTGGATCGGGAAAAGAATGGTAGGTGGAGAAGATCCAATTCCAAGAGCAGCCTTTGGCGACATGATCGATAGCATGGTTTACCATTTAGATTTGGCAGCAACCTTGTTGCCGGAACAGTGGGAGGATCGTTGGACAGGGCGATTTACCGTTGCAGCATCAAAGGCTTTAAAAGCTAAAATATTGGTTTATGCGGCAAGTCCGTTATATAATGGGCCTACTCCTGAATATGCTTCAGGATATGAACATCCAGAAGTGTTAGGTTACGGGAATAGCGATGATCAACGCTGGCAACGAGCCGCAACTGCCTGTAAAGAAGCTATAGATGCTGCTCATGCCGTCGGACACGCGCTGTATACCGGCGGTGGTGTTGAACACAGTATTTACGAACTGGCCATAAACCTTACTGATGAACACATTATTTATCAGCGTTTTGATCCGGGTAACTCAGAAGGCGGCTGGGAATACACGCACAATATGATGAACTGGCCATACGGAATTGGCTGGTACAATCGTGTTGATGTTACCTATCAACCCACTTTTCAGCATGTAGATGGTTACCAATTGCGTAACGGTAAGTTCCCGATCTCAGGTTACGAGAACGGCGACGGGACAAAACCTGTAATCTCACAAGCCGGTATTGACGCCGGATATAACGATCAGGAATACTGGAAAGATAGAGACCCGAGATTTTATCAAAATGTGGTGTATCACGGATCAGAATTTGGAACAAGTTACAACAGTAAGTTGATCAATTTTGATATCGATCCTTCTGTTCCCGACAGAACACATGGCGACTGGACAGAGTTTAAAACCAGCTTTATGGTACGCAAATTTGTAAACGAAGAATTGGGAGCAGGTCCTTCAGTGGTTTACAGACCGGTGCACCCAATTATTCGTTTGGCCGAGTTGTATCTTCTTTATGCTGAGGCATTAAGTGAAGCAAATAACGGCCCTACAGCAGAAGCCATTCAGTATTTAAATGAAGTTCGGTCACGTTCCGGGATGCCGGGATATGAAGCCGGTAATTATGAGGGGTCTTCAGCGAGAGAACAATTCCATAACGCGATTAAATATGAGCGTCAGGTAGAATTTTTCCTTGAAGGTCAGCGCTATTTTGATCTTAGAAGATGGAAAGAAGGTGATGAGTTGCAGCTGGATATGGTTGGTGCAATTATTAATGATGGAGTTGTGTCAAGGAATAAGATCAATTGGGTGGATTTCTTTGAAGATAAATATTACTTCCATCCGCTCCATAATGATTGGGTTAACAATACTCCGGGACTCTATCAAAATCCAAAGTACTAACCAGACTAATTATGAATATTATGAGAAAATATTTAAGCAAAATAATATTACTTCTAATCTCTGTGCTTGGATCGCTTTGTGCATGGGCGCAAAACGACTCCCTGGAGATTATTGAAGTAAAGCACAACGACGAAATAAACATTGCTTACGGCTTACAAAAGAAACTCAACGTTTCCTCATCAATGGCTACTGTTACAGGCGAGGAGCTTTCAAAAGGTGCTGTAAGTAACTTTGGCAACACCCTTTATGGTAAACTGGCCGGTTTATCGGTAATACAGGGAGGAGGAGAACCTGGCTATAATTTGCCCACGCTTCGGATAAGAGGTGCAAATGGTGATCCACTGGTTATTATCGATGGATTTGAAAGAGATTTAACCTATTTGAATCCTGAAGAAGTAGAAACAGTTTCAGTACTGAAAGATGCCGCTGCCGTTGCGTTGTTCGGAATGGAAGCCGCCAACGGTGCAATCCTGATTACCACAAAGAGAGGTAGAGTTGATGAGAACATTATTGATGTAAGTATTCAGTCAGGTCTTCAGAGTCCTTCAAATACAATTGATGTGTTGGGAGCGCGGGATTATATGACCTTGTATAATCAGGCAGCCGCAAACGATGGGCTAAGTGCAAAATATTCTGATGCCGATATTGCAGCTGCCGGAACATCACCTTTGTACCCCGACGTTGACTGGTACGATCAGGTGGTAAAAAATGCATCAAATATTTCAAGGGCAAATGTGGGAATCAGAGGTGGTTCTGATTTTATCCAGTACTACGTTAATGTTGGATTTTTGTATAACAATGGGATGTACAAACCTGAAAATCCTGACATGAAAGCCAACGCTAATTTAACTCAGTTGAACCTGAGATCGAACATTGATATTAACATATCAAAAACTACGCGATTCTCTATGGATTTGTCGGGGATGATGAACAAAAATACATTCCCTGCTTATTCTGCCGGCGAGATTTGGACTGCATTGTCTACCCTTCCGCCAAATGCATTTAATGTAATTAATCCGAACGGAAGTTATGGAGGTACATCCTTGCTTAACAATAATCCGTTTGCAATGATTGAATACGGAGGAAAAAACAACTCGGTTACCAGTTTCTTAAATGCCGGTTTTTCGTTAACGCAAAAGCTCGATTTTATTGCCGAAGGTCTATCTGCCGGAATTGGATATGTATTGGATAACGGAGCTGTTAACGGTGACGGTAACTGGAGGTATTTCCCTTATTCTCAAATTGGATCGGCTGCTGGCGGAAGTTACAGTTACTACTCGTATCGCGAAGCTTCGTCGTATAATGTTTGGAGCAATGCCAGCAGTGTAAGAAACAATGTGGTTACTGCAAACATTAGTTATGACCTGACTACTTCGGAAAACCACGATTTAAGTGTCTTGCTTCGATACCAGGGTGATAAGGAATACCGCGAGAATACAGATTTGTCCCCATACCTCACCAATAATTATGGGGCGCGGGTGCAATACGCTTATGCCGGTAAATACCTGTTGGAAGCGTCGGCCAGTTATTTTGGTTCCGATCAGTATGCCGAGGGGGATCAGTATGGTTTCTTCCCGTCAGTTTCTGCAGGATGGATATTCTCAAACGAAGATTTTATTGGTGAAGAAAGTGCTATCAACTATGGTAAACTAAGAGCATCATATGGTATTACCGGTTTAAATCGTTATGTAAACGGAAGATATCCCTTTACACAGTTTTATACGGGTGGAGGTTCTTTCCCCATAGGTACAGGCTGGGACATTATTAATGGTATTCAGCCGGGAATGTTGGCCAATTCTGATATTCAGTGGGAAATTTCCAGGAAACTAAATATTGGTATCGATCTGGAGATGTTCGATCACCTGACTTTTGCCTTCGATTACTTCCTGGATAATCGATCGGATGTTTTATACATCGATTACAATCATCCTTCGGCAACGGGAGCTGATTTACCTTATGAGAATATTGGAGAGCTTACCAACTCAGGATTTGAATTTGAATTAGGCTACTCTTCGCAAGAGAATGAATTTAAATGGTTCTCGAACCTCGTATTCTCATATTTCGACAATACCATCGATGAAATGGGCGAATCGCTGAACGGATCGGATTTGGCACAACTGAACAGAACCGGAAACTCAGTATCGACCGTTTATGGTTACCAGGTTGAAGGAACTTTTGACAGTGAAAGTGACATTCAATCGTCACCAACTCAAACTTTTGGTACGCCCCGGGTAGGCGACCTGAAATATGCTGATTTAAACAACGATCAGGTTATCGATTCAAGAGATATGACCGCAATAGGTGATGTTGTAGGTAACGTGGATGTTGGTCTGAATCTCGGACTAGAGTACAAAGGATTTGATCTGGAAGCCATGTTGCAAGGACAGTTTAATCGCGATATTTTACTTTCTGAAAGTGTCCTTTACCAACCATTCTTAACCGGTAATGCTGCTACCGAGATTGTAAACGAAAGCGATTTTCCTGCTTTGTCGTTAACCAATACAAATAATTACCAGGCTTCTACATTCTGGGTGCGAAAAGGCGATTTCATAAAACTTCGCAACATCGAACTTGGATATTCGCTCTCGGAGAATTTTACCACCCGAATTGGAATGGAAAAAGTAAGATTCTTTGTCCGGGGTGTTAATATGCTGACACTAAGTGATTGGGATTACACGGATCCTGAATTTACGGGAATCGGATATCCCCCGATGAAATCCTATTTTTTAGGTTTAAATCTTAACTTTTAAATAAGAACAGATATGAAACGAGCAAAACATTATATAAAAATCTCATCAATCCTGGGTGTCCTGATCATTCTTTTATCAGCTTGTCAGGAGCTTGATATGGAACAAGATACCGGAGTTACGGATGATCTGATGTGGAACAATCCAACCTATATCGATCGCTACATTGTTGATCTGATCAGTGAAATGCCAAATGGATTTAGCCCCGAAGGATTTAGCCAGGGTGAATTGTATGGGAATGCAACCGACGAAGCCGAAAATGCCAATCCATGGGCAAGCATTCAGAATTTCAATTCAGGAAACTGGAACTCTGTATCTCATCCCGATAATGTATGGAATAAATACTATAACGCCATATACAAGGTAAATCTGTTTTTGGAAGAAACGAAATCGACAACTTACGAAACATTTGAACCGGCTAACAGGCAGGTATTTCTTGAAAACCTGGCCTATTACAGAAATGAAGCCCTGTTCCTGAGGGCCTTGTATTACTACGAACTGATAAAAAGATACGGCGCAGTTGTTTTGGTGGGTGAAAATGTGGTGCAAGACATGGGTGATTTGTCGAACAGTGCATTTGCTGAAGGCAGAGCTACTTTCGAGGCGTGTGCTAACTATATTATTGACCAATGCGATTATTTGATCGACAACGAATTGCTGCCCTTGCTTGATGAAGGAGCTGACCAGGGAAGACCAAACGGAACCGCTGCAAAAGCTCTAAAATGTAAAACCTACTTGTTGTTGACCAGTTCAGTTTACAACAGTTCAGTTACTGAAGGTTCTGATCAGCAGAAACAGTACTGGAAACAGGTTTTAGATGTGGCACAAGACATTGCTTTCGATCGTGTATTTACATTTGGTCCCTACGACCAGTTTAATGGCACCAGCCCCGAAATTATTCTGGGTTACCGCCAGGCCGATATCAATTACATTGAGCAGGTTAACTTTCCGGTAGGTTCGGAAGGAGTTCTAACCACAGGAAGCACAAATCCAACTCAAAATTTGGTTGATGCCTACCGTATGTTGAACGGCAAAAAGATTGATGAACCTGGATCAGGATATGATCCGGCAAATCCTTATGAAAACCGTGATGAGAGATTGTTGCACACCGTAATTGTAAACGGCAGCAATTGGGACGAAAGAAATACGGAATCTCGAATAATCGAAATATTTAAAGGTGGACGCGACGGAATGGATCGTGATTATGGTACTAAAACAGGCTATTATTTGAGAAAGTTTCTTGATCCTACACTCGACCTGAGACAAGGACAAACATCGAATCGCGAATGGCCAATTTTCCGGTTTGCCGATATGGTTCTGATCTGGGCAGAGGCTGCCAACGAATTATACGGTCCTTCTAACTTGGGAGAGTCTTATTTAACAGCTACTACATTGCTAAATCAGACCGTTATGCGTCATGGCGGGCTGCCTGAAATCATGCTGAATAGTATGAGTAAAGAAGAAATGAGAGACAGAATTCGTGAAGAGCGCTTTATTGAATTTGCTTTCGAAGATCAGAGAGCATGGGATGTACGTCGGTGGGGGATTGCACCGGAGGTATTAAGCCAGCCGGTATATAAAATGGATATTACTCAAAATTCGGACGGTTCGTACAATTACCAGAAAATGGAATTGGAAGACAGGTATTTCGAAGAGCGCATGAATCTATATCCAATTCCACAGCGGGATGTGAACAACGGACTAACTCAGAATATGGGTTGGTAATGTAATTACAACATTAAAACAAGGAAAAATGAAAAAAATAAAATATTTAGTTGCATTATTAATCTGTTGGAGTTCTCTGGCGGTAGTTCACGCCCAGGAGCATTTTATGCCAAAAACAGACGGGACGAAATATTACCTGCTTATCTACGATGGAGCAGGAAATGAAAAAGTATTAAGTTTCCATCCCGAGGTAGCATCGTGGTCGGATCAGTTAGGATATTCAGATTATTTCGATGGCTCAGGATCACAGCTTTGGGTGTTTGATGAGCAGGAGCAAAATCCGGGCTATATCAATGTTCGTAACCTGGATGAGAGTTTAAGTGATAAGCATTTTTTGAAATCATGGAGTAACCTGGCCTATCTTGAACCTCAGGATGCAGATCATGGACGAGAAGGGAACGAGACACATGATAAGGAACTGGCGTTTCGATTCACTAATATTTTTGATGATTGGTATGCATTTGAAACTATTGATAAACCGGCCGATTTAAGTGGAATGAATTATTCTCCCGGTCCCAATGCCCTGAATTTTGACGCAAGTGGCATTGCTGCCTTTCGTCTGAAAACAGCTGATATTACGCAGGAGAATGCTGTAAATTGTGTTTTTAAACTCGTCGAGTTCAATCCAATTGCCCTGTTTGAATCTTCCATTGAAAGAGGTATGGAATTATATGAGGCTAATTCAGACATATCAGAAGTAGTTCTTGCTGACTTTTTCTACGCTTTGGAAAAAGCCCGGGAAGTAAGGGTTTTTGGAACCGATGGTGAGATGCTTAATTACCAGCCAACTATTGATGCGGCAACGGCGGCTTTCAATAATTATCTAAGTTTATCTGATGAGGTCGAGAATGCAAAAGCGTTCATCGATTCTTCAGCGGTTGACGACGATATTAAGGAATCATTTAATGCTTTGATTGATAACCTTGAAGAGTTTCTTGCATCAGATAATCCTGATTATGCTTCCATCGACAGTTTAAGTAATAACCTTTCGGTAGCACAGAATTTAGTGGAAGCGATTATGCAGGCTGAAGATTATGCTGCTACTTTGGTTGATCTTGATGATCCAAGATACAATTCAGGCGTACTCCTTTCAGTAGAATCGTCGAAAGCTGTGTTGGCTGAACCGACAAGC
The DNA here is from genome assembly GCF_037646455.1 of Maribellus mangrovi. Classification (NCBI taxonomy): domain Bacteria; kingdom Pseudomonadati; phylum Bacteroidota; class Bacteroidia; order Marinilabiliales; family Prolixibacteraceae; genus Maribellus; species Maribellus mangrovi. The sequence continues at coordinate 347,972 of NZ_JBBIXN010000002.1, read as the reverse complement.
AACGCTGATGATTATAATAATGCAATAAATGTAATGGACAAAGTTCAACAACTGATAGCCGAAATATTTACGGCAAATGATTTAATTGCCAATACACAAGAATTTGAAGAAGCTAAACAGGAGTTGAATAACGCCATTGAAGATGCGTTGACATTAATAAATACCGAAGGGGTAACAGCACAACAACTGGATGAAGGTATCGTAGCTATGCAAGCTGCAATAGTAGCATTCCAGAAAGCTTTGGAAGCCGGTGATACCAGTGTTGAGCTAATTAATGCGGATTTTGAAAATGAATTTGAAAAATGGAACTCAACTTCTGATACTGATTGGCTGCCTTATACCGAAGATAAAGGAGTTGACGGCTCGAAGAATATGACCATCTGGCAAGGGGCCGATTATACTTTTATTACGTATCAATCTATTTCAGACCTGCCGAACGGAACCTATGAGCTAAGTGTTATGTCGGTTGTAAGTAACGATAGCACCATTGCACTTTTTGCAAGAAGTGGTGATACTGAAGAAATTAAACCACTGGCCTTTGAGGAATGGACAAATACAAAACGTATGCTGAAAATTGAGGTTACAAACGGCGTGCTGGAATTTGGAATAAAAGGAGTGGGAGCCAATAACGGAATTCCGGCCAATAACTGGGGAACCTTTGATAATTTCGAATTAAAATGGCTGTCTAACATCAGTGTTGTAAATCCGGGATTTGAAAATGAGTTTGAAGGCTGGACCTCAACATCTGATACAGATTGGTTGCCTTATATTGAGGATAAAGGTGTTGACGGGTCGAAAAATATGACCATCTGGCAAAGTGCCAACTATACTTTTATTAATGGTCAAACTTTGCAGAATCTGCCGAATGGCAAGTACCAGGTTTCGGTAATGAGTGTAGTGAGTAACGACAGTACTATTTTCTTATATGCCGATGGTGGTGAAATGGTTGAAGAACCACTGGCCTTTGAAGAATGGACAAATACAAAACGGAAATTAGTAGTTAGCGTTACAAACGGCAGTCTTACTTTTGGTATAAAAGGTGCCGGAGCCGAAAATACAATCCCTGCAAACAATTGGGGAACTTTCGATAATTTCGAGGTGGTTCGTTTGCCTGAGGTTGATCTGATTAATCCTGGTTTTGAGGAAGAGTTTTTGGGATGGGATCATGAATCGGATACCGATTGGCTGCCTTATACCGAAGATAAAGGTGTTGATGGTTCGAAGAACATGACTATCTGGCAAGGAGCAGATTACACTTTCATTTGCGGACAAACAGTAAACGGTTTATTGGATGGAAGCTACCAGGTTTCGGTAATGTCAGTAGTGAGTAACGACAGTACAATTTTCTTGTATATTGATGGCGGAGAATTAGTGGAAAAGCCACTTGCATTTGAAGAGTGGAGCAACACCAAACGTAGCCTGGCGGCAGCTGTTAGCGGAGGAACACTAACCTTTGGTATTAAAGGTGCCGGAACAGAAAATACGATTCCAGCAAACAACTGGGGAACTTTTGATAATTTCGAACTGAAACTGCAATCAATTATTCCTTATTACGAGATTGTAATACCAAATGCACCAAAAGCAATGGTTACTAATGTAGATATTCAGGAATCGGAGAATGAAATAGTTTATTGGCAAAGTGGTCAAAAACTAAATATTCGTTCTATAAATAATATTGTGAAATATTCCGTATATAATATTCTTGGAGCTCAGGTTGAACAAGGTGAAACCCTCAGTACTACAATTTCGATACCAGTGAAACAAGGTGTTTATATTGTAAAAGTGTTAACTGAAAACGGATACGTAGACACCGAGAAAGTTTCAATTAGATAGTTTAGTTTGGTTAGAGGAAAGAAGATGTTCATCCGAACATCTTCTTTTTCTTCTCATTGGGTTCTAATAATTTAGAGCTGTAGTTTTTTCAAGCGATCGTTATGAACTTTTTTAAGCTGTTTTTGGGATTTATATTACTTTGTGTAAATAGTATTGCTTTTACACAAAGCAATATTCAACCGATTGCAAACTATACATTTAACGGTGGCGCCGCAGTTGACGAAACAGGAAACTCGGAGTTGTTCCTTTATAACAATGCGTCAATGTTTTCCGATAGCGAAAGAGGTTCTGTTTTACAATTCTCCGCAGACGATAAAAGTTATGCAGCATTTAATAAGAACTTACTTGATACAGATACCTTCACGATTTCTTTCTTTTTCTTTTGGGAAAATGTCAATGCCGGTTCATGGCATCAGCTTTTTGAAATTCACAATCAGGAAACAAATTCAAATTTGTTTTTTACACCTCAGATTGGATGGGGAGGTTACGGTTGCGCTTTAATTAGCGACAGCAAAGAATACAGCTTGTACGAAACCATTGAAACCAGTGTTCTTCAAAAGAATAAGTGGTTGCATATTGCAATTACTTTTGAGGATAAACTGGCAAAGATTTATCTGGATGGATCTGAGATCTCAAGCGGATATCTCAATATTTCTCCCGCATTAATTCAGGGTGATTCATTGTATTTAGGGGGTAATCCACATCGCTCTGACAATTATTATATTTCAGCACGTTTAGATGAAATTAAAGTTTTTGATCAGGCGCTTTCAACAAATCAAATTCAGGCGGTTTATAACGAGACTGAAATTCCTGCACCCGAAAACAAAACTACAAACTGGGAGACAGCGGGTGATACAATTGATCTGAATATCGATCTTTCAGCTAAAAAACAGACCATTCAGAATTTTGGTTCGTCGGATGCCTGGAATACGGAACGTATCGGCAAATACTGGCCGGAAGAGAAAAAGGAAAAGCTGGCCGAATTGTTATTTAGTACGGAAAAAGATGCCAACGGAAATCCGTTGGGAATTGGACTTTCTGCTTGGCGTTTTAATATTGGTGCCGGAACAGCAGAACAAGGAGCCGCCAGCCGAATTAGCGAAGAATCGCGCAGAACAGAAGGATTTTTGAATGCCGACGGTCGCACTTACAATTGGGAAAAGCAGGAAGGACAACAGTGGTTCCTGCAAAAAGCCAATCAATACAATATTCATCATTTAATCGGGTGGCAAAACAGCCCGCCGGTAGCTTATACCGAAAATAATCTTGGATTTCGCGAATACGGAACCGAAATGGCAACAATTCTGAAGCCTGAATATTTTGATGATTATGCACGTTTTTTAGCCGATATCAGCGAGCATTTTGACAATAAAGGAATTCATTTCGATTATATTAGTCCGCTTAACGAACCGCAGTGGGGGTGGGCTCCTTCTACAAGCGGAGGCACTGTAACACAGGAAGGCACACCGTGGACCAACCAGGAGATTTTTGATGTGGTTTCAGCAATTGACGATGAATTTTCGTCTCGAAATATATTCAGCAAACTTTTTATCACTGAAGCCGGATCGATTAACAGTATGATCGGAGGAACAGGCCATGCCGATAACCAGTTGTATAAATTCTGGAACGCCAATTCCGGACTTTCATTGCTTGACAAATCATCTTTTTCTGATATCGTTTCTTATCACAGCTATTTTACCGATTATGGATCTGCGTTGGTTGATACACGCGAGGAAATGGTTCAAATGGCGCAGGTGTTAAATCCGAAACCGCAATTGTGGCAAACCGAATATTCGTTGTTGGCTGATGGTTACCGTTTTGGTTATCCTTCGAATGTGAAATTAACAGAGATGCAGTGTGCACTTTCGCTTTCCAGAACGATCATGGCTGATTTGAACATTGCCAATGTCTCGGCCTGGCAGTGGTGGACAACCTTTGAGATGGGAAAACATAATGGCGAATCGCGTTTTTGTTTGGTTGAAGCACTGACCAAAAATGATAACAGCGATGGTGTCTACCATTTAACGAAACTGTTTTATACGTTCGGAAATTTCTCACATTTCATTCGCCCTGAAATGACAAGAGTTGAGCTAACTCGCTCAGATAATCTGACCACAAGCGAAACCTACGATAATATTGTTTTTTCAGCTTATACAAATACGAAAGAGAATTCGCTGGTATTGGTTGCAGTAAATTTCACGGCAGATGCCAGGGCAGTAAACTTATCACTTGAAAATGCCAATGGAAAAACAATAAAAAATCAGGCACTCTTTTTAACCGACGAGTTTACAAATCTTGAAAAACAAGACATTGATCTCTCGGATGGAAATCTTATCATTCCGGCTCATTCAGTTGTAACTTACACGGCCGATTTGGAGGTGGAAACATCAATTGATCAGGACTTGAAAGAACAGGATTTTAAAGCATATTACAATGGACAGTCACAGCAAATTATAATTGATTTGCCATTGGGGCATTCCTACAAACAAATTAGCTTGTACAATATTTCCGGTCAGTTGCAGCTAACTATGCCGGTTGAGAAACAACAGCAAAGGATTAGCATTCCTGCAGCTGAATATAACAAAGGTATTTACTTCGTTTCCGGAATTGCCCCCGGTAAGCGGGAAACTGTAAAAGTCATCATATTTTAAAGGTGTAAGAAAAAATGAAATCTATTCTAATCATATTGTCAGTTTTGCTTTCGTTTCAGTTGTTGGCGCAAAACAACAAGGTAACAGTTCAGGTAAACCCGGATAAAACCTACCAAAGCATCCAAAATTTTGGAGCTTCTGATTCCTGGCGATGTCAATTTGTTGGCGAAAACTGGCCGGTAGAAAAACGTGAGAAAATTGCCGATTTGCTTTTTTGTATGGACACAGATGAAAGCGGAAATCCAATAGGAATTGGGCTATCAAACTGGCGATTTTATATTGGAGCCGGTTCTATGGAGCAGGGCGATGCTTCCGACATTGTAAATGTGTGGCGACGTTCGGAGTGTTTTCTGGATGCCGATGGAAATTACGACTGGACGAAATATAAAGGCCAGCGTTGGTTTTTACAGGCAGCCAAAGACCGGGGTGTTCCTGAGTTTACTGCATACACTATTTCGCCGCCCGTGTTTTACACTAAAAACGGACTGGCGCATGCAACAAAAGGCGATCTGGGTTTTAACCTGAAAGAAGACAAATACGAAGCTTATTCGAAATTTCTTGTAGATGTAGTGGAGCATTTTGAAAAGAATGAAAATATCCATTTTGCCTACCTGAGTCCGTTTAACGAACCGCAATGGGCATGGGATGCAAGCAATCAGGAAGGTACGCCGGCAACAAATAAAGAGCTTTACAAATTCACACGTATTTTATCGGATGAACTAGCCTCGCGTGGTTCAATTACCAAATTGCTTTTTGGTGAAGCCGGAGATGTGGAATACCTGTACAAAAAGAAAGGAAATAACTCAAATGGCGACCAGATCAATGTTTTCTTCAATCCGAAATCGGAGATGTATCTTGGCGATCTGAAAAACCTGGAATATGCCATTACCTCGCACTCGTATTTTACCACCTGGCCTATAAAAGCACAAATCGAATACCGCCAAAAACTGGCAGAGCGTTTAACCGAGATAAATCCTGAATTGGATTACTGGCAAACCGAGTTTTGTATTCTGGAAAAGAATGACGAAACCACCGGTGGTTGGGGACGCGACACCGGAATGCCGACAGCCTTGTATGTGGCTCGTGTTATTCATTCCGATCTTACAATTGCAAATGCACGTTCGTGGGATTGGTGGACAGCACTCTCGCAGTTTAATTACAAAGATGGCCTTGTTCACCTAGACGACGGGAAAGGCCCTGGAGTTAATAACGCTACAGGACAGTTGAATTACGATTTGCGTTTCGATGGCGAAATTACAGAGACCAAATTGCTGTGGGCAATGGGTAACTATTCAAGGTTTGTGCGTCCTGATATGGTACGGATTGATGCAAAAATTGAGAACAGTTTATCGCTGGTGGAGCAGGCAACAGATTTGCAGGTAGCAGCTTTTAAGGACCTGTCTTCAGGGAAACTGGTATTTGTTTTTATGAACTATAAAGACGAAGATAAACCGGTAAGTTTAGCCGGGAGGGTGCAAGCTAGAGATAAAGCAGCTCTTTATATCACTGACGAAACAAGAGATCTTGAAAAAAGCACCGTTCAATTGGAAGAGCTTGTAATTCCTAAACGATCGGTTGCAACTTTAGTGATAGAAAAATAGAAAAACATAAATCAACAAGTCAACTTAACAATGCAAAAATTAAACACAAGGTACATATTCACGATCTCAATGGTTTCGGCAATGGGAGGTCTGCTGTTTGGATACGATTGGGTCGTAATAGGTGGAGCAAAACCGTTTTACGAGCAGTTCTTCCACATCAGTCAAAGTCCTTTTTTGCAGGGGTGGGCTATGAGTTCTGCACTTCTTGGATGTCTATTGGGGGCCTTAACTTCAGGAGCTTTTAGCGACCGATTAGGACGGAAAAAACTACTCATATTTTCAGCTTTCCTTTTTACGCTCTCCGCAATAGGTACGGGAGCATCAAACAATTTTACTCCATTTATTATTTACCGCATTTTGGGTGGTGTTGGTATTGGGCTGGCATCTAATTTATCGCCCATGTATATTGCAGAAGTCTCGCCTGCATCAATGCGTGGAAAATTTGTTTCACTGAATCAGCTAACCATTGTGATCGGGATTTTGGGAGCACAAATTGCCAACTGGCAAATTGCTCAACCTGTTCCGGAAGGTGCTACAGCTGCCGATATTCTGGCATCTTGGAACGGACAAATGGCATGGCGCTGGATGTTCTGGGCCGAGACTTTACCGGCTGGAGCATTTTTCCTGCTCATGTTTATCGTTCCTGAAAGCCCGAGATGGCTGGCTAAAAATGGCAACGAAAATAAAGTATTGAGTATTCTTGGTAAGATTGGCGGAGAAGAGTACGCCAAAAAAGAATATAAAAGCATTCACGAAAACCTGGTGCACGATAAAGGCCGAGTGAATTTTAAATTCCTGAATTCTCCCGGAATGCGCAAGATATTATTGATAGGTATTGTTATTGCAGCTTTTCAGCAGTGGTGCGGTATCAACGTTATCTTCAATTATGCGCAGGAAGTATTTGCTGCAGCCGGTTATGGTGTTTCCGACACCCTTTTCAATATTGTGGTTACCGGAAGTGTAAACCTTGTTTTCACATTTGTGGCCATTTATACGGTTGACAAACTAGGCCGCCGGGTGCTGATGATTCTAGGTTCAGCCGGATTGGCCGGTATTTACGCTTTAATGGGAGCCGGATATTATTTTCAGGTTACCGGGTGGCCTCTGTTACTTCTTGTTGTTTTAGGAATTGCCTGTTATGCCATGTCGTTGGCGCCGGTTACCTGGGTTGTACTTTCCGAGATCTTTCCAAATCGTATTCGCGGTGCGGCCATGTCGTTCGCAACAGCATCGTTGTGGATTGCTAGTTTCCTGTTGACCTACACATTTCCATTGTTAAATTCAGCCTTTGGCGCCTCAGGTACTTTCTGGTTATACGGAATAATCTGTGCTGCAGGACTGTTGTTCATATACAAACGATTACCGGAAACAAAAGGTAAATCACTGGAAGAAATTGAAGTGGAGATTTTGAACTAATGAGAATTGAGATTGCATTAACAGAGAAAGTAATAGATGATGAAACAAGTAAAAGCGCACATAGACAACCTGGTACTTCCCACTTACGAATTGGGAAAATCAGAAATTAACCCCGTATTCTTTGAAAAAAGAGTTTACCAGGGATCATCGGGTAAAGTTTATCCGGTTCCGTTTATCGATAAGGTTTACGATCATAAAGTAGATCGGAATTACCAGGCAGCAACACTTGAAAACGAGTTTGTGAAACTGGTAATGTTGCCCGAAATCGGTGGAAGAATATTTGAAGCGCAAGATAAAGCCAATAATAATTACAACTTTTTCTACCAGCAGAAGGTGATTAAACCGGCGCTTGTTGGTTTAGCCGGCCCCTGGATTAGTGGAGGTGTGGAGTTTAACTGGCCACAGCACCACCGTCCGGGAACGTATTTGCCCAGCGATGTTTACATTGAAGAAGAAGCTGACGGTGCCAGAACGATCTGGATGTCGGAGTACGACCCGATGTACCGTCTGAAAGGAATGCACGGAATTCGCATTCGCCCTAACAGTGCTTTGGTTGAATTGCGGGGACGCTTGTTTAACCGCACGCCGCTGACACAAACGTTCTTGTGGTGGGCAAACGTGGCTGTTGAGGTGCATAAAGATTACCAAAGCTTTTTCCCGCCCGATGTGCATTATGTGGCTGACCACGCAGTGCGTGCACAAAGTAGTTTCCCTTTTGCTGAGAACGATTATTACGGCATTCCTTACCACGAAAGACCGGGTAGAAACGATTTACGTAATTACAATAATATTCCTGTGCCAACCAGCTATATGGTTTGCGATACGAAATACGATTTCTTTGGAGGATACGATTTTAAAGAAGACGGTGGATTTATTCACGTTGCTAATCGTCATATTGCGCCGGGTAAAAAACAGTGGACTTGGGGAAGTGAAGATTTTGGCCGTGCCTGGGATCGTGAACTGACCGATGAAGGTGGACCATATTTCGAGTTGATGGCAGGCGTTTATACCGATAATCAGCCCGATTTTACTTACCTGCTTCCTTACGAAACAAAAACTTTCTCGCAATTCTGGTGGAGCTACAAAAATCTGGGACCGGTACAAAATGCCAATAAAGATTTGGCTATCCGGTTCGAGATTCAGCAAGGAAATAAATTGGATTTAGGTGTTGCAGGTAGCCGTAAATTCGAAAACCTTCAATTCATTCTAATTATCGGTAACGAGAAGAAAGTTTTTGAAAATCAAACGATATCACCTGAAAAACCATGGAAAGATACTTCTATTCAGATTGAGGCGGGACAGGAGAATTCAATTTCGTTGATTGTGGTTGATGAAACTGGAAAAGAATTAATCGCCTATCATCATCGAGAAGTTCCAAAAGAACGCAACCGTAAACTGGCATTTGAGCCAAAACAGCCCAATGAAATTGAAAGTGCCAATGAGTTGGAATTGATTGGCGAACACCTGGAGTTGTATCGTCATCCTACGCGTTACCCGGAACCATATTGGCAGGAAGCCATAAAAAAAGATCCGAATAGCTACAAATCATACATTGCTTTAGGTCGCGTTGAGCTTAAAAATGGCAAGTTTGCCGAAGCTGAAAAGAACTTCAGAACGGCTATTGATATCATGACCACTTATCACCCAAACCCGGCATCGGGAGAGGCACATTATTTCTGTGGTTTAGCTTGTTCTCTTCAGGGCCGAAAAGACGAAGCTTACGGATTATTTTACAAGTCGACCTGGAACTTCGAGTGGCGATCATCTGCCTACTATCAGTTGGCAACGCTCGATTGTTTGAAGGCTGATTATGATACAGCTTTAGAGCATTTGGAAGCATCGTTGGATACCAACCGTCAGAACAATAAAGCATACATCTTAAAAGCTATAATCCTGAAAAATCAGGGCGAAAAAGCAACTGCAGAAACCGTGCTGGCAGAACTGTTCAAAACAGATGCACTCGATCAGTGGGCAAAATTCGAATTGGCCACCTTGTCGGGTAATTTCGATGAGTTTATCGAGTCATCAAGAAACGATGCACAAACAATAATCGACATTGCGTTTGATTATGCCAAAGCCGGTTTTTATCAGGAAGCAATTGAAATTATCGAGTTGCATCATAAAAACGAAGTTCCTGAGTGTGTTGTGCCAAATCCGATGGCAAAGGCAGTAATGACCGAGTTTGTTTTGGCCTGGTTATACGAATTGAGCGGTGATAACACAAAAGCTGCTGAGATTCTTTCACAAACAAAATCAGCGTCGTATGATTATGTTTTCCCATCGCGTACTTACGAACAACTGGTGTTGGAATGGGCATTGCAAGTTGATTCGGAAAATACAATTGCAGCTTTCGGATTAGGGAATTATTATTTCAACCTGAAGCGTCATAAAGATGCAATAAGCATATGGGAAAAAGCCGCCGATGCAAACAGTAAATACGGTACGCTGTATCGTAATTTAGGAATCGCTTATTGGAATACTTTTGAAGATGGCGAAAAAGCAAGAGAAGCTTTCCTTAAAGCTGTTGAACTGGCTCCGAACGATATGCGTATTCGTTACGAATTCGACCAGTTGCGTAAAAAATTGAACGACGATCCGAAACAACGATTGGAAGATCTGTTGTCGATTAAAGACCAGATTACAACCCGCGATGATTTTTCGGTTGAACTGGCTGCGCTGTACAATTTTAACGGTGAATACAACAAGGCATTAAACCTCCTTGAAAACCGTGATTTCCATCCATGGGAAGGTGGTGAAGGCCAGGTTCTGCGTCAGTTTACCTACGCCTGCTTAAAACTTGGACAACTGGCCTTGCAAAACGGAGATGCTGAATCGGCTTTGGAGTACTTTAATAAATCAGTAAATACACCGGATAATCTGGGTGAAAAATACCATCCGCTTCAGGCAGTTGCACACATTAATTACTGGAAAGGCATGGCTCTGAAAGCGTTCGGAAAGACAGAAGAAGCCAAAGCACATTTCCTTGAAAGTAAAAACGAAGAAGGCGACTTTATTGATATGGCCGTGAGTACTTATTCAGAATTGTCGTACTACAAAGCCCTGTCGCTAAATGAATTGGGTGAGAAAGTTGAGGCTCAGAATTTATTGGAGGATATTAAGAAATTTGGAGAATCCAAGTTGAACGAGAAAGCGCAGATTGACTATTTTGCAACTTCGCTGCCACTGTTGCTGGTTTTCGAAGATGATATCCAGAAACGAAATACCATTGATGCGAAATACCTGATTGCATTAGCGCATGTTGGTCTCGGATCATATGGCGATGCAATTGACAATCTGAAAGAAGTATTGCAGTTGAATTCGATGCATGTGGGCTCAAAGAATTTATTGGAACAGGTTACTGCTGAAGTTTCGTAAGAATTAATTGAAAATGTTATGAGATTGAAATATAGTGTTTTAGTATTATTTATAGCCATTGTTTTTGCGGGGTGTTCAAAATCGTCAGTAAAGGAAATCAACCTGGCCGGAGAATGGTCTGTGAAACTCGATTCCATGAACATTGAAATGGATGAAAGATGGGCCGATAAAAGGCTGGACGATGTGTCGGTTCAGTTACCAGGTACTTTAGACGATGCCGGATTAGGAAAGGCAAATACGCAAGAGCCGGTAATGGACAACAGTGTAATGTGGGGACTTACTCGAAAGCATCAATACATTGGAAAAGCTTGGTACCAGAAAGAAGTTGATATTCCGGCGAATTGGGAAGGGAAAAACATCGAGTTGGAACTGGAGCGTGTGATCTGGCAATCGCAGGTGTTTGTTGATGGAATGTCGGTTGGCAAAAACGAGAGTTTAACAACGCCACATTTCTTCGATTTAAGTTCGTTGTTAACACCGGGAAAGCACCTGATAACTGTTTGCATCGACAACTCGAATATATACCCGCTGATAAATGTGCAAAGCGACAAATATCCCGATCCGATAAATCAGGATTTGGCGCATGCCTACACCAATCATACGCAAATTAAATGGAACGGTATAATCGGCGATATCAAACTTACCGCATCAGAAGCAGGAAAAATTAAGGACTTGCAAGTGTATTCGAACGTTGCGGAAGGTACGATTAAAGCTATTTTTAAGAATACAGGCAATGTTGAAAATCTGAATTATCAAATTCTGACAACCGCTGGTGAAGTTGTTGCCGAAGGTGTAATTGAAAAAGGCGCTGAAGAAATCACACTTCCAAAACCTAAAGGAGTGGAACTCTGGGATGAATTCAATCCGAATTTATATGATTTTAAGGTAACTGCCGGAAATGAATCCACCACAGTAAGATTTGGTTACAGCCAGATTGCAAAAGATGGTGGTATGCTTACTTTAAATGGTAAACGAATCTTTTTACGTGGTAACCTGGAATGCGTGATCTTTCCCTTGACCGGTCATCCGCCAATGAAAGAAGAGGAATGGGCAAAGTTGATTGCACAAGCCAAAGCATATGGATTAAATCATCTGCGTTTTCACTCGTGGTGCCCACCTGACGCTGCATTTGAAGCCGCCGATGAGGCGGGGTTTTATTACCAGGTGGAACTGCCACACTGGAGTTTGCATTTTGGCGAAGATGAAAGAACAACCAAGTTTTTATTAAACGAAGCGGATAGGATTTTAAGCAATTATGGAAATCATCCTTCATTTATTATGATGGCGTTGGGTAATGAACTGGAAGGCGATGCCGATTTGATGAATTCTACAGTAGCAGCTTTACGCGCAAAAGATAATCGTCATTTATACATGACAACGACCTATTCGTTTCAGTATCCGTTAGGAACGATTGCTCAACCTGAGGATGACTTTTTTGTAACCCAAAAAACCGATAAAGGCTGGGTTCGCGGACAGGGTATTTTTAACGAGCAGTATCCTAATTTTAACGAAGATTATACTGCCACCAGCGAACATGTACCGGTTCCGTTAATTTCGCACGAAATCGGGCAATATTCTGTGTATCCCGACATGTCGGAAATTGAAAAATATACCGGTGTTCTTAAGCCGCTCAACTTTATGGCAGTTCGGAACGAACTCGAAAAAAACGGTTTGTTGGATCTGGCTGATAAATTAACTTATGCTTCAGGAAAACTGGCCGTAATTCTTTACAAAGAAGAAATTGAACGCGCTTTGAAAACGCCGGCATTCGATGGTTTTCAGTTGTTGCAATTACAGGATTTCCCGGGCCAGGGAACTGCGCTGGTTGGATTGTTGAATGCTTTCTGGGAGTCGAAAGGTGTAATCAGTGCTGAAGAATTTCGTCAGTTTAATGCCGAAGTGGTTCCGCTTATTCGTTTCGAAAAAGCAGTTTTTGAAGATGGCGAAACGTTTAAGGCTTCATTAGAGGTAGCCAACTTCTTTAAGGAAATGAATGGACAAACGCTGGCCTGGTCAATTGTTAACGACGCCGGCGAAACTGTGGATTCGGGAATCGAAAGCAATATCGATTTACAATTGGGCAACAATGGTAATTTAGGAAATATTGAGTTTGGCGTTAATGCTGAAAATGCTGAAAAAATAATGATCAATGTATCATTAAATGGTACAAGTTATAAAAACAGTTGGCCAATTTGGGTGTATCCAAAAGAGGCAAAAGTAACTTCTGATAAAGTAGTTGTAACCGCATCCTTTCAGCAGGCTAAGCAGGAATTAAAAAAAGGAAATACAGTACTGCTAAACCCTGATTATAATAAGCTGAAAGGAGTTGCCGGACGTTTTGTGCCAGTGTTCTGGAGTCCTGTACATTTCCCGAATCAACCAAGTTCAATGGGCTTGTTACTGGATGAAAATCATGCTGCTTTTAACGATTTCCCAACCGATGCATATACTGACTGGCAGTGGTGGGATTTGTGTATCAAGTCTAAATCGCTGATTGTAGATGGAATGGATGTAAAGCCAATTGTTCGGGTGATCGATAATTTTGTAACGAACCACCACCTGACCAATATTTTCGAAACAAAAGTAGGAGAGGGTAAACTGGTATTTTCATCCATCGATTTAATGAATAATCTCGATGAACGTCCTGTGGCGCGTCAATTACGGGCGAGTTTGTTGAAATACATGGAAAGCGATGCTTTTAATCCTGAAGGAAATGTAAGTATAGAAGACCTTAATTTTACTGATATAAATTCGGAAAAGAAATTTGAGGCTACTGATATTTATAATGATTGAAAGGATATCAGACGTAACGAGATAAAAAAAACGTTATGGATTTTGTTGGGAGTGTAATCTAAACACGGTCTGTTAATTTTCTTTCATTCAAGTCCAGCAATAAATAGCTAAATCCTCAGTATTTTTATCTTACACACTTTGTGAAAAACTCTATTCAATGGGCTTACTCTTTAATAATCTTTTCAGCAAATGATTTATTCTTGGAGGTCAAATTCATGATATAAAAGCCTGCAGGGAATTCAGATATGTCAATGGTATTGCTTACCAGGTGAAATGATTTTAACAACTGACCATTGGTACTATATATTTTTATGTCCACAGGTTCATTAAGATCTTCGATGGATACAATACCTGGGGTGGGATTGGGATAAACTGAGAATGATTCAGCTGTGAACAAGTCATCAATACCAACCTGCAGCGGACAGGTTCCCCATTTTGGGTAATATGCAGGTTGTAGGGATGGTGCAAAACCCACCGGTTCAGATGGAATGTTTTCGACGCACCAATTTGATAAATCCTGATTAAATATCATTGTCATCCCACCATCCTGAGAAAACATCCCGCTCATATTCCTTACGTTACTTACGTCCCAGGAACCGATATCCTGATTAAATGAGGTATTTGCATGAAATATCCCGCCCATATCTTCAACTCTGCCAACATCCCAGGAACCAATATTTTGATTAAAAGCATTATTGTGATAAAACATACTGTTCATATTCGTTACACTACTTACATCCCATTCTCCAATTTTCTGATTAAACGATGTACCTTTAAACATGTGTGACATATTTGTTACCTTGCCAACATTCCAGCCGCCAATATCCTGGTTAAAAGCACCTGCAGATTCAAACATTCCACCCATATCCGTCACATTTCCTACATTCCAGGAGCTAATATTTTGATTAAAAGCCCCATTACGAAACATTTCATGCATATTAGTCACCTTACTCACATCCCATAAATCCAAAGGTTGGTTAAACGTCATGCGTGCAAGAAAGGTAGCTCCAAACATAAAAGCCATATTTCTTACATTGCTCACGTCCCAGGAATTTATTTCTTGATTGAAATTGACTGCATATCCAAACATCCCTTCCATATTAGTCACCAGTCCTACATCCCACGCTCCAATATCCTGATTAAATGATGTGGCTAGATAAAACATATTTGGCATGAGAATTACATTCCTAACATCCCAGGCACCGATATCCTGGTTAAAGGAACGGGTACCATAAAACATGGACGACATATTCCGTACCCAACGAACATCCCATGATCCAATATCCTGGTTAAAGGAATCGGCGTCAAAGAACATGGAGGTCATATCCGATACCCTACTAACATCCCAGGAACTGATATCCTGATTGAAATCTTCCATGCCATAAAAAAGGCTATCCATATCAGGAACAAGCGAGGTACAAAGAATCGTTAAATCGGCGCCCTCATCTCGTCTTTTTTCAAGTAACTTTCTGTCCACTGCTTCATAAGTAATGCCATTAACCGTACCGGTATCTCCGGGTTGGCAGTTTTCACATTTGATAGTGATACTGTTTTCATCCAGGTAAAAGTAGGGATCAGCAGTTGTGCCGGTGATATTGAATTTTAAAACCTTTGAAATTAGTGGAGTAGTTGGGCTGAATTTTGATTCCAAACGTAACCATGCGGTGTATTGGCCGGGATCAAATAATCCAGGTGTAATCTCTAAAGTAATCACTTGGGAATCTTCGGGGGCCAGTTCAAATTCAGAGGGTGAAACAGACATTGCACTTGAATTAGTAGTACCGCTATTTTCAATATATGCAAATACTGAATCTGTTTTTGCTCCTGAATTAGACACAAAAAAGGTTGTATCAAATTTCGTTAAAATTAGAGAAAAGTCGCCTAAGTCCAGCCTTGAATTATCAAATGTTAAACGGGGATACAATACTTCACATAATGCATCAAAAATAATCCGGCTGTTTGCATTATCATCATTGGCCATTACTGCAATACATATACTATCTACAGGGGAATAGTAAACTTCGGTATTGACACCGGGTGACCAACCTGAATGTCCCCGGAATTCTGTATTAAATATAGAAAACCTGGATACACCCAAACCATAATCTTCCGGTCCGAAAGTAAGCATTTGCTCCATAGTTACCGGTTCCAGTATTTTGCCCTGCATCAAATACTTCATCCAGCGGGCCATATTTTCGGCGGTTGAAATGACACCACCGTTTCCAAAGGAAACACTGGCAACCGAAGTCCTTAATATGTCATGTATATCTTCCAATATGCCATCACCATCCAAATCAAACCACGGATGGGCAAAATCACCTGGTATGGTGTCTGACCAAGTGAAATAAGTGTGGTTGAGTCTGTTATTATCTCCCAGGTATTTATTCATCGCGTGCGGAAAATATAATCCTGTGGCTTCTTCGATAATCATACTTAGAAGACAATAATTAGTATTTGAATAGTGATAACCCATTCCGGGTGGGAAATAAGGCTCATGTACAAAAGTTGATAAGCGTTCTTCCTGCGTCCATAATTTATCCAGATCAGCGGATACTTTGGATTGAAAAGAAGGATCATCACCCATGTTGTAAACACCACTGGTATGATTTAACAACTGTTTTATGGTAATGGTGGTGTCAATGTAGGGGAATGCAGGAAGCCACTGATATAATGAGTCATCAAGATGCAATTTTCCATCATCCACCAACTGCAGTATCACCGCAGCGGTCATTGTCTTGCCGACACTTCCGGTTCTAAATAACATATCCGAACGAATAGTGTCATAATTAACAGGATCGGATATGCCGCTTGCACCCAACCAAATCGAATCATTGGGCAATAAGACTGCCGCAGAAAGGCCTTTTATGTTTTGTTGTTCGACCTGATTGTCTATTGCCTGCCGAAGTTGCGCAGCAAGACTGCTGTCAATATCCTCCACGATAGTTGGATATTTTTCAGTCGGAACTCGTAAATCTTTTGAATAGACATTATTTAATGCGAATAAAACAAAATATATGACTAATATTAATTTCATGACTTTTGTGCTAGCATCTTATTAAGATACGAATTAAAACACTGAAATACAATTAAATATGTACAATAAAGACTAATTTGTCTTATAATTTGAAGGCTATGTGGTTATGGTGCTAGTCCATAAATATAAGGATTCAGTATTTAACACTTCCTAAAAAATATGTAACTCTTCAAATCATTAATTAAATAGAATGAATTATTCACATACGAGTGTTATTATTGATCAATTCACAATCCAATAGCTTCATTCAATCCACCACCAAACTGCTAACATCTATTCTGAGGGTTGAGGTATACGCGAGAAAAATACTTTTACTTCTGGATAGGACTTTATACCAATGAAAGGAGAAAGTGCTGAATATCGGTGGCATGTAGACCCTCAGAATGGAAAATTAAAAAGTTTGATAGCTCTTCCATCCGAGGAGAGATAGTATTATTTCATTAACATTCAACGTGTATGTTGTGCAATCCAGTCCTAAATTTTCCAGCGAAGAAATGAGTACCTGATTTCTGATTTGCTCACCAATCAGGTGAATTATTATGTGTTTAGTATTCATGATTAACATTTTAATTTGTGATGATGATCAATCAACAACCCTAAATATGAAACATTAAAACACCATATCTCACTGCCTTGTAATAGATTACATTATTTATTCCTAAATTGTAAAGAAAAAATGAAAACATGTTACGCTACAATATTCTTATTGTCAGTACTTCTTTTTTTTAATACTGCATGCGAGACACATCCTTACAACACGCTTACTATGGTTTATGGTGAAGCAACCCTAACAGATCTAGTCTCAATTGATAATGGTATTCAAAGGTACTACCCTGTCTTTTCCTGGCAGATCAATCCTGATAGTATTGGATTAAGAGAATTCAGTAACTGTCGATTATCCCTAAATAAGGAGAAAGAGTATTATATCAGTTATCATTTCGTTTTTTATACCTATGAGGATACTGTACTTTTTGAATGGGAGGATTATGGACAATATGATCTTGATTTTGATGGTTATCATTTCAATTCAGCTATTGGAAACAATTGGGATAGCAGATCCTATTTGCAAGAAGATCTAAACACATTACATATGAACGATATCCCAAATATAAAGGATTGGGATTTGAGTATGGATTGGGATTTAAGTAATTGTAGTTTTGAAGAGGTCAAAGTATATTATTAAAGGACAACTAATAAGTCTATTCAATTCGATTGCCTCCTATTATCTGCTAACAAATTGCTGTAAAAATTTAACTCACATCTTATGTATTATTTTGTTACATTTAATAACTTAAAAACCAAATCTATGAGATACATTGTCTTCCCAATAATATTTTGGTGTCTGATTTCTTCTTATAGTAATGCTCAAACAAATTATGGCGAAAATTTAGTACTTACAGTTGAAAAAGTTATTAACTCTAATGCTAAGGAGTTCTTTTTCAAGCCAAATACAAAGATTCGCATCTATACTTCTCGAGGTAAATTAGTAAAAGGATCTGTCTCTTCCTTGTTACAGAATGCAATTGTTATAAATTCAATTAGGACAACCTATAGCGATAATTATTCTGCCAATTATAAAAAGATGCACTCTAATGGCATGGATACGATCCTACTTGCTGACATTAGTTGGATAAAAGGAAGGGTATTCAAGGATGAAGGGAGAAAGGTTGCTGGTGGAATGTTGACACTTGTTTCAATTCCTGCTGCATACTTTCCTTTGTATGCTGCTGCTTGGGGAGCTATAGGCCCAGCCTTTTTACTTGCAATACCAGTTGTAGGAATAATGGCAGGAGGAATTTCTCTAATGGGACCACGTAAATTCAAAACGGATAGTGGATGGGGTGTAAAAATAATCCCAAACGCCAATAATCAATTGATGCTTATTCAGCACAATGGCTTCATTTAAACAACCAATAAAACTGTAATTCACTGTTACTTTACCCATTCAATATCAGTTGGATAATTTAATTCATCCATGAATAATAAGTAACTATCATTTACCAAATCCACTTTATAAATTTTATTTGCAAAGTTCATAGTTATGTATGCATAAGTTCCATTTTCATCAACAGCTAATCCCACTGCATTGTAACCCATAAAAGTGCAGATCAATTCATTTTCATAAGCATCTGGCTTTGCTCTATAGATAAATCTTCCATCGCAATGATAAAAAATCCCGTTGCAAAAATCAATATCTCCTAGTGCTTGTAACAAATGTATTGAACTCTGGTAGGAATTCAGATTTATACTCAGAACCGTGCCATACCCTGTATTTGCAACGATCAAAAAACTATCAACCACAACTCCATTCACATTTTGCAGATTCTCAGGACTTGGATTCTCCATGGGAACATCAAGAATAAACTCTCCAGTGGCAGTTGTAAAACTCACCTTGTCATTTTTGTTGTCTAAAAATGCAAATCTGCCATCTGGGAGGATGCAAAATTGTAAAGGGTAAGAAACTTCTGGAGAAATAGAAATGTCTCTTATATGATTTCCTGACAAGTCTATTACAGACACTATGTAATTGTTATGTACATATATCGTATCATTTTGAACCTCAACTCCTACATTTAAAGGGCGGTATTCAAAATTTTCTATGTCTATTAATCTCTTATTTCCCTTTTCATCAACTCGCCATACTCCAGCATTATCACAAAATATCATTTTAGGAACAATCTCGGGTAAGATTTCTTCTTGGTTATCTTGGCAGGAATAAGTAAACATCAGTTGTAATACGACAATAACCAAAATCGTGAACTTGAAAGTTAGTGTTTTCATAATTATTGATTTTATTGCGTATGCAATTCAAAGTGAGAATGTTGTAATTAAATTTAC
This sequence comes from Maribellus mangrovi, assembly GCF_037646455.1. Lineage (NCBI taxonomy): Bacteria > Pseudomonadati > Bacteroidota > Bacteroidia > Marinilabiliales > Prolixibacteraceae > Maribellus > Maribellus mangrovi. Next base: position 328,431 of record NZ_JBBIXN010000002.1, on the reverse strand, counting down.
AGACTTTAAATGAAATATAAAAGAACCACCCTTTTTAGAATGATTCTTTATTCAACTTACAAATCAATGTTGCAATTAAGATCACACAAAAAATGTGGACCTTCTTTTAAGGGTTGACGTATAGAAATTTTAGCCACTTTCTTTTCGAGATAGGGGTATATGTTCATCTAAAGGAGATAATGCGAAAATTCCATACATGTCACCCTAATTGAGGGGATTATTCGTGTATAAAATTGTATTTGTCTAAGGGGGGATTTAACCTTTGCTCTTTTGATCAAAGGCTGCTCTTGGGAGTTTAGTAGTATTTTGAATAATGAAAAAGGGTCTAGCTATAAGAAGCTAAACCCTCAGTATTTTTTTGTTACACACTTTGTGAAACAGTGTCTTCAAATCTACATAACAGTATTTCCCTCACAGCCTCTATATAGCTCAGTTTCATCAACAGCTATTCCTCCATCAACATTAATAAAGGTAAACCATCCGTATCTATTTCCGCCTACTTCATCTGGAATAACATCTACTGAACTATTCCTTGTTTCTGTAAAGAGAATAGAACCATTTGCATCTAAAAGGTTTAAGTCAACTGCAAGTGTTCCTTCTGCATTATAAAATTTATGCTGGAATGTATACCACCCTGCGGATGTTATTTCATAATTATTAATATTTTCCAAGTCTTGTCTTACAGCAAAATTGGTATTGTTTGAACCTGCAACCAATAATTTTCCTGTAGATTCATCTTTAGTTACATGAAAAATAAAATCTCTTAGATGTGCTCCACTAATCCTAGATGTTGCAACTGAATAATCAAAACCTGAACCAACTGCCCAAGCAGGATCTAAATAAATATCAATTTCAGCACTCCAACCGTTGTCAGGGAATATACTTTGGTATCCGTCAAATCTGGTAAATGGACCTGTTACTCCACCGTCTTCAGTTACACCGTCTTCAAATAGTGCATACCAACTGCCAAACGAAGCAGGAAGCAAAGAGGTTGCCTCAACTCTTGTAACAGAACCATACCAGCCAGAATTACCGTCCATCCATCCAGTTGCATCATCTTCAAATCCTTGATAATAATCCGGTTCACAATACATAATGTCTCCATGGGACAAATGGGCATCCACAGCAGACTGGGCTACTTCAATTAAGATATAATTCCCATCGCTGGTTAAATGCCAGATTTTAACTTTCTCAGGTTTGTCACTTGCACTTTTTAAAATAATGTCGTTCACACCAGTAGGTTCTACAGAATCTTTTTCACATGCCGAAAAAAACATGGTAATAAAAGCTAACAGTAATAATTTTTTCATAGTTCTACTTTAAAGATTAAGATTGAATAATTTTTGATTTATTTTATATTAAATATGTGTAAATAAGAGCTTTAATGGACATATGGCTTAACAATACTGATAACACAGTTATCGCACAACTCAATTGAGTCAAGATCAAATACAAGCCTGGAATTTGTCCATATTGGGGTAAAGGATTAATATGAAGTGAATATAATAATTACGAGATTAAATCCAAAATTTTGAGCTTATGCTTAATTGGATAGTTTCAATGTGGGAGAATCAGTTTTTTGGTGGGACAGAATCCAATAGCTTCAATTAATCCACCATAAACTGCTCACATCCTCTCAGAGGGGTACAGTATAGATGCGTGAAATATTTTCTCTTCCTGCTGGTAGTTTATACCACTGAAGGGAGATTGTGCTGTATATAGGGTGTAGTGATATGCTCAGAATGGAAATTAGCTGTAAGGAACAAACCCACAAGAGCCTTTGCTCAAATGATCAAACCTTCACAGCAAAATACCACACCAAATAAGCTTTTCGTTCAATGATGAACACATCCTGAAGATGGAGAGTCATCTTTACAGCTTCAACGGTGTATTCTTTTCCTTTCTCCAGAGGGGGAACATCCACTTTTGCTATCACCCAGAACGGACAATACAAACGTTTTAGCTTTCCTCTGGGGAGTACAACAAGAACACTATTTGTTCCTACGATACTAAAAAGCTCGGAAATATACTCCCGAGCTTCTTTTTCGTTCATTGCTGTCATATCAATTCCCCAGATACCATGAATTTGAACCACTTTCCAAATGTTCAGCCAGAAATTGTGTAAAGGAAAAGCAACCTGCTCCTCTGTCAAGGAAAGTGTCAATGTATGATGATTTATTGGCACCAGTGAATAGGTTGTACAATCTCCAGAGGTCTATGCTTCCATCACTCTTTCGGCTGAATGATTCATCGTTGTAATACTCACGGGCAATAGCACCCACCTGAGCATCACCCAAAGGAAATGCTTGCAGAGTTTTCTTTTGTTTAGCTGGCAGATATTGATACATACGAGCTTTTCCCAAGAGTTGAGCAAATAGGTGTTCCGGCAATTCATAGTTTCCAAAGTTCCGCAAAAGCTGTAACATCCTTGCTGGTTCAAATTCACTCAGCAACTTGTATATGGACATAGCAAGTTCATTGATCGATCTCACCTTGATTTCCTGATAAGCTCCATCGGTGAATACACATAAATTGGTGCACACCTTGTTCTTAAATCCAACAAACACTTTGAATTTCTCCTCACTCTTTTTGTTGTACAGGTTTTCATGGTTGTATGCTCTAACACCACCAACAGAAAGTGAAAGTGTATTTCCATGAACATCTTCAGCAATACTGGGCACTTCAATTACAAAAGCCATACGTTCGAAATAAAGTGTTTTCTCAGCTTCAGACAATTCCTTGGCAGGTTTTCCCATTGCTTCAGGAATTCGCCCTTTAATGGGATGTGATACACGAATATTGGGCTTCAACAGGCTCTCCTGAGGAAAGAATTGCTGTGTAACTTCATAAGTAGCTTCCACAAACTCTGTATGACTTATAGTGCTTTCATTGTCTTTACTAAACACCGGGATAATGCATCCATTTTTCAGCTCTTTTGGCAGAATGGTAATTGTATTAGCCTCGATAAACTGGGCTGTTGACTGCTGTTCATCTACCAGAACAGCTTCTTCTACAACTGGATTTACAGGTACTAAATTAATAATGGTAAAATTTTAATGGTTAATGTTTTCAGCAATGGGGCTGATGATTTGATTCTTTCGTTCAATGGCTAGTGGTTCAATTTGTGCGCGGAACTCCGGGAATTGTTTGATGATATCACGCAACTGATCAACTGAATTTGCCTTACCAATCAGTTCTATCACTTCTTCCACAGATATGCCGGACATACACCATCGTTTAATGCGTTCACCGGTTTTGGATGAAATAACAAACTGCGGTTTGTCAGCAAACATACCTGTTCGATCTTTGGAGGCAGTTGCATTGTGTTTCAGATCCAGTTCAAACACAAGGGTGAATTCATAATCCATCCCATCACGTGTAACACCTTTCAGTCCTACCTTCTCAGGAACCATTTTACCATTCTTATCAGAAAGCACATAGTCCTGCTTAGAACGGATGGTGGAAATTACATGACAATTGGATTGCAGGATTTTCTGTACAAAAGCATTATGACGAGGCGTAATTTTACTCCAATTGGTAAAACTGTTCCCAGTCATATTTCCATGCTGATCAAGGATACCACCAGATCCATCCCATTCGTGAGTGATGGAATCAATGATAATAACTTCCATATCTGCCTGTTCACAGGCTTCAATGGCTTTAATATACCGTTCAGGTGTGAACGGGGATGAGAGCTGCAGTACGTTATACTGACCTAAGTGTGCGTACAAATCAGCTGAATGGTTCTCTGTGTCAATTACAGCAATTTTTGACCAGTCAGTGATTCCTGATGCCAGCAGTAGTGCTGACATTGTTTTTCCAGCTCCAGCAGGAGCCTGTAAGGCAAGCTTAATCTTAGCTTCCTTACGTTGAGCTTTTCTGATTTCCATAATAATATGATTAAGTGATTTGAAGTGCAATAGGATTTTATACCAGTGGATTATTTTGTAACTTGTTTAGTCTTTTCCTCCCTCTCATCTTGTGATATCCAGAAGATTTTATAAACCAAAAATTAACTGTCATGAAAAAGGATGTACTTTTTACATTATTTCTTCTGTTTGTGTTTTTGTTGTCCTCATTGCTTTTAAACTGCTCTCAAAAGAGAACTGTCGTTTCTGATCTGGCTATTGTTCACACTTCTATTATAGATGCTACTGGATCACAAGCACAATCCGATATGACTGTGCTTATAAATGGTAACACAATAACTGATATTGTACCTAGCAAAAGCGTAAAAATTGATTCTAAATCTAAAATCGTCGATGGAAAAGGGAAATTCTTAATACCTGGATTATGGGATATGCATGTTCATATATCAAACGATAGTATATTTTTCCCGTTGATGATTGCAAATGGAGTAACCAGCGTTCGTGATATGTTCTCGAATAGAAAAAATTTTCCAACTAAGTTAGAGTGGCGTAATCAGATTAATACGCAGAAGTTAATTGGTCCTAACCTTTATATTCCTATCGCTGTTTTTGGACCTTTACAAAGATGGAATGGAATTAAAGTAAAATCAAAAGAGGGAGTAATAGCAGTTGTTCAGGAGATACGAGAGTCTGGCGCAGATTTTATAAAAGTGTTTGATTTATACGATCCGGATATCTATTTTACCCTGTTGAGTGAAGCTCAAAAGAATGGGATACACGTTGCAGGACATGCTCCAATGTCAATCAATATAAATGAAGCTGCCCAAGCTGGTCAAAGAAGCTTTGAACATTTGTTAGGAGTTTTATTGGCATCTTCCTCAAAAGAAGAGAGTATCAGAAAAGCAATGTATGCTAAAGCAGACTCAGTACATGATTCTTTTTCTGATCTTGCTCATCTTTTGTACTTTATCCACCCAGGGGAAATTCTTGACAGCTATGATACAGCAAAGGCAAATCAGTTGATGGAGCAGTTAAAAAACAGTGGCTGCTATATTTGTCCTACCTTATCATTGTGGAATGGTCAGTTAAAAGTTATTAACTCCGAATTGATTCAAAATGAAAATATTAAATATGTGCCGGCACAATACCTGAATGGATGGTCAACCTTTGCTTCAAATGGTTTCACTGCTCATATTTTACCGAGCGAATATGATCTGTTTAAACGATTTATAAATAAGCGATTTGAAATGGTTAATGAAATTAATCAATATGGTATTCCTTTTCTTGCGGGAACGGATGTTAGCTGGTGGAATCACAATATAATGCCAGGGTTTTCTCTGCATGAAGAGTTGTCCTTACTTGTTAATGCAGGGCTTACACCGATGCAAGCCTTGCAGGCTGCTACAAGAAATGCAGCAGAAGCTCTAAACGTATTAAATAAAACGGGAACTATTGAAGTGGGGAAAAACGCTGACCTGGTTTTGTTAGATGTAAATCCTTTGGAAGATATTAATAATACAAGGAAAATTAATGCCGTAATCAAGGCAGGGCAATATATTTCAAGGGAAGAGCTGGACAAGCTTTTAAAAGAGGTTGAAATAAAAATACATGAATCACAATGAGTATGAAGGTGCAACAAAGATTCTTTTAGGCTTGTTCTTCAAATAGATAACATGGATGAATCCTTTAAACTATCTAAAAATACAATAATAGTCCGTTTCAGAATCAACTTTTGATGACATTAAAATGTATGATAAGAAATGCAAAATAGATAATGCCCCGCTAACAAAAGCTATATGTAATACGGGGTACAGCAGGTAATTCAACCTAAGTTCTTCGTTACAGTAATGCCAATTTGTCTTTGACATTTGGCAATTAAAACCAAAATATGAACAAACGAATTGGCTCAGAGGCAGCCTGACTGTGAAGCGTTTCAATGTCCCGCACTCCACATGGCTAAACCGTCAACTGAATAATTTCTTTGAAAAGGGCTAACCTCTTTGGTCGCCCTTATCTTCCATTTTTTCAGTGGATTTTAATTTCACATACACCTCAGGAAAAATCCGTCTCAAAAAATGTGACTAAGATGCAGTATAAAGATCTGATAAGAAGTTGTTTATGTTGATTTATTTTTTGCACATTAAAAGATTAATTCGTAAATTATTTAATCTTATAATTCACCTAATTACTTTTTTAAACAGATTAACTAAAAACCAAAATCACCTTCTATGAAAAACCTTCTTACTCTACTAATCTGTCTGATTCCATCTTTAGCGCTTTCTCAGATTCATATGATGGAAATAGTTGATACCACTTCTTTAGATAGAGACCAACAATCATGCGAGGACTTAACGTCAGTATACCAGGAAGACCAGATTGATTGGTTTGATATTTTAAAAACAAATCTTTATAAAACAGAAAAATCAGGAAATGACACTATAGTGGTCGATTCGACTTACACCTTTCATTTTTATACTCCGGTTGATTCAGTCCTTGTTTTAAAGCAATATGCAAATTACTTTTTCGATGAAAATAAAATATTACTTAGCAGGTTTCAGATGGATAGTTTATCCGGGGAATGGCTGCATGTAATTGAAGATGTATACTACTATGATGATTTTGGAAACGAAACTCTTAATGTCACCGATGTAAAAGACACTATTAATAACACATGGGTGCATGATAAAAAAGTCGAGCACGATTTCGATATCAATGGGAACGAAATCTATTATGCTTTTTACCGGTGGAATGATTCATTAAATATATGGATTGGAAGTAGTAAAACGGTAAGAAATTACGATGAACAAAATCATTTACTCTTGCGGGAAATATATGAGTGGGACAGCGATTCCATTAAATGGGATATGGTTATTAAACATGAATATGCTTTTGATAGCAAGGGCAATAAAATTTTAGACGTGTCGTACGGAAGGGACTGGCAAACAAATGTATTAACGCCAAGCAACAAATATGAATATCAATTTGACGGAAATGGGAATAAAATTATGGGGGCCAGTTACAGTTGGAATAAAGAAAAAGAACAATGGCGTGGAACTTCTAAATCTGAAAGTGTTTACGATGATTTTGGAAACAGTACTTTGTCCTATGATTACACATGGGACAATGAAAATGATAAATGGAAATACTGGCAAAAATCAACAAAGACTTTCACTGAAACGGGATACAATTATGAACTTTATTTTTGGGATGATGGATTATTACAATGGTATGGAGCCAGTAAAGTAGATCTAGTTTTTAGCACATTGGGCAAGGATTCTATAAGCATTGAATATGAATGGAGTTTCGAAGATACTGTTTGGTATAAAAGATCAAAAACAGAATATTCTTATTACAAACCGGAGCTTTATCCCTTAAGAATTATTTACAAATGGAGCAGGGAAATAAATGATTGGGAACTGGACAGAAAGATTGATTTAGACTATGATGAAAGTGACCGACTCATTTTAGAAGCATATTATAATTGGAATGATAGTCTGCAAGCATGGATAGGTGAATCTAAAAATGAAATATTTTACAATAGTAATGGTGACAGAACTGCGACAATTTATTATGGATTCGATACCGAAGTCTGGAAAATCATTGCTAAATCCGAGAATATTTACGATGACCATGGCAGCCTTATCTTTTCCAAAGTATATAATCTCCATGTTTATGCAGATACCTTAAGAACCATTTCAAAAACCAAATATGAAATAACATATGATTCTGTCGGGAATCAGACCAGTTATGCAGAATTTGATTGGGATTTTAATTCAAATTCATGGTATGGGATTTATAAAACAGAAAAATTGTATGATAGTTCCAACAGAATAATAAGTGTTGCAGGCTATTCATGGGACTATGAAAAAGAAGATTGGAAAGGGGGTACAAAAAAAGAAACTTCATATGATAAGAACGGGAATGAAACAAGCAAGACATATATCTATTGGAACCAAGCTACAAACAATTGGATGCCAAACTCTAAAACTGAAACCTACTATAATAACGATAATGAAAGAACAAAACTTATTGATTATGATTGGAATGAACTAACTGAAGCTTGGGAGGTAAAATATAGCATTAATTATACGAAATACAACTATGTTTTTGACGACAACAATAATTTGACTTTGCTCGAATATTTGCAGTGGGACGAAAACCTGTTAGAATGGAGAGCTTATGAGAAATATTATTTTTATTATTCAACTCACCAAATGAACCCAACCGGGATCTTATCGAAAACAAACGAAAAATCAATTATCCATGTATATCCAAACCCATTTTCAGAAAGGTTATTCTTTGAATTCTCCCGTGAAGAATCTGATACCGGATTACTTGAAATATTTGATGCAACAGGTAGAAAAATCGCTGTGCTCTTTGATCAAAATATCAATAAAGATGAAACTTACCGTGTAGAATATATGCCAAACAATATAGCAACCAACATGATATTCTACAGATTGACGTATAGTGATGAAGTCATTAATGGCAAATTAGTTTACCGAAAATAGTATTTCAGTCATTAAAATTTTATTGGTCATTTAATTTAAAACAATTAAAACCGTTGGGATAAATCTCAACGGTTTTTTTAATGTTGCCTGAATGTATTCGCATTCAGCATTTCCATTTTTTCAGTGGCATTTTTTATACATGCATCAACAGGAAATGCCTTCTCAAAAAACTTGTAAAAATACAGCAGAAAACCTGTTTTTCAATTGACACACGATTGCAATATTTTTGTGATTAATTAACTATTTTGTAACTTGTATTCACTACCAATTTTCACTTTTCCTTTTAAACCCATTTTTTTGAATTTAAAACTTGTGGGTTATGAAAAAAGCTTTCTGCCTTATCACATTCCTGATCATTGTTTCAACCCTCTATAGTCAAACAACTAGTGGACAGTTCACTACCGATTACTATTTGCAAAAAAGTAAAAAACAGTATAAGACAGGCGGAATATTACTTGGAGTAGGAACCACAATGGCGGTGGTTGGAGCTATAGGTTTTGATAAAAATTTTGTAATGTTTGAGAAAGGTGGCAATGAAACAAAAGCCGATGTTTATGGATTTATAATGCTGGCAGGTTTAATAATGGACATTGTAAGCATTCCAATTTTAATATCTTCAGCAGTGAATAAGAAAAAAGCTTTAAGTCTTGTAATTAATAACCAATTGATCTACGATCCGAATGGTTATTTATTGGCATTTCAAAAACAATCCATACCATCTTTAACGCTGATATTGAAATTTTAATCATCGCGCCAAATTATAACAGATTAGAAAAATCCTTCTCAAATATTTGAGAGAAAATAAAACATAAACACCAGATTGTTTGGTGGATGCAATATAAAGCCAATTGTATTTGTGGAGGCTATTTCGTAACTTGTTAATATCACCATTCTTCAAATTTCCTTTTAAGCCAGTTTTGAACTTAAAGTTATTTGTTATGAAAAAGTTGATTTTCATATTCATACTTCCGTTAGTCTTATTCGGCTGTGGGAAAGAAAGTAGGGAAATCCCGCTTTATGAAATACCAGTTGAAGACAGGTTTATCTATAAAAACGGTGACAATCTACTTTACAATTGTAGTGATGGTTCTTCATTACTAATAAAAATCGAAAATGTAAGTCTAACGACTCAGACATGGACTTTTAATGGTTGGTTTAGCGCTGAACCAGTTTTCAAATATCATTCATACCTGATTGCTTATAAAGTCTCAGACGAATCATGGAATACATTAATAAACGAAACTTTTGAATTTCTAGGTGAACAGAATGATGCGGAAAATATTGGTTATATCAGCTCTCTGACTCATTATATTTCAACAGGATTACATGAAGACGGACGACCATGTACATCGATATCATCTTCCTACGGGGATTTTATTGCAAGTAGTTGTATAGAATATGAAGAAATATCAATTAACAACACTTCCTATTTAAAAGTGTATCATCATAGTTTTGATTCTGGTACCGATGAGCCCCTTGAATCTAACGTTGAAATGTTTTGGAACCTAAAGTATGGCATTATCCAATTTAAGGGAACTACTGGTGACACAACCAAAACCTGGGATCTAGCAGGAAAAATCTGATATAAAGCTTCTGCAGCCTACAATTGGAATAGAATCCTGATTTTTTTCACCTAAAAATAATGCTTATGAAAAAGTTGATTTTCATACTCATATTTCCGACGGTTTTGTTAGGCTGCGGAAAAGATGGAGAAGAGCTCCTTCCAAACTTTATTGACGGCAAATTTGTGTATAGCATAGGTCCTGTTTATACAAGAAATTTAAATTGGACAAATCCGATTGAATTGACGGCAGATGATATTTCCGATGGAACATATGCACCTCAATATTATAGCCCACAATGGTCATCTGATGGATCACAAATTCTTTATATTAGAGATAATAGGTATAATTCATACTCCATTATGAAAATGGATAGTAATGGAGACAATAAAGAACAGGTTTTGGCATTCTATTATAGAATTCATACAATGGACTGGTCCAATGATGGTCAATGGATTGCTTATCCGAATGGAGATAGTGTTCATATTATATCTGTTGATGGAGAGGAAAAAAAAGTTATAATCGTTAATGATAATCCAAGTATAGAATTTATTAGCTGGTCATCTGATTCAAAAAAAATAGCTTTGTATGATACAGGAGGGAATTTAATTATATTGGATGTTGAAAGTGGAGAAGAAAGTTTACGTAAGACCAATATCTGGGGGATGGACTTTAAACCCAGGTGGTCACCCAATGATAAATACATTGTATACAACACCTCAATCGAAGGAACAGGACAAATTGTGCTACTCAATATCACTGATAATTCTGAAACAATCCTTCAGAAACCACAAGGCGTGATCGATATTTTCGGATGGACTCCTGATGGGGAATATATCATCTATGTATCAGGAACAGGTAAGTATCGTGACTTTACTGCATTGCAAGTATCAAATGGACAAAAAAAAGAATTAATATATAAATCTGACGGTTGGTTAGACTACCCCAAAGGTGATTTATTTATTTTTCAGTAAATGGAGATATTACCTAAAAAGGGCAAATAAAGAGTTGTTTGTCTCTATTTGTATTAGTAACTTGTATACAAGCAGAAATTCATTCTTATGAAACTAATCTTCTATTTAAGCTTATTTTGTTTATTATTTGAATTCACTTGTCAGGGGCAAAATAAGTATTCACTGGAATACTTCCAAGAGTCCTCGCCCGAACAATTAAAAAACTACCTCATGCAATTTCATAAAAAGAAAAATGCAGGCATAATTTTAACTTTAACCGGGTCTGCATTATTCATTGGAGGTGTAGCAACTTTTAACCATTACGATTTATTTGATGATAGAGCAGGGGTTGGCGTTGGAATGTTCATTTCTGGATTTATTGTTACGTCAATTGGCGCGGTGATGTGGGGAACCTATGCTTCACGAATAAAAAAAGTCAGGAAAATACTGAATAATCAAAATGAATTATCCATAACATTGGCACCATGTATTTTGAACAACAATGGATATCAAGATATACATCCCGGACTTACCTTAAAACTCAACTTCTAGAAATGAATTATAATGTTGGAAGCAAAATTACGGTACTTACGATAAATAAAGTTATTTGATTGAGACGCGAAGTGAAGTGCAATGCTATAGTATTTTCGTCTGATATTTTGTAATTTACTAATACCACCAATCTTCAAGTCTCCTTTAATCCAGTTTTTACCTAAAAACAATTATTATGAAAAAGTTGATTTTCATTGTAATATTTCCGCAGGTTCTGTGAGGCTGAGGAAAAGAAGGTGAAGAGCCTGCAGCAAATTTTATAGATGCAAATTTGTGTACAAGGAAGGTTCTGTGTCCACGAAAGAATTAAACCGAACAAGTTCACTTGAAATAATTTTTGAAGTTGTTGTTCAATTAATATTTAGAATATGCTAAAGAAAACCACCATTCGGAAGCGAGTAAGATTTAATAGTTCACCAAAACAGGATGAATTTCTCCGCGAGTTAAAAAAAAGAGTAGACCATTATTTTCATGAAAACAAGATTTCAAAACACGCGAATCCTCAGATGGTATGGAAATCAATTATTGGATTTGGGTCATGGTTATTAGTTTATGCTCTGATAATGTCAAACTTGTTAAGCCAATTCCCGCTTCTATTGATTCTTGCATTTACTTTACTGGGCTTTGTTAATATATTTTTGGCTTTTAATGTAATGCATGATGGTACACATGAAGCTTATACCGACAAGAGAAAATTGAATAAACTACTGGGATATACTTTTAATTTTATTGGTGGGAATCAATATTTGTTCCGTTTGATGCATGGAGCTCATCACGGTTTTGTTAATATACAAGGAATAGATGTCACATTAGAGACTCATGGACTGTTTCGTTTTACTCCACATGAACCTTACAAATGGTATCATAGATATCAGCATTTTTACACCCCGGTACTTTACATGTTTGCTCATATTCATTGGGTTTTTATCAAAGATTTTAAATGGTTTTTTGTCGAACGAAGTATTGGTAACGTAAAAAATATAAAGACTCCTTTTAAAGAATACGTAATTCTTATTGGCACTAAAGTTATTTACTTGACACTTACTTTGGCTTTGCCAATTATATTTTTGTCTGCACCAGTTTGGCTGATTTTGTTAGGATTTGTTTCAATTCATATTTTACCAAGCCTAACTTTCGCCCTCATTTTTCAAGTAACACATGTTTTTGAAGGAACATCTTATCCTGAACCAGACAATAATGGTATTATTGATAATTCATATGCAATTCATGTACTTGAAACAACTGCCGATTTCTCACGCAATAATAAAACAGGAAGATGGCTTATGGGATGCATTAATATTCATGTCATCCATCATATTTTTCCTGAAATATGCCATATTCATTATCCTGCTCTAACAGAAATCCTTATTGATGTGGCTAATGACTTTGGATTGGAATACAAAGAAAACAAAACCTTCTGGATTGCTCTAAAAAAACACATATGGATGTTGAAGGAACTGAGTAACCCTCCTGCACCGGAGCTTTATTAGTGTAACAAGTCTCCCAAGTCCAATATTTTGCTTGTATATGAATCTCATGTATAAAAGGAAAGACCAACCAATCGGCTGATCTCCCTTTCATCCTGCTAGCGGTTAACCACAAGGGTAGTTAGCTTTTTATCAGCCATTGTTACTTCCGGTTCACCTTCAAAGATGGCTTCTTCAAGCGTTGCTCCTTCGGGTAGATACACCCATCGAAGGGATAATTCTAACACTTCGCCGGTTTCCTTGTTGGTCCATTCATAGGCTTCACAACTTTTCTTTACAACACTCCCGGGAACTCTTTCTCCAACCATTTCTTTGGCTGTTTCTTCGTCAAAAGTGGAAGGAATACTACACTGTTTTACCGTAGCATAAAAATTTCCTGTGTTTTGACTTTGTACGAAGCTTAAGCCTCCCTGTATGATGAGAGCTACGAATTCACTTCCATCATCTTTTCTCTGCCTTACGGCGTAATCAAAAACTTTAACCATAATTCAAATTTTTAATTAATACTTGATTTGGCAACCGGGGGATGTCCCGATTGCTTGGGATCTATGGGGGGGTATTGGTGGAAGTACCCTTACTTCTTATATGAACTATAATTTTTAAAGATTCAGTACATCTTATATTTAGGAGCAACTATATGTGGAGTTTAAATGAATTGACTTATGATTTGATTTTTTGTACCTTATTATGTCATTAAACTAATAATCAGATTTCAAAGAGGAGAAATGTCTCCTGTAATTATCAAAGATCTGTGAATGAACTGCTACAGGCAAAAAATTGGGTTATACACCCAAATTGGCGATATAACCCAAAGTGATAATAGAGAAATACCCTAAAGTTTTGGTGTACATATACGTTATAGGTCATTAAAAAACTAAAAGCAATGAAAGAATTTATTACGATCTCATCTTTAATAATCTTATGTTTTACAAGTTGCAAACATAACTCTTCAACAAAAAATGATGAAACGGATACAATTATTGAGAACATAAACATGGAAAATATGAAAAGTCAACAATTTGTAGGTTCCTGGGAATTACAAGAATGGACTATCGAGTCAAAAGATGGGAAAAAAGATTTTCCTTTTGGTAAGGATGCAATAGGGCAGATAAATTATGAAAGCAATGGAAATATGTCAGTAATGATAATGAAAAATAATAGGCCTAGATTTCTTTCAGAGGATCCGCTTCAAGGCCAACCAAATGAGGTTATCGCTGCTTTTAAGGGATTTATTGCTTACTCGGGAAAATATAAAGTGAATACTAATTCAAAACAAGTAGTCCATCAAATTAAAATAAGTTCTTTCCCGAATTGGATTGGTCAAAATCAAATCAGAAAATTTGAGTTCAACGAAGATAAGCTAACCTTAAGCACTGATTTTATTGGTCCAAACAAACATAAACTAGTATGGAGAAAAATTGACTTCTAAATAAAGACCTACAACATTATATAAATTGAAGTAAAACGCACTTTGTACTTGCCGTTAATACTCTCAGTAATATTATTATTCCTCTGGAGGAGATGATATAACTTTTCTTGTTATTTCTCTACTTTTATCGAAAAGCAGACTAATCAAAATAATTATTGCATTTCAGAACGTTAATCAAAATTGTTTGTGACAAAACCGGAGTCAAATTCACATCCCTTTCAATGAATAATCATAAAGCTATTAATATGAGCAACGAAATGCCAGCTGATTTTTGATGCTGATAAATTCACTTTTAACACGAGTAATGAACCCCTATCATCATATCTCCATCTTCAGGAAAGAAGAAAAACGTGGCAATTAATCAAAGCATCATCCAACACAAAATGATGTTATTCCCATTCAATTCCAATAAACATTGAAAATGGTGTAAAATGCACTTAAAAAGCGCATCAAAAAGCGATAAATATATTAATCGTCTATACTTTAATTGAATTGTGGGGGAGTGGTAAATGGGTGTTATGGGGACACTGCACCTTTCTCTTGGATATTGAAAAAGTTTCAGTAGTGTTACAGTAGTAAAAAACAAAACTCCGATAACTGATTCAATATGAATAAGATACCGAAGTTTATTGGTGCCCAGTAAAGGACTCGAACCTTCACGTCCATGCGGACACTAGTCCCTGAAACTAGCGCGTCTACCAATTCCGCCAACTGGGCATTTTCTTTTTAGAACTTTCCTTGTCTTTCGGGGTGTTACCCCGTTCGATTTTGGACGTGCAAATATATAAAAAATCCGCTCTTTGCACATACAAAAAGCGGATTTATCTGATAGCACAAAAAAATTAAACCATTTTGATTTGATCGAGGTTGGTAATCTTTTCGCAATACTTGCATTTTAAGGCAATTGGCGATTTTTTGATTACCGAGAAACAGGTAGTAATTTTCTCGTTATTGGTGATACATTTTGGATTAAAACACTTCACAATACCGGTTATTTTTTCCGGGGTTTCAACGATTCGCTTTTCCACTACGGCGTAATCGCGAATGATGTTTAGCTTGGCGTGTGGGGCGAGCAGCGCAATTTTATTGATCTCGCGGTCCTCGAAAAACACGTTCGATACTTTTATAATTGCTTTGGATCCCAGTCGTTTACTGTCGAGGTTGGTTCCGAAAGTAATCTGATTATCAATTTTGTCGAGTCCCAAAATACTGATCACCTTAAACAGGTGTTTTGCCGGAATATGATCGATAACCGTACCTTCTTTAATGGCACTGACTTTTAGTTTGAGTTTCTTTTTTGAATTATCCATGGTCTTTCGGAATTATTTAAGGTTCATAACGTGAGAAATAATGGCTTCCCGTGCAAATATTCCGTTGCGGGCCTGATCGAAATAATAAGCCTTATCGCTCGAATCAACATCGGTGCTTATTTCATTAACGCGTGGCAGCGGATGTAAAATGCGCATGTTGGGCTTGGTATTTTCAAGCATGGCTTTATTCAGAATGTAAACATCCTTCACTTTTTCGTATTCAATCGGGTCGGCAAAACGTTCTTTCTGAACGCGCGTCATATATATAATGTCAGCCTCCGAAATTATGTCGGTAAACTCTTCATGTTCAAAATAACGGATGTTTTTCACCTCAAGGTGGTGTTTGTATCCCGGAGGCATCTGAAGGTCTTTTGGAGCGATAAAATTGAAGATCGGATGGTCAAACTCCGACATGGCCTGTAAAAGTGAATGTACTGTGCGCCCGTATTTCAGGTCGCCTACCATAAACAGGTTCAGGTTGTCGAGCGTTCCCTGTGTCTTTAAGATCGAGTACATGTCCAGCAGGGTCTGGGTAGGATGCTGATTAGCACCATCACCTGCGTTGATCACCGGAACGGGCGATACTTCCGCAGCATAGCGAGCAGCTCCTTCAAGCGGGTGGCGCATTACGATCAGATCGGCATAATTACTTACCATTTTAATGGTGTCATGCAGTGTTTCTCCTTTGGTAGCGCTCGAACTATCGGGATCGGCAAAACCAACGATTCGTCCTCCCAAACGACTAATGGCCGTTTCGAAACTCAAGCGCGTGCGTGTAGAAGGTTCGAAAAACAACGATGCTACAACTTTACCTTGCAAGAGGTTCTGGTTCGGATTTGCTTCAAATTCGGCAGCCAGCTCCATGATCCTCATGTACTCTTTTTTCGAGAAATCTGTAATCGAAATTAAATCCTTCTTCATTACCTTAAATATTGATTTTATGAATTATTGGTAGCAACAAAAAAAAACCAACACCTCTTAAAAGAAAATGTTGGTTTTTATGAATCATAAAAAAAGTTCTGACTTTTTTGTTTTGAAACACGATTGCTTTAAAAAATCGTATGATGCATCGATAAGGAAAAAGAACCCTCTTTTTGAGTTCTGTAGTACCTCTTTCAAGAAAATTTGTTAGGAATATAGGACCTTGCATCATGTTGTCAAAATTAGTCAGATTCTGTTTTTTGCTTATATTTTCGTGTTTCTATTTATCAGCATTTTATTAACATTGGCTTAATTCACGAAAGCTTTTTTATGGCTACACCATAAATACTATCAAAGATGTTTTGCGCTTTCTCAGTGTCGCTTTTACGAACCGAAAAAATCAGTCGGCAGGATTCCTGAAAATCGGTTTCAACAATGTTCAGTCCTTCCTGCTTTGTGGTTTGCATCACTACATTTAACAAGGGGTATTCAAATTTTAGTTCGAAGGTATTTTCGATCAGTTTCGAAACGATCTCAGCATTATACAGTGCTTCGATGGTTGCATTTTTATAGGCATTAATAAGGCCGCTAACGCCCAGTAAGGTTCCGCCAAAATAGCGAACCACAACAACCAGTATATTTGTTACTTCGTAGCTGGTCAATTGTCCGAGTATGGGTTTTCCCGCTGTTGAAGACGGCTCACCGTCGTCGTTGGCGCGGGTGAGTATTTCTTCGGTTCCTATTCGCCAGGCATAACAATGGTGACGGGCACTGTGGTGTTCTTTCTTCAGGCCCTGAACGTATTCCTTGACTTCATCCTCATTTTTCACCGGATAAGCGTAAGCGTAAAATTTGCTCCCTTTATCTTTGAAATATCCTGTGGCTGCTTTCTCTATGGTTTTGTATTCGTCGTTCATTACAATAAAAAGTAAAGACTGATTATGGCCAGTATAACGCCTGCAAAGTTAATTTTATTCAGTTGTTCTTTAAAAAGTAAGGTTCCCAGAACAGTTGTTAGTGCCACCACCGACATGTTGTTCAAAGCAAATACCAGCGAACTTTTTAGTCCTGTGTTATTGAGTGCCAGGATGATAAAATACAGCGATCCGAAATTAACGATGCCCAGCAGTAAACCCAGTAGCAGGGTAGGAGGATGAATCCTAACTTGTAGCTGACGGGTAAGCAGTTGAAAGATGGTACCGCAAATAAAGGCGACAAAGAAAACAACAGTGGTGTAGGCACTTACTTCATTTGCTGCTATTTTTTCGGCCTGAACAAATTTAACGAGTGTGTCGACCATACCGCTGCCCAAAAATATAAGGAGCGGTAGTGCAATCAGCAGCAGGTTGGTTTTTCGCAGGTCTTTTTTGTAAACTGTAAGTGCAATGGCTATAAATGCTCCGGTCAGTCCAATGTATTTTAGGGTTGAAATGTGTTCGTGATAATACAGTAACGAAAACAATACCGGAAAAACCAGCGAAAGTTTATTGGCCAGCGTAGTTACCGCAATGCCGGCTTTTTGCGAAGATCGTCCGATGAGAAAGAACATGACGATAAACAATATCCCAAGCAATGCACCAAAAGGAAGCCAGCTAAAAGATTGCTGTATTGAAATTTCCTTAAAAGGTTGAAAGAACAACAAGCCAAGTAAAGTGGCGGCGAGATAATTGTAGGTAATCAGTGGTGATAGCCGGCATTGGTGGTTTTTGGCGATCCTGAAAACCACATAAATCATCGAAGAAGAAATAATGCTGGCGAATAAACTAATCATTCTGACAGAAAAAAGGCAGACTTAAAAGCCTGCCCTGTTCTTTACATTTTTAATTTCTTTTCTATCTCTTCAACAAAAACCCTGAAGTTCTTGTCGGTGTCTTTCAGGTTGTTCACCGTTTTACAGGCGTGAAGTACAGTGGCGTGGTCTTTGCTCCCGATTTGAGCTCCAATACTTGCCAGTGAGTATTTGGTGAGACTCTTGGAGAAATACATGGCAATTTGCCGCGCCTGAACAATTTCCCTTTTACGTGTTTTGGCCTGTAGCGCATCAACCGGCATATTAAAGTAATCGCAAACCACTTTCGAAATGTACTCGATCGACAATTCGCGTTTTGAATTTTTCACCAGTTTAGTGATCAGTTTTGCTGCCAGTTCCAGTGTGATTTCGCGTTTGTTCAGCATTGACTGGGCCAGCAACGATACCAGCGCACCCTCCAGTTCGCGAACATTATTGGTAACATGCGAGGCAATGTATTCCAGAACTTCTTCTGAAAGCGTGATACCGTCTTTATACACTTTACGACGCAGGATTTCCATGCGCGTTTCAAAATCAGGAATCTGCAGGTCTGCAGTTAATCCCCACTTAAAGCGCGAAAGTAACCTTTGTTCCATTCCTTTTAACTCGATGGGCGGTTTATCCGATGTAAGGATCAGTTGCTTTCCCATTTGGTGTAAATGGTTGAATATATGGAAGAAAGTTTCCTGTGTTTTTTCTTTTCCTGCAAATTCGTGCACGTCATCAAGAATCAGAACATCTACCATTTGGTAGAAATGAAGGAAGTCGTTCCGGTTGTTGTTGCGTGTGGCTTCGGTAAATTGCGTTTGAAATTTATTGGCATTTACATACAGTACTACTTTGTCCGGGAAACGCTCTTTAACTTCAATACCGATAGCCTGAACCAGGTGGGTTTTTCCAAGTCCTGAGTTGCCGTAAACCATTAAAGGATTAAAGGCTGTACCTCCAGGATTTTGTGCCACTGCATATCCCGCACTTCTTGCTAAACGGTTGCAATCGCCTTCCACAAAATTCTCGAAGGTATTGTCCGGCTTTAGTTGCGGATCGATTTGTAGCTTTTGAATGCCGGGGATGATAAACGGATTTTTGATCGTTGGTTTCTCATCGGCTTTCAACGGAATTGTTAACGGTTTGTTCTGGATCTTTGTATTGTTATTGGTAGGGTAGCTCACCGTATACGGCTGGCTGTTTTTGTTGCCCATAACAACATTATACTCCAGTTTAGCGCCGTTTCCGATGACCATGCGAAGTGTTTTTCGAAGGATGTCAATAAACTGTTCTTCGAGGTACTCGTAAAAAAAAGCACTTGGGACCTGAATAGTTAATACTTTGTTCTCAAGTTTAACGGGTTCGATAGGTTCGAACCAGGTTTTGAAGCTGCTGCTAGGAACGTTATCTTTTATAACGTTAAGGCATTTTTCCCATGCAGATTGGTGTTCATTGTTCATTTACAATTGCAGGCTAATTGAGGTTCTACAAAATTTTTCCTTAGTGGTATTCCTGAGAACAAAAATTGCTAAAAAAAAATGAAAAAAAAAATCACATTTCTATTGTTTTGTATGTGAATTTTATACTAGGTTCTTTATCAGGCTATTAAAAAAATATATTTTTCAGATATTTATAAGTGTCTGAAAATCAATTATTAACAATTAATGCCTTGATAGCTAATAGAATAACTGGTTGGTAGTGGTTGGTAAATGAAGATGAACAATATATAAGGATATAAAGAGGTAAATTAATTTATAGATTTAAGTGCTTTATCGAGCTTAATCAGCTTTCCCTTTTTAAATGCGACGATCGTGGATTCCGGGAAGTTTTTTCGGACTTCGCGATGAAGTTCTTCGATCTCGGAATACACTCCTGTATTTCCAATTAAATAAGAGTAGGTTCCTCCGGAATAATATTCCTCCACATTTTCGAGACCTTTGAACAGGTCGCTGTTCATATCTACTTTTATTTTACTCGATACCAGGTGTATTTTAAATACGATATCTTTCGATGAAACATCTTCGCGGGTATTGACATATACTTCTTTTCCAAAATCGAAGGCCGAGAATTGCAGGTACCGTTTTGGATTGGTTTGAATGTCTTTTACCAGGTAGGCGAGGTTTTCTGAAAGTGTATTGATCGAATGGTAAAGCTCATCGTCGTTCAGAAGTAAACCGGCCGAACTTTCATTGCTATTCAATTTATCGAGGGTAGAAACCAGTTGTTCAGAAACGGTTTCGATATTATTTAGCATGGGTGTAACTGATAATTGCGAAAGTGTATCGCTAAACGAATGCAGGTTTTGCAGGGTTGCCCTAAATATTTCTGTATTGTTATTTAAACTGGTTGTAATGTCGTCTACATTCGAAATAATGCTTTTTATGCTGGTTTTTTCCGCCGATACAATTTCTTCGAGGTCGGCAGTGGTCGCTTCAAGGTTTTTTATGGTTTGGTTGATGTTGGCAAAACTGGAAGAGAGGTTTTCCTGTGCATCTTCGTTTAAAATCATGGTCAGCACCGTAATGGCCGAATCGATGGTTCCCAGCAGTTCTTCGGCTTTATTTTTTAGTGGCAGTACCTGGAGACTTACCTGTTCTTTTAAATCGCTTTCAATCGCACCCAGTATAGTGTCATTGTTTTGATGGTATTGTTTCGCGTCGCTCATCAGCAATTTAACCGAGCGTGTTCCCATAATGTCGCTGCTAACGATTTGGGCGACCGAGTTGAGCGGAATTTTGAAATCGGCATCAACGGCAAGAGTAACCAGCAATCGGCCACTATTGTCGGGAGCAAATTTTACTTCCCTTACCTTGCCGATGGGGTAACCGTTCAGTGCAATATTAGCCGAATTGGCGAGCCCGTCAACGCGGTTGTAATACACGTAGTAAAAATCGTTACGAGAGAAAATGTCATTGCCTTTAAGGTAGGCCAATCCCCAAACCAGAACGGTTAGTGATATAACAATTAATATTCCAAGTCGTGCAAATTTCGAAATTCTCATGGGCGAAAATTACAACATTTATTGTAAAATTGAGGCATTCAGCGGTCAATTCTTGTTTTCCTGAAGCTTTTTTAACGAAATCAGCTCGTTGTTTTTAAAAGCCACAACAAATGCCGATTCATAGCGCACAAGTAGTAATTCCTTATTGATCTCGGCATTTTCGAGCGATGAATATTTACCTACAAAGTAGCGACTAATGCCTGGCGAATCAATCCTGAATACATTATCAAGACCATTAAAATTCTCGGGTGTTGTTTCTATTTTTTGCTTTAGTGCCATAATTTGAACCGAATAGAAGAGGTCTTCTTCTCCGGCACTTTTCTCTGCTGAGCCTGGTGTTGTTGCCGGTGTTACATTCGCACCTGTAGCCACTTTTTCTATGGGCTGAGGTGTTTCATCGTCTGTAACGAGGTGGAAACTGCTTTTCTGTTCCACATTGGTTTTGTAGGCCTCAAAAGCGCTAAATATAGCCAATGCAATCTGATCGCGACCATTATTGCTGTTGAGGAAGTCCCGTTCGCTGGCGTTGCTCAGAAATCCGGTTTCCACCAATACCCCCGGCATGGCGATTTGGCGCAACACCAGGAACCCGGCCTCTTTTACACTTCGGTCTTTGCGTTTGGTTCGTAGCCGAAATTCGTTCTGAATGGCATTGGCCAGCGAGATACTTTGTTCCTTGTATTCATCCTGAACCAGCTCGAACATGATGTACGACTCCGATGAATTTGGATCGAATCCTTCGTAAGTAGTGGTATAGTCATCTTCCAGCAAGATCACTGAATTTTCCTTTTTTGCCACCTGAAGGTTGTCCTCGCTACTGTGTTGCCCAAGCACAAAGGTTTCGGTTCCGTGCACGTATTTATAATCCACTGCATTGGCATGAATCGAAATAAACAGGTCGGCATCTGCCTTATTGGCGATTTCTGCCCGTCGGTACACCGGAATAAAAACATCGGTTTTACGGGTATAGATCACTTCAATCTCGGGGAATGTACGTTCGATGTAATTTCCTAGCTTAAGCGCGATATCCAGTACGATGTCTTTTTCCTCAACATCGCCACTGCTGGTTCCGGAATCGATTCCTCCGTGTCCGGGATCGATCACTACAAGCGATACCAGCGAATCGTCCTGCTTTGCTTCGGAGCGGTTATTGGCCGGCACCGATTGAAGCACTGCAAAAGCAACAATTAACAAGAGGTATTTTAGTGGATTTTTCTTCATAATGATCAAACAAGCTCTTCGCCAACATATAAAACCGAAATTCCCCGGAACTTATTATCTTGCTTCCTCTGAATTCTTTGCCGGGATCGTTCTTCCTGCTTTATCTGATAAAAATAGAAATTTAGAATTATTTTGCATTTATTAGCTTAATAGTATAGTGCATATTTATATTTTTGTCGAGCCAATAGTAGTTGAATACAGAGAACATATTGAATAAATTAGTACTTACATATCTCTTCCTTTTTTGTCCTATCTTCTTACTTTTTGGTCAGGAAACTGAAACGGCAGTTCGAATGGATACACTGGTCGAATCGCGGGTTGTAAACGACACTGTTTTAACGGATACTTTGCATGTGATGGCCGTTGATACGATTAGGAAGAAAGCACCTGTAATCGCCGATCCTATTCAGTATGAAGCGTCGGACTCGATGGTTGTCTCGCTCGACGGACAAAAAGTGTACCTGTATAACAATGCCCGTGTAACTTATCAGAATATCGAACTGAATGCCTATTATATCCAGCTTGATCTGGACACCAAAGAAATATATGCAGAGGGCATTCTGGACTCAGCCGGCGAACTCAGCCAAAAACCCATCTTTAAACAGGGTGCTGAGGAATACGAATCGGAAACGATGCGTTATAATTTCGAAAGCGAAAAGGCTTTTATTACCAAAGTGGTTTCGCAACAGGGCGAAGGTTTTATTCACAGCGATCGCACCAAGAAGATCGGTGAAGAAGTATTTATTACCGAAAAAGCCAAGTATACGACCTGCGATGCGGATCACCCGCATTTTTACCTGCAACTGACCAAAGCCAAGGTGATCTCGAACGAAAAGATCATTACCGGACCGGCGTATATGGTGTTGGAAGATTTTCCGATCTATTTTCCCTTTTTGCCTTTTGGTTATTTTCCCAATTCGCCGACCTATTCATCGGGGATTCTGATTCCCAAATACGGGGAAGAGAATAACCGTGGATTCTTCCTGCGCGACGGGGGGTATTACTGGGCGGCAAGTGAGTACTTCGACCTTGCTGTGCAAGGCGATGTCTATTCTAAAGGATCGTGGGGAACCCGGATTAAAACCAGCTACCGGAAGCGGTATAAATTCAGCGGAAGTTTTGGTTTCGATTACGCCATTAATAAATACGGTGAAAAAGGTTTGGATACCTACTCAAAATCAAAACAATACAAATTAACCTGGTCGCATTCGCAGGATGCCAAAGCCAATCCTAACCGTACTTTTTCGGCCAGCGTTAACCTTTCTTCGAGCGGCTACGACAAACAAAATGCCTACAATACAAACGACTACCTGACGACAACTAAATCTTCGAGTATCTCGTATTCACGAAGGTTTGAGAATACGCCGTTTAACCTGTCGGTAAACCTCAGGCATTCGCAAAATACGCGCGACAGCACCATGTCGCTTTCCTTGCCCGAGATGACTTTTAGTATGGCTAAGGTGTATCCTTTCCGCAAAAAGAACCGAAGCGGAAAACTGAAGTTTTACGAAAAGCTGGGTTTTAATTACACCGGTAATTTGAAAAATACCATCTCGGCAAAAGAGTCCGAAATTTGGGGGAGCTCATTTACTGAAGACTGGAAAAACGGAATCAGGCACAATCTGCCGCTGTCGTTTCCGAGTTTTAACCTCTTTAAATACATTAACTTTAGTCCGGGCATCAGCTACAACGAAAAATGGTATTTTAAAAAGTACGATTATGAATACGTGGAAGGCGGTAATTTTACCGATAATCCGTCAGGAGTGCCAAGTACCATCCGTGTTGATACCATTACCGGATTGAATCGTGTGTATGATTATGCATACAGCCTGAGTTCGTCGACCAATATTTACGGAATGTTTATCCCGCGGAATCCAGATTCGAAGGTGAAAGGGATACGGCACAAAATGACACCTTCAATTGGTTTTAGCTACCGGCCCGACTTTGGTAGGGACAAGTTTGGATACTGGCAGGAAGTGCAGGTAGACTCGACTGGGAGAACGCAATATTTTGATATTAACCGCGATGGTGTCTATGGAGGATCACCGGGAAGGGGAGAGTCGGGAGCAATTTCGTTCAGCCTTAGCAATAACCTGGAAATGAAAGTTCTGGAGAATGCTGATTCGACCAAAGCAGACGAAGAACAGAAATTTAAAAAAGTGAAACTGATCGATAACCTGAGTGTTTCATCATCTTATAACCTGATCGCCGACTCGCTTAACCTGTCGCCCTTTAGTATCAGGGCACGTACTACGGTTGCCGGAGTAAGTATAAACATGGGAACGACACTCGATCCATACATGGTGGATGAAAATTACCGAAAGATCCATAAATACACCTGGAACGAACGAAGCGGATTAGGAAAGCTCGGACGTGTAACACGTGCCAACCTTTCGTTTGGAATGAGTTTTAATTCAAAAAGTAAGGATAAGAATAAAAAGGGTGGAAATGGAAACGATGATAATTCAGCCGCTCCCGGAGAAGATGCGCCGGAGGATGCAGGCGTTTTAGCTTCAGCCTACGACAATTACCTGGATTTTAGTATGCCCTGGGATTTTGGTTTTGATTACAGCCTGAATTACACCGGTCCGTCCCGCTCATATCCCAACGGACGGGTATCGCAAACTATCGGCCTGCGTGGCAACGTTAAGATCACCGAAAAATGGAATGCCAGTATGAATACCAACTTCGATATCCAGGCCGGAGAGTTTTCATTTACTACCTTTAATTTAACCCGCGACCTGCATTGCTGGGGTATGTCGTTTAATTTTGTTCCGTTCGGATTCCGAAAAAGTTACAGCTTTACCATCAGTGCCAAATCATCGATGCTGGCCGACCTGAAACTGCAAAAACAACAAAGTCACTACGATAACTTCTAAAATAGATTAGGATGAAACGAATTATAGCTACCGAAAATGCTCCACAGGCAATCGGACCATACAGCCAGGCCGTTGAAGTCAACGGAACACTCTACATTTCAGGTCAGGTGCCGCTTGATCCGGCAAGCATGAAAGTGGTGGAAGGAGGAATTAAAGAGCAAACCGAGCAGGTAATGAAAAATATCGGTGCCATCCTCGACGCCGCCGGATATTCGTTTGCCGATGTAGTAAAGTCGACCTGTCTGTTAAGCGATATGGCCGATTTTAAAGCCATGAACGAAGTATACGGTTCGCGTTATACCGAAAATCCGCCTGCACGTGCTGCATTCGCTGTTAAAGAACTGCCGCTGGGAGTGATGGTAGAGATTGAAACGGTGGCGGTGAAGTAGGGGATGCCGGAAGCTCGAAGCAAGAAGCTGAGGGATTGAAGGACTGAATCGCAGTGATCAGTGGCAATGTTCAGAGTTCAGAGTTTGGTGACTGCGCTATTGAGTCAATACTTTAATGTTAGAAGCATGAAGCACGAAGCATGAATCATGAAGCTCAATTTCACAATTTATCAGTTTTCAGTCGCAGTGATCAGCATTCAGTGTTTGGCGTATAAAGTCAAAAGTAAAAATATCCAAATACAAATGTCCAGTGACTAATGACTAGTAGCTCGAAGCTTAAATGATCAATATTCACCCTTTGAAATAATGCGATGCATTAAGTCGAAGACTTATTTCACAGGGTTCAATTTCCTATGACGTGTAACCAATGACCAATGGTTTGCAGCAGATCCCTCTCCTGAGTCCTCGGGATCGGGATGACAGCAAATTATGATGTCGAGGCGGCACGGGAACCGTTTTGTTGAGATTACATTCGTTGGGTGCCGCCGGTTTATATACATAAGATTGTCATTCCGAGGGAGGAACGACCGATGGAATCTGTTTCTTGAAAATTGTTGTGCGCCGCCCAAAACACATCCCACCCGTCATTCCAAACCGTCAAATGACGGAGAAGAATCTTTCTCAATACTGTTCTTCATACTTTTTGCTTTTTAATATAGAGCACTCAACTAGCTTTTCGTGACCTGGAAACCGGTTTGGGATATTTCAAAATCAACAAAACGACCCCGTTCGTTTACTGGATTTTTACTTAGCGTATTTTTGATTCGTGCAGCTGCTTCATCATCTCTGGCAACGATCAGCATAAATCCACCACCACCGGCTCCCAGCAATTTGAATCCAAGTGTATCCGCCTGAATGCGATCGATCATTTTCTGGATTTCGGGCGTGTTGGTACCCGCATCTAATTTCTGGTTGAGTTTCCAGCTTCGGTCGATCATGGATGCAAATAAAGCCAGGTCTTTTTGCAGAAGTACATCGTAGGTGTTGATGGCATGAAGTTTTAAGTCTTCCAATACCTCCAGATGTTCCTTTGAATTCAGGAACATTCCCCGAACGATCTCCCCTAAAATATCTTTTGCAACCCGTGTAATCCCTGTATAGTACAACAAAATCCTGCCTTTTGTAAGCGGATCATTAAAGAGTGATTCGGGCAGCCATTTAACGCGTGGCTCCTGATGTTTTCCTGCATTTGTTTCCAGGAGTTTTATGCCTTCAAACAGGCCCCCGAACTGATCCTGCCAGCCTCCTCCCGTTGTCAGCAGCTGCTCCAGGGCAAGTGTACGTTTCCCGACCTCCTGTTTATCCCAGTTCAGGCAGCACACTTCAGAGAGGGTTCCCAGCACTGTTGCTGCCAGGATGGAACTGGTACCCAGTCCCGATCCTTTGGGAACTGCCGAAAGAATGGTCAGTTCAAGACCTCCCCCAAGGCTTTCCAGCTGATCTTTCAGGGTTTCAAATTTATTCTGCGCAAATTCCGGTAAGAATCCACTGAGGGCCAGGGCGGCTTTGGGGATGGAAAATGCCGATCGGATATTCTCATACGACCGTATATCCTCAAAACTTGTAAGCACCTCGCGTGCCCCAAGGTCGATGGAACGCAAAACGATTTTATGTTCCGAATTGCCTCTGATGTAGCAATGCAATGGGGGCTGACCGTTTAATTCAACGGCAACATTTACGACCTTACCTCCATACAGGAAACAATAGGGAGGCGTATCAGACCAGCCTCCGGCAAGATCAAGGCGCACCGGGCTTCTGCCCCAGGCAATCTGGTCGGGCAAAAGGCTTATTTCAGGGGATACCCGGTCGTTTTTGCAGAGGTCAACAATTTGCTGCTGCAGGTATTCAAATGCTTCTTTCTCCTGCCGGGCTCCGTCTTGTCCTTTTAAGCGAAGAACCTGTGACCTGAACATGAAATCGTGGATCGGCAGCCAGTCATTCCCCGAGAATTTTTTTTCTTCAGGTAGTTCAAGTTTGTTGCTTAAAAAATCAGAAGCCGTTTTTTTCAGATCAAGCTGATAAAAAACCGAGCTTTGATAATTGGCTGCCAGTGCCGGGTAATTTGTCTTTCTTAAATCCGTTCTTTGCGCCTCAAGACGATCGATAAAACTCTGATCATTCAGATCGGCACAACTCAAGCGCTTACTTTTTAGCCATCGCTCTGTAAATTCCTGATTCTGGGGCGGATTGATCTGAAGCAACCATTGTATATAAGCTTCATCAATCTGTTCCTTAACCAGCACAGGAAACAGTGAAAGCTGAAAGATGTCTTCTTCGTTGTCAAAACCATCGAAGGCATTCTGAAGGTTTCTTTTTTGCAGCCATTCGTTTAGTGGCGTATTCATAAAAAGCGTGGAAGCGTTCTTCCGTTCTCCCCTGAATTTGTCATTAAAACCATAATTACGCAGGGCGACTTCATTTTTTCCAAGCGGTACGATATCAAGACAGGACCCCGGATCAAGCTGAATACTCCACTTATTAGACGGGATTCCGGTCAGCACATTATCATGAGTAAACGACCATGAATCGGGAACCACTGAATTTTCCACCCAGATGTTCTGATTGGCTGGAGAAAAATTGTTTTTAAGGACTGAATTAAGTACAAAAACCGAAGGATGTGGTTTTATCTGTTTGTGCCATATTTCACGTTGGTCATTAACCCGGTTTTGAATCGCCAGGTTGCTGCTTACCAGTTCAGAAGTGTTTCCCAGGTGGTAAAATTCTCCGCCTTCGAGGTTCAGCAGTGCCACTTTTAGTTGGTTGATTTCAGCATTGTGTGCTCCGGGAGCATTTCCCAGGGCAGTGCCAAAAGTGCTGTACAGGTCATAAAAGTTAGGAATTCCTTTTGTGAACTTATTCCCGTTCCAGCCACAGTTCTTCATTAATATCGAAATGGCTTTAGGGCTCAGCAGCCAGATCCCGATGTCCATTAAGAAGTAGTGATCGTGCACCAGTTGCTGTATTTTCGGGATCGAAGGTTTTTGCAACATAAATTCCAGTTGCTCCGGTGTTTCATGTTTGGCAAAAAATACCCCGTGATTGGTTGCTTTTTCAGGTTCAAGCCAAAGTCCAAAACACACCACATCGGCTTCAGGGATTTCCGGAAGTTGTTTACCTCCGAATATGAGTGTATCACCACTGGCAATCAGTGTATTTAATTTCTTTGGTGCCTGTTCCAATAACTGATCAAAAAGCGGAAGCTGTAAATGCACCAGGCGTTGGTTTAATTGCTGTCCACGCGACCAGCGAAATACGGGCATGGGGATCAGGCTTTTTCCCAGTGGTGCATAGGCCGGCAGCCTGCGACTTTGTCCTCCGGCGTGAATGATGGCTCTTTTCTCACCGGGCAACCAAGCCGTGAAATCCCCGGCATTTTCGTTTTGGAACAATTCCGATAAAATATGAGCAGTTCCGCCTCCCGAACCGACTTTAGTATTTTCGGGATCGGAAGTAACAAACCAATCCTTAGGATCTAATTCGGCAATGTGGTGAAAATGGGGAACTACGTTTGTTGGAACCGATATAAGGTGTTTCATCAATTTAAAAAGTTGCTTGTTTCATCGGCATTTTCAGGCAGCCGGTTTTATTTTTCGTGAAAATAGTAAAACCTTCCGGGCCTTTTTACTTATTTCATCCGAAAATATATTTTTACCTTTTGGCCTGATACCACTCATACATTCTTTTTACACCTTCCTCAATTTCGATTTTGTGCTGCCAGCCCAGTTCGTGAAGTTTTGTAACATCGGTGAGTTTACGCAGGGTGCCATCCGGTTTGGAGGTGTTAAATACCAGCTCGCCTTTAAAACCGACGATTTGTTTGATCAGAGTTGCAAGACCTTTGATGCTGATCTCTTTCCCTGTGCCGATATTGATGTGGGTGTTTCTGACCTCCTTCAATCCCCCTTTATCCCCCTTCACCAAGGGGGACGAGATCACATCCTTAAAGTCGACGTTTTCCATCAGGTACACGCAGGCATCTGCCATTTCTTCACTCCAGAGGAATTCGCGCATCGGAGCGCCGGAGCCCCATACCTCGACTGAGACTTTGCTTTTCAATCCCCCTTGATCCCCCTTTTCAAAGGGGGACGAACTAATTCCATATTCTGACAGGATGGAACATACTGTATCAGTTGAAGAATTGCCATTTATACCTTCAATGGGACGCTGATCCAGGTCTGAACGAACAGCTTCCCAGTTGTTCTCTTCTAAGCAATGACCAAGGTGGATCTTACGGATCAGTGCCGGCAGAACATGTGATTTTTCCAGGTCGAAATTGTCATTTGGCCCATACAGGTTGGTGGGCATAACTGATAAAAAATTCGTGCCGTATTGCAGGTTGTAGCTTTCGCACAATTTAATCCCGGCGATTTTGGCAATGGCATAAGGCTCGTTGGTGTATTCCAGCGGGGAGGTGAGGAGTGAATCCTCCGGCATGGGTTGCGGAGCCTCCCGCGGATAGATACAGGTACTCCCCAGAAACAATAACTTCTTTACACCATATTTCCAGGCATTATGGATAATGTGGTTCTGGATCACAAGATTCTCGTAAATAAAATCAGCACGATAGGTATTGTTGGCTACAATTCCACCCACTTTTGCTGCGGCCAGAAAAACATATTCCGGTTGTTCCTGTTCAAAAAATGTTTCCACAGCCTGTTGGTCCAGCAGGTCCAGTTCCTGCCGGGTTTTTCCGATCAGGTTCGTATAAGCTCTTTTCTGCAGGTTTTTCCAAATGGCCGATCCTACAAGCCCCCTGTGACCGGCGATGTATATTTTGTCGTTTTTTTTCATTTTAATAATTCTGTTTGACATAGGATAATTGGTCTTCTCTGATTAAGTTTGAACTATTTTACTGATTAACACGGATTCCACAGACCTTTAGGTATTGATAAAACGTTTCCATTTCAAACTTGTTTCTCCGAAGTTAATCAGCAATCCAACTTTTAAACCGGAGGCATTTAAGTAGTTGATGGTTTGTTTACTGAAGTCAGTAGCCAGAAATCCTACAGCTTTAATCTCAAGAATTATCGCTTCATAACAAAGAAAATCTACCTTGAAATACTTTTTTAAAGGCTCTCCATCCAAATATACATTTAACTTATGCTGTTTTACGAATGGTATAGCTTGCTTTATAAATTCTCTTTCTAAAGCTTCCTGATAAACAGATTCAAGAAAGCCATTTCCAAGCTTTCGATGAACATTCATCATACAGGCACCGATAATATTATATGTTTCTTTTTCGTATAGCAGTGATGACATAATCTGCGCAATCAGTGGAATTCTGCGTAATCTGTGTCTTTATTCAAAATAGTTAAGCGTCCTGTACCCACCATCCTGTAAATAACGGTCTTTTTTCATCAGTTTGATATCCGATTCCATCATGTCTTCGATCAGGCCCTGAAGATCGTATTTCGGCTGCCAGTCGAGTTTGGTGTTGGCCTTGGTCGGATCACCGATCAGCAGATCCACTTCAGCCGGACGAAAATAAGTCGGATCAACTGCCACACTGGCTGTTTTGCGATGTTTAATACGTTCTTTGATGTCCCCCAGGTACTCTTCACCCACTTTTTTGTTAAAAACCTTTTCATCTACCGCAGAGATAAACCCTTTTTCTTCAGCATTCTCCCCGGAGTAACTGATTTCCAGTCCAATTTCTCCAGCGGCCATCTGCACAAAATCGCGGATGGAAGTAGTGATCCCGGTGGCGATTACATAGTCGTCGGGTACTTCCTGTTGAAGGATCAGGTACATGGCACGGATGTAATCTTTGGCATGTCCCCAGTCGCGTTGTGCCGAAAGATTTCCCAGGAAAAGGGTGTCCTGCATACCCAATGCAATCCTCGATAAGGCCCGGGTGATCTTACGGGTCACAAAGGTTTCGCCACGGATCGGTGATTCGTGGTTAAACAGGATGCCGTTACTGGCATGGATACCATAAGCTTCGCGGTAATTCACGGTGATCCAGTAGGCATACAATTTTGCTACCCCGTAAGGCGATCGCGGGTAAAAAGGAGTGGTTTCCTTCTGAGGAACCTCCTGTACCAATCCGAATAACTCGGATGTAGAAGCCTGGTAGACCTTCGTCTTCTCTTTTAATCCAAGCAGGCGTACGGCCTCCAGAATGCGGAGCGTGCCCAGCCCATCGGCATTGGCCGTATATTCAGGTGTATCAAAACTTACCATTACGTGACTCATGGCGGCCAGGTTGTAAATTTCATCCGGCTGAACCTCCTGGATGATCCGCGTCAGGTTCATACTGTCGGTTAAATCGCCGTAGTGCAGGATCAGGTTGCGGTTGTCAACATGCGGATCCTGGTAAAGGTGATCGATGCGATCGGTATTAAACAGGGAAGAACGCCTTTTTATACCGTGAACTACATAGCCTTTTTTGATCAGGTACTCGGCCATATAAGCGCCATCCTGTCCTGTTATCCCAGTTATTAATGCTGTTTTCATAAATGTTAGTTATTTATTTTGTGATGTTAATTTATCCTGCTGAGTGAAATGAAGCCCTGATGCTTCGTTAGAGTTAATGCTGTATTCATGATGTAATAATAAGATAATTGTGTTCTTCATCATCCATCAAAAATAGGGATTTTATAGTTGATTAATAAATTTCCAATGTTCAATACTCACTATCCGGGGACTAATGACTTTTAGCTCAGGTGCCCCGAAGGGATTCCGATGGAAAAGCCCGGGTTAACGGGCAACGCGAGTAAATCGGCGCATGCGGCTGCCTGGATAGATGTTGGTGGGTTGTTTGCGCCGAAATAGCGTTGGTAAATTGAGCATTCATGTTAATTCATCTGACGCTGACACCCCTCCTGGCCAGGAGGGGAATTTCTTATTCCAGGTTTGTGAAATGCTTCAAGGTTGCGGTTGCGGTTGCCGGTGGTCTGTGATTGAGATCCCTCATTCGTTGCTCTCATTCGGGATGACAATTGTAATTATAAAACCAGGCGGCGCGTGAATTATCTTATATTATTGTATTTGTGCTGCGCCGCCTCAAAAGCCCTGAAAGGGCGATAGCTTAATAGCCCCGGGTGAAGCCCGAGGTAACGATCAGCGTGAGTAAATCGGCGCATGCGGCTGCCTGGATAGATGTTGGTGGGTTGTTTGCGCCGAAATAGCGTTGGTAAATTGAGCATTCATGTTAATTCATCTGACGCTGACACCCCTCCTGGCCAGGAGGGGAATTTCTTATTCGAGGTTTGTGAAATGCTTCAAGGTTGCGGTTGCGGTTGCCGGTAGTCTGTGATTGAGATGCCTCATTCGTTAGTCGGTATTCAATTCCCAATGACAAGTGCCTAATGACCCGTTGCTTGTTTTCCTGACCCCCAATCCCCAAGGGAGCGTTTGTTATTCATTTATGGACTGCGGGATAGATTTGTTGAAGGATTGAGTTCTATACTGTTTCAATGCTTAAAGGCAAGGCAAAAGGCAGAAGGCAGAAGGCAGAAGGCAAAAGGCAGAAGGCAAAAGTGAAAAGTTCAATATTTAATATCCAATGTCCAATTCTCAATGACAAGTGACCAATGGCTCATTGCTCGTTCCTCATTTTCTCAGACCACCTAAATCCCCCCAAGTGGGGACTTTTGTTCAGTAATAAGATAGTGAATGACAGTCCAAAGAGCTTATGTTGAGTTTACGATGGATTGAAGTCGTTTTAATGAAATAAAGACCGATGACTCACGGCTCACAGCTCGTGGCTTGTAGCTCCTTTATCCAAATCAATCACATGATCGAACCAGGGGAGGAGGGAGCGGCGATGGGTGACAAAGATGATGGTTACCGTGCTTTTCAGGGCGGCAATGGTTTCCATGATCCGCTGTTCATTCTCCGGGTCGAGTGATGAGGTGGCTTCATCGAGCAGAAGGAGCGAAGGGTGGCGCAGCAGTACACGTGCCAGTGCCAGTCGCTGGCGTTCACCGCCGGAAAAGTGAAAATGGTAGTTCACCAGATGTTCATCGAGTTTATTCGGGAAACGTTCCACCAGATGAGCGGCATTTACCCGCCCGAGCATGTCCATGATGGCTGCATCGTTAAAATCCTTACGGCTGTCCCATACCAGGTTCTCACGCAAGGTGCCATCGATAAAAAAGGCATCCTGTGGCAGGTAACCGATGCTCTGCTGCCAGCCGGGAAGTGTGTCGTTGTTTAGCTTTTTTCCGTCGACGCTGATGGTTCCCGAATGCGGTTTTTGCAGCCCGGCGATCAGATCCATAAAAGTGGTTTTCCCGGCGCCCGAACTGCCCATGATGCCTGTGATCCGGTACGCGGGTATGTTTTCGTTCCAGTCGGTGAACAGGCGATTTGCTCCGGGGTAGCCAAAATTCAAAGCACTGATACTGATCGCCTTTTGCAGATCGATATGTTTTATTGTTTCTTCCCGGTGCAAAGCATGGTCTTCCAATTGCCGGTCGAGGTTGATTACCAGTTCCACCGACGGGATGTTGGTAATGATCATGTTCACATCGGTGTTCATCGCGGTAAAGCGCGGATAGATCCGGGAAAAAAGGATGATCAGTATAAAAAAGGAAGCCAGTGGCACCATTTGAAATCGGAAGCCCACATAAACCACCCCAACAAGCACCAGTAATCCGGCGATCCGATAGATCAACTGGGGGAGGGCATAGTTCTTTTGCATCCGGTATTCGATATCCACCAATGTGGAAGAAGCTTCGTCGAACTTTTTATAATAGAACGGCTCCGAGCGGTGGACCTTGGCAATTTTTACGGTCTGCCAGAAATCATCGATGTACTTGAGCAGGCGGTTGTATGATTCGATATAGCCTTCGCCCAGGTGAAAAGCTTTAAACAGAAAGCGACGTAACAGTATGAAGAGCACCAGACCAATAAGCGTGATGATCAACGTAAATTTCACCGACACCAGCATGGCCCAGGCCAGATAGGCAGCGGCCATGATGAGCGAGGTAAGCAGACGCAAGAGAAAATATACAAAGTTAGCCAGGTTGGGTACCTCTTTGCTCAGTACCTGCAGGTGATTGGTCTTGCTGTTTTGGTTGAGCACGGTCCAGTCGGCCATAATGATCTTGCGAAACAGTCGGCGGCGCAATTGGTAAATAAAACTTTGCTGCCAGGAGGCATCGAGCAGCGACTTTGTATACTGAAGCAGGGCGCTGACTATCAGTAAAACCACAAATACCAGCAATATCGATTCGAAGCTCAGGTTAAAGTGGAGTTTCTCTGCCCATTGGTTGATGTAAAATGCTAATCCTTCCGGAGCACTTTCCGTTCCGGGGGTAAGCAGTTGCAAAAGCGGGATCAGCAATACAATGGATACACCGCCAACAGTACCCATAATGAGAGTAAGCAGAAAGATCAGGACCAGACGTGCCGGTTGATGCCGCCTGATGAGGTGAAGACTGTCTATGATCAATCGATTTTTTTTCATGAAAATCTGCGGATCAGTTTTTTTATGAGCCGGTAAAGGTTGTGAAACAGCGGATGTGCTAATAATCCTTTTCTGTCCAACTGATCGTAGGTAAAATTAAAAGTTTTCAGCACATTCCATTTGTAGCTAAGACCGGGAAAACAGCGCATCAGGTAGATCATTCCCACAGTAAGTCCTTTGAAACTATCGTCGTATGGCTGTTCTTCCTTCCTGTTGATGCTTTCGTTATTCTTCTTTAAAAGCCAGGGGGAAACTTTTGTTGTACAGGAAAGAGGCTCTATATCGGGAAAAAATTCTTTAAGCATGGCATTACACAGTGCCACCATGCGCCCGGCTTTCAGTTCTTTTACATAGCCCGAAAAAACAGATTGTTCGTATCCAACTTTAACAAGGTAATCCTTAATATCGACGAGCCACTTTAATCGTTCCCAGCGGTGCAAACCACCGTGGATGATCAAATACAGCAATTCGAATTCGCGGTTTAACAGCTTTATCGTCTGGCCTCCAAAATCAATAGTCCGGGTATTGTTCCAGAGGAGTTCCTGTATGGATTGTTGGCGAAGGACATTCGATTTAAAAGGTTGCCAGTGGAACTCAACGCTCAATTCCCCTGCGGGATGAATCAAGGCCGCCTGGTTGGTATACTTGAACAGTCGTTGTTGTTTTTGTTCTGATTCCGGCCAGCTAAAATAAGGCGAGGAGTATCCCCGTTGCAACAGCAGTTCGTAGGCCTTTGAAAGCGATTCCGCTTTGATAAAAAAATCAAGATCCTGGTAATTCCGGTAGAGCGGGTCTTTGTATAACAGGTAGGAGAGTATGGGGCCTTTAAAAGGGATAAACTCAATGCCCTCTTCAATAAATAAGCTTATAAGTGCATTGAATTCCGCCAGTTTGGGCAGGTGCTGGGCTTTGGCTCCGGGAAATTCCGACCGACGGTTTTCGCCCAGGAGGTCATCGATCTGGTCGTGGCTTAGTTGGTGGTGTTGGTATAAGATTTCCCGGTCAAATTTCTCAATCATTGTTTTGTTACGTTGAAAGCAGACACTGAGAGTTATTTTTCTTCTTTTGCAAATACCAGTTTAAGGCGGATCATCTCCTCCAGGTGTTCTCTTACTTCCTTCATGCATTGTTGTTCTTCCACATCAAATTCTTCCTGAAGTATATTGCAGAGTTCTTTCAAAGTTTTTGCGTCCTCTAGCAGTTCCCAGATTCGTGTGGCCACGGGGTTCAGTGAAAAATATTTGCCCTGGTCGAGGTCCATCATTACCATTTCGTTATGCAGATTTCCTGATACTGCTTCTTTTTTTCTAAAATATCTTTTCATTTATAATGCAGGTACTTTTTTGTATTGAATAGTATATTCGTGCAACTGTTTTGCAAAAAACAAGGCTAAAAGTAAATAGGAGAATGAGTTATAATCAGGATTCTTATTGAATTGAATTATATCTTTTTTTATTTTTTTGAAGTCAATAAAAGAAAGTTCAGAATTTTGCTCAATAGAAGGAAGCTCATTTATGATTTCCAAACTTAATTTATTCACCATTTTTGGTGATTCCTGATAAAGAACAGGATCAAATGAAGATAAATTCCATCTTACGCTTTCTGGAAGAAAACCATCACTTATTTCCCTCAAAATTGTGCGAGAGAAATTACTATTTGCAAGCAATTTTGAAGGTACTTTTAACATGTATTCCACAATATTCTTGTCAAGAAGAGGAAAACGATATTCTATACCTTTATGCATACCTTCAATATACCAATTTTCCAATCTATAATTAAGATGGTAAGTTTTTAGAAATCCCAAATGCAATTTTCTTCTGGACGTAAAAAAATAAAAGTTTGATACTGTTTTTTTATCTGATTTTTGATATTCGGCCTTGATGTATTTACTTGATTCCTTTTGTAATTTCCGCACTGATAATGGTAAGATGTTTAAGGCTGGAAATAATATTTCGTTAATTATACGTTTAAATAGTGAACGTGGTTTGGCGATGCTATTCCTTTGCAGAAATGATGAAAATTGAAGATTAAATAGAAGATCCATATCTATTCCACGATCACCTTTGCTAACAAATTCGTCCCCTCCATATCCACTGAAGATCAAATTAACTCCTTCTGTTTCGGCTTTCTGTAAAACCTTGTACTCCTGATAAAACTCTCCAAACCTGAGTTTATTTGAAACAAAGTGGCGAAAATCGGTAAATGACCATTTTGCAAAATAAGGAGTGATCTCGTTTAATTTACATTGTTCACGGATAAGTTCACGCTCATCATATTTGCCTGATTTATTGTTTAATTCTGAAGGTGACCATGAAAACCCGTAGAATATTTTTTGATGTTGATAATATTTTTTTGCCAGTGCTGCTACAATGCCTGAGTCCAATCCACCACTAATATGTGTACCTGCTGTATATTTAGGATTACATCTGATTGCCACAGCGTTATCAATTATTTTTTCGATATCCGACAGCATTTGAACTTTACCTAAATTATTATCAATCTGAATCTTTTCAGGATGCCAATATTTTATTGTCTTTACACTATTTTTTGAAAATTCAAGATAATGACCAGGAGGCAGCTTTTTTACTGCAGAGTTAGGAGTTTGAGAAAAATCAATCATTTTGAATTCATTGAGCAAGAATTCCCGGTTTAATTTATCTCCTTCATAAAATGATCTGCACAAACTGGTTATATCAGAAGAAAAAAATAAGTTATCATTATACTTAGTATATGCAAGAGGTCGTATTCCTAAATGGTCTCTAAAAAGAAAGAGTTTATGAGATTTTTTTAAAAATATTGCAAAAACAAAATCACCATTTAATTGATTTACAAATCCTAAGCCTCCGTTTCGATAGGCAACGTACAATTTTTCAGCAGTGGATATAGTTTTTCCTGAAATGCCATATGATTCAATAATCGTATCAATGTTATATATGCATCCCGAGAGAAGCAAAGTGTTTCCAGTGTTTGGATCATTAAAAAAAAAGTCATTTTTAGATAATGGTATTTTTTTAGAAACGTAATACCCTGCAAAGAAATTCCCATCCGTTTTTCTCTGATGATAGAAATCATCAAATTTCATTAATTGTTCAAGTAATTCAATCTTTGTTTCGATTAATGAATGCCTTGAACCTGATAAACATCCATAAATCATACACGTAAGTTTAAAAATGCGGAAACTATATTAAATAAATCCTCAACTTTAGTTGCTTGTAATGTTAAGAAAGGAACAAACATGCATATTTTGGCATTATGTTCTGTTCCAAAATATTAATACTATTCTTTAAGGTTTACTACCCGGTCGCTGAGGATGAGACTCAGTGGTATTGGTTGCGGATGTACCAAACGTATCCTTCTTTATACTCAGTGTTTGGACTTCAGGTTTTTGCCAGGTTCTCTTTTTGATTTCCAAGTTTTTCATAACCAATAATTTCAAGTTTTTTTTAGTGAACTAACAATTAAAACTTGGGTTTGTTTTTTATATTCAGGCGTCAGGCATCAAAGTTAGTATTATATTTTTTCATTAAAAGTTTTTTAATTCCAGATAGTCCCAATTTTTATCAATAATTTCAAATTGGGACACTTTTAGCCACGCATGGGCCTCCGGTTTGCCGTTTTTGTTGTGTTTTATGCCCAGCGACAGCCGGGAAGGGATATTTCTGCGGTTCAACATCCAGCGGGCTGTAAGGCTTTGTACCAGGCATACATTTTTCCAGAACGAAAAGCGGTTAGCCCTTGCTATTGCCGATTTTATGCTGATCAGTAGCTCTATGTCCGGTGTTGTATCTGAACAGTGCCTGGTGCTTATCCGCATGATCCATTTAAAGGGCAGCATCAACAGAACCACCTTGGCGAGGTACATCATGACCAGTGCTTCTAGCAGCAGTTTTTTGTCCCATTTTGGTAGCGATTGCCATTTTTTGATCTGTTTCATGTGTAAAGTAAACATTAAAAAACTGACATATGTTTGTAAAGTACTGCGATCAAATCATTCAGGGGAAATTCTTCCGGTCGATCGACACGGGTGATCTGAACATTTTGGCTGATTTCCAGTAGCTTATGGAGGTAGTAAGCTTCGGTTTCTTTCATCCCGGCCAGCATTTCCCAGCCACAGATCTCTCCGCGTAACAGGATAAAGCGCTGCAT
Source organism: Maribellus mangrovi (assembly GCF_037646455.1). Taxonomy (NCBI): domain Bacteria; kingdom Pseudomonadati; phylum Bacteroidota; class Bacteroidia; order Marinilabiliales; family Prolixibacteraceae; genus Maribellus; species Maribellus mangrovi. The sequence continues at coordinate 289,009 of NZ_JBBIXN010000002.1, read as the reverse complement.
CGGTTCAAGTTCTGTAAGTTTGAGTTGCTTGGTTTTACCTTTTACAATCCACAGCACATGGTCGAGTGGGGCATAAGTTTCTGAGGGTGCCTCCTGTTCGAACCACTTTTTTTGGTTAAAAGGATTTACCCCCGACCATTTTTGCTTGTTGTTAGGGAGTTGCGACAGGGTGTTTTCCGTTAATGCCATTTTTGTGCTAAGGTGGCGAATCATCGGCTTTGAATCATTGAATTCAATAACAGTAACATCGTCGTTCATGAAAGTGGCTCCCTGAGCACAGAAGCCGGCAGTAAGCGAAGATTTACCTGCCCCGGAGTCGCCACAGACCATAATGCCTTTTTCGTTCAGGGCAAATGCACTGGCATGAAAGTTCAACCATTTACGCTGGTGCAACAGACTTACCAATCCCCAGTTGCCCACCAGGATCTCGATGATTTCGTCTTGTGCATCTGTATCCGGAGCAAATTCCAGCCGATTACCTCCTTGGGTATACAGCCATCCCGCACCTTCCATATACATGCTGAACTCGTCGGGAGCAGAACACTGTTGATCTTTGCAGAACAGTGGATCAGCAATTTTTGTCGGTGTATCTGTAATTCTGATTTCGACATCTTTTAGCGGGAAGCGGAGTTTATAGTCACTGGTCATTGGTTACTGGTTGCTCGATATTAGATTCTTGATACTCGATACTTGATACTTGATACTTGATACTCGATACTTGATACTCGATTCTCGATACTCGATTCTCGATTCTCGATTCTCGATTCTTAATACTCGATACCCTGATTGCTTCGCATCGGGATTCCTGCCAGCCGGCAGGCTGGAATTCCACTAACAACTTTTAATGCGTTTCACTTTTAAAAGTTGAGTGTCATTGAACTTGATTCTCGATACTTGATACTGGATGCGAATTTATAATTTTTTGGTTTGAAGGTAGTATTTTGAACAACGAACTTAAAACCTTGAAGGTTTGTGAAACACTTCAAGGTTGTTTAATGGAACGTCAGTAGAATTTTGTTTGAGATCCCTCACCCATTTCATGGGATTCGGGATGACAATCTTAATAATAAGACCAGGCGGCGCATGAATTATCTTGTAACATTGTATTTGTAATGCGCCGCCGGATTAACGGTTTACCAGTCCTGAAAGGGCTAAAGCTTAATAGCCCCGGGTGAAACCCGGGGTAACGAGCAATGCGAGTAAATCGGCGCAATCGTGTATGCAGTTTGAAATGCCGGCCCTTCTTGTGCCGAAAAAACGGGGGTTCATTAAAACGCTTTACCAAAATAAAAGTTGATATATTAGATTTTGGGTATCGTTGCCATACAAATGTGGATTCAACCGGCCACTATTTATAAAGAAGGGGCAACGGAGAACATCCTAAATTCTCAATATCTTCATCTCATCCCTACGGGACTTTGGCTGGGCATGTATTTTGTATTTTACCGATATTTCCTGCCTACGGCAGGTAACTGTTCAAATACCTGTGTCCTAGAATTGGTTTAGAAAAATCCCCCTCTGTCGGCCACCCACGTGCCTTACCCTGACACCTATCTACGGTAGGCAGGTCTCCTCTCTATCTTATAATCTTTTAGCTACTAAGGTTGCTTGTTAGGTTAAGGTTCTTTGTTTTGGCTTTTAAACCTTGAAGGTTTGTGAAACGCTTCAAGGTTGTCTATGCGGCTGCCGGTGGTTTATTCGGAAACCCCCTCTCCCGAGTACTCGGGATCTCCCCCCAAGGGTGGAGAAAAGAATTCTTTTTCCAAATCCTCATTTTCGGTTGGCCCTGAAGGGGCGATAGCTTAATAGCCCCGGGTGAAACCCGGGGTAAACGAGCCACGCGAGTAAATCGGCACAACATTTAAGTCAATTTGAAATACTGGCCATTTTTGTGCCGAAATGATCAGGTGTTGATTGAAGCTTGTTTTATGAACAAACATTCAATACATATGCGGGTTCAACCGGCCTCAATTTATAAACAAGAGGCAGCGGATGTTAATAATTTTTGTTCTATTTATTATAATATTTTATCAAATAAGGCACTTGTTGAAAACAGGAGGCCAGTCCTTTTCCTGTTCTTACACGGATCTGATTTAAAATATCTGCCGAAAATAAAAAAGCTCACAGCTAATGGTTTTTATATGACAATCAGATGTTTATAACTTTCGAATACATTTTATAGCTAAATATTGCGCTTTGCCCATCATCGTGCTATATTTGTATTAGAACCCATCTCAAAACAATAACCCATAGTGTAATAATTTAAACCGGACCTGACTTTTGTTGGAGAAATCCGTCCGATACCTTTAAAGGTTGGTAGTCGGTTTAGTATAAATTTAAATTCTAATAGTATGAATTTAAAGACTATTTCGAGGTTAAACCCTCAGGACAGAAATGAAGCGCCAAAGCTATATGCATCGGCGGTTCATGACGAACGTGTTGAACTTGATGATCTGGCTACCATGGTGGCCGATCGGTGCTCGCTACGCCGTTCCGATGTGCACGGTGTGCTGGTTGCCTTAATGGATCTGGTCCCCGACCAGTTACTGGAAGGCAACATTGTTGCTCTCGGACAACTCGGAAGTTTTTATGCCAATGTTAGCAGCGATGGTGTAGAAACCGAAGAGGAAGTTTCGGTTTCGCAGGTACGCGGAGTGAATATCCGCTACCGGCCAACAAAAGAGCTTAAGAAAAAACTGCGGATGATTGACTATTCTTTCGCCGGTTAATTCTCAAGCTCATGTGATGAATCCAGAGGCTCGTAATGGTGTTCCCGCACCAACGGGCCTTTGTTTTTTTACGTCATCGAAGTTAAGCTTATCCTCCCGTTATTCCATATTTTTTCCTCATTATTTTCCAGGATTTTATCTTCTCAAAAAACTTGCGGACATGTTTTAAATCTTATACGGACATTTTTTATTTTCTTGCGGACTTAAAAAAATTAAGTAGGGAAGTTTTTTTCGTCTTGTCAGTGAGTTTTTTAACAGTAGCACGAATGTCCTCCTTTTGAAAGGAGGTGGCGCCGATAGGTGCCGGAGGATTAGAATAAGATATTCCCAAAATCAATCCCCCTTTAGTTCCCCCTTTTCTAAGGGGGACGAGGAAAAATCAATCCCCCTGAATCCCTCCCGATGCTGCGATCGGGACAGGCTCTTCTCCAAGGGGGACGAAGAACGGTCAATCCCCCTTTGATTCCCCCTTCTCCAAGGGGGACGAGGAAAGAGGCAATCCCCCTTTATTGTCTTTTATTGCCAGGAGCACGAAAGTCCTCCTTTTGCTAAAGGAGGTGTCGCCGATAGGTGACGGAGGATTAGATTATCAATTCTACTTCAGCAACTGCGGGATCTTTCTCAGGTTTTTCATCAGCAATACGCCAAAGGGGAAGCGAAAGCCGTTATTGCGCAGGACCCGCAGGTCTTCACCCTTTTTACACAGCAACTCGCCAAAGTTGCCGGTACTGGCACCTCCTTTGCGCATGCGGACAATGGTTTCGGGCAGGTAAGCCAGATGTATGCTTTCCTTGCGCATGATCCGCAGCATCTGGTCGTAATCGCCGGCAATGCGAAAGCTGATGTCGAACAGCCCGTGTTGCTCATACACCTCGCGGCGCAGGTAGAGCGTGGGGTGGGGTGGTGCCCAGCCCCTGCTGACTTCCTTACGGTCGAAGGGTGTGCTGATCCAGGTGCGAACTACCTTATTCGTATCATCGGGATCGACAAATACCAGGTTGCCGTAAACACCGTGGATTTTTTTTGCTGACTGTTTTTTTAGAGAATTATTTGCTTCATAGTTTGAGACCCCCTCTCCCGAGTACTCGGGATCTCCCCCCGGGGGGGGAGAAAGGAATTCGTTTGCTATGGCTGATATTATATGTGGGCTGGCCAGCATATCATCGGAATGGACAAAGCCGATCACATCGCCGGTGGCCAGTTGGATGCCTTTGTTCAGGGCGTCGTAAATGCCGCGGTCGGGTTCGGAGATGTAACGGCTGACCGAGGAAAAACTTTTTACAATTTCCAGGGTACGGTCCTTCGATGCGCCATCGATAACGATGTGCTCGATGTTGGGGTAGTCCTGGTTAGCGACAGATTGGAGGCAGTCGGTTAGGTTGCGTTCGCTGTTGTAGGTTGCGGTGATGATTGAGATTTTCATAGTTGTAATACCCCCTTTGTCGGCCTCCCACTTGCCTTACGCTGACACCTGCCTGCCGGCGAGGCAGGTTTCCCCCTGAACCTCTCTGTCCGTCCTCGCACGTTCCTTATGCCGGACATCTCTCCTGGAAGGAGAGAAAATAAGGACTTTTCGATTCGTTGGGAAACAGATCGGAATGTTTTATTGTTTGTTGCGGTTACTATTGTGATTTTCATGAATTTGTATGAAAAAGATTAATGGCGCACGAATGTCCTCCTTTTGAAAGGAGGTGGCGCCGATAGGTGCCGGAGGATTGGAATAAGATATTCCCAAAATCAATCCCCCTTTAGTTCCCTCCCGATGCTGCGATCGGGACAGGCTCTTCTCCAAGGGGGACGTGAAGAATCAATCCCCCTGAATCCCTCCCGATGCTGCGATCGGGACAGGCTCTTTAACCTCTCTGTCTTTCCTCCCACTCCCGATTGATATCGGGGCCTTACGCCAGACATCTCTCCTAAAAGGAGAGAAAATAAGGATTTTTTTATTTTTTGGGGACGAACAAGTTTCTAAACTCCCTTGCTTCTGACTTCCATCTTCCATCTTCCCACTTCCGACTTCTGTCTGCCGACTTCTAACTTCTGTCTGCCGACTTCTAACTTCTAACTTCTTTTTCAAATTTCCATCCCATATTCCTTCTTCACATATTCCCTGATCTTTTCCACATTGCATCCGCAGGCTTTTTTTATTTCCCATATTTTGGCATCTACCAGGGTGCGGTACCACCAGCCCTGCAGGAAGTGCTAGTAGAAGCCTTCCTTTCCTTACAAAGGATGATTACTTTTTAATTTATAACGACTTTCCCTTCTGTTGTAATTTTAACTCTTTAACCTTAAGCACGATAAAATACTCGTAAATACTTATGAGAATTGAGTAGATAAATCCTGGTTTGCCATCGAGAAATCCGCGATTGACGATGTACATATGAATGAAACGAAAGAGAGGTCGACCCGGTAAGCGAAAGGACAATTTTTTCATGGCATTTCTCCGAATTATCCTGTCGCCTGAAAAAAGCTCTTTGAATTTAAAATCTCCGCTTTCAAGTGACGACATGGTTTCTATAGCCTCGTATGTACTGTATTTATTGTGTCTTTCTATCCAGTCAAAATATCCTTTGCTGAAAAAGTAATGTTCGAATCTTTCTTGCAAATAACCAACCTTTCCGTCGATCAAAGCAACAGGATTGGCACCTCTTTCCCAACTCATTTTTTTAGGTTGCCACAACCTTGCGATCCATGCCTGTTCTCCTCCACAACGTTTCAGCCATTTTCCCATAAAGAAGTTTTTCCTTCGTGCAAAAAAAGCAATTTCTTCAGTTTCCGGATTAGAACAAATTTCCTGGATCTCTTTGGCCAATTCAGGTGGTGTGACTTCGTCAGCATCGACATACCAAACCCATTTGTATTTGAATTCAATGTTCTGAACGGCCCAGTTTTGATTATTTGCTCTTCCGTCGTATTTGCGTTGAAAGAATCGGCAGCCATATTCTTTGGCAATTTTTTCGGTATTATCGCTGCTGAAAGAATCCAGTACAACAATATCATCCGACCAGCTTACGCTATCCAGACAGCGGGGCAGGTTATTTTCTTCGTTTAATGTTTGAATGAAAATGGAAACGCTCATAACTAATTCACGATATTTTTGATATCCACTAAAAACATGTCTCTTTTCCCGTTCATGGCCGAATCGATAATGACTTTATCCCCTGAACTGTTAAAACGGGGATGCAGATCGACCCTGACCTCTCCATCCAGTTCTTTTGGTGTTTTGTACCTGCCAATTTCAAATAAAGCTTCCGTTTCCATGTTGTATAAATAAAGGGGTAGTTTGTTATTTCTGTCTGTGTATCCGTCGGTGAGTATCCACTTTTTGTCAGAGGAAATGGTACAATGCCCGTCGCTGATCAATTTCCCGAATGCAATACGTTCAGCATTGTTCTCCGACTCAACATCCTGAATTAAATAATAACTGTCGCCCATTATTTTTTGCATTAGAAAGCGAGGTTTGCCAAGGGCATAGTAGATTGGTTTTATTATTTTTTTTAGAGGTCGAAGAAGATCCTTTTTGCCGGATTCTCCCTGACCCAGTAACTTTCGTTTACCTGCCCATGCCAGTATAGTAGAATCGTTTTTCCAGGAATAATGACTGATCATTCCTTCGAAGATTAACCTCAAATTTTTACCATTGCTATTCGCTGTAAAGAACCTGCTGTAAATGATGCCATCAGGCCTTTGGAAGCGATGCAGGAAACAAAACCTTGTCCCGGAAGGATTGAACATCATGTGATTCACCCAGTGTTTGGTGTATAATCCCAGGTTGTTCTCCTTGTATTCTGCAATTTCTTTTATCGAAAGAATTAGTTTTTTTGTGTTCTTCTCAATATCAACGCTGTAAATACCGTCTTGCTCCGGTTTATCAATATCCGACCATGAATCGATGGCGCAGGCATAGCCATAATCTTTGCGGTTTTGGTAGAGCCTGCCGTAATTCAGGGTGAGTGCCACTTTCCCGTTGGCAGCAATGGTGTAAATACTGCTATCAACAATCTTTTCTTTTCCGCTGGCCGGATTCACTATTTTCGATCGCTCTTTGTTTCCGTTAAAATCATTGAAAATGATTTCTTCACCATTTTCATTTTGGTTAAGCCATTGTAATTGGGTGCCTTGTTGCCAGTTCCACGATTGCGTTTCACCCATTTTAACAAATTGTCCATCGGCCAGTTTGATGTAACCCATTTCCACCGTTTCGCCTGAATCCGGGAAATTCGTTAATAGTTTGGAACGATGTGCCAAAACTTTTGTTTCATCCTTATTCCAGGGCGATTTATCGTAATAACCAAAAAAATAATTCCAGTCGTTAGCCGGATTGATTCTATTTATCGGACAATGGGTTTTTTTCATGGCTTCTGTCTCTGCTTATTATTCTGGCTTTAATTGGTTTTGCCGGGTTTCCAACACAAACTTTCCAGGCGGGTAGGTCTTTAAACACACTCGACCGGGCACCCACCACTGTTCCTTCTCCTATGGTTACGCCCGGACCCACGAAAACATCGGCACTTACCCAGGCTTGTCCTTTTATGACAATTGGTTCAGCGTATAGCGTAAAATGACTGTCCTCGTAATCGTGTGTGGCGGAGCATAAATAAGAATATTGAGATACGGTGGCCTGTTTACCGATATGTATTTCAGCGGTAGAATAAATGATGGCATACGGTCCGATAGTTCCGAAGTCTTCCACGGTCAGGTTCCAGGGCATGGTTATTTTAGCAGAAGGAGATATCCTTGCTTTTGGTGATACCTTTGCGCCAAACAACCTCAATAAAAAAGCACGCCAGCGACGCATGGGGCCAGGGGTTGTTCTAAAAAATATGGTGTAACAAACGGCCCATAATACCCTTTTAATTTTCACCTTTAAGGAATGCGGACTGGGCTTATTGGAGATGTCTATGTTCATAGAATTAATCGATTTTTACAAATTCAGGTCTTGTAATTTCTTTATTTTTTACCCATTGAAAAAGCTGGATCATCTGATTTGATATTTGTTCCCATGAATATTTTTGTTTCACCAGAGTAAGTCCGTTCTTACCCATTTCTTCCAGCGAACTTTTATTTAGCGATAAGGCTGTATCTAATGATTTAATCAGTGGATCAACTCCATAATCGATCCACCAGCCACAGTTATGCTCTTCAATTTCGCCCCATGGAGCTCCCTTGGTTGTAATTACCGGCTTTTTAAAGGCAAAAGCTTCCGGTATCACGATGCCAAAATTTTCGGTTTTAGTTGGCAGAACGAACAAATCGCACATACTGAACAGGGCATTTTTATCTTTTCCGTAGACGCTGCCTGTAAAGGTTACACGGTGATTTATATTTTTCTTATCTACTATTTGCACCAGTTCACTCAGGTATTGTTGGTTTCCGTCGCCTGCAATCACCAGATGCCAGTCTTTAAATTTGTCTTTTAATCTGCTCCAGGCCAGGATTAAATTTTCTACCGATTTTATGGGATCCACTCTGGACAGGAAAAGCAAAATCCTTTTGCCTTTTAATTCCGGCCATTTGTCAAAAATTTCTGTTTCATCTGTTTTTTCCTGGTATAAGGATAAATCAATTCCAATTGGAACAATCGCGATTGGACATGTTGCTCCAAATCTTCTTACATTCTCGTATTCATTAAGAGTTGTAACATGCACACAATTGCAGCTTTGCAATGATTTAGATATGAACAATTTTGACATTATTTGCTTTTTAAACCTGCTCACTTTCAAAGCTTCGGAAGCAAACATTCCATGTGTTGACAGCAGGTACGGGATCCTGTACTTTTCAGCATAATTGAATCCGGCAAGGTGCGAATAACCCCAAATGGAATTGATATGCAGTACATCGTAATCCCTTTTTTGCTTTAAAAACGACTGCATCTCTCTTGAATATCCGAATTTGAATCCGTTCCAGGGCTGTTTTTGAAAGGCTTTGAAGTGCAGTTCAGGATATTCATCTTTACCTGTATCACCATCGCAGAGGGTAAGGATTTCGTAATCCAAGGAACTATGTAAACTCTTGTATTGTTCCTTTAGATAATAAGCGATTCCGCCCCCTTTATTTGAAATGGAATTCGAAAATACTCCGACTTTCATGACACAATAATATTATAAGACAATACTCATTAAATTAGCTGCTCCAATCTCCGGAGTGATATTTTCCGCGATTCTTTTACTATGGATTGAAAAATCATAAAGTTGTTTGGAGTCAGCCAACATAATTTTCTGCATGGCCTCTTTTAGGTTTTGGACTTCAGTATTTATACTGTATCCATTCCAATTATTAATTACGAAATGTGGTGTTGCACCACAAATGGTTGTTGCTATTACTGGAAGTCCGGCTGCAACGGCCTCATGTATAACTAGCGCCCATGGTTCAAATACAGATGGTAATATGAAACAACCAGAGTTCTGCATTTCCTGAATGAGCTCATTATGAGGCATAAAATCATTCACAATTATACTATTGTCATTTAGGAATTGTTCTTTTAACGGGCCATCTCCAATCATAGATAGTTTCCACCCCCTTTTATCTTTTATTTGCCTCCAAGCATTTAAAAGATTATCCAATCCTTTTACTTCTACAAATCTGCCAACGAAAATAAATTTCTTAGGATATTCTTTTCGTTTTTTTTCAGTAGAAACTTTATTGAAAAGTTTAACGTCACAACTTAAACCATTGTATAATATTTTTTCTTTCCTAAATCCTAGTTTCCTAGCATATTCATATTGGTAGATTCCTGCTACCCAAATGTGTGAAAATGTCTTTTTTAGGAACCAAGGACTAATAATAGTATTGATTTTTTGTTTGATACTTCCTGTCCATTGGGTATCTGAGTATGAAACAACAGGGATATCTAATTCTTTTCTAATTTTTTTTGATACATTAACAAAATCTTTTATAAACCACCCAGCAACTACTACCAATTTGGGATTTATTTTCAGTATTTCTGTATAAAGTTTATCAGAATGAAATTGCCCCGGAGGATAAGTAACAAGACCTTCAATATTGCCTGGGACATAAGTATAATTCTTACTTACACTAAATGAATGTATTTCAACATCATAATTATCCAACAAAGCCCTAATGGACACTATTTGGTGTGGCATGTAGCTTGCAACTAAAAAAACAATTTTCATTTTAATCTTCTTTCAATAATATTGCTTTAATTTCTTTTTCTTCCTCATCTAAAACCCTGTAGATTCCTGTCTTTTTTAATTCTGCCGGTGAACCTGCGATTAATGAGTAATTAGGTATTTCAAAAGTTTTGTTACACATGCTACCTCCTGCAATAATACAGTAATCTGGGGTAATTGTACCTTTCATAATATTTGCGCGATTTCCGATCCAATTGTTGTTTCCAATAATAATTCGCTTATTTTTAGGAGCAACTTCACCGTTTTTTTTGTTTTTTATGTAATGAAAGGTAGTGTCAATTAACTGGCATTCCCAGGCTATTCTACAGTTATTTCCTATGGTTATACTTTCGTAACTGATTATTTTAGTATTATTACTGATGCGTACATTATCCCCAATAGTCAGTTCTGCATTTGGTTCTACTCTGATAGATACTCCAATTCCATAATGAGAACTGCCTTTAAAAGTTAATGCACCTCTTATTTTTAGCAAAATTCTGTTATTTTTCCACACATTGGTATCTTCTCCAAAATACCCCATTCGAACCATGAAAGGTTTAACCTCTCCTTCAATATTGATTTTACCTGATAAATCATAGAAATAGGTGTTTCGAGTGACGATAATTGGTAATTTGAGAGCCTGTTGTAAAGGAAGTTTTGAGAAATTTAAGAATATCGTTTTTATAAAACCAATACGTATAACTCTTCTTAGTATGTTGATAATTTTCCAACTCATTGAAATATTTGTTGATATTCAGAATTCGATTGTTTTAAATAAATATCTGTAATTCCTAACGATAACCAAAAATGGATAAAAAGACTACTCCCAGCAGAAAAGGCATATCCCTCAGAGGTTAAGTGTATTATGTAGAAAATGTTATAGGCGCCAAGCAGTGCAGAAGAATAAATGTTTTCATGTTTAAAGAGAGAAATAAGGTTCCTTATTTGGATTAAAAAAAACGGTAAAAAGCCAAATAAGCCGGTCATTGATAAAATAGCCAACCATGATGAACCTGGTTCTATTCTGCCAGAACTTATGGAAAATTTGGAACCTTTATTATTGTCGGTATCAACAGATGAAAAGCCAATGCCGATGATTGGGGATGTAAGAAATTCATTGATTCGTGCTTGCCATAATTTATCTCTTGAAGCGGTCAAACTACCTTGCTGACTGCTATATTCTATCTTTTTTTGAAGAAATACTGTATGTTGCTTCCAAAGAGGGAATGATAGTATTAGAATTCCGGAAATCAACGCAATACTGAAAAGGTATTTGAAAGGTTTACTTTGGTTAAATTTATATATGAAATATAATATTCCACCAGTTCCTCCGAGAAGTGCAATTCTGGAACCTGCAACAATGGCGGAAAGGAAACACAAAAGTGCGGCAAAATAATATAGCCAACGTATCTTATTTTTATTGTGATAAAGTGCCAGTGTAATTGAATAAATCATTGCAATAACAGCAATTGGTGATAATACCATGGAACCATTAAAAAAACCTGAATAGTTATGATGTGCATCTAATCCCGAATAGATTCCAGTTACTTTTGCCAGAAATGACACTGTTACCAGTATGATAAATGCATTTGATAAAATATGAAACAGCTTTAATTTAAACTGATCCAATATATCCGAATGAACCAAAGGGCCTAATAGTCCCATGGTAAGGATGAATGCAAATAGCCTTTCATACGGACTAAAAAACTCTGGGATTATATTGAATATAATACTGTAAAGAGCAGCAAAAACTAACCAAAGAGATAGCAGATTTAGTTCAAAATTTTTACTTAATACCAGCAGAGCAAAAAAGCAACTCCATAAAATCACAAAGTACAACACACCAATATCAATTCCTAATACAGTCATTTGATTTATCAGAACCAATGAAGTAAGAATTAATAAGAAATAAAATAAGAGTTTCACTGTAAGTAGTTATTGGTTTAATGCAGTAGCTAAGAACTTTAAAGACGATTTACGTTCTTTTTTTAGGATCTCATTTACGTGTGAGTAGTCAATTTTCAAGAAAGAGTTATTGATATCAGGGAACCGTTCACCTGCAACTATTGATCTGTGTTGTAATTTTAGAATTTCTAACAACTGTTTTTGTCTTGAATCATGATTTTCCTTACCGCGTAATATTGATAAAAAAGGTTTTTCAAAGTTAACAGCAAAAGCAGTAGCATGAAAAGATTGTCCTAAAATAACAGCTGCATTGGCAAAAAATCCTAACCATTCTGCTGGTCCAGCATCAAGTATATATTTCATATTGGAATTGAAATAATCGTAAAATTTTCCGTTTATCCGTATAATCTTGTATCCGGTTTTTTGTTGAATATGGAGCGCAAGTTTTTCCAAATATCTGTCTTTGGAAGAAATGCCATAGCATAAAATATAAGGGCTATCCACTTTCGGCGCCTTCATTACATTCATCCAATCATTTTTATTTAATAAAAGTGTTGGGTCAAGAACTACCTTAGCATCTATACTCGTGAGTTCTTTGATGATTTCTGTTCCTGCGTATTCTCTAACTCCAATAGCCGAAAAATTTTTCAAAAATTTTGCATAGCTTTTTTTATATTTTTCAGGAACAGACGTACATCCAAAACTTGAGGCATAGGCTATCTTTTTCTTTCCTTTCACGAAATCCAGAAAAAAGCAAGGATCTCCTTTTACAAATTCAGGCCGCCAGATCTGATCGCTTCCTGCTAAATAAATATCATATTCCGGTGGATTATCCATTAATGAATCAACAGTAGGATAACTGCTTTTAGAAAGCTGATAGTGTTTGGTTGTAAATGTTTTATAGTTGTTTACATAGGTTGAGTATTTTTTGCCGGGAAGCAAGTCTTTTAAAAAAGCATTTGCTTTTGCTAAGGCTTTCGATTTTAATGACTGCTGTTGCTGATGAAATGGATTTGGGTATTTGTAATCGATTATTTCGGCCTTGTACCCCAAATCTGCAATCGCTTTTTGCGTGGCGTATGCTTGCAAAATTGAGCCGTAGTTGTATATGTCGTGTACGGTTATTATTCCAACTGATTTCATTTGTTATGTTTTTTAGGGAGAAAAAGTAATTTGGTTGTATTGAGTATACTCAAACAAGCTCTTAAGTAACCTTTATGTATTCTTATGAAGTCGATATATTCGACAATGTTTCCTCCGGTTTTGGAAAACAATCTCTTGGCGCGTTCTTTTAGAGGTAATTTTGGATCGTTCCATAGTATTCGTTCTCCGATGGAGCATTGTCCCACAATTTTACTGGTGACATGACATGAGAATCCATTTTTTATTGCTCTATATCCGTAATCGTTATCTCCAAGACCATGACTAAATCGTTTACTTAAGTTTCCAATCTTATTGTAAATAGTCTTTGAGACAAGAACAAAGTTTCCGGTTACATAAGTGCATGTTGAAGGAACTCCTGAAGGAATTACTTTTTCTCTATTAAACCGCCCACTGTATGAAAGATCATGAGATATAGGATCCTCTAACGCACTGACAAGAAGTGATTCAATATTCTTATTTTTTAGAGAGATATAATCATTTAGTATGGTTGTTAACGCATCAGGAAATATAAAAGTATCGTCGTTTAGCCATAAATAAAAGTCATATTCTTTCTTTTTTGCCGCAATTTCCCAGGCCAAGCGCATTCCTCCTGTCCAATACAATGATCCGGTACCCGAAATGACATTAATTTGAGGGTGATTTTCTTTAACTTTTACACCTGTGTTGTCAGGGGATTTGTCATCAACGAGAAAGACATCGAAATAGTATCCATCGGGAACTTCCGCTTTATATAAATGCTCAAGACATTTAAGTGTTGTATTTACCCGATTGAAGCAGGTCATTAAGACTGCGATTGATTTCATAAATGTTAACTTAGTAATTTTCCTTTGCTCCAGTTGCTTATTTTAGAGTACATCCATGTATTGAGATGGAATCTATTAATTAGTTTTGTTCGCTGATATTGTAGCATATCCTCTATCGGGAGTTGAAAACTGGTTTTAACCTGGCTCAGTTCGTTTAAAATATGCTCTTTGTTATACCCCTGAATTTCGAATGTTTGATTTTCAAGTTGATTAATGTACTTTTTCGCAACACTTATGCGAAATTTTGTATTCAATATGTTCTCCCACTTTCTTAATGATTCTTTTTCTATTTTTTTATACTTTTTTGCTCCGGTCGGATCACCCATCTTTCCTTTAGTATTTTGCGACTCAAAATTTGTTGTCATATCTAGTAAATAGTCAATTTCCAGATAGTTACATATTCTTTTTACTGATGCTTCGGGATTTTCAACAAATGATTCATATGTTAAAGCGATAGACTTGTTTTTTAGTAGTTTATATCCATCCGATAACAGTTGCGGGCCATCATATAAATCGATAGCGTATTCATGGAGCCTTTTAAAGGATTTATTTGACCAGGTTTCCATTATTGAACTCATTACGTGTATAGGGTTACGAAACAGAAAAATGAATTTTGCATTTGGGAATAGTTCAGCTATCTCAGGAATTATTAAGTAATATCTAGGAGTTTTATCCAGGAAGAAAAGCTCACCATTTTTACACTGCTTATCATATAAATTAAAAATAAATGTTCGAAGCTCGGTTATATAATCTTGTTTTGAATTTGGAAGATTATTGATAAATGAATTTAGTCCGCTACTACTTTTAGTGTGATTATAAAGTGATGCAATGCCAGAAGACTTGGTGCTAAAAAGAAACGGCAATAATAACCAAGGTTCAGCAACACTTGCAATTTGAGGGTGTGTCATTAAAACTCGTTGAAGTAAAGTCGATCCTGAACGAGGTAACGAAAAAATAAATATAGGTGATTTCATTCTGCAATTATAATTTGAATAAGGGAATTGTAAGAATGCCCGTTTTTTGTTTTACAATGATAACTTTAATAATATTTTCGGTACCAAATGTAACAGCACTTGTAATTGCAGCGCCGATACCTCCGTAAATAGGGATAAGCCAAAAATTTAATCCAACGTTTATAACCGCGGATAGAAGTGTAATTTTTCCCAATAGTTTTTCAAATCCGGTCATCATTAAAATTACCCCGGTTGCGCCTGTTCCTATGTTTATAAATTGCCCTAAACTGATTATAACCAGTATCGCGTATGATTTAGTAAACTCCGTTCCCCAAATACTTAGAATATATTTCCCGAATAAAATAAAGATCAATATACTTACGACAGATAAAACTATTAATCCTCCGGTAACTTTTTGAATCATTCTTTCTAGTTCAAGGATTTTACCCGTTGCAAATAAGGATGCAATTTTAGGAGCTAAATTTGAGTTTGTTACTAACAATAGAAAATTAGTTAACAAGCCAAGCCTTATTCCCACACTGTATAATCCAACTTCCTTTACATTGCTAAGCCATCCCAACATTATCGTGTCGGCATTGGTGGCTATCAGATTCGAGGAACTAAAAATCAGCAATGGAATCCCCACTTTTAACATTCCTGCTGCATTGGATCTTTTCTTTCCGTTGAATTTGAAAAGTTTTTTCCAATAGCTACCAATGCTAATAGTAACCAATATTCTTGCTGTTGCATATAATATGGCTACATTAATAACTGTGATCTTAATTCCAAAAATAATCATGGCATTTAGTCCGATTGCGACGATCATTGCACTCAGTGTATCGTTTACAAGACTACTTTGCCATATTTTTCTGAAGCCGTTAACTCCCGACGCAAAAATCCTTGATGTTATCTGAAAAACTACAACAGTAAGTGAAATAATAAGTGGGATTTTTAAGTCAGGTTCATGAAATACGTTTTCAATTAACCAAGGTGAAACTAAAACCATCAAACCACTAAATAAAAGAGCGAGTGGTATATTGATTCGAAATGCCGAAAATATAGTATTCGCAACATGCTGCCAATCTTGTTTCTCGAAGCCAATTGCCACCTCTTTCAAAACAACATTGTTCATGCCAACAGTGGCAAAAATTAAAACAATTGCCACAATGCGATTGGAAAGATTAATAATACCTAATCCCTCGGGACCTATTGTTCTACCCAATATAATGCTAACGGCGAATGTTGCAGCCATGCCAACAACTTTCACCATCATGGAGGCCGACGACTTTTTTATCACTTCCAAGGTGTGTATGTCGAGCCGGGCAATAACTGTTGCAGCTTTATTTTGAAGTTTTTGTATCACGCTTACTTGTGGTTAAACAAACAGATTTTATTTTGATAAGAGAAAGTTCAGCGAATAAATCTGCAATCTTAATTCGTTAATCGACATTCGAAATTCAAGGCAAAAGTTAAAAGTTCATCCCTGTGAAATGATGTTATGCATCAAAATCTTTGATTTTATTTCACGGGATAAAAAGGCAAAAGTAGTTTCAGTTGCCAGTCTCAGTTTTCAGCACAGCACATCTGCAATCATAAATCGTTAATCGACATTCGGTCTTCGTTGCGTGAGATCCTTCACTTCGTTCGGGATGACAGGTACGGGATTAGGTTAGGCGGCGTTATGATGTATTTTGTTTTAATGTTATTCTATGTTACGCCGCTGTTGTATATCTTTACGTTGTCATTCCGACACCGAGTACCTCAGTTAACGAGGTGGAAGGAATCTGTTTCTTGATGCTAAATACTCGATTCTCGATACTGGATACTCGATTCTCGACTCTGGTTACTTGATACTTGATACTTGATTCTCAGTACTCAGTACTTTTCTTCCAAATCTGCAATCTTCAATCGTTAATCGTCATTCGTAATTCAAGGCAAAAGTTCATCCCAGTGGAATAACACTTCGCGTTAAAGCTTCGATTTATTCCACGGGATTCATCCCTGTGAAATGATGCTTCGCATCAAAATCTTCGATTTTATTTCACGGGATTCAATATCCTCGCGATTCGACAAAGTTCATCGGGACTGATCGCCGGCATTTGTCCGGCTACAGAATGACCAGTGACTAATGTCTAATTTCTAATTCCCAGTGTCTTGTTTCCGCGACCCCCAACCTCCCAAGGATTGCATACGCAATCGGGACAGGCCTAAAGGGGCGTTTGTTCAGTTTCAGCGAACACATCTGCAATCTAAATTCGTTAATCGAAATTCGAAATTTAAGGTCCCTCGCTGGCACAGGCGATTTAATCTGTTGGCTTTATCTGATATTTCACAAATCCAAAAATTTCAATTTGTTGCTTTGTGATTCTGTAAACGATAGTGTAGCCTTTAAAAATTAAATCCCGAATGTTTTCATCGTCAAAATATATCGATCTTCTATTTGATTTCGGATTCCTTGGAATTGCCTTGATTTTTGTAATCAGGTCTTTTTTGAATTTTTTTGCAGCAGTGGGATTATCAATAGAGATGTATTTTAACTGATTTTCCAATCGAATAACAAAGCTTTCTTTATAGACGATTTTCATGAATGGATTAAATAATGCTGTCTATACGATTCTCAAATTCACTTTGAGAAATAAATTTTGCCTGTCCTTCCTGAATCTCGTCAAGTTCGCTTTGCAGATATTCCTTTGTTTCAAGAAATGCCGTGTCGTCGCTTATTATTTCAATCTCTTCTTTACTGAATTTGCTCAATAGCCAAAGAAATTTCTCGTAAACCTTGTCGTTTATTTTTAATTGCAGCGTACGCATAGTCATCGTTTTTTACAAATATACATAAAAGCTATGCCAAATGTTCATGCTGATGTTCAATTCGTTGCACATTCAAAGGCAAAAGGCAAAAGTGAAAAGTTAAAAGTAGTTTCAGTTGTCAGTCTCAGTTTTCAGCGAACACATCTGCAATCATCATTCGGTCTTCGTTGCGTGAGATCCCTCTTCCTCGCGCTGCTCGTCATCGGGATGACAAGTATGAGATGATGTCAGGCGGCGTTATGATGTATTTTGTTTTAATGTTATTCTTTGCTACGCCGCTGTTGTATATCCTTACGTTGTCATTCCGACACCGAGTACGTCAGTTAACGAGGTGGAAGGAATCTGTTGCTTGATAGTTGATGCCTCAACGCTATCGGTCGGAATTTCACTTCGTTCAACTAAATGCTAATAAACAATTCAGAATATTCAACTACCAATAACTAATGACCAATTCCCAGTGTCTTGTTTCCGTGACCCCCAACCCCTAAAGGGGCGTTTGTTCAGTTTTCAGCGAACACATCTGCAATCGAAAATCGGTCTTCGTTGCGTGAGATCCCTCACTTCGTTCGGGATGACAAGTATGAGATTAGGTTAGGCGGCGTTATGCTGTATTTCGTTTTAATGTTATTCTTTGCTACGCCGCTGTTGTATATCCTTACGTTGTCATTCCGACACCGAGTACGTCAGTTAACGAGGTGGAAGGAATCTGTTGCTTGATACCCGATACTCGCGGCTCGCAGCTTCGATGCATGAATGCTATAATGCTTTAATGCAGGAATGCTTAAATGCTGGATCCTGGATACCCCGATTGCTTTGCATCGGGATTAATTCCGATGCTTCGGTCGGAATTAGTTCATCTAAACCAACTATTTCGCTTCGCTTATAATTGATAAGATTCACTGAATTCCACTAACAACTTTTAATGCGTTTCACTTTTAAAAGTTGAGTGTCATTGAACTTGATGTTTGATACTGATGCTCTGTACTCCATGCTTACTACTCTGTACTTACTTTGTACTTAATACTTGTGGCTCGTAGCTCGTGGCTCTTTTACCGGAGATCCCTCTTCCTCGCTGGTGCTCGTCATCGGGATGACAAGTATGAGATGATGTCAGGCGGCGTTATGCTGTATTTCGTTTTAATGTTATTCTTTGCTACGCCGCTGTTGTATATCCTTACGTTGTCATTCCGACACCGAGTACGTCAGTTAACGAGGTGGAAGGAATCTGTTGCTTGATACCCGATACTCGCGGCTCGCAGCTTCAATGCATGAATGCTATAATGCTTTAATGCAGGAATGCTTAAACGGTTGATACCAGATCCTTAATCCCGGCTTTTGACTTTTGACTTCTGACTTCTAACAGCTGTTTCGTAATCCGTGATTTCGATCATCTCTAAATTGGCCTGCCCTGTTTGTCGGGTTGATCCTGCATGAGAATGATTCTGCTTTTAATGGTTTCCCAGCGAAAAGCTCCCGACGAAGCAAGCATTTGAATCGGTTCACTGAAATCGATATCATCAAAATAAAGTAAGGATTTCAAACCCATTATTCTGTTGTTCCGGTATTTTAGCTCGTAGGCATCGAGCATTTGATTAAGGCTTAAGTAGGGTGACAAATAAGCGATATCGATAAAATCCTTTAGTCTTGTTCCGTTGGTAGTTATTGCATTTAACTTCATTGCAGAAATTTCGGAGAGTGAGGCGATTCTAATATCTTCGATCATCTGTGATGGCTCTAACCAGGGATATCCATGGCGGATACAGTCAATTTTTGTGCTTTCAATTTCTCCTTTAATCGTATTTTTTGCCAGAAAGTCGGCTTCAAAACTGTAATTCTGCTTTAGGTGTTCCATTAGTTGGGGAGCATCGAAATTTTCGCTTGTAAACAAATCGATGTCGATGCTTATGCGGTGACCTATTTGTAATGATAAAGCAGTTCCGTCTACCAGGATAAATGAGTCAAGCAGGGGATCATTCATCAGTCGCCTGATAAGTTTCAATGTGTTGTCGGAAACTGTATTGTAGAACAACATCGCAGTTCTTCTTTTTTCAGGTTAAAAACGGTACACACAAAAGTGATATCTTTTTTATGCAGATTCGGAATTTTCCGGATGGAATGTTTTACCTCGTTTAATCCGTATTTACTTAAAATAAACTGAAAGTCCTCGATTCTTCCTCTTTCAACAACACGCTGTACTACAAGGTTCTGCATTTGTTGCCAGTTAAACTTGCTTAGGTCGTATTCCCAAAGCAAAGTCTTACGGATACTATAGGTTTTATTTTTATCGTAGCTAAAAAACATGGATTCTAATTCTCGCATTTGTGCAGTACTAATGTAGTTATTTTCCGGTAACAGATAAGGCCGGTGTTCGAAATTAAGTATTGCGTTCAGGAACTAAAGGACTGGATTGTGAAGGCAAAAGTAGTCTCAGTTGCCAGTATTCAGTGTTCAATTCCCGGTACTCGATTTTTAATGTTTGATCTACTTATTCTTTTTAAGGTCGCTTTTTATCGTGGCAAGGACACTTAGCAACAGTGGAATATCTTCGCGGAGCGTATTGAAAATCTGTTCGGCATCAACATCGAAATAATGGTGAACAATAATGTCGCGCATCCCCATTGCCTGTTTCCACTGTATTTGAGGATATTTCGGTAAGAGTTCTTTATTGCTTACTTTGTCAAGGTTTTTAATGCTTTCGCCCACGGCTACAAGTTTCATGCAAACACTGTCGAGTAGGATCATGCCTGCTTCTGAGGACGTGAAATCATCGGATGATGTAACACTTCTTGTTCTTTGCCTTACGGTGTTAAGGTTATCTTCGATTAAAGTTATCAGGTCGAAGGCCAGAATTTTATCAAACATAAATGCCCTCTCTTTCAATTCTTTTTTTCAGCATCTGATTCATCACCTCACGAAGGCGCACTATGTCGACATTACAATGCAACAGACTTTCAAGTTCATCTTTTAATGCTGCCAGTTTGAAAAGGCTTAAGGGTTTCCCCTCGTAGTAAATATCTACATCACTTTTCCCGGTTTGCTCACCACGGGCTACCGAGCCAAAAATCCCCATCTTGTTTATACCGTATACAATACCTCTTTTTGTTTTGAAGTCGGATAATAAGCTTATATATTCTTGTGTAGAGTTCATTTATTGTTGCCCAAGTAAATTCTTTTGTAAAAGTACAAAATCTTTTATTTGCTGAGATCTTAGCGTGTTTAGTATTTATTAGTTAAAGCCCGAAGCCCGAATTTCATCCCTATGAAATGATGCTTTGGATCAAAATCTTTGATTTTATTTCACGGGATTAAATATCCAATATTCAATGTCCAAGTTTGCGTTGGCTTCCCCCTTTAGGGGTCAGGGGTAGCGTGGGCAATGGTCAGTATTCAGTTTGCAGTCTCAGTATTCAAGGAATAAATCTAAAATCTTCAATCGTTAATCGACATTCGGTATTCAACTGCAGTTATTGAGTGACTGAGTGACTGAGTGACTGAGTGACTGAGTGACTGAGGGATTGAGTTAATCAATGCTTTAATGCGTAAATAACTGGTTCTTTTCGTTCATGAAATGTAGCTGGTGGTTAAACAGGTCTATTTTTCATATAAAATAAGGTCGATATGGCTATCCATTTTTCTAAATCCTTTGTCGGCTGTTACCAACGGAGAATTGATGTAAAGGGATGTGGCAGCTATGATTGCATCGGGTAATTTTGCATTGAACTTTTTTCGTAAATCAATTGTCTGCGTCTTAACTTCGTTGGGAATATCGATGACCTTGCACTCTCTAATAAATGACATGAGTATTGTTTTATCACTTTCTTTTATGCCCGGATAAGCAAGGAGCTCCAGTTCTGTTATGAAGGAAATGAATAATTGTTTTTCTTCAAGAATGGGAATCAGCGTTTCTTCTCCGCTCAAAAGGTAGAGGATAATGTTTGTGTCGATAAGAAGACTATTCCCATTCATCTCTCATTTTTGTTTGAATCAATATTGGATCAGAATCCAGGGATAATGCTCCACAATATTTATTGAAGTCAATCTTTTTAAGACTGGTTTTCCCTTCTTTTGCCTGTTGAAGCAAAATTTGTATTTTCTTTTTATTTGTCCCTTTTGTTATTATCGTAGTCATGCTCGTTTTTTTCAAAAATAAGTATTTTCTCTAAAATTGCCATGAATTCAGTTGATACTCGTTGCTGGATACTTGATACTGGATACCCCGATTGCTTCGCATCGGGATTAATTCCGATGCTTCGGTCGGAATTAGTTCATCTAAACCAACTATTTCGCTTCGCTTATAATTGATAAGATTCACTGAATTCCACTAACAACTTTTAATGCGTTTCACTTTTAAAAGTTGAGTGTCATTGAACTGGATGTTTGATACTGATGCTCTGTACTCCATGCTTACTACTCTGTACTTACTTTGTACTTAATACTTGTGGCTCGTAGCTCGTGGCTCTTTTACCGGAGATCCCTCTTCCTCGCGCTGCTCGTCATCGGGATGACAAGTATGAGATGATGTCAGGCGGCGTTATGATGTATTTTGTTTTAATGTTATTCTTTGCTACGCCGCTGTTGTATATCCTTACGTTGTCATTCCGAGGTGATCCGTCAATCGACGGAGAGCCGAGGAATCTGTTTCTTGATAGTTGATGCCTCAACGCTATCGGTCGGGATTTTACTTCGTTCAACTGGATTCTTGTAACCTGGATATTATATTTTATCAAACACTTTTTAGGGAAACTTGCTGTATATTTTACTTCGTGGTGCGAATGCTGCGAAAATTATTGTGTCATTCTCAAAAAAGAAACCGATCCTGTATTTACCTTTACGGTATCGATACGCGGTAGTATGTCCTTTCAGTTTTTTGATGTTTGGTAATTCACTCGCTGGCGCAGATTTGCAATCTGTGCCATTGCCTGCAAGGCAATATTATTTTATCACAATAACATTAATTAATCCTTTCTCTCCGGCATAATCAGCCGCACTGCTATATAAGTAATCTTCAGCTCTGAATACGATACCTTCTTCTACCGGATTATTATGGATGTAATCAATTTTCTGATCAATTACCTTGTTGCTCCATAATTCTATCGGTTTATTGTCGCCCCGCCAAAACCGATTCCCTTCAGAAGTTTTAAATTGTTGCAATAACCATTCTTTTCTACTTTCCTGAATATTATCCTCAATAGATTTTACTATGGCTTTGCTGGTAAATTTTTTATAATCTCGTAAAATATCATGCAATAAAATCTCCCCACCAGCTCTTAATACCATGTGAACATGATTTGTCATTATACACCATGCAAAGATTTCCATCCCTTTGTTTTTCTGGCAGTATTTTAAGTTCTCAATAAGGATATTTTTGTACTCATTACGTGTAAATACGTCAACCCATCCCTGCACAGCAAATGACACAAAATACACGCCTTCTGGATTGTGAAATTTGTATTTCCTGCTCATTGTTATTTTTTTAGCCTTTTGGGCTAAAGCACGGATTGCAAATCCGCGCTAGCGGAGGAAAACGGGTATTTTTTGGATTGTAATTTTTATGCAAATGTTTTTCAGCCTTGTGGCTGAGGTACGGATTGCAAATCCGCACCAGCGGAGTAATATTTAAAATCGAACTCAGGTTATTAAATCCAGTTTCGTTTTTCGATAAACCGGAAGGTATGTTCAATGTTGTTTTCAAGATATGAACAATTGGCAATTACCTCGGGGATCAAATCAGTAATGGCTTCGGGAATGTATTCGTGGGTGATCTGGTTTCTCAGATCGCGAATTTCCAATAGCTGATCGGCTGATTCAATGATATTCATTTTTTCGCCTTTGTTCAACATATCGATAAAAGGAACAAAAGGTTCGTGTAGTAAGATCCAAATTGTACGCAGCACTTTTTGCGTATAGAGATCGGAACATCGGCCAAATTTTGATGTTAAGGAGTCGAATGATTCCATATTTTCAAAAGTATATTCACTATTAGGGAAAATAGCATTACACTTCTCAACAGACAGGCTTAAGGTATTAACTGCCTTTTTTAGAAGATCCAGTTCTTCGGACAGAAGTTGTAAGGTTAATTGTTCGTTTCGCATTATACAATAGGTTGAGCGGTGGTTAAAATTAACCTTTTGAAAGCAGATGTGTCGTTTTTTGTAAAATTAACAAGGTCAATTTTTTGCCAGCCAAATTTTTTATAAAAATCGAGGCGAAAGCGTCTTAACCTGGTTTTATTAATCATTTGGTCGGTAAGTAGAAGGATATCAATGTCGCCACCACGTCCCTGATCATTTGTTCGCGATCCAAAAAGATAAACCTCTGTGTCGGGTGACAGATCGTGAGCTTTGTCTTTTATAAAAGTTTTTATTTCGTTTTTTAGCCGCATTATACAAATTTAAGAAAAAGTAGTTAAAGTTTGCTGCTGTATCCGATTGTATAGTGTTCTGCCGGAGGGTTGTCTTCGGGGAGTCGCAGTTGACTGTCTCAGTTTGCAGTTGCAGTTTGCAAGGACTGAAGGACTGATTTGTTGAAGGACTGGGTTCAGAGTTCAGTCGCAGTTGCCAGTCTCAGTTTGCAGTGTTCAGAGTTCCCCCGACAGTTGTCGGGATTAGTTCTACCAACTACTTTTGATTCGCAAACTCTCAAAAGCAGGGTATCACTGAAAGAGTTCAGAGTTCAAACAAGGCAAAAGGACAAAGGATAAAGGCAAAAGTTAAAGGATCCAATTTCCAATATTCAATTTCCAATATCCTCCCGATTCGACAAAGCTCATCGGGACTGATCGCCGGCATTTGGCAGGCTACAGAATGACTAATGACTAATGGCCAATTCCCAGTGTCTTGTTTCCGTGACCCCCAACCTCCCAAGGATTGCATACGCAATCGGGACAGGCCTAAAGGGGCGTTTGTTTGCTGCATCAAAGTTTGATCTTTAGTACTCAATACTCACTACTCATCTTTCAAATCTTCAATCTAAAATCTTTACCCGGCTAGCGCAAGCTGACGGGGTTAATCGAAATTCTACAATCAATGCTTAAATGCTTGAATGCGAAAATGCCTTAGTATTTGATACTGGATACTGGATACCCCGATTGCTTCGCATCGGGATTAATTCCGATGCTTCGGTCGGGATTTTACTTCGTTCAACTGGATTCTTGTAACCTGGATATTATATTTTATCAAACACTTTTTAGGGAAACTTGCTGTATATTTTACTTCGTGGTGCGAATGCTGCGAAAATTATTGTGTCATTCTCAAAAAAGAAACCGATCCTGTATTTACCTTTACGGTATCGATACGCGGTAGTATGTCCTTTCAGTTTTTTGATGTTTGGTAATTCATCGAGACTATTCGCTTTTTCGAATTGTTGGATGCATTGAAATACAACTTTAGCAAGTGTTTTGTCCTTACTTCGGGCCAGATCTTTTTCAAAACCACTGAGAAAACTAATCCTCATTTTTATAATCTGTTTCCTTGTCGTTTAAAATATTTTGGATCGTGTTTAACACTTTTTCTTTCCCAACATATCCGGTGTTTTTGTTTTCTTCCATATCGGCCAGTAGTTGAGCTTCAACAACGTCGCTTATTGTTTTTATTTCAACTCCCAGTCGATGCGCCAATTCTACGAAAAAGTTAAATTCTTTTTTATCTCTGGGATGTATAATAATGGAATCCATAATTCACTTTTTTACAAATATACTAAAATGCCTTGACGCCGGGAGCGCGAAGCACGAAGTTAAAAACAAATCTGCTATCTATATTCAATGCGTCAATGCTTTAATGTTAAGGCAAAAAGTAAAAGTTCACCCTGTGAAATGATGCATTGCATCAAAATCTTCGATTTAATTTCATAGGATAAAAGTAGTCGGTAGCAGTTATTGAGTGAGTTATTGAGTTACTGAGTTTATCGATGTAAGAATGTTTTAATGCGTGAATGCTTAAATGGGTTAATTCTCAATACTCAATATCTAATATCCTTCTGATTCGACAAAACTCATTGGGACTGATCGCCAGCATATACCAGGCTACAGAATGAACAGTGACTACAGGCTAATGAATCGCAGCTCGCAGCTCAAAAATTATTTCCTGTAAATGCATTTGCCTACCCGCTTGATATGGTCGATCAGGTCCTTGTTTTTGATGGTGCTGAAAATGGAAATGTCGAACATATAGGGTAGAAGCAGCTTGTCAATTTCATCGGTGATATTATTGAGATCAGCCGTTGCGATGTTTTTGCCTTTCAGAGTAAGATCGATATCGGAACCTTCGGTATAATTACCTTTTGCCCTGGACCCATATAAAATAACCTCACTTACGTGGCCGTATTGGCTGAAGACCTTTTGTAATTGTGTGATGGTTTCCGGGCTCAATCCATATGCCATAGTTGTTCCATTTTCTTTTCGAACGCAGTAAATAAAGTGTAGTACTGATCTACTATCCGGTTTAATATCTGTTCCGAAATTTCTTCCTGGTAAGTGTGAGAAGTCAGGTTCCGGTCGGCAATCATATTCATCCATACCTCGCCATTGGTGATCAGCCCCCGGTTAAAGGCCAGCCGGGTAGCATCTTTTGATCCGTAAATAGCCGTTTCGCCACGGTCTTTTAAAAAGTCTTGCATCACCTTCCAGCAGAGCTCATGGGTAAATTCAAAACCTTGTATAAGGCCTTGTTTTTCAAGGTCAGTAAGACCGGATTTATGATACTGATGTACTCCGGCAGTGAGCGTTTCCAGTGCTTTCCTGTAATTGGTAAAACGCTGTTTCCATCTAATATCGTTTTGTTCCTTGTTGCTCATTATTGACGAAGGTAGAAAATTTTTGAGTTTTGTGAGACTGGTTTTTGAATTGAATATGTGAATGCCAAAATGTTTCTTAGCTCAGAGCCTGCCCTGACTGAGCGCGGCGAACGTCATGGGTTCGGTTGCGGTTAATGAGTTAATGAGTAACTGAGTTAATTAATGCTTTAATGCGTGAATGCTTAATGGGTTAATATTCCCCTGTGAAATAATGCGAAGCATTAAGTCGAAGACTTATTTCATGGGGTAAATGGCTGAGGTACGTATTTCAAATCCGCACCAGCGGCGCGAGGTGAGGTACGAGACGTGGTGGTCTCATGCCCGGTCTACCCAACTTTATTATTTGTATGAATGCTTAAGCTTCATCCATTTTCCAAATCAGCAACGCCGGCTTATCGGCAAAGTAGCTGCTCATTTCATTAGCAGTAAGTACCAGGTGGCGGACTTTACGGCCTACCAGTGTTTCGGCGCGGTGAACGAGCTGGTTGATATAGTCGTGGTCGAGTTGATCGCCTACCAGCACCAGGTCGATGATCTGCGAGTCGATACCGCGGGCAAAATCGCCGGTAATGTAGGCGGCTTCGAGGTCGCCGATCTGGCTGGTCACGCGTTCGATCAGCTGGTCGATACCAATGGTCTTGATCAGTATATTGTGGATCTCGTTAAACAGGGGATGTCCCGTGTTGGCCGAGAAATATTTTCGGTTGCTCTGTGTTTCCGAAACCAGCAGTCCGGCCTTTTCGAGGCGGTTGAGCTCTACCCGAATGGAATTCGACGATTCGCCAAACTCCTGTGCGAGGTTTCGCAGGTAGCTTTTGTTCCGGCTGTTCAGAAAAAACTTGAGCAAAAGGCGTGTGCGGGTTTTGGATGTAATTAATGAGTTGAGCATAGCAGGGTTTAGAGTTCAGTCTCCGTTATTGAGTTATTGAGTGATTGAGTGATTGAGGGATTGAGGGATTGAGTTTATCAATGCTTTAATGCTTAAAGGCGTAAATGGGTTACTATTCACCCTTGTGAAATGATGCTGTGCATCAAAATCTTCGATTTTATTTCACGGGATTAAAAGTTGAAAGTTGAAAGTCGAAAGTTGAAAGTTGAAAGTCCCCTGCTGGCGCCGATTTGCAATCGGTGTCATTGCCTGCAAGGCAATATTATTTTATCACAATAATATTAAGTAATCCTTGCTCTCCGGCATAATCAGCTGCACTGCTATATAAGTAATCTTCTGCACGGAAAACCTCGGGGCTCTGTAATTGAGATCCCTCACTTCGTTCGGGATGACGTTTAATGAGACATGTCAGGCGGCGCTATGGTGTTAATATTTGAAAGTTATTCTTTGTTGCGCCGCAGTATTATACCCCTGCGTTGTCATTCCGAGGAAGCCGTCAGCTGACGGGGACCGACGGAATCTCTTTGTAATTTGTAATTTTCAATATCCAATATTCAAGTTTGCGTTGGCTTTTCCCTTTAGGGGTCAGGGGTAGCGTGGGCAATGGTCAGTATTCAGTTTGCAGTCTCAGTATTCAAGGAATAAATCTAAAATCTTCAATCGTTAATCATCATTCGATATTCAACTGCAGTTATTGAGTGACTGAGTGACTGAGTGACTGAGGGATTGAGGGATTGAGTTTATCAATGCTTTAATGCTTAAATGCGTAAATGGGTTACTATTCACCCTTGTGAAATAATGCGAAGCATTAAGCCGAAGACTTATTTCACTGGGTTCCATATCCAATATTCAATGGTTCAAGGCTCGTGGCTCGCAGCTCATTTATCAGATCCCTCTTCCTCGCGAGTGCTCGTCATCGGGATGACGTTTAATGAGACATGTCAGGCGGCGCTATGGTGTTTTACTTTTGTTGTTATTCTTTGTTGCGCCGCAGTATTATACCCCTGCGTTGTCATTCCCCGCGTATCGATTCACCGAAAGAGTCCTATGGACCTATGGAAGAGGAAGGAACGACTGAAGGAATCCAAATCTGCAATCATAGATCGTTAATCGTTGATCGACATTCGGTTGCTCGCGGCTCGTGGCTCAAAACTTGCAGCCCGTTCACAGCTCCGCCCTCTTCCCGAGTCGTACTTTCATTGCTCTCGGGACTTCGCTTTGCTCAGCACTTCGAGGGCTCCGTTCACAGCTCCGCCCTCTTCCCGAGTCGTACTTTCATTGCTCTCGGGACTTCGCTTTGCTCAGCACTTCGAGGGCTCCGTTCACAGCTCCGCCCTCTCAGTTACATGCGTGGTGCAGGTCCGAGGATTGGAAATGGTTCGTCAGTTGACGGAGCGGACATAAGAAATCAATAGCCGTTTGCAGAAGGAATAAAAAAGATCCAGCTGACGTTTGGCAGGTAACCGGCGGTTACATCTGTTAGGATTTTTATGTCATATTGAGCAAAATTTTAACTCAAAACTGTGTACAAATATAAAAAATGAATTTAGCCGTCAAAGCGGAAAATTGTTGTAATATATTGTTTAGAATAATTCCAAATGAAAAGTAACATTCGCTTAAAACAACAGGAAGGTTTTTTGCAGTATTCTGTTAAGCTACCGGCTTTGGTAATGGTAAGCTAACAATTTGTTTTAAGGTGCTTCACCTGCATTGTATTGGAAGATCGCCGGGGCAGGGCTGATTTTTTCTGTCGATCATCAGTAAGGTTTCGTTAAGTTTAAATCACGTTTTTTGTTTATGATAAGAACGGCAAAAGCGAGTAAGTTATTTGCAGGTTGTAAAAAAGAATCTAATTTAGCGCCCTTAATTTATGTACCAAAGAAAGTCCAAAAATCACCTGATGAGCATGAAGAAACAGACCCTGAGTTATCCTTTCCTAATTGCAATCGTTTTGCTGGTACTTGCGTCGTGCAGTACGCCGCGTGAACAGCTGATCTATATGAATGGCATTCAAGCCGACCAGACCTACGACAATGTTCCATTACCGGGTGAGTATCGTATCCGTCCCAACGACCAGTTGTTTATCCAGGTGATCAGTGATGACCCGCTGAATGCGGCCTTTCTGAACCTGACCAATACGCAGATGAGTAGTTCTGCCGGAAGCAGTTCAGGGAGCATGGAATTAATTACATACCTGGTAGATGAGCAGGGACAAATCGAATATCCGCAACTGGGAACTATTGAGGTGGAAGGATTAACCACTACCGAAGTTCGGGAATCACTGCAAAAAGAGGTGGATCGATACCTGGAGGGCGCTTCGGTGTTTGTAAAGCTCGTAAACCGTACGCTTACGGTGCTGGGTGAAGTTAAAGCACCGGGACAGGTGCTGATGGTGAAAAACCAGTTATCGATTTTTGAAGCACTTGGTGCCGCAGGTGATATTACTGATTATGGTGATCGAAAGACGGTTAAACTGATCCGTGAATTGCCCGAAGGAAAGCATGTTGTGGAGCTGGACATGACAGATCCCGATCTGATCAACTCACCTTATTATTATATATTGCCACACGATGTATTGTATGTGGAGCATCGTACCAAAGTGTACGGGGCGAAGAATATGCCTTACGGAACCCCTATTGCCATAACGACTTCTATCATTTCAACTTTGGCACTTATTTTAACTCTGGTAAAATAACATGGAACAAACAAGAATTACGGTGAATCGTCCGCAGCCTGGTTTGCAACAAAATAATGGTGACATTAAAAAGATCGTTTTTAAGCTCCTGCGCAACTGGTACTGGTTTTTACTGAGTGTACTTATTGCGGGGAGTGCCGCCTTTTTATACAATCGTTATACCACTCCCATGTACCAGATGGATTCGTCGATCCTTTTCGAAGGCGATGCTTATGGTTATGGAGGTGGTGCAGCTGATCTCGGAGCACTGGGAAGTCAGGCAAATGTATTCCAAGGACTGGGAGGCATGAGTAGCATGCAGAATATCTATAACCAGATGATCATTCTGAATTCGACACCTATTGTTACCAGAACACTTAACGGACTCGATTTTGAAGTGAGTTATTATAACGTTGGACGAATAGCTGATTCGGAAGCCTACAACGGAGTGCCTTTTCGGGTAGAGTGGGACAGAGCTCACCCACAACTCATAGAAACTGATTTTGATCTCACCATTCAACCTGATGGACAGTTAACCATAACTACTGAAGGAGAAGAGGGAGAGGTCTACGATTACGCTGAAGATAAAGTGCTTAAGACCATTACTGAGTTCTCTTTTTCGAAGACGATTGAAGCCGGAGTAAAACTAACTTCTGATGAGTTCGCTTTTACGATCCTGCTTAACGAGCGTTTTGATCCTAAAGCCCCGAACAACTATAAATTTTGCTTTCATACACCTGCTTCGCTGGTGAAAAAATACCGTAGCGCATTACAGGTGAGCCAGCCCGACGATTATGCTTCGGTGATCCGGCTCAGCCTTCGTGATCTTAATATTCAGAAAGGTGTGGATTTTCTGAACCGCCTGGCGGAAGTATACCAGATGGACAACCTGGGTAAGAAAAATGAGAATGCTAACCGGACCATACAGTTTATCAACAATCAGTTACAAACTATTTCCGATTCGCTGAATGTTTCGGAAACCCGGATGGAGGATTTCCAGAGCGAGAACCAGGTGCTGGACCTGTCAGCGCAATCGCAACAGTTGCTCGAGCAGTTGAGTGAACTGGACAAGGAAAGAGTTGCCATGGAGACGCAGAACAAGTACTACCATTATCTGAAGATGTATATTGAGAGCAGTCAGGAGTTGGAAACGGTGATTGCGCCTTCAGCCATGGGTATTCAGGATCCTTTACTGAACAGCCTGATCCTTCAGTTAAATGAACTGATCACCCAGAAATCGAGCCAGACCTCGATCCGGCAGGATTCGGATCACCCGACGATCCGCCGCCTGAATGCACAAATCGAAAGTGTTAAGAAATCGCTTTTGGAGAATACGAACAGCATTATTTCGCAGTCGGATATTGCGCTTAGCGACATTAACCGACGGATAAAGAGCATGGAAGCTGAGGCCAGGCGTCTACCGGCTACCGAACGGAATTACGTAAATATTGAACGCGATTACCAACTGAATAATGAGATTTATACTTACCTGCTCCAGAAATTGTCGGAGGCACAGATCGCCAAAGCCTCAAACATTCCCGACAGCCAGGTGATCGAAGAGGCAAGAGATGGAGTGAAAGTAGCTCCGCAAACCCGACGTGTATATGCGATCGCGCTATTACTGGCTTTGATGTTCCCGGCTATGCTGATCTTTTTGGTGCAGTTTTTTAATAATAAGGTGATGAGCCAGGAAGAAATTGAGGCGATGACCGATTTCCCGGTGATCGGCCATGTATTCCATAATGTACGTGAGTTTGCCAGTCGTACGCTGGTACTGGACAAACCCAATTCGCCGGCCAGTGAGCCTTACCGGGCCATCCGGAACAAGCTGAACCTGATGACCAAAGGGAATGAGAAGCCGGTGATCGCAGTAACTTCTACCTTTCCGAAAGAAGGGAAATCGTATAATGCCATTAATGTGGCATCGTCATTTGCACTGATGGGAAAAAAGTCGGTGGTGCTCGACCTCGATCTGAGGAATTCGAAAATGGAGGAGGAGTTTAATCTGAAATCGCACCTGGGGGTGGTAAACTACATTATTGGAAAAGCCGGAATCGATGAGATCACATTTCCGACAAAGCACCCCAGGCTTAAGATCATTCCGGCAGGACCAATACCTCCGAACCCGGCGGAGATGCTTACTGACGACCGGGTAATGGAACTGATTAAAAAGCTAAAACAACAGTACGATGTTATTGTGATCGATACACCGCCTGTAGGCTTTGTGGCGGATATTTTCCAGTTGTATGAACAGATCGATGCCAACCTGTATGTCGTACGCCATAAATACACCCATAAGTTGGGGCTGCAAACCGCTCTGGATGAAGTAAAGAAACATCAACTGAAAGGAGTGGGGATTGTTGTAAATGACATTAAGCGTGGTAAAAAGAACTATGGTTATGGTTACGGCTACGGTTATGGCTATGGTTACGGTTATGGCTATGGCTACGGTTATGGTTACGGCAGCGACAAAGATCTAAAGAAAAGCAAGCGTAAACGGCTCAATCCGGAGGAGATAAAATAAGTTGTGACGTTACTTTCAGGATCCGTCAGCTGAGGTATAATTGAAAGTATGAAGACGAAGTGATACCGATGCGCAGCCATCGGGATGTAATGGGTTCCTTTCCCCGCGCCCTGGGGCAATCTGAGAAACATCACAGTTGTATTCTGAGCAGCAGGTCGATGCTTATAAGATGTCTTTGCAAAAGTTCATGTATTTTGTCAGTAAAAACAAGGTTCATTCTGACCCAATGTAAATTTTAAAAATGATTGAATTGAACATATTAATTGATTATTATTGCCGCCAGGTTAACCAAAAGTTAATTGTGTTACAGTGGTACAAATAAATACTAATTAGTGGTTTATTGTCTTATTTGTTTGATTTTCATAGTATTTTTTACCGATTTGTAATGTTCTGGTCTAAAAATGTATGGGTTTGTAATTTAAATGGATTTTAAATTATTCGATATTTCCCTAATTGGGACATATGTTTGAAATTTATTTCTTTTATTAGTGTTGTTGTTATAAACAAAAGATAAAAAACCAAATTACACAAAGATTACACAAAAAATGGAAGCTGTACTGACCTCACTTGCTTTACTTATGGCGTTTTTTATTTCGGTTTTGGTAATTCCTCCTGTTTTAAGGGTGGCTTATTCCAAACAGCTTTTCGATGCGCCGGAAGGAAGAAAAGTTCACACACGTATTATTCCCCCGTTAGGTGGCATAGCCATTTTCCTGGGATTTGTACTTAGTAGCATAATTGCAACCGATGGATTGAGTTTTGATGAACTCAAATACATTATCGCCTCGGTGATCATCGTTTTTTTTATCGGGCTAAAAGATGATCTGATGGATATCTCTGCCGGAAAGAAATTTCTGGTTCAGATCATTGCCTCCTTAATTCTTGTAATATTAGGTAATGTGCGTATAACTTCACTGCATGGTATTATGGGTTTTCATGAAATATCCTTTCCCGTAAGTTTTCTGTTGAGTACTTTTGTTGTTCTGGTTATTATGAATGCCTTTAATCTCATCGATGGTATCGATGGGCTGGCTTCAGGACTGGGGATGCTTGCCGGTCTGTTTTTTGGCGTCTATTTTTATCTGGTGGATCATATTCCGTTTGCGATCATGTCGTTTGCCCTGGTGGGCAGTTTAGCCGGATTCTTCTTGTACAATGTTTTTGGAAAAAAGAATAAGCTATTTATGGGCGACACGGGATCGCTGACCATCGGTTTGGTGGTTTCGGCACTTGCTATACGATTTAACGAATTCAACATACATACAGATCATGGTTTTGCAGTACATTTTGCTCCTATGGTATCCATAGCTGTGCTTAGTGTACCGCTTATTGATACCCTTAGGGTGATGATCATCAGAATGGTACAGGGACGGTCTCCTTTCTCGGCCGACAGAAATCATATCCACCATAAGATTTTGGAACTTACTCCAAGTCATTTGAATGTGACCTTATGGATACTTGCTGCAAACAGTGTATTGATCGGAATAGCTTACTGGATGAGTTTTTCTGCCATTAACCGGACTGCCTTGCTGGTCATCTTATTTTGTATTACCGTTACTTTCTCGCAATTGCCATCGCTTTTGGTGCGGTGGGTAAAGAAAGATGTGGCAGAAAGCAAAAAACGATCACGAATCACACATGCGTTCTCACACAAAGGAGCCTGGGGTAAATAGATCTGTTTCTTAATTATACCACATTAAAGGTACGGTTGTAATGCAAAGTGCTATACCGGCGCCGATCTCCACCACGAGAAGTGTCGAATGACCAAGGGCTCACAGCTCGATGCTCAGGGCTTGTAATTACAAGATATCACTCGGGTTCCAACTGTGTTGAAAGACTAAGGGACTGAAGGGTTGAAGGATTGAGGGATTGAAGGATTGAAGGATAGGAATGCTTAATTGCATGAATGCGCAAATGCTAAAATATCCAATATTCTATATTCAATTCGCCAAATGGTTTGAGATCCCTCTTCCGACTGCTCGGGATCGGGTTGACAAAAATTTTTGTGTTGAGGCGCGTGTGAAACGTTTTTGTTTCGAATTAATTTCTACAAGCACCGTGGATGTAGCTCTTATTACTGGAGGGATCCGTCAGCTGACGGAGACTGAAGGAATTTCTTTCCGGATCCTTGATCCTTGATACTGAAAGCTCAAAGCATAATTCCCAATGTTGATGACTAACTGCCGTTTACCAGAGCCATAAAACCAATAATCAATTTCCAATTTAACAGTTTTTCAATATTACAGTATATCACTAGGATCCCAACGTACCTCAGGTATAATCTTCTTTAACATTTCCCGTACAGTTTCATTGATCTCGGGATTGGTATTTTTAACGGACATAAAAGGATGTGCAGGAACCTCGAATGGAGCAGAGATACCGGTAAAATTAGGAATCTCTCCGGCTCTTGCTTTTTTGTACAGGCCTTTGGGATCACGTTGCTCACACACTTCCAGCGGAGTGTCGATAAACACTTCCAGGAAATCGTCTTCGCCGATGATCTCACGGGCCATGTTACGCATTTCATTAGTGGGGGAGATGAAGGCGCAGATCAGGATAATGCCACAATTCATAAAAAGCTTACTGACCTCTGCTATGCGCCGGATGTTCTCCATACGATCAGCATCGGTAAAACGCAGGTTTTTGTTAATGCCCGAGCGAACATTGTCGCCATCCAGGATCTGGCAGAAATAATTAAGTTCAAAGAGTCGTTTCTCCAGTGCGCTGGCCAGGGTGGTTTTCCCTGAACCGCTTAGGCCGGTCATCCAGATGACTTTTCCTTTTTGTTTAAGGTAGACTTCTTTGGCACTTCTGTCTTTGATTTGCTCGAATGTTGTGTAGATATGGTTTTCCATTTTGTAAAGTATTTTTTATTGAGGCTTTGCCTCAAACTCCAGTTACTTTTTTGTCTTAACACAAAAAACTAACGAAAAAAAGTCAA
>NZ_JBBIXN010000002.1:143062-253596 GCF_037646455.1 Maribellus mangrovi | reverse complement strand
TTTGCTCTTCGTACTTCATCTTCACAAAGCCTAAGTTCGGACGGGTGATCTCCTCATATCTTCGGAGCTTCCCGCTCTCACCAGGGCTTTGTTTTGATTCAGCACTTGATCAAAAAAGGCCAAAAGTTTTGCTTATTCTTAATGAGTTAATCATAGTTCATCAATTGCTTGGTGTGTTGGCCCCCTTTAGGGGATAGAGGGGGCTGAAGGCTCTCGGCTCTTAGCTCCATGCCCTTTGCTCATAGCTCAAAGCTAAAACTCCAAATCAACGGTATCAGCCAGATACTAAGCAGAAAGGTGAGTAGCTGCAGCGGAAAACCTATGCGAAAAAAGTCACCTTTCGAATAGTGTCCGATACCTTTAATGATCAGGTTGGCACGGTATCCGCGGGCTGTCATGAAACTGGCGGCTCCCGCAATGGCAATTCCCACAAAAAAGGGTCTGGGATCGACCTGCAACATCTGGCTGGCCACAATGGCAACCGGAAACACCAGTGCCACAGCGGCGTTGTTGGTAATTATTTCGGATAACAATACGGTAAAAACATAAAGTAATGCCAGGACGCCCAGCGGACCCAGATCGTGCACGGTCTGGATAAATTCGCGGGCCAATGCATCGGCAATACCGGTATTTTTTATGGCGTTGCTGACGGCAAAAGCCGAAGCGATCATGATCAGGAGGTCCCAACTGATGTTTTTGGTGTAGTTCTGCCAGGGCAGCACGCCCAGCCAGATCATCAGCATGGCGGCAATGGCTACCATCACAAAAATATTCAAGCGGATACCAAAACCATACGAGACCATCTCGTTGATCAGTATACCGGCCACCATTCCCGTGAGGATAAAAAAAGCAATCCATTTTTTTCGACTGGTCTTTTCAACGGGCATGTCCTGCACATGATTCACAAGGTAGAACATATGACGGTCGCCCCAGTTTTTTTCAAACTGATCGGTGGACAACAACACCAGGTTGTCGCCTACCTTGAGTTCAAGGGAATTGAGGTTGGCTGTAATGCGTTCACCATTGCGGTGGATGGCCATTACCACGGCATTAAAGTGCTCGTAAAAATGATAATCCTTAAGCGTCATTCCCAGTCCCGCGAAGCGCGGAGAAAGTACCACTTCGTATTTTTTGAGTTCACCCGGCGGTACATCCCGCAGGGCTTCAATGCCTTTTAGCGTAACTTCTTTGTGCCCCAAAATATAATTCAGGCGGTCGGACCTTCCGGTCAGGAGCAGTTCATCATCCTGCTGGATCTTTATGCTGCCGGTACCCGGATGGATGACCTTGCCTTGGCGTTCGATTGCAATAACCATGAGGCCTGCCAATCCTTCAACGGTGTTGTTATTCACTTCCACACCGATCAGGGCACTTCCGGGCTTTAGCAAAACATTATAATGATAATCTTTTACCTCGGTTTTCTTCCTGCGCAACAGGATGCGTTCACCGGGGAGTAGCCAGTTACCGAGGAAAGCCATGTAAACAAAGCCAAAGCCGCCAACAATAAGTCCCAGTTTGGCAAGTTCAAAGAGATGAAGCCCTCTGTAACCGTTTTCGAGCATAAGCCCGTGCACCACCAGATTAGAAGAGGTGCCGATAAGCGTACACATCCCTCCAAAGATAGCAGCATAGGAAAGGGGGATCAGAAATTTTTTGTATGACAGGTTCATCATACTGGCCCATTTTATTAGGATCGGTGCTACGTTCACCACGATGGGCAGGTTGTTTAGAAAGGCCGATAAGAGCGATACCGGCACCATAATACGCGGCAAAAGAAAGGGCATTTTGTTCTTTTTGCGTGGCAAATAAGCTTTGGCCAGCCGGGTGATCAACCCCGATTGTTTGATCCCCTCGTTAACCAGGAACAGCACCCCGATGGTGATTACCCCGGTGTTGGAGAAGCCTTTGATCATTTCCTCAGCCGAAATAATCCCGGTGGCTAAAAAGATCACCGCAGCGCTAAAAAGTATTAGTCCGGGCCGAAGCAGTTCAAAAATAAATGCAACCAGGATATAAATAATCACTGCAATGGCTATGATAATGTCGATGGACATGTTTTAGTTTAAAGTTCAGAGTTAAAAATTGAAATTAGTAATTTAACGTGACTTATTGAATATTAAAAAGCTTATATCTGCCTTACTTTTTATTGATTTTGTTTCCAGAGAAATAAACTTGTGGATGCAACTCTTAGCCTGAAACAGATTCCTCACTGCGTTCGGAATGACAAAGGTAAATATGGCTCTGCGGCGTTACTTAATTTTTAGTTTTAGGCAATTTGTATTTACGCCGCGGAAAATACACCATCACATGTCATTCCGAAGGACGTAGGACTGAGGAATCTTTTTTTTATAGGATTACCTGATGTCCATTAAACCAAATTTTCTAACCATATTCGAGGCTTGATGCTTACAGCACAAGGCTCACTTCACCACAAAATACGGATTCAACAGGTTTTCCTTATTGTACCGGAGTTCCCGGCTGAAATCAGTCAGCCAGAGTTTTTTGCCGGCTGCATTGGCAATGGCATGACCGGCTGCTGTATCCCATTCCATGGTAGGACCAAAGCGTGGATACTCATCGGCACTGCCTTCAGCAACCATACATATTTTTAAAGAACTTCCCCGGGATACGATCTCAATTTGTGAGTGATCCGGCCGGAGTTTATCGATATATTCTTGGGTTTCGACACTCATGTGCGAACGGCTGCCTACAATTTTAAAAGTCGTTTCATCGCTTCCGGAAACAGGAAGTTTTATGCCGGATGTTGTCAAGGTCTCTAAAGTACAATCTTCATCTGCTTTTTCGAGTTTCCGGGCACCGGTTTTTGGGGCCCCATAGTAAAGAATACCCGTAACAGGAACATAAATGATTCCCAGCACCGGAACCTGATCTTCCACCAAGGCGATATTGACTGTAAACTCACCGTTCTTTTTAATAAATTCCTTGGTGCCGTCCAGCGGATCGATGAGCCAGAATCGTTTCCAGTCTTTTCTTTCCTCATAAGAAATGGCTTTTCCTTCTTCACTTAGAATCGGGATGCCGGTGTCTGCTAAAAGATCTGCAATGACCCTGTGACTGGTCTTGTCGGCGATCGTCAGCGGTGAATTGTCGGCTTTGCGCTCGATAGAGAAATCAGAATCCGGATCATTATAAATATTTAAAATTTCTTTCCCGGCTTTAATAGCTGCGTTAATGGCAGTGTTTATTGTATTTGTGCTGATCGTGTTCATTCAAAATTTTTATACCTGAAAACTGATGTTTGTGGTTGGCGGTGCAAAAGGTCTTTGTTTTGATAGTGCTACTCAATGCGATGTGAAATACCAATTATTGGATCGTCATTCCGAAGGAGGTATGCTGCTACGTTTTTTAAGCCTTTTGTATATCCTTTTGTGACAGCGATTTGACATCATTATTTTTCACATGCGGTGTTACAGCTATGTCAATAATGAACAAACAGCTTATCAAGGTAATTTATTTTAATAGTGTTGATTTCCCAGCACCGACATGAATCTTGAAATAAGCTGAAATCTTTAACTTACACAGATCCGGACTCCTGCATCAGGCTTTCCAGATGAGCAGTGATTCATTATTCTCAAGATATGCGTCTTTTTCATCCGGATTAAGAACAAGGTAGCGTAATCTTCTTTCGATGTGCTTTTCAGCTTTTTGCACCAGTTCGGATAAATACGTCCGGTTAATGTTTTGCCCAATCAGTAGTAGGTCTACTACCTTCGACTCTTTACCGATGGCAAGATCACCGATCAGGTAGGCTTCATCCAAATCGCCGACATTGGAAACCACCTGTTCAACGATCCGGTCTATACCAATGGTTTTCTTTACAATGTTATGAATGTCGGCATACAACGGATGCTCGGTATTCGCCTGAAAAAACTTTTTATTGCCTTCCGTTTGAGCATTGAGCAGACCGGCCGATTCCAGCCGGTTCAATTCCATTCTGATGGCATTGGTCGATTCTCCGAATTCCGTCTCCAGGTTGCGCAGGTAGCTCCGGGTATCCTTGTTCAAAAAGAATTTCAACAAAAGTTTCAACCTCGTCTTGCTGGTAATAAGCGATTGAAGCATGGATTATTTTCTCTGGGATGAAATGAATATCATTTGGAGTTCGTATGATAAAAGAAATCTGGGTTTTTCACAGCTCCGCCTCCTCACTTACAGGAAGCTGTACGAGTTGAAGTAAATGTTGAGTAACAAATATACTCATTCTTGCAAAATGTGATTTCAATTTAGCTAATTGCTTACAAAAAGAAAACATTTTAATACTCGTTAAAAAAATGGAATCGTTGTATGCTTTCGGTTCTTATATAAAAAGATTTGTTAACAGCGAATTTATCTCGAAAATGGAAGATTAGGAGCTAAATTGCTTTTGGAGGATCTGCCTCTTTTCCTTTTTCCTGATGATTGGTAAAATAAACCTATTTTAAGTTCTGAATATAATCCACCAAATCCCAGACGTTGTTCATTCGTATCGAAATTAAAAACGGCATCCAGGTAATCATAATTTGTATAATTACAGGTGAAGGTAATGTTCATGAAAAAATTGGGCGAGATGTAACTTTTAACACCTGCTGTGGCGAAGAATATGGTCGAAGACATACTAAGATCGGGATAGTTTTCAGTACCCTTTCCGGATGTGGACTGACCGTTTTGGAACAATTCTACTCCGTAAGAAATGTAACCCGCGCCTAAACGAACAAAAGGCTCGGGTTTCATTGTCTCGCTAATGTTGCTGAATGAGCGAAAATAGTATCCGACAAAAAACTTGTTCTGGATAAGACGGTTGTTGTATTCTAAGGGGCTTTCCAGGTCACGGATAAAGAATTGATTTCCCTGTAATTTGTATTTGTTATTCGAACCGGACGGATCTTTAAGTGTACCCCCCAGATGACTTATTCCAAATGAAGTACCCACTTCAAAATGATTATAGAGCAGTTTTGCAATTTCAAGGTCGCCGGCAAAACCTGATTTCTGGTCAAATTCGGTATAATGTTGTTTGAAATCAGAACTGACTTCGGTGATCATTTTTGAGGTACCGGCATTTCCTCCAATAATTATTCCAGATACCGGATTTTGTGCTAAAACAGAAGTTGATAAAAGCACAACTGCAACAGATAGCAGTAGATTTAGAATAGGTATCGGCGCGTTTATTTTCATGGTGTACAAGACCACATTTCTGCAGATTATCGCCTGCTGTTTGATCTTTTTTTTTGACAAATTGTTAAAAAATGATAGTACTACAAATCGGATTTTGCTTACTGTTTAATCCACGAATTCTCACAACCGGATTTTAACACGGTTCAGGTTAATAAATTTTGTTCGGGGCTGGCACTTAGAATTTCAGCCGGAACCTCCACCATTATGGATTTATCGATTTGTTCAATCCGAAGCAGGAACTTGTTTTTCCCACGTATTTCGCTCAATTCACCTTTTAGTCCCATAAGTGCGCCCTCAAGGATTTCAACTTTTTTGCCGATCTCGAAGCTTTCGTGTGTAATTTCCACGTTAAACTCATTTTGCTGGAGCAGCTTTTTTAAGGCTTGAATCTGGTCTTCACGAATAAGGGCTGCTTTGCCTTCAAAGGTAATGTAACAGACTACATGATCGGTCTGCAGTACATTGTCGTATTCTTTTCGATCAACGTACACAAAACAATATCCCGGAAGCAGGGGGGCATCTATCCATTTTTTACGGTCTTTCCACTGGCGCTGTTTTTTTTGTAATGGTAAAAAACATTCTATGCCTTTTCTTTCCAGTTCGGATTGAACCTTTTTTTCGGCTCTTGACCGGGTATAAACGGCATACCATTGTTTTGATCCTTGTCTGAAATTCATGCAGTATTTAGTCTGTTATAACGCTGCAAGTAAATAAAATCCTTACAGAATGCAAACAGGATAATGGATGATTTTTGTCGGGTGTTTTTGCGAAAAAGTTTAAAGGAATGATTGTTATAGATACTACGTATCCGTTTAAAACAAAACAATCATGATTACCGGGAATCATCAGCAGGAATGAAAATGAATTTAATTGCAACTTCTTTACCCACTCTCCTGTCTCTCCCTTAAGGAATGGAGAGACGATTAGTCTCCATTCACAGCAAAGATTGAGCTGATTAATTGATCTGACGGAGCAAAGATTCTAGTCGCCAATCGTCCTTCCTTGCTTGCAGGGAAGGATCAGAGGATGGGTACAAAAGAACCAAGATAGGATAGACTTCCAGAAAACAAAAAGGGCTGTCCGTACTGAACAGCCCAATTAATATTGCATTGGATGGTTGTCGATTTAAACGTCCAGGTCCTTTTTGGCCAGGTAGAAATCGACCATTTCGTAATCGCTTTTTTCGCGTTCTTCCATATCGGCCACGGTCTTAGGCGGAGGAACAATAACTTTTTGTCCGGGTGTCCAGTCCAGTGGTACAGCTACGCTGTATTTATCGGTTACCTGCAATCCTTTTAATACTCGGAGAATCTCATCCATGTTACGCCCTACATTCAGCGGGTAGTACATGATCAGACGGATCTTTCCTGTAGGATCGATAAAGAATACCGCACGCACAGCAGCAGTTTCACTTTCGTTAGGCTGCAACATACCGTACAGTTGTGATACTTTCATATCGATATCGGCAATGATCGGGAAATCGAACAATACGCCGGTGTTCTTTTTAACATTATTTACCCAGGCAACATGAGCATGGATGCTGTCGATACTTAAACCGATCAGCTTGGTGTTCAGTGCACGGAACTCATCGCCACGCACCGCAAAACCACTCATTTCGGTGGTGCAAACCGGTGTAAAATCAGCAGGGTGTGAAAATAAAATAGTCCAGCTGTCTTTGATGTATTCTGAAAATTGCAGCGGACCGTGAGTTGTGTTTGCTTTAAAGTCGGGTGCCATATCGCCTATGCGTGGCATTTGTGTAACTTTCTGTTGTTCTTCCATGATTTTTAATTTTTATTTAGAATCAATCAAATTTACGAAATTAAGAACGTCCGACCTGCATGAATAGACGTTTTTTTGATTGTTATTTTTGATAGTTATTTGGAAATATCTATCAGGAATTTTTTTGGGTTAATTTGGAGATATTCAAGTTTAGGTTTTTGCATGAAACCTGCCTCGCAACTGATGTTTTGACTAAATACTCTTTATGTTTGACTTTTAGAGCTGCTTTCTGATTTGTAGCATTTGCATTTTAAATACTTTATGAAGTTGTCTATCATTATTGAACAAATGATTATTAAATGCTATTCCGTTGAATGCAAAGCATCCTCCAAAAAAGGGACAATGAATTTGGAAGCAGCTGTTGCCCCAGAATCGTTAAAATGA
Source organism: Maribellus mangrovi (assembly GCF_037646455.1). Lineage (NCBI taxonomy): Bacteria > Pseudomonadati > Bacteroidota > Bacteroidia > Marinilabiliales > Prolixibacteraceae > Maribellus > Maribellus mangrovi. The sequence goes on along the minus strand of NZ_JBBIXN010000002.1, from coordinate 246,258 downwards.
GTGGCATCTTTCCAGTTGGCGCTATCGTTAATAAGTTCTTCAGGAAGTATGATCACGGGGGCTATAAGTTCGTAGTAGGTTTCCAGCAGGGGCTCTTTCAAGTTTGAGCCTGATTCGGGTAAGTAAACAAAAAGCAAGGTGCACTGATTTTTATTTGCTAGTTGAGCAATTCTCTTAAGGTAATGTTTTGAATAATTCAGCTCTATATCTCGAACAAGCTGTAACTTTTGCTTGTTTAAGCGGCGGTGCCATCTTGCTGAATTTTCTTTTATAACTGCTTCATCTACAACATTCGAGGAAGGGCGATGGCCGAAATCCGGGTATTGATTATCAGCGATGACTCGATTTCCACCGGTAATCTTATTGCGCAACGCTTCAAATCTTACCGCGATTCCCTTCCAGATAGATGTGAAATAACGCTGGTTAAAAAATATCAGAGCACCAAAAAGGTCTTTGCTTTCTGCGAGATACGGAAAAACAGGATGACTTTTTTTAGGTTCGTCTTCTGCCACTTCAACAACCAAAATTTTCGGATGTTTCTGATCTAAAAGGTCTTTCAGCATCACATACTGGATATCTCGTCCACGACGGCAGTAACCGTAATTCACTACCTCGATGTTTTGGTCGGTTATAGAATTGAGTTCTTCTGAAATAAACTGATCCATAAAAGCACTACCGGTTTGTGAAGCCCCCGAAAAAACTATGTCGACAGGCCGTTCGTCTTCAAAAATGCGATGGTACATCCAGCTGGCTTTGTTGTCGCATTCGCCTTTTACAAAATGATAAGCGAAATCTTTATCAAGCGGAAATGAAAACAAAACAACAATACCTGTGATGAAGGGCAGGGAAAAGAGGACGCTATTTTTAATTAATTTCTTCACCTTTTAAAATTGAAAGTAGATAAATTGTGGCGCCGAGTTCAATACTCCGAAGACCAGGATCACAATAATAATAATATAAAAAACGCTCCATTGAACAGGACGCGACAGGCCCGAAAGTAATTCATCGAATGACTTTTCTTTCATAAGGTATTCAACGAGAAGAAACACAGGAAAGATAAAAAATAAAATCCTGCCCACATTTGTAAAATTTCCACTGTTGAATAAAAGCGAAACGAAATCGCCCAATTCAGGGTTTCGGAAAATATCTGTAAATAGTATCGAAATGTGCTGCCAAGATTCGGCCCTGAAAAATATCCAGCTAACATTGACCAATATAAAGGTGATCGCCCAGCCACTTAACTGTTTCAGCTTTTTTGAATTTTTATTTCGGGAAGTAATAAAATGTTCTGCGATTAAAAGTATTCCGTGGAATGCGCCCCAAATCAGAAAAGTAACATTTGCACCGTGCCACAATCCTGAAACCACAAATGTGATAAAGATGTTTCGTATCCAAAAAAATGAACTCCCCCGATTGCCGCCCAAAGGAATGTACACGTAATCGCGAAACCAGGTTGAAAGCGAAATGTGCCAGCGGTGCCAGAATTCGCGAAACGAAGCTGCCAGGTAGGGGGTTTTAAAGTTGGTCATTAGTTCAATACCAAATAAACGTGCCGTGCCAATGGCAATGTCGGAATAGCCCGAAAAATCGCAGTAGATCTGATAGCCAAAGAGAAAGGTTGCAAAAACGATCGCCCAGCCGCCAAACTGATCCGGTTGTGCGTAAACTGGATCCACAATATTTGCCAGTTGGTCGGCGATCACCATTTTCTTGAAAAAGCCCCAGAGCATCAGTTTTAAACCTGAAGTAGCCTGGTCGTATTTGAACAATGGACGTTTTTCGAACTGAGGAATCAAACGCGCAGCACGTTCAATAGGACCGGCAACCAGCTGCGGGAAGAAAGCAACAAATGTAAAAAAGGTGAGTATCGACCGGGTTGGTTTTATTTTGTTCCGATAAATGTCGATGGTGTAGCTGAGAGTTTGAAAAGTGTAAAAACTAATGCCGACTGGAAGTATAATATTTAAGGTGCTCCAGCTTTTATTGATATCGATTCTGGTTAACGTATGAAAAGAATCGATAAAGAAATTGAAGTATTTAAAAAAGAACAGGATGCCGATATTGACCACTAAGCTGGCCGAGAGTAATAATTTTCGGGTCGTTTTTTTAGTATTGCGAAAAAGATATTGTCCTATAATAAAATCGGTGAGCGAACTGATGACGATCAAAATTAAAAAACGCCAGTCCCACCAACCGTAAAAAATATAACTAGCAACCAATAATATAAGCTTGCCGGCCTTAGCATTTAAAGTTGTTGCTTTCCAGTATGTTGCAAATGTGATGAGCAGAAAAACAAAGAAGACAGAGGTATTGAAAAGCATTATTTGTGTATCTTTGGCCTGAAATTAAAACTTATTCAAACAGTAGTTTTTTATCGGGCCATAAATAGCTAACAATTTAATGTTAATTGTTTTTGCAAAAATTGCAGGAACTATTTGATTCTTTTCCAAAAAAGTATTTTCTTTGCACTCCGTTTTGAATGACGTGTTAGGTTGAACATCAAGAAATTATAATAAAAATGTCACGAGTTTGTCAAATAACAGGGAAGAGAGCAATGGTGGGAAACAGTGTTTCACACTCTAAAAGAAGAACGAAAAGACGTTTCAATGTGAATCTCTTCAAAAAGAAATTTTACCTGCCTGGCGAAGATCGTTGGGTACAGTTAACGGTTTCTGCTGCGGGAATGCGCACAATAAACAAAAAAGGTTTAAAGACTGCATTGGCCGAAGCACAGGAAAAAGGTTTTGTAGATAAAATTTAAAGATCTGAGAGATGGCTAAAAAAGGAAACAGAGTACAGGTAATACTTGAATGCACAGAGCATAAGGATAGTGGCATGCCGGGAACTTCACGGTACATTACCACTAAGAACAGAAAGAATTCTCCGGATCGTATGGAGTTGAAAAAATACAACCCGATCCTGAAGAAAATGACAGTTCATAAAGAAATTAAATAAGTGTAGACATGGCAAAGAAGGCAGTAGCAACATTACAGAAAGGTGCCGGTAAAGGTTATTCCAAGGTTATTAAAATGGTAAAATCGGAAAAAACCGGAGCGTACGCTTTTAAAGAAGAAGTTGTACCGAACGACGACGTTAAAACTTATTTCAAGAAATAAGAACATATAATGTATAACAGGGGAAGCTTTCATTTTAATGAAAGCTTTTTTTGTGCATGTAAACGTATCGTTTCTGCAAGCAGGATGGGCCTTGAACGGTCGATGTTATCAATCTAAATAAAAGTATTATTTTAGCCCGTAAATCAAATAACTATGGCCTTATTCGGTAATTGGAACAAGAAGAAAAAGGAAAGCCTTGATGAAGGCCTTTCGAAGACCAAGGAAAGCGTATTCAAAAAACTGAGTCGCGCGGTAGTTGGGAAATCGAAAGTGGATGATGAAGTTCTGGATAACCTTGAAGAGGTGCTGATTACTTCAGATGTTGGGGTGGATACTACCTTAAAGATCATTGAACGGATTGAGGAACGTGTGTCGCGTGATAAATACATGGGAGTTAACGAACTCAATGATATCTTAAAGGAAGAAATTGCAGTATTGCTAGAGGAAAACAATTCGGGCGATGAATCGGATTTCGACCTTCCAGCAACCGAAGGTCCTTATGTTATTATGGTGGTTGGCGTAAATGGTGTTGGAAAAACCACCACCATTGGGAAACTCGCGTACAATTTTAAACAGGCCGGTAAATCTGTTGTTTTGGGTGCCGCCGATACTTTTCGGGCTGCAGCCATCGAGCAGCTTGAAATTTGGGCACAACGTGTTGATGTTCCTATTGTTAAACAAAAAATGGGATCCGATCCGGCATCGGTAGCCTACGATACCCTGGCATCGGCCATTGCCAGTAAAGCTGATGTAGTGATCATCGATACGGCTGGGCGTTTGCACAATAAAGTGGGTTTGATGAACGAGCTGTCGAAAATTAAAAAGGTAATGCAAAAACTGGTGCCTGATGCACCCCAGGAAGTTTTGCTGATTTTGGATGGCTCGACCGGACAAAATGCCTTTGAGCAGGCCAAGCAATTTACCAAGGCCACCGAAGTTACCGCTATGGCCCTTACTAAACTTGACGGAACAGCTAAAGGCGGAGTGGTGATTGGTATTTCCGATCAATTTAAAATTCCGGTGAAATACATCGGTATCGGCGAAAAACTCGAACACCTGCAGATCTTTCGCCGTCGCGAATTTGTTGATTCATTATTTTCATAGAAATGGCTGAAATCAACCGTGCTGAAATACGGAAAAAGATCGAGGCTGAAATTGACAAGACTCAAAAGTTGGTTGAGGAATATACCGAACTTACCAGGCCCATTGAACCCGAAAATGCCATTGGACGAATTTCCCGGATGGATGCTATTCAAAATAAGAGTGTGACCGAGTCCGCTCTTCGAAAAACAAAAGAAAAACTCGAAAAGCTGAAGTTTGCTCTGACAAAGGTTGACGAAGATGACTTCGGGCTTTGTGCAAACTGTAAAAAGCCCATTCCGTTGGGGCGTATTTTGATCATGCCACAATCGAGAACCTGCGTGGCCTGTTCCCGTTGATTCATTTTATTTTTCTAAAGTCCCCGGATTTCTGATTTCATAAATTACTTCTTATCTTTCAGTAATACTCATTCTGTAACCAGCAAGATTTATGACTTCTGAAATCGTAATTCGTGATGTGGAACAAAAGATGACCGAAACATTTGGCGAGCAGGTAAAGGTCTTATCGTCAAATACACTTGGCGGAGGATGTATCAATCATGCATCGAAACTGGACACAAATGTTGGCACTTACTTCTTAAAGTGGAATGCTAATTGTCCCGCTGACATGTTCCAGCGCGAAGCAGAAGGGCTCATCGAGCTCGAAAAGGCCGCATCCGGTGCTTTGAAGATTCCAAAAGTAATTTGTTACCGCGAAGTGGGAGAGCATCCCGGTTTTTTGGTGATGGACTATTTTGCCCCGGGATCGACCGGTGATGCGGATGAAAAACTCGGCAGGGGGCTGGCCATGATCCATCGGTATAAAAACGATACATTTGGTTTTGAGCGCAACAATTATTGTGGCGATACTCCCCAAAGCAATCAGCAGGAAGAGGATTGGATCACTTTTTTTCGCGAACAGCGGCTCAATTACATCCTTAGCCTGATCAGGCAACAGCGTTCGTTATCGGTCGAAGAACGAAAAGTATACGAAAAACTTTCCAGACGCTTATCGGAGTTGATTCCGGCAGGAGAGCACCCTTCACTGATACACGGTGATTTATGGTCGGGCAACTATATGCTGACATCTGACGGACCGGCCCTGATCGATCCGGCCGCCTATTACGCGAACCGGGAAATGGAATTTGGCATCGTAACCATGTTTGGAGGTTTCTCATCCCGTTTCTTTGCCGCCTACAACGAAGTATATCCGCTGGATAAGGATTGGCAAAACCGAAATAAACTTTACCAGTTGTACCACATTTTAAATCATTATTACCTTTTTGGGGGCGGCTATGGTGCACAGGCATTGCGGGTGGCCAAAGCTTATTTATAAAAACAAAATTAAATCTCATTTGCACGTTTAAGATGCTTTTTCGTAACTTGAAGAAACATTGAACCTGGGGGACAGTATATGTTTAAAAAAGAGATCTACGAAATTCCTTATCGTACAGAGCTTTGTTATCAGAAAAATAAAGGATTGATTTTGCCTGAAGATCTTCCGTACATCGGTATGGGGGCATCCTACATTGCCACAAAAGCCTTTCGTTATCTTGGCATAAATATTTTCCCCGAGAAAGCTGCTGAATACTACGCCTACCAGATTAGGAACAGAAAACTGAACAACGGAGTACTCATTTCACAGTCAGGCCAAAGTTCCGAAACGAATTGGTGTGCCGATCATTTTACCTCGTTTATCGGCATTGTTAACGACGAAGATAGTCCGCTGGTTAAGCACGAAAACTGCAGCAAAAAAGTTTTTTTGTATTCAGGCGAAGAAAAGCACATTCCCTCAAAGACTTATTTGAATACTTTGATGGTTTTGTACCTCGGGTTTGGTTTCGATCCAAGAGAAGCACTGCAGTTCTTCAAGCACAACCTGAACCATTACGAGCAGGTGGGCAACGATATGGGTGAACTGATCCGGAAAACCAGGAAAGGATGGCGAAAAAGAGCCATATATGTGCTTGGTAACGGTCCGAATATTGCCACAGCAGATCTGGCGGCGCTGGTGCTGAGCGAAGTGCTGAAAACTCCTGTTATATCCATGTCGGCATCGCAATACGATCATGGTTTTAAGGAGACTTCGAAAAATGTGCTGGTGATCGCTATCAACCACAAAGGTCCGGAATACAAACGGACGAAGCATCTGCTAAAATTGATTAAAAAAGCAGGAGCAGAAGTTTTTGAATTGAAAGATTCGATCAATAATGCGATATACAGTCCGCTGATCTATCCCATGTATTTCTTTTTTGCCGCTGAATACCTCAACAGCAGTTTAAAAGTCAAATCAATTTTTCAGGTTGGTAACAAAGTTACCCGCGTAGAAACGAAATCTGAAAAAGATAACCAATAACATGTTTTGACTACGGCTGAATAATTACCTTTAAACACAAAAATCAGAATCAGCTACATGACCACACAAAAGGCTAAAGATATCAAGCCCTTTATTGTTATGGAAGTGCTTGAAAAAGCAGCAGAAATGGAACGACAGGGCATAAAAGTGATTCACCTCGAAGTTGGTGAACCCGATTTTAGCGTGCCCAAAGGAGTGGCAAGCGCTATCCAAAAAGCATTTGACGAAGGCCGGACACATTACACCCACAGTCTTGGCGATCCGGAATTGCGCGAAGAAATTTCCCGTAAGTATAAAAAGGAATACGGTGTTGACGTTTCTCCTGATCAGATCATCATCACCTCTGGAAGTTCTCCGGCAATACTTTTAACTTTAAGTGTGTTGTGCGAGCCCAACGACGAAGTCATTATTTCCGATCCGGGTTATGCCTGCTATCCAAATTTTCTGAGGTTTCTGGATACAACCGCCATTCGGGTTCCGGTGTACGAAGAAGATGGATTTCAGTACCGGCCCGAAATCATTCGAAAGCACATCACTGAACGCACTAAAGCAATATTTATCAACAGTCCGATGAATCCAACGGGTAACTTGCTGTCGCTTCATTCGATGCAAGAGCTGGCACAGTTTAATATTCCCATTCTTTCCGATGAAATTTATCACGGGCTGGTTTATAAAAACCGGGCCCACTCGATTTTGGAGGTGACAGACAATGCCTTTGTATTAAGCGGTTTTTCAAAGCTTTATGCCATGACCGGTTTGCGGCTTGGCTATGTTATCGCACCTCCGGAATATGTGCGTTGTATGCAGAAGATTCAACAAAATCTGTTTATTTGCGCCAGTTCAACGGCTCAGCGTGCGGGCATCGAAGCACTGCGTTCTGCCCACGACGACGTTGAAACCATGCGCCAAACTTACAACAAACGACGTGCTTACATTATTGAACGCTTAAAAGGAATGGGATTTTCCATCCAGGTGGAACCTACCGGTGCATTTTATGTGTTTGTAAATGTGAAACACTTAACCAACGACAGCTATAAACTGGCATTCGATATACTGGAGAAAGCCCATGTCGGTGTTACTCCCGGAATTGATTTTGGCGAAAACGGCGAAGGATTTATCCGTTTTTCTTATGCCAATTCCATCGAAAACATTGCCTTGGGAATGGATCGTTTACAAAAGTATTTAAACGAGAATTTTAACTAAAAGCTGTTCCAAATTCATTGGTATAAACAATATCGCTAAGTGATTTACGCTCTTTTACAGGAACACTTTCGTTGGGATAACCTAGTGGAAGTAAAACCACCGGTTCGATGTTTCTCGGGAGTTTGAGTATCTGGCTGCATTCATTCGAATCGAAATTGCAAACCCAACACGTTCCTAGTCCCAATTCGGTCGCCATCAGCGTCATGTGATCTACGGCGATAGCAACATCTATATCTGCTGAATCTTTTCCGTCTGTTCTGCGATTCCACGACTGTGAATGATCTGAACACGCAACAATGATTAGTGGAGCTTCCTGTATCCATTGTCCCTTGTAACACCGGTAAATTTTGTTCAGCATTTCTACATCACTGATCACGATAAAAATCCAGGGCTGGTAATTTACGGCTGAGGGAGCCATTCTTCCGGCGTTCAATACCTGCAATAGTTTTTGATGTTCCACCTTTTTTGGCTGATAACTTCGTACCGAAAAGCGTTGATTTATAATTTTTTTAAGCTCCATTGCAATTTTTTTTGAAATAAATGCAGTTATGAAAAATAAGAAAAATCTTATAAAAACAAAGACACCGGTTTCAGGGAACTTACAAATTGTAATTGGGAGGATTAAAAAAATTCCCGTTTGTAACAAGCAATATGCTGCAACAAATTGAAACTGTGTTATAAAACAGAAATAAAAGTGTAACGAGTATGTAATTCAAGCGTCATTTTGGTACACATAAAGCGAAAACAGAAACATTGTTAAACATTAAACTTTAAGTCATGAAAAAATTAAATTTATTAGCAGTACTTGTAATTGTATTCTTTTTAGCCACTTCAGTTTCTAATGCCACAGGTGTACGCTCGGCCTTAAACGAGTACGAAATTGCGCCCGTTGAGGACCTTCACATGGGAAAACAGGTTAAAGCCATCTGGACCATTAGTTACAGTAAAGAAGAAGTTCCGGTTACCGTAGTTAAACGCAACACTATTGAAGGAACTGAATATGTGGTTCAGTCGGACTATTTTGTAGTGAGTTACTATTCAAATGCAGCAGGATTTGGCGTAAAAGAAACACGCAGATCCTGGAGCGAAGTTCCTAAAAAAGTGAACAAAGCCGTTTTAAATCAGGAAGAAATGCAGAATCAACGCATTATTTCACCAAACAAGATGGAAGATGAAAAGGCACTTGGCCTGATCGCCAGTTACCTGCCTGACCTGATCAACGATGGATACACTCACATCCTGAATTAGTAGAAACAAGAAAACAGCATAAAAAAAACCGCGGGCAACCGCGGTTTTTTTTATGCTGTTAATAGTTGCTTTTGTAAGCCATTAGTTTTTTGGTTTATTGAAAAGCCTGTTAGCAGTCGATATTTCAATAAATGATGCTCCGGCATCCTCGCCAAATCTTCCTCCAACATAAATAACCAGATCGTCCAGCTCAACAATTCCCTTTTCAACAAGTTCAATAATTGCCGCCTTTTGAATCTTCATCTTGTTCTTTTTAATTTCAAGATACGAAGGATGAATTCCAAACGAAAGGGCCATTTCACGCATCACGCGCCTGGAGTGACACATCACATAAACAGGGAAAAAGGATCGGTGGGCTGCCAGGTAGCGTCCGGTCTTTCCCGTAGTCGTTGATGTAACAATGGCATCGGGTTTAAGCTCTCGTGCCGCCCTAATAGCCGATTGTGCCAAATAAGCAGGGATATCGGCTTTAAGCGGAACCATCAATTCACGACGATCGCGGTCCGGTTCTACTTTTTCGGCAATGTTGTTCATTACTTTCACGGCTTCAACAGGATATTTCCCGTAAGCGGTTTCACCACTCAGCATAATGGCGTCGGTACCCATGTAAATGGCACTGGCAACGTCGCTCACTTCGGCCCTGGTTGGGCGCGGATGCTCGATCATGGAGTGCAACATTTGTGTCGCAATAATCACGGGCTTTTGGTGAATCATGGCTTTTCGCACCAGATTTCGTTGCACCGACGGAATATTTTCTTCGGGAAGTTCGATACCAAGGTCGCCTCTGGCTACCATAATTCCATAGGCATAGTCAAGAATCTCCTCAATGTTTTTAACGCCTTCCAGGTTCTCGATCTTTGCAATAATTTTTATTTTACTACCTGATTCATTCAGTATTTTCTGAACTTCAAGTACGTCTTCCTTATTCCGTACAAAAGAGTGGGCGATAAAGTCGATTTCGTTTTCTATGGCAAATTGAATAAACTCTTTGTCGCGATCGGAGAGGGAAGGAAGCTTTATTTCAACACCCGGAACATTTATGCTTTTACGTTTTTTTACAACACCCGAGTTTTCAACTTTACACAACAAATATTTTATGTGCTTTTCAACCACCTCCAAACCAATATCACCGTCGTCGATAAGAACTTTGTTCCCAACTTTTAAATCGTTCACAAATCCTTTATAATTCACGCAAATGTTTTTCACATTATCCAGAATACCGGTAGAATAAGAAAGGGTAACCTGTTCACCTTCTTCTAACGTGGTGTCGGAAAGTGTTTGGCAGGTTCTAACTTCCGGTCCTTTGGTATCAACAAGAATGGCGATCTTCTCCGACACTTCCCGGATGTTTTCTATCATCATTTTTCCGGTTTCAGGCGAGATGTGTGCCGTATTCAACCGGGCCACATTCATACCGGCTGAATAAAGTGCGCGCATAAAGTCCACATCACAACGCTGATCGGAAATTGTTGCTACTATTTTTGTTTGTCTCATGTTTCAAAATTTTAAGGCTGCAAAAATATAATAAATGCTGTTCTGAAGGTTAATTTAATCGGTATATGAAGTTAAGTTTAATGTCGTCAAATTGTTCATTAATTTACAAAACTTTTCACTGCCAGACTATACGACTGGAGTCCAAATCCCATGATGCACCCTTTGCAAACCGGCCCGATTAATGATTTATGCCTAAAGTCTTCGCGAGTCAGCGTATTCGAAATATGGACTTCTACCACCGTTGTATTTATTCCTGCAATGGCATCGCGTATAGCAACCGAGGTATGTGTGTAGGCACCTGCATTAATGATGATGCCATCAGCACTAAATCCGTATTCGTGCAGTTTGTCAACGATCTCGCCTTCAACATTCGACTGATAATATGTAAACTCCACAGCAGGGAATTCCGCTTTTAAACGCTCAAAATATTCCTCAAAACTTTGAGATCCGTAAACCGATTTCTCGCGAACGCCTAAAAGATTTAAATTGGGACCGTTGATTATCAATATATTCATTTATTTCGATTTTAATATTTTTTATAGTAACTTTATAGAAAGCAGATCGTAATCTCTTTCGTGTAGCAGTGTTTAATAGCACTGAAATTATGACAAAAAGATAAATAAAACAGACAATAAAAATAACTTTAATTTGGTAGATTATGAAATGGGAGGAGAGTAAAAAAGGCTACGAGAATTATCTAAAATTAGAGAAATCGTTATCGCAAAATTCCATATCAGCTTATATTAACGATGTCAACAAGCTGGCTAATTTTTTAGATCGAAAGCATAAAGGGGTTGCACCCGATAAGGTAAAACTGGATCACTTAAAAGCCTTTGTAGAGTTTTTAAATGAAAGAGGCGTTAGTCCGAGGACACAGGCACGCACCATATCAGGAATAAAATCCTTTTATAAGTACTTGTTAATTGAAGGAGATATTGAAAATGATCCGACTTCCTTGTTGGAATCTCCTAAAATTGGACGGAAGCTTCCTGATATTTTAACGATGGAGGAAATTGATTCGCTGATAAACGCTATTGACTTAAACAAAGCTGAAGGTCAACGAAACAAGGCAATGCTCGAAACTTTATACAGTTGCGGGCTCAGAGTTTCGGAGCTTGTCAACTTGAAAATAACAAACCTGTTTTTTGAGCAAGGGTTTATAAAGGTTGAAGGGAAAGGCGAGAAAGAAAGGTTGGTGCCAGCCAGTAAAAGCGCCATCGAAGAAATAAACAAATACCTGAATACGTATCGAAAAAAACTGCGTGTAAGCAAGGATAGTGAGAATATTCTGTTTTTGAACCGCAGAGGTCGTAAACTTAGTCGTGTAATGATTTTTACGATTATTAAAAATTTGTCTGAAAAAGTGGGTATGGACAAAAAAATCAGTCCTCATACATTCCGACATTCGTTTGCAACACATTTAATCAATGGTGGGGCCGATCTTCGGGCTGTTCAGGAAATGCTTGGGCACGAATCGATTCTTACAACAGAAATTTATACGCACCTCGACAGGGATTATCTGAAAGATACTATTCAACAGTATCATCCAAGATCATAAATTATTTATAATATACAATAAGAAAAGATGCAGGAATGGTCACCTTGCATTTTTTTTGTGTGCAAAATAACACCTATGAGTCTTAATATCTGTTATTTAGCAATGTTAAATAAGTGTTTAATTGCGGCTTGAAATGGAATACAGGTAGAGTGGAATAGGTGCCTATTGGAAAATAAAGTTATTTTTGTTAGCCGATTTTATAAAACCAATTTTTTATTAATAAGTTAATTGCTAGGTAGTTATGAAAAGTCTAGATTTAAGCAAGTACGGTATCGTCGATGTACAAGAGATCGTATACAATCCATCTTATGAACAGTTATTCGAAGAAGAAATGAAACCTGAACTGGAAGGTTTCGAAAAAGGTCAGTTAACAGAATTGGATGCTGTTAACGTAATGACCGGTATTTTCACAGGTCGTTCCCCAAAGGATAAATTCATCGTTAAAGATGATACGACAAAAGATACTATTTGGTGGACAACTCCGGAATCTCCAAATGACAATAAACCAACAACTCCAGAGGTTTGGGCAGAGCTAAAAGCAAATACTGTCAAACAACTTTCGGGTAAAAAATTGTTTGTTGTTGATACTTTCTGTGGTGCGAACGAAGACACACGTTTGAAAGTTCGGTTTATCATGGAAGTAGCTTGGCAGGCACACTTTGTAAAAAACATGTTTATCCGTCCTTCTGAAGAAGAGTTGGAAAATTATGGTGAGCCGGATTTTGTTGTAATGAACGGTTCAAAAACAACCAACGAAAAATGGGAAGAGCACGGATTGAACTCTGAAGTATATACTGTTTTCAACCTGACCGAGAAGATGCAGGTAATTGGTGGAAGTTGGTATGGTGGTGAAATGAAAAAAGGTATGTTCGCTATGATGAACTACTATTTGCCACTCAGAGGAATGGCTTCTATGCACTGCTCTGCAAATGTTGGAAAAGAAGGTGATGTGGCTATTTTCTTTGGTCTTTCAGGGACAGGAAAAACCACTTTGTCTACTGACCCGAACCGTCAGTTGATTGGAGACGATGAGCATGGTTGGGATGATGAAGGAGTTTTCAACTTCGAAGGTGGTTGCTATGCAAAAACCATCAACCTGGATAAAGAAGCAGAACCCGAAATTTACGGAGCTATCAAACGTAATGCCTTGTTGGAAAACGTAACTGTTGACGCCGACGGAAAAATCGATTTCAACGATGGTTCAACAACTCAAAATACACGTGTTTCTTACCCGATTTATCACATTGACAACATTGTAAAACCGGTTTCAAAAGCTGGTCATGCTAAAAAAGTAATTTTCCTGACTGCTGATGCATTTGGAGTACTTCCTCCGGTTGCTAAACTGACTCCGGAACAAACAAAATATCACTTCTTATCTGGATTTACTGCAAAATTAGCAGGTACTGAGCGAGGGGTTACAGCACCACAACCTACTTTTTCTGCCTGTTTTGGTGCAGCTTTCCTTTCACTTCACCCTACAAAATACGGTGAAGAATTGGTTAAAAAAATGGAAGAGCATGGTGCAGAAGCATACCTGGTAAACACGGGGTGGAACGGAACCGGAAAACGTATCTCGATTAAAGATACCCGTGGTATTATTACTGCTATCCTTGATGGTTCTATTGAAGTTGCACCCATGAAAAACCTTCCGGTTTTCAACCTCGAAATTCCTACTGAATTGAAAGGTGTAGCTACAGAAATTCTTGATCCGCGCGATACTTATGCTGATGCGGCAGAGTGGGATAAGAAAGCTCAGGATCTTGGTGGTCGCTTCATCAAAAACTTTGAAAAATATACCGATAACGAAGAAGGAAAAGCATTGGTTGCTGCCGGTCCACAGATTGACTAAACTTAGTTCAATTTATATATTCAAAAACCTTCTGTCTGAAAACGACAGAAGGTTTTTTATGCAGTAATCTTTCAAAGCAATTTTGCTAGGAATGCAGGACAGTGCTTGTTTTCTTCAATTCGTACATCATTTTCTCGGTAGTTCCGGCAATGTTGTACAAAAGCCTCAATTGTTGTTTTTTTAATCCTGAATCGGTGGTAACAATTTGGGTTTTTAATTCGAGTAGCAGAGGGGACAGATCATTTAAAGCTTGTTGTGAACTGTTGGTGAATTGCTTCCCTGCTTCGTTAATAGCACGACTGATCTGTTTGATTATTTCATTAAAGTTCTCGAGGATAGGTATGTTGGTTTCCCGGTGAGCCCCAAAAGCCGAAATATGCGAAAGTAAGGCATGGTTCAGGTAAGTGAGCCTGAAAGCATGCTCCATGAGTTTCTGCTTGCTTTTCGGTTCCTGTCGCATACTGTTCCAGGCAACAGCAAGTTCGTTATCTGCCAAATGCGCTTCACGCCGTGCAATGCGGTAGTCCAGGTCGTCGGTGCTGCTATCCCTGTATTCACTGGCTATAGCTTCAAGGTACCCCCTGTTTTTTTCCAAGGCTTTTGTAATCAACTCCGGCATGCGCTTGTATTGCCAGCCGGGCCATAAAAAGCGAATAACAATAAACGATAGTGTTGCTCCCAACGCTGTATCAACCAGGCGCGGAACCATAATGTTCCAGCCGGTATCGTTCGAAATGATGCTGAAAGCGCTAAGTACAAAGGTTGTAATAAAAATAACAGCTATCGAATAGCGTTTTCTTAGCCAGTAGAAAAAGGCAAATGCGGATCCCATCATTAAAATTAACTGTGCCGCGGTATTTGTAAAAATGTTGAGTAAAAGCGCCCCCAGAACAACACCTGAAATAGTTCCCATTACACGCTGAAACAAACGTCGACGTGTGTCGCTGTACGTGATCTGGCTTACAAACAAACTGGTTAACATTACCCAGGCACCTTTATCGAGTTCGAGTATATTCATTAGGACGAAGCCGATCAGAAAAGTCAGACTTAATCTGATGGCGTAACGCATCCGTGGATGTTTAAAGGAGAGCAGCGTTCGGAAGCGTTCAAGCGGATTGCGTTCATCCTTTCGTAAACGCGGAATGGCGGTTCCTTCCTCCAGGTCATCAAGATATTTTAATGAAATATGCGATCGATGAAGGTTGTGATGTAATAATACAAATGGTTGAGCTGTGTTTTCATCCAAATTTTTTAGTTTATCTTCGACGGCTGCTGAAATCCAGGCCAAAGCCGGTGGATGGTGGTAACTGGATCCTGTTAGCATGTTTTCAGCTACTTGCTTTGTGGCGTACGATAATTGCCGGAGCATTTCACCAAAACCTTCCATTACTTCCAGGTTTTCATTATCGTTGCTTAGCTTGTCGTGACGTTCGTGACTTGATGCCGCACGTTCGTGAAGACTTTGAAGCAACATAAAACGCTGTAAATAGGGGCGTAGAGGTTCGGGATTGTTCATTTCCCGGTCGTAGTTATTGAGTACTTCTTTAATCTTTTCAAGTGAGTTGACTTCCTTGATGTTTAACTGTGCCAGGTCTTTGTTAATCGTTGCCTGATCCTCCTTTCGGCTCGGAAACAGCATGGCTTTTTTCTCCAGATAATTTGAGAGCTGAATAAATCCATCGGCCATTTGTTCATCGAGTAAACGCCATGGATTCAAGTACATCAGAATCAGGGTTAATACACCATGAAATAATGCTCCTGCCGGAAGCAGAACAGCCTGCCAGTACCAGGCGGGACTGATTTCGATACCAAGTATGGCATAAATACCCACCAGTACCGAACCAAATGTTATGGCACGGTAGCGTTCTCCAATTCCGCCTATCAGAATAAATAAAATGGTAGACAGAATAAAGCCGGTACCGAGTAACCAGGGAAAATGGTATAACAATCCCACTGATAAACTGGAAACGAAGAAACTAAGTACAGTAATGGAAAGCGCTTTAATCCTTCCTTTTGGATGATCGTCAGTTTCGGAAAGCGATCCTGCCAGTGCTCCCAGGGCGAGAGTTACACCATAAAAGGCTTGTCCTGCAACAATAAACGGAAGCGCCAGGATTCCCATTGAGATGGTCGATCGCAATGCCCACAAACGATCAGGATGCCTCCAAAAAATAGTTCTGAAATGCCTGAAATTTTCCTGGAAATATGTGTTACCGTGTTTTATCATTGCGATTTTTACATCGTATTAATACAAAGCTAAGGAATGCAGCTGACATAGATTTCATTATTTTAAGCTGAAGCTAAAAATGATGGTGAAGAATTGTTTGATTGTCGTTTTAAAAAGTCAATCCACTATTTCGGTCAAAGCCGAATCAATGTTGGGATAGTCAAACTTAAAACCTGCCTTTAAAAGTTTATCGGCAGAAACTTCGGGCGATTGGATCAGCATTTCAGCGGCTTGCCCAAACATGAGTTTCAGTGCAAAGCCCGGAATAAACAAAAACGCCGGGCGTTTCAATTTTTTAGCCAAAGTTTTTGTAAATGCTTTGTTGGTTGGCGTTTCAGGTGCTACCAGGTTATAAGTTCCATTAGGTAATTCATTTTCTATTGCCCAAACAAATGCTCTTGTCAAGTCTTTTGAATGAATAAAAGGGAAAGCTTGCTTCCCGTTTCCAATGGTTGCGCCAAGGCCCAGTTTAAAAGGCAAAAGCAGCCTTTTTATCATTTGCGATTTTTTTCCGATAACCGGACCAATCCTGAAAATGGTCTGCTGTACATCAAGGGGTAATTCTCCTGTTGGAGCTTCCCAATCCCGAACCACTTTGCCCACAAAACCGGTATCGAAATTCATGCTGGACTCATCGTGCGAAAAGCCGGCTTTGTATATTCCAATGGCAGAGGCAGAAATGAATTTCCGTGGGCGTTCATTAAGAGGAAGATCTTCCACTACCTTCACCAGGTTTTTTGTCGTTTGCACGCGGCTATCATAAATGATCTTGCGGTTTTCGCTGGTCCATCGCTGTAAAATAGGTGCTCCTGCCAGGTTAATGATCGCATAAGCCGAACGCAGTTGTTTCCTCAGTTCATCGGCAATGTTGAGTCTGTTGCGGGGAATCCCTTCAACCCTAAATCCGTTTTTTTCAAGCCGCTTTGTTATCAGGCTTCCAATGTATCCGCTTTGGCCGCTAATCACAATTTTTTTTACTGAATTTTGGGCTTTCATAAATCTTGTGGTTTCTTTTTGTTAAACTAACAATTGCTGTCCCAATTTAGTTCTGAAAATTCATTAACTGAAGTATCGAATTGTTACTTTTGTGTTTCGTAAAATGAAGAGAAACTTACATATCTGGAAACGTTTTCATAGATGGCGCCTGAAGAACCTGAGCGAGAGAGGATTTCTTACTATTTTAAGTATTGTAGTCGGCATACTTTCGGGGATAGCGGCCGTCATTATTAAAAATACAGTTAGATTAACGCAGAAGGCCGTTCATTCAGTTGTGACTACCGACGTCGAGAACTACATCTATTTTGCCCTGCCCATTATTGGTATTCTCATTGCTATTTTGTTTATCAAGTATGTAGTGCGTTCCGAAGTAAGACACGGAATCCCAACCGTTTTGCACAGCATTTCAAAAACCCGCGGACGGATTAAATCACACAACCTGTATTCATCGGTGGTTTCAAGTTCACTCACCGTAGGATTTGGTGGTTCGGTAGGGCTGGAAGGGCCAACAGTTGCCACGGGAACGGCATGGGGCTCTTGGCTGGCAACAACTTTCCGACTCAATTACAAAAATACCATACTTATGCTGGCCTGTGCCTGCGCAGGAGCTATGGCGGCAATTTTTAAGGCACCCATCGCAGCTATTGTGTTTGCAGTCGAGGTAATTATGATCGACCTGACAGTTTTTTCTCTGGTTCCTTTACTGCTGGCTTCGGCCACCGGTGTTGTAACCTCATATTTCTTCCTTGGTCAGGATGTATTGTATCCTTTTAAAGTCGTTCAGGCATTTAATTTAAACGATCTTCCATATTACATTTTATTGGGTATTGTTGCCGGTTTTGTTTCAGTATATTTTACCAAAATGTATCTTTTTATTGCCGGCATATTCGAAAAGCTTAAAAATAACCGCACACGCCTTGTAGCTGGAGGAGCAAGCCTGGGTGTGCTGATCTTCCTGTTCCCATCGCTTTATGGCGAGGGCTACGAAGCGATAAATGACTGCCTGGCAGGCAATCTTGAATATTTGTTCGATAACAGTATGTTTTACGGTTTCAGGGAAGAACTTTGGATGGCCATCATTCTTTTGGCTGTGGTCATTCTGCTTAAAATTGTGGCTACATCCCTGACTTTTGGAGCCGGTGGTGTTGGCGGAATTTTTGCTCCCACACTGTTTATGGGTGTGAACACCGGCATGTTGTTCGCTTTGATTATCAGGAAAACCGGAATTCATAATATTAACTCCAGTAACTTTGCTTTAATCGGTATGGCCGGATTGATCGCAGGGGTGTTGCATGCTCCGCTGACCGGTATCTTTTTGATTGCGGATATTTCGGGCGGTTACCAGTTGTTTGTGCCACTGATGATTACTGCGACATTTTCGTACCTGATTGTTAGGGCATTTACACCAAACTCGGTGTATCACATTCAGTTAGCGCAACGTAAAGAATTGCTGACACACGATAAAGATGCCAATGTGTTGCAAATGATGGAAGTTCGTGAGCTGATTGAAACTGACTTTCAAATACTAAAACCGGATGCCACTTTACGCGACCTGACCACTGCCATAACTCATGCTCACCGCGACCTTTTTCCAGTGGTGGATGACGAAGGAATAATGGTAGGTATGGTGAAGATGGATGATGTTCGCGATATGATTTTTAAGCACGATATGTACGATACAGTAAAAATCAGTGATCTGATGTATATGCCTGAATATTCTATCGATCCGAATGACAATATGGAATTGGTCACTCAAAAATTTGAAGTGTCGGGCCGATACAATCTGGCTGTTATTGAAGATGGAAAATACATAGGTTTTATTTCAAGAGCACGAGTTTTTACGCATTACAGAAAACAGATAATTAACGTTTCGCATGTCTAGAAAATATAAGTTCAAACGACTACTAACCAAACTGGTTGCCTGGAGGATTGCCAGAGTAAGCGAGAAGAACTTCCTTTATATATTAAGTTTGGTGGTGGGCTTGTTAAGTGGTACGGCAGCTTTGATTTTAAAACGAAGTATTCACTTTGTTGCCGAAGAACTAACATCGTACATTGCTTTGGAGGGATTTCATTACCTCTACCTGTTCTTTCCACTGTTTGGAATTTTTCTCACCGTATTATTTATTCGCTTTTTTATTAAAGACGACATCAGTCATGGTGTTTCAAAAATCCTGTATTCGATATCGCGTAAAAGCAGTAAGCTGAAACCGCATAAAATGTATTCATCGATGGTAGCCAGTTCGCTGACCATTGGATTTGGCGGATCAGTAGGGTCGGAGGCACCGATTGTACTGACTGGTGCTTCAATCGGTTCGAACCTTGCCCGCATGTTTAAACTTCGGTACAAGTACATTACGCTAATGGTAGGGTGTGGAGCTGCCGGAGCCATCGCTGGGATCTTTAATGCCCCAATGGCCGGAATCGTTTTTACGCTCGAGGTTCTTATGCTCGATCTGAATATGGCCTTTCTTATCCCGCTATTGATTTCTTCGGTGTCGGCAGCTGTTTTGTCGTACTTCTTTATGGGCGACGCCGTATTGTTAAAATTTACTCAGAATGCGCCTTTCGAAGTCAGTACCATCTGGATCTTTATTCTGATCGGTGTTTTTACCGGCTTTCTTGGCCTTTACTTTACGAGGGCCACTTTGTATTTCGAAAGTCGGTTTAAAGGCATTCAAAACTGGATTCTTCGATTATTAGCTGGTGGATTTATTCTTGGCATGCTGGTTTTCCTGTTTCCTCCGCTTTGGGGCGAAGGTTATACAAGTATCAGTACAATATTTGCCAACAATGGCCCTAATCTGCTGAATGCTTCGTTATTTGAACCCTGGAAAGATAATCCTTATGTTCTGTTGCTGGTACTGGCAGGCATCCTCATTTTTAAAGTGCTGGCTATGTCAGCTACAACAGGTGGTGGTGGAAATGGGGGGATTTTTGCACCTACTTTGTTTGCGGGAGCTGTGGCCGGTTATTTTGTGGTGAAATTGCTCAATGTAGTATTTGACCTGGGAGTAACAGAGAATAATTTTGCGCTGGCGGGAATGGCCGGAATGATGGCAGCGGTGATGCATGCACCGCTAACAGGGATTTTCCTAACAGCTGAAATAACAGGAGGTTATGGCATGTTTATACCTTTGCTGATTACTGCAACCGTTGCTTACGTAACCATTATGGCTTTTGAGCCCCACTCGATATATACTAAACGTTTGGCCCGGGCCGGAGAGTTGATTACTCACAATAAAGACAAAGCGGTCTTGAGATCGATGGAAGTGAAAAAGCTCATTGAAAACGATTTTGAAGTACTTGCACCCGAGGCCACATTGAGGGATCTTGTAAAAGCCATTTCAAAATCGAACCGGAACCTGTTTCCGGTAGTCGATAAGGACGGTTATTTAAAAGGAATGATTAAGTTGTCGAAGATCAAAAACCTGATTTTTGAACCGGATTTATACGACCAGGTTAAAATCAAGGATCTGATGTTTATGCCCGAATACTACATTTCATCGCAGGATAGTATGGAAACTGTGGCCGAGAAATTTGAGACCTCGAACCGTTATAATCTGGCCGTTATTGACAATGGAAAATATCTTGGATTCATTTCCCGAGCTATGGTATTTTCAAACTACAGAAAGACACTTGAATATTTCTCTCACGATTAGACTTCCGACGCTTTCAAATTGAAGTTAATTCGGATTGTCATTTCTTGTGGTATTCTTTTTGCTTAATTTGCGATTTTAAACCAACAATTTGTTTATATGGTATCAAGAAGATCATTTCTGGCGAAAAGCACGATGGCACTGGCCGGAATCGGAATGGTAAAGCATGGATTTGCCGCTACATCGTTTGCCGAAGAAGGAAAGTTTCCTGTAGTAATTTCAACCTGGAACCATGGTTTGCCTGCTAACGAGGCAGCCTGGAAAATACTGGCCGAAGGCGGACACTCGCTTGATGCGGTTGAGGCCGGTGTTCGTGTTCCTGAAGGCGATCCGGATGTTATTACTGTTGGAAAAGGCGGAATACCTGATGCCAGTGGTAAAGTCACGCTCGATGCCTGTATTATGGATGAAAAAGGCAGAGCAGGAAGTGTTACTTATCTTCAGCATATCGTACACCCCGTATCAGTGGCACGTTTGGTGATGGAAAAAACTCCCCATGTGATGCTGAGTGGAAAAGGTGCCCTGGAGTTTGCCCTTGATAATGGATTCAAAAAAGAAAAATTACTTACAAAGGCTCGAAAAGAATCGTGGAAGAAGTGGAAAAAAGAGAACGCCAAATTCAGCAATAAGATCAACATTGAGAATGTAACGGAAGACAACCACGATACGATCGGTATGCTGGCGCTGGATAAAGATGGCCGTATTTCGGGAGCTTGTACCACAAGCGGAATGGGCTACAAAATGCCGGGAAGGGTAGGTGACTCACCAATCATTGGCGCCGGTCTGTTTGTTGACGGTGAAGTGGGTGGAGCCACAGCAACCGGTTCGGGCGAACTGGTCATGAAAACCGTTGGATCCTTTTTGGTGGTTGAATTAATGCGTCAGGGCATGTCGCCATCAAAAGCATGCGAGGAAGCCGTAAAACGAATTGCCAAAAAAATCCCGGATTACGAGAAACACCAGATTGGTTACATTGCTTTAAATACAAAAGGCGAATACGGATCATTCTGTATTCAACCGGGTTTTAACTATGCACTTAAAACCGAGGACAAAACCGAACTAATCGATGCTGAAGCATGGCTGAAGAAATTGTAAAAAGGAGTTTAAAATCCATAAAAAAAGGTGCTTCAAAATTTTGAAGCACCTTTTTTAACCGTTCGTTTTTTTCTTTACCACCTGTCTTCGCGGTTTCTGTCGTAACCACCGCCACCGCCTCTGCGGTCGCCGCCACGGTTGTAACCACCACCGCCTCTGCGGTCGCCACCACGATTGTAGCCACCACCGCGGTTATAACCACCACCACCGCCTCTGAAATCTCGGCGTGGGCGCTCCTGTGGAGGATTTGCTTCCTTAACAACAATGTTGTTACCTTCTACTTCCGTGTCATTCAATCCGGCAATGGCAGCATTTGCTTCTTCGTCGTTAGGCATTTCAACAAAACCATAACCTTTCGAATTGCCGGTTTCCCGGTCCATAATTACTTTAGCTGATGTTACTTCTCCGAATACAGAGAAAAGTTCTTGTAGGTTATCGCCTGTTATGGTAGGCTTTAACTTTGCAACAAATAAATTCATAAATTAAATAGAAAATTAAATTAAAATGTAAATGTTTTGGCGTTTTACACGCCGATAAAATAAATGGTTGAAGAACGTTTAGAAAATTATACGGCATCACAACCGCTTGAAAGTGAAGTACGTTTAAAATTCTATTTACAAATAAACGCCATATTTATCAGAAATGCACAACGAAAGCACAGGTTTTTTTGAAAATAAAAAGGCCTTTCCGAAAAAAGGCCTCTGTAAGGTGAGATTTAAGTATTTGTATCTCCATTTATGGAGATGATTAATTCATGTTTTCCAAATGTACAATTTTTTACCCATTAGTCATCGTTGGGCGAAGCAATAATTCTTTTGTTCTTAAGAATGTTGATTACTGCATCTACAATCTGATCGTCTTCGAGCGAAGCATAATTAAAGATGACATCGAAATCGTTGTTTTCAGCCTTTCTGCCAATGATCTTTTCGATAAAGGAATCCCTTTTTTCATCGGCCTGTTTAATGTAAGCCTGCGCTTCGGCCCGACTAAAGTCTTTTAATTGCATTACCCGGTGTATACGCCAGTCGGTAGGTGCTTCAAGTCGAATGTTAAGTTTATTGGGAACATCTTTTAAAATAACACCTGCCGATCTTCCTACAATAATTGTTCGTCCCTGGTCGGCCAGCCGGCAAATAATACCTTTCAAAGTATTTATTAGGTTCTTGTCCGAAATATCGTATATAGTTTCATCGGAAAATGCCCTGGACACTTCCTTTAAAAAGCGAATAGCTTCCTCAGCATCATCATATTCACCGGCTTTTACTTCACCGATCATTTCATCAACCACTTCAGAAAATACGGTTTTGTCCACCCATTTCCATTCGGCATCGGTTTTGGTTTCCGACATGTAACTGTAGCCCGTTAAAATCTTCGAAAGCTTAATGGCAATCCGTTGCGCCGAACATCCTGCCTGTCGTGAAATCGTCAGGAAAGGCCCGGGAAATTCACCAGTTTCAAGGTTAACGCACTTGAGCTCTTTGAGATAACTGTTAATAAATGTCTGCATAGTTTAACTTGACGTTCCGGTTTATCTTACTCGAAGTTACAATCATTTCTTTGCTTTTGGTAATGAATGTGTTATACAATAGCGAAATGTAGAGATGTTTTTCAGCAAGTTTTAGCGACTTGCACTAAATTCATTACATTTAAAATTCAAAAAAATAAATGATATGAATTCTCCGATAAAAACTGCACTGGCATCCTTTGGTATGTCGGGTAAAGTGTTTCACGGGCCGCTATTGAAAGTAAATCCGGGGTTCGAGGTAGTAGCTGTTCTCGAACGTTCAAAAGAACTTTCAAAAGGGTTGTTTCCGGCAGTGAAAATTGTAAGGTCATATGATGCGATCCTAAATGACAACGAAATAGAATTGATTGTTGTAAATACGCCCGACAAACTGCATTACGAAATGGCTAAAGCGGCTATGTTAAAGGGGAAGCATGTTGTTGTAGAAAAGCCGGTTACTTTGAATAGTGACGAAGCTGCCGACCTTATTGAACTGGCACAGGAAAAAGGTGTGGTTTTCTCGGTATTTCAGAATAGGCGATGGGATGCCGATTTCAGAACCGTTAGAAAGGTGTTGGAGGAGGCTAAGTTTGGTCGCTTGATTGAATTTGAATCGCATTTCGATCGCTATCGCACCTACATAGCTCCCGATACCTGGAAGGAGGAAGGCGATGAGTATTCCGGCGTTCTCTACAACCTTGGTTCGCACATGGTGGATCAGGCCTTTGTTTTATTTGGCCAGCCTAACGCAGTTACTGCCCATTTAAAGATCGTGAGAGCACTAGGCGTAGTAACGGATTACTACGACATTCGGCTTGAATACAAAGCTTTTGCAGCTTTGTTAAAATGTTCCTACCTGGTTAAAGATCCGGGGCCGCGTTACACGATTCATGGTGAACACGGCACTTTTCACAAATATGGAATTGATGCACAGGAAGAATTGATGAAGGCGGGTAATTTACCCCTTGGTGACGACTGGGGCAGGGAAGAGCCGGAAGATTGGGGAACGCTGGTTTATGAAGAGGTCGGAGAAGAAGTGGAAGAATTGATCGAATCGATCCCCGGCGATTACAACCAGTTTTACAAAAACATATACGAGGCCATCAGAAATGGGGCTGAATTATTGGTTAAACCTGAAGAAGCACTCGCGGTGCTTAAAATTCTGGAGGCTTGTTTAAAAAGTAATCGTGAGAAAAAAACAGTGTTTTTGTAATGCGAAAATGTGCTTTTACGACCTGTTGATTTCAGCCAACGTTTTTTCCATTCTCGACAGGTAGTTATCGATTTGATCCTTGGTTTCAAATCCGACGATCATCATGTTAACACTACCCAGTCCCAGCACAAATTTCAGTGAATTGTTAATTTTCTCGCTGTCGTCGCGAAACTTTCCGTCGCCAACCAGTTTCATGCCTATAACACCTTTGCCCGAGTTATGCAACTGGTGAATAACCTCAACTACTTCTTCCGGATCAGGTTTATCCATGGCAATTCCGTAAGGATTTATCCGAACATGAATAACATCAACCCAGGGACTTTGTAAGGCATCTTTCATCGCATCCAAGGAATGAACTGAAACACCATGGGCACGAATAATACCTTTTGCTTTTAGCGTTTCCATGATCTCCATTTGAGGAGCCAGCATTTCTGTCCAGTTTTCTTCAACCATGCAATGAATTTGCACCAGATCGATGTAATCGGTCTTTAATTCTTTTCTGAACCTGTCAATAACCACATCGGCATCCGGACGTTCTTTTTCCGGGATTCCACCTCCACGAAACCAGATTTTTGAGGTCAGTGTCAGATCTTCGCGGTTCATTTTTTTTAAGGCTTCAGCCATTAGTGGATGTGTTCCATAAGTATCTGCCAGATCGAAATTACGAATACCCTTGTCGTAAGCGAATTCTATGGTTTCAATACTTTTCAGCTTATCCTGCCGGGTGAGGTAACTGGTTCGATTGGTAGCGTGCACACCGGTTCCCATTCCTATCAGGGTGGTTTCGATCCCTGAATTTCCGAGTTTTACGCGCTGCACAGGGCTCATCCCCAAAGATTGAGAATTGCCTGCATGTAGCGGATTAGAAAACATAAGATGAGCGGTTCCCAGTCCGAGGGCACCTATAAATTTGCGCCGATTCATATTTGATTTAGCCATAGTATTCAAATTAAGACTTTATAATATAACACTTTAGCTGCATTTTGGTTGATAATGGCGTTTAAGCCAATCAGCCAGACCGTCTAATCCTGGGAAAAGAACACGCTCAGTAATGTTTGCCTGATCGAGTTTGTCCCTGATTTCCCATTTCAGTTTCGCCGGAATGATTATTCGGCGGTAAAAATCCGGATGTTTGATTAACCAGTCATCCAAAATGGATGTGGCACTGGTCATTACCGAAAATAAGGCAAACTGGTTAACAATGCGGTCGTCGAGCGAAGGCGGTTCAAAGAACAGTGCATGTCCCGATCCGATCGTTCGATCGAGTTGATGTATGGTCGAAAATTTCGATTCCAGGATTTCAACAGTAAATGCATTGCATTTTTCTTCGTCTATCAGCACCTTTAAGGGCTCCGGTATCTGGTCATTCACTTTTACAAAATCTACCTGCCAAATTACTCCGTCGATGTCGTATTTTTCGGTATTGGCCGTGGCAAAATGCATGGCAGTAAAAGGCGAATAAGTCCAGTCGAGCAAACGAGTTGGCAGGCCATGGTGTTGGGCCAGCACCAGCGAGCGAAGCTGGGTTTCAGTTTGTCCTCGCTCTGTTGTTCGTGCGTATTTACGGAAGTTTCTGAGCAGGTGATATTCCAGTTCGGGGTGATTTCCGCAATTGCGCAAAAAACTGTTCTCAAGTTGGTAACGGCAATCCGATAATCCACGAAAAGCATAATCGCTTCTGAACCTTCCCAGACCGGGTTTCCACGAATCGTAATACACTTCTTCTACCAGTTGGTTCCAGCTTTCAATCCGAATATCGTTCGTTGTGATTTTACAGTTCATGCCCGGTCGATTTTCTGATTTTTGTTTAGTGTAAGTTAAAAGAAAAAGGGAAATCATGAACCATGATTTCCCTTAAAACAACATTATTTTTATCCGTCTATGTTAACTTCTTTATTATTGCAGCACCTCTTCGGAGCCGGTGTCGCCGCACTTAACCGAATCAGGTTTGGCGGTGAGCTCTTTAGCACCCTCAAAATCAATTGATTTTTCTGTTTTTACGGGTGCTGTTTCCTGCATAGTAACTCGTTCAACTCTGGGCTTTATTTTGATGACATCTATGGTATGACTGAGTTTAAGACCAAGGATGTAAAAAATGGAGGATAAAAGAATAATTACTTTCATGGTTTTTTGTTTTCAGTGCAAAATTTCGATATGAAATTATGTAAACGACCTGAATTTGTAAAACATTATCTGTGAAAGGCTCAATAATTTCGGCGAACGACTAGTATCGGTCTGCAAAGAAGGCTTGAGGTAAAGGCAGTTTTTGGGTGGTGATTACTGATAAAATTATTTCAAGGTAAGTTTGGCCAGGTAATCAAAGTGATCGCCTTTGCTTAGCAATTGAAAATGATAACCCGCTTCTGATGCGATTTTCCGGAGTTTGTCAGCATCTACAAATAACCAGTTAAAAGATGCTTTGTGGTTTTTATAACTCAGTTCATATTGCATTTCGCCATAATAATTGCTGTTGTTCAGGTCGACCCAAAAAGAGCCATCTTCCTCCTGAAACAAATATTTAATGTCGGAAGAATCAATCAGTATTTGAGCGTTCGTATTCAAAAGCGTTCTTAAATGATCCAGCAATTGCTTTAAACCCGCAACGGTTCCACCTATTCCGGCACCATTCATCAACAACAGAAGCGTATCGTATTGTGTGTCCGAGTAACTGTAAATGTCGGATTGTACCACATTATGAATACCTCTTCTTTCCATTATTTTTACTGCACGTGCAGAACTGTCCAGTGCAGTAACTTGTAATCCTCTTTCCTGCAATAGAAGCGAATGACAACCGGCCGCGGCTCCAACATCCAGGACTTTCCCTTTGCAATGGTTTAGTGCCGTTTTTTCGATTTCAGGCATTTCTTTTTCAGTTCGAAATAAATAGGAAACCGTGATACTTTCATCTTCGGTATAATTTGTATTAACCAGAATATCCGGTGCTTTGCCGTGTTCAAAATAATCGGAGATGGCCGCTCCAAACGGATCGTTCATACTATTCAGTTAAAATCTGTAATCATTCTCACCGCGAAGATACTAATCGTAGAAAATATTCCTATTTTCGTGTTTTCCAGTTTAAACCAAAAATTATGAGATCGACTATCATCATTTCTTTTTTTGCTATTCTTTTTTTAGGGGCTTGTCAGCAACCCAAACAACAATTTTCGGATTGGCGTGGCCCGAACCGCGACGGTATTTACAACGAGACCGATTTGTTGAAAGAATGGCCTGAATCCGGTCCCGAAATGTTGTGGTCGTTTGAAGGACTCGGATACGGGCACAGTTCGGTTGCAGCAGTCAATAATAAAATTTTTGTAACCGGAGTAAAAGATACTCTTGAGTCGATGGGAACTTTGTTTGCTTTCGACGCAAATGGTGAGCTGCTTTATGAAAGGGATTATGGCAAGGATTTTAGTTTGCTCTACCACGGGACACGCTCTACACCGGTTGTGTCGGATGATATTATTTACATTGAAAGTGGAATGGGAGCTGTTTATGCGTTGGATGCCAACTCGGGTGAGGAGATCTGGTCGAAAGATTTTCAGGTGGATTTTGATGAAGATTCGGTGATCCAGTTTGGCCATTCAGAATCGGTGCTTCTTGACGGAGATCGCTTGATCTGTGTCGCCGGTGGAAAAGAATTTAATGTAGTGGCCCTAAACCGTTTTACCGGCGAGTTGCTGTGGAGTTGCGAAGGAGAAGGAGAGATTGCTACCTACAATTCGCCCATTTTAGTTGATCACAATGGACAAAAACTGGTCATTGCCATGACTTCAAACTCCATAATGGGTATAGACGCTGATACGGGTGAAAAATACTGGCGTGTGGAGCAAACCCAGGGGAATAAAATTCATGCCAACACACCGGTTTATGTTGATGGCAAAATACTGATGGTCAGTGCCGGCCGTGAAAAGACTTCAGGAATGGTTCAGTTGCAGTTATCCGACGACGGTAAAAGTGTGGAGGAAATGTGGAGAAATAACCGCTACATGAATTTGATGGGAGGAGTGGTAAAAGTCGACAGCTGTTTTTATGGCTCGTCGTACCTGAAAAACGACTGGCGCGTTATGAGTTGGAAAACCGGCGAAACATTAACCCAGAATAAAGATTTTGGCGGCGGTGCGGTAATTTATGCCGACAATATGTTTTATTGTTATGCTGAACGCGATGGTGAAATAGCTCTGGCAAAAGCCACACCCGAGAGTTTTGAAATAGTTAGCAAATTTGAAGTGCCGCTTGGAACCAAAGAACACTGGGCACATCCTGTAATAAACAACGGTATTTTATATGTTCGTCATGGCGATGCGCTAATGGCGTACGACGTCAGTGCTAAACCGTGATTTCGCCTTGCATATAAGTCACAGCTTTTCCGCCAATTTCTACGCGGTCGTCGAGGTATTTACAGTATAAAATTCCTCCGCGTTTCGACACTTGTTTAGCTTTCATGTTGGTCTTTTTCAGTTGCCTGGCCCAATAGGGAATAAGCATGGTGTGTGCCGATCCGGTGACCGGATCTTCATTAATTCCAACCGATGGCGCAAAAAATCGCGAAACAAAATCGTATTCATCAGACTTGGCGGTACAAATTAATCCGCGTTTGGTCGCACCTGCAATGCTCATAAAGTCAGGATTCAGTTTCAGTATATCTTTTTCGCTGTTAAACACCAGTAACAGATCTTCCCGCCCCACGTAACACTTTACCGGATGAACATTGAAAGCGGTTTTTAAAACAGGTGGGATGTATTTAGCTTCCACTTTCGAAGATGGAAAATTCATCACCATGTGGTCTTCTTCTTTACTTACTTTCAGAATTCCGCTTCGGGATTCAAACTGTATTTCATCCTTTTCGTAATTCATATGCTGAAACAGCACATGTGATGCAGCCAAAGTTGCATGTCCGCACAAATCCACTTCAGCAAGTGGTGTAAACCATCGAATTTTATAGCCGTTTTCAGCAGGAATAAAGAAAGCTGTTTCAGAAAGGTTGTTTTCCAGGGCAATGTTTTGCATCACTTCGTCAGGCAGCCAATCCTCTAAAGGTACAACAGCAGCCGGATTTCCTTCAAAAACTTGTTCTGCAAATGCATCAATCTGGTAAATGGTAAGTTTCATCCTCAAATATTGTATGTGTGGTAATCGATTTTAGAACTTCAAAGTTAATACTTTATCAACAGGGTGTTCGGGTAATAAGTTTTGAAAATGAAGAATTAAACTAATCTTCTCATGCAGCAGTTTAAAAGACCGATCGAATTTAGAATTTTACGGTAAGTTTCAAATTGATTTTTCTGCCGGTGAGGTAATTGGGAACAGCAAACTGATCGCCGTAAATGCTCGATACCCAAAAATAAGAAATGGTGTTGTTGATGTCGAGAAGATTAAATACTTCGAGGCTTACCATTAAATCAGTGATATCTTTTAACAGCCAGGCATTGCTGGTGTTTGCCGGACTGATAAACACTTTTGAAAAGCCAAGATCGATCCTTCGGTAGGCCGGCATCCTGTAAACGTCCTGGTAACGCTCGCCGTTAGGCGGTCCGGTGGGTAAACGTGAACCATAAAAGGCTGAAAGTTGCATCCGGTAAGTTGGATTTCCAGGAAAATAGTCCTGGAAGAACAAGCTGAAGTTTACGGTCTGATCCGTTGGACGTGGAATAAAACCGTGTCCGTCGCCCTTAACGTTTTCCTCTGTTTGCAGGAAAGACAAACTGGCCCATGACTGTAAGCCACTCACAAATTCACCGTTTACTTTCATATCGATCCCTGTGGCATAACCGGTAGCTTCCTGTTCACCCAGGTAACGAATTCGAACATTATCGATCTGATAAGGAATTAGTCGATTCATGTGTTTGTAATAAGCTTCTGATGTAAAGCGGAAGGGACGTCCCCAGGCCGTAAACAGCAGGTCTGTTCCTCCAACCACCTGCACCGATCGTTGTGCTTTTGCATCGTAGTTAATACTGCCGTCGCTGTTTTTAATTTCTTTGAAAAAAGGCGATTGATGGTACATTCCGGCCGATAAACGAAACGACATTTTCTTTTCCCACTCCGGGAAGTAGGTTAGTGTGGCACGCGGACTGATCAGCAGTTCTTTGTTAAAATCCCAGTAATTAAAGCGCAGCCCTCCGTTCAGGTATAAATCGCCTACACTTAATGGAAAACTCCATGTATCCTGGATATAACCTGTAATTCTGTTTGAGCTGATACTGTTGTTAGCATTAAGTGTATAGTACAAAAGAACTTCACTATCAGAATAGGGAATGGAATAACCCGCTGAATCACGGTAGATCCATTCATTGAGCTGGTCTTCAATTTCTTCGTGCTGAAACTTGATCCCCCAGTTTAACAGATGTTTATCTGAATTATAAGCTCCTTTATGGTAGAAGCTGAATACGTTTGCTTTCAGGTAGTTTCGTGCATGATTCAGGAAACTACCAACCCCGAGGTTCAACGTGCTGTCGCCAAATTCATCCGATCCCAGATTACGTTCCAGCTGATTCAGGTAATATTCACCCAGAATATCGTAGGTTTCCTGTTCTTTGGTATGGTAGGCCGAACCTATAAATTTCAGGTTCAAATTTCGGTTGGGGTGGTAATTAAGTGTAAATGCCCCAAGGTAGGTTTCGAAATTATCCACTTCCTGTCCGCTAAAATAAATTTTTGTATTCAGCGGATTTTGCCAGGTACCAAAACTGGTTTGACGGGTTTCGGGAATAAATTTGTACTTGTTTTGAGCAATGTTTCCTAAAAATGAAAGATCGAATTTTTCAGAAAGTTGATATGAAATATACGTTTGAACATCGAGGAAACGCGGATCATATTCACCGGTTTCATCAAGGCTACCAAGGATGTATTTGCTGGTTTTGTAACGAACACCGGTAATGTGCGAGAGTTTTCCTTTTAGGGCCACATCTTCGAAATGCGCTGAAGCACCCAGAAGGCTCATTGTTGCAGAGCCCTTAAAATCGCTGGGTTTTCTGTATTTTATATCGAGTACCGACGACATTTTATCGCCATACTTGGCGTTAAAACCACCGGCCGAAAAATCGATGGTGGAAACCATGTCGCTGTTAACAAAGCTCAATCCTTCCTGCTGCCCCGAGCGAATCAAAAAAGGTCGGTAGACTTCTACATCATTTACGTACACCAGGTTTTCATCGAAATTACCACCACGAACGGTGTATTGCGAACTCAGTTCGTTATTGGATGAAACTCCCGGCAGTGTTTTCAGCATCGTTTCAAGAGCTCCTGAAGCATTGGGTATGGCCGTCACAATTTTCGGATCGAGGCTGGTAAGGTTACCACCGCTGCGCCTTTGCTCCCGAACCACGATCTCTGCCAGTTCCAGATTTTGCTCCGGCATTTCAATATTCTTTATAATGGTTTCTTCGGGTTTTGCAAACACCGAATCCTGGAAGGTTTTATAACCCAAGGAAGAATATACAACCGTGAGTTGCTTTTTTGCCGGAATACGAAGCGAAAATTCTCCTCTTGCATTGGTGGTCGTTCCAAGAGTCGGGAATTCTTTCAGTACAACATTTACCATGTCGAGCGGTACTCCCTTTGTGTCTTTCAGAACACCTTTTAAAGTTGCATTGCTGCTTTGTCCAAAACTAAGTGTGGCTGTTAGCAGGAGAATAATAAGAGTGTAAAATTGCTTCATTGGCGCAAAACTAATCAACTGGTTTTATTATCAACTTCTTATTGATAAATAAATTGTGCTTTTGAAACAAATTTATCCACAATACTTATTTCGTAATTCCCGGCCAGTCATCGGTCCGGAACGGATTGGCAGGAAGCTCCTCCAAGTTATACAAGTTCAGATCATCGGGATTATCTGCCCAGCCAAAGCGCACTGCCACGGGATCTTTTACGGCATATGACTGAACTACCACTGTTGTCGGATTGATTATTTCGGCTTTAGCCCAATGAAACTCACGGTCTTCTCCGGCAATGGCAAATGCTTTCACATAACCATACTTGTCTTTTACTGCCAGTCCGTCACCGGTGTTAGAGAACGTAATAAAAGCCTTTCCGTCTTTAAATTCCACCGACTTATAAGTGGGGCCGGTGTACACAATGTCTTTATCGTATGCCACTTTTAAAGCATTTAATGCCAGCCGTTTCCCCACATCCTGTTTGTTTCGCGGATGAATATCGTTGGCTTCGCCAATGTCAATAGCAGATGCCATTCCCGTATTGGGCAAGTCGAGTGTCATGGTTTGTGCTTCGCGGAGCTCTGCCCAGGCACTTTCTGCAGGTTTTTGCGTTGGCTTCATGTAATTGGCCAGTTGTACAAACAAAAACGGAAAATCGCCCTGTTTCCAGTGCGCGCGCCAATCCCTGATCATGTTCGGGAAAATACGCTGGTACTGTTTGGCTCTACCGGCGTTCGACTCGCCCTGGTACCAGATGGCTCCCTTAATTCCATAAGGAACAATAGGATTGATCATTCCATTAAATAGTAGGGTAGGGTATGAATTCGGTCCCAAATCGATAGCTTGTACCACTGCTTTGGAGACTTTGAATTTCCAATCGCCAGAAATATCAATTCTTTCATTTCCAATGGCGACGTATTGATCTTCCGGAGCTCCCCAAATTCCGCCACCGCCGCCAGTATCGTTGACCCGAACAACGATCATGTTTTTGCCCGGTTTTAAATACTTTTTATCGATGGTGTATACCCGTTCTTCATCATAAGCATTGGTTTTTCCTACCTCAATGCCGTTTACAAAAGTGATGTCAGCGTCGTCGATTTTACCCAGATGAAGATTTACATTGGTTTGTGTCTGGTCATCTGTAAGATCCAGTTCTTTGCGGTACCAGGCAATCCCGTCAATATCGAAGTAGCCTTGTTCTTCCCACAATCCCGGAGTTTTTATGCTGCTCCAGTCTTTGTCGTTCATATCCGGATCTGACCAAACGGCTTTTCCATCCTGCATGCCTTTGTCTTCTGTCGGAATTTCGCCACCCAGCATTTTTCTTACCTGGGCTTCCTTCTCCTTTTTGTAGGTTTCCACATCCATTTGCTGAAGTTCGATCATCGGATCGCTGAAATCCGGATCATCTTCAATGGTTTCGGCGCTGGTCCAGGTTTCGGCTACTGTTCCTCCCCATGATGTATGAATCAAACCGATTGGTACATCCAACTCTTCGAGCAAAGAGCGACCGAAAAAATAACCAACAGCTGAAAATACAGGTGCCGTTTCCGGTGAACATTCCACCCATTCACCTTCTTCAAGATCGTCTTGCGGAAATTGAGATACTCGTTTCGAAACCGTAAATAATCGCATATTTGGATAGTTAGCAGCAGCCACTTCATTTTCACCATTTTTGGCATTTATCAGCGGCCATTCCATATTCGATTGCCCTGAACACACCCACACTTCGCCAATCATTACGTTATCGTATGATAACGTATTCTTGCCTTTTACTCTAAGCGTAAATGGCCCGCCATATTTTTGTGCCGGCAGTTTTACCATCCATTTTCCACCTTCATCGGCAATCGCTTTTGCCGAGGCTGTCATTATGGTTAGTTTTTCCCCCTCATTTGTGTTCTCATTCAAGTGAACGACAGTTTTCGTCAGCATTACTGAGATTTCTTCGCCGGCATCAGCCCAGCCCCAAACCGGAATTTCCATTCCTTGTTGAAGGACCATGTTTGAACTAAAAATCTTAGGCATCTTTACTTCAGCCTGAACAGTTATTGATAATATGAAAAGGAGGAGGATTAGCAGGTTTCTATTTGTATTCATTACAATAAGTTTGACGTTTCCACAAAGCTAATGATTTGGACGAATAAAATTGAATTTTTAGTGTGATTTGCAAGGAAAATTCTATCGGATTTTTATTATCGCTGCGTGCGAACTGTTGTATTTGTCGAAGATCTGCAATTGATAAGTTCCTGCAGGCAGGTCGGAAAAGTTGATGTTGAATGGTAACTTTTGGATTTTAAACTGCAACACTAAATTGCCCGATTGATCGAAGAGGTGGCACTGCCAGTGAGCTGCCGAAGTATGTATTGTTTCAAGAAAAGAAACAGTGCAGGTATTTTTTACGGGATTCGGATAAACCAGAAGGTTGTTAAGAATTCTGGCTGCTTTTGGTTCCAGTTGTTCTGTTTTGTTATTCTCATCGCGCCAGTTACGCACATTGTCTTTGTTGTTGTCGGGCAGAGCAACATTACTCAATACTGTGCAGACTTGATCCGAACAACAATTTATCGTGTCGAATGCATCATCCAGTCCATCCATATCTTCGTCATGGTGCAATAAACAGATATCGGCAACCAAGTCATTATTTAAATCGCTTGCTTCTATATGGTCGCTAAGCCCGTCATTATCTGAATCTTCATCAATAAAATCGGGTAACCCATCCAGGTCGGTATCAACCGGCTCATAATAATTGCCACCATAAATAGCATCAAAAGCATCATCCCAACCGTCATGATTTTCGTCGTTTAAACCGGGCTGTATATATTGTCCTTCAATCTGCCATTCAATAAGATCTGTAATTCCGTCGTTATCCGAGTCAATGTCAAAACAATCCGCAATGCCGTCGTTATCAGAATCCATTTCTGAATTAGTTCCTTCGTGAATATCCAGAATTCCGTCATTATCATTATCGATATCTTCTGAATCGATTACATTGTCGCAGTCGCTGTCGGGTTCTACAGTTATAAAAACGTTGGCTTCCGTGTGCAGGTTTCGCTTGTAAGCATTGCAGATGCAGTAGCTAATTTTTATTGTGCCGGAGAATCCTTCTTCAGCGGAGTAAACGAAATTTCCTTTCGGATCGCAGGTAAATCTTCCTGTATCGGAAGCCACAAAATAAGCAAGCTGTGCAACAACTGCGGAATCAATCAAATCGTTGTCAAAAAGATTTCCACTTAGAAAGTCGTTGTTGCAGTTAACCATTAATGTGTAATGATCTTCAATCGCTACAGGCGTGTTATTTTTACCGGATGAGTTAGAAGGAGTGTTTGAGTTTAAAAATATCAGTGGTGCGTATAAAAGAACATATACATTCACCAATGCATACAATGCCCCCCTCATTTGTTGATCTTTTGTTTTTTGCTGCTACAAAACTATAATTCATTCACGTAGTGCAGCTAAATATTTTTTAAACTTATCAACACTATGTGGGTGATTACTAACAAGAAAACGGCTATAAATAGCCTACAACTTCCCTGATATTTTGAAATATTCTGAGATCGATTCAATATATCGTTCGTATGCGTCGATACCTTTAGTTGTAATTTTTAAAGTAGTGAGCGGATAATTTTTTCTAAACGATTTTTTTACCTCAATGTAACCCGCATCTTTCAGCTTTGAAATCTGAAAGCTGAGATTCCCTTTTGTGGTTTCGATATTCTCCAGCAAGTAGGAAAACTCCGCCGATTTTAAAGGCAGCAGAATGGTCATGATCGAAAGCCTGACCTGCGAATGAAGAATCGGATCAAGATCTTTAAACATCTGCAGGCTTTTTATTTTGCATGTACATTAAAATACCCGGAATGACAAAACAGATAAAATCGGCGATGGCACGGAGAAGGTACTGATCTGACAATTCCAGCCCTGAACCAATCCAGGCGGCGACCCAGTAAATGACACCAAAGGCCGATAACAGATAATACCTGTAAATTCCACCGGTCACAAATAGTGCAAAACCGATTAAAACCATTTGCAGAGGATGCAACAAAGCAAAATTAACATCGTGTAAAAATCCTTTTGTTATTATTACATTCAGATTGTGGGCGAGTATAATTCCGATCCATACAAAACGCGTGGAAATAGCAGTATAAGTTCGAATTGTTTTCTTGCGAAAGAAGATAAAATAGATGGTAATACCAATTACAACAATTCCACCAAGTATATGAATCGTGTCAATAATGTTACGTTCCCACCATACTACTAAATAAGTCGATTTGTAATAGTTCAGAAGGAAACCTATAGTAAACATACCGCCCCATAGCATTAAAAGGATTCCGTCATCAAATAGCGATCGTTTTGAGGTGGCTACCGCTGTCTTGAGCGTTTTGAGCAATTCGCTGTCACTCATTTCAGGATGGGATGCAGTTGAATTCATATTGGTTATTTTTTTGTTTATAAAATTAAACAAGTTTGTAATACAAACCAAATTTTAGCTTGTTTATTTTGTTGGAAATTAAACAGATGGTGTTTTGTAATTAAACAATAGATGACAGTCAGAAAGAAACAGAAATAGTGCGTTCTATCAAGCCTCCAAGAAACGCATAATATTAAAAAATTGTTTTTGCCAGTCCCCCCAGAAGTTAGAATTAGGATTTAGTTTCCAGATAGAGTATGTTTTGAAATTATATAGGGAAATCCATATTTTTATGATTGGTTTTGTCTATTTATTTGGAGAGAATTCAATTGCTCACTAAATTCTTGTATGTTGTCGCCGAGAAAGATAACTAAAGAAATTTCTTAGTATACAGAAAATAGTAATGCATTTAAGCGCTGAACTATCATTGTAATAATTAAAAATAAAAACCATTGCTACTAAATTTACATCAAATAAAACAAAGAGAATTAGTAATGCTTCGTTGATTAAAATGTGGCTGACCATATATTTCTTTTTGGCTATTTTTCGACACCTTTTTAAACTTTATAAAACTAATACAGGGAATGAAAGAACGTTTATTTTTTACGCTTATAGGACTCATCTCGTTGATGCCTGTCTTTGCTCAACAGGATATTACGGACACATTTCTCACCAATGCAGGGTTTAACTCGAACTTTAACTATCCCATAGGTTATACAGGATCTGTGACATCAACGAATCCCGGAACGATGAGGAGTGTAACCGGATGGACCTCCGGGCCGGTTATCGACTGGAGTGTTACGGGTACTTATGAATACGGGTGGACAGGCCGGTTTAATGATGCTGCTGTGCCAACTTCGGGCTACGACGAAGCTACCGGGCCGGGAGAGGGCGCTTTAGGGCTTTCCGTAGGCTGGGGAAATAGCTTATATTATACCCAGAACGTAACTTTGCCCGCAGGTATTTACGCTATAGAGTTTGCAATGTGCTTACGAGGCGGAAACAGCATTCAAAATAATTTAACGGGCTGGGTGCCGAATAGTGGAACTGCCGTTCTTTCTCCAATACGGACTGTTGATACAGACGATTGGGTAATTGGCACTGTGGAATTTACGCTTTCTGAAGAAACTGTGGGGAAAATCCGGATAGGAATGCAAGCTAACGGGGGTGCCACATCTACAGCAATGGCAAGGATGTTTATCGACGATGTTAAGCTTATTTATTATGACGATTTGGATGTTCTTCTAATAGAACTTAAAGAACAAAAAGCCTTGGCTCAAACAAATGTTTCAATTGATGGTCCGGGGGTTTACAATACGGATGAATTAAACACAGCCATAGCCAATGCGGATGCCATAGATCTTGAAAATACAACTGAAAGCGAACTGGTTTTAGCTATTGATATGTTGAAAGCAGCCAATGAAAATGCTGCAGCTGTTATGCAAGTATATGCTCCGCTAAAAGAAGCGCTCAATAACGCCACATTATACGCCGAAACAACTTATTATCCGGGAAGAAGTGATTTAGAGGAGGCAATTGCTGCAGCGCGGGTGGTGTACGATAGCGCTGATGACCAAAGCAGTAATATATCCTCAACGATAGAGGCGCTCAGCCAGGCAGTTAGCATTTATCAAAGTACTGGCAGTGTTGAAATCACTGAAGATTATCTTACAAATCCTGGTTTTAACCAGAATTGCAACTACAAGACCGGTGGTACGCAAACGGTGGGTACAACCAATCCGGGAACGCTGGGTAACGTAACCGGATGGACATACGACAGTGCCCCTGCCTGGAGTGTTGCCGGAACCTTTGAATACGGTTGGGCTGGTGACTTTAACGGCGTTTCTGCTCCTGCTGCCGGCTCAGACGGAGCTACAGGTTCAGGCCAGGGAGCCATGGGGATTTCTGTCGGTTGGGGCGGGAGTATAGTCTATACCCAGGCCGTAACTTTGGAAGCGGGTAAATACTCCATCGAATTTGCCGTAAATTTCCAGGGAGCTGATAACATCAACAATAACCTAATTGGCTGGGTTCCCAGCGAAGGAGCGGCTGTATTATCGGATATGACAACCGCCTCAACAGGAGAATGGACAATAGGCGAAGTTACGTTTACTGCTACCGAACAAACAACCGGAGACATACAGGTTGGAATGCAGGCTTATGGTTCAACTTCGTCGTCAAATTCCCGGTTATTTATCGACTACGTTAAACTGTTAAAATACAGTAACGACAAAACAAATTTGGAGGCACTGGTAGATTCTGCTGCAATGATGCTGGCCAGTCAGGAAAATGTTCCTGAGGGCTCCACCGCCTATACCGATTTAGAAACAGAGCATGCCTCTGCTCAAATAGTTTTGGATAATAGCCGTGCAAGCGATGAAGAAATTCTTAGTGCCGAAAATGCGATGAAGATGGCTATCGTAAATGTTCATGCAGCCATTTTGGCCTATAACGTTGCCGGTGCAACTGTCGATAACCCGATAGATCTTAGTTATAAAATTTTTAATCCTGATTTCGAATTGAACGGCGGCTCTACCGATGGATGGATCACAACACTGGGAATATTCAACGGACCAAATGCCTCCTTCGATGGTGCTCCTGTTCCAAACCACGTGTTGGATGGAGTTGGTTTTGCAACAACTGTCGGTTATCAAACCGTAAGCGGTTTGCCGGCAGGTGTTTACCGCGTAAAAGCCATTGCGAGGGGAAGGGTAGAAACCAATGCTCATATGTTTCTTGGCGCAGAAGCGGGCAAAACTTTTGGTTCGCCGGAGGCACACCGGGTAAGTACGCAAATTGATCGTATTGGGGACATCGGCGGAGAACTCAATTATGGTTTTAATCAGTACGAAACCCCGCTTCTGGTCCTTGAAGAAGGTGAGATTGCAGTGACTCTGGGTATATATTTTGACAACGACTGCGGATGGTCAAGTGCTGATAATTTTGAGCTTTATTATTATGGAACCACTGAGAAGGTAGTCAATTCGCTTAAAAATAATCTTATAGCCTTAAAGGACTCTACTAACATACCAACAGGGTATGATTTAACGGAAGCAAATGCTCTTGTAAATACTGTTCTTACCGATGAGAATGCAATTACCCTGATTGCTGGCCTTGAGGAAACTATTGCCTCTTTAGAAAAGGATATTGCAGCGAACATTGATGCTTCATTGTCGGATTTGAAAGTCAACGGGAAAAGCATCAAAAATTTCTCTCCATCGGTGTATGAATACCTTTACAACATTCATACGACTTCGCCTGACATGCCGACAACTCCTGCCGTAACGGCTATTAAGAACAGTTCGTATGCAGAAGAACCGGAAATTAGCGATGCTGAAGAAATACCTGGAACAACAAGCATAACCGTAACAGCAGGTAATGGTCAAACGCAAACCTACACCATTAATTTCGATGCTGTTTTACTCACCGAGCTTGAAAATAATACGGTTACACTTGAGACTTTGGAAAATGTATTTTATGAGCTAAGTGGAGTTGGCCAGCTTACCATTACCGGTTCCGATGATCCTCTGAATGGCAGTCTTCTCGACCTGAAATCCATCGACACGTGGATTTACTTTCCGAATATAAAGCCTTCGCAGGTGGTTAGTAATCAATTATCCAGCATTAAAGTCAATGGCGAGGATGCTGTTGAAAGCGTTAATATCAGGGTAACTCAATACCTGAATGGTGCGATGGTCATTCCTCATTCAAGTACTTACCAACCCCTAACCGTATATTCCGGGAAAAACCTTGGCGGCGAATCCAGGAGCCTTGGTATTAATAACTACTACAAAACCAGCCAGTTAGGGGATATGAACGATGATATTGAATCGTTTAAACTAAAAAAAGGGTACATGGCAACTTTTGCAAGTAATCAAAATGGGACAGGGACCAGCCGTGTATATATTGCCGACAAAAACGACATTACTGTAAAAACAATGCCGTCAGGCCTTTCAAACAGCGTTTCGTTCATCATAGTAAGAAAATGGCGATGGACAACTAAAAAGGCATGGAGAGGAAGCGCTGCCGGTGCAGACAGGTTTGGGGCAACATCACATTATGATTACAATAATGCCGCACGTTCAACCCTCGATGTTGAATACATTCCGATGCGTCATAATCCGGGTTGGAATGCTTACAGCAACTTTTTAAATCAGTTTGAGAGTACCCATGCTTTAGGCTACAACGAGCCCGATAACTCTGTTGACGATGGTTACAGCACTGTGGCAGATGCGATAGCCAACTGGCCCCGGATGATGGAGTCGGGTTTACGCCTGGGAACTCCGGCCACAACCGACGGCGGTTTGTGGTGGTTGTACGATTTCCTCGATCAGTGTAAAGCCCGAAACTACCGGGTAGACTTCATCGCATGGCACTATTACAGAAGGGGGAATTCAACAACGAATTATTATAATGCGCTTCGCGACATTCATAATAGAACCGGGATGCCAATTTGGATTACAGAGTTTAATAATGGTTGTAACTGGACTTATGATAATAGTAACCCGGTGCCGAGTATTGAAAGGAATGGAGAAGTGATAGAGTCATTTATCCACATGCTTGATACGGCGCATTTTGTGGAAAGATATTTTGTTTGGGATGGTTGTAACGAGAATCTCAGGATGACAAATTCCGCCACAGGAGAATTATACCCTGCCGGTATTGCATACCGCGACCAGGTATCTACGATGGCATATACCGAGGACTTTTACAATAGTAATTCGCTCGGCGGAACCATCATACAGGAAAATTCTGAGGGCTTCTGTAATATTGACGGAACAATTGACAACAACCACGACGGCTATACCGGTTCAGGTTTTGCCAATGCGGATAATGCCGAGGGTTCAGGCATTGAATGGAAAGTTGTTTTCCCTGCTGACGGGGCCAAAACATTTACCTTCCGTTATGCGATGCATAACGACAGGGCTGTCAACTTATACATTAATGATGAATTGGTCGCCGATAGTATTATATTCCCTGCAACTCCTTCATTGTCTCAATGGGTAAAACTACCTGTTATGGCTTATGCCAACGCAGGTATTGCTGCTGTGCGCCTGGAAGGCGCTACCGGAGAGGGATTACCCAATATAGACTACATGCAGGTAACAGAAGTAAGCGCAACCGATTGCGATGCTTCTATACATACCGTTACGCTAACGGTTAAAGATGGAGAGGAATTAATAGAAGGCGCAACAGTTAGTATCAATTCGAATGAATTTGTTACAGATGCTAACGGTACGGTAACTATTGAGTATGTGAACAACGGCGATTATGGTTTTACAGTGACTGCAGATGGCTTTAAGGACTATAATGGAAACATAACAGTAAATGAGGCAGATGTAACCAAGGATGTTGCCATGACTAATACCGTTGGAATAAACGATAACTTTGTCACTGAGCTTAAGATATATCCTAACCCGGCATCTAAGTTTGTGACTGTTGACGCCAACAGCGAAATATCGGATATAAAAGTGTATGATAATTACGGAAGATTAGTATTGATGCACAGTAACGGGAAAAGAAATAATCAGGAACAGATTGATATTAGCCGCCTTGTACCAGGGATGTACCACCTTCAGTGTATTGTGGATAATACGCTGCATACCGAGAAATTGATTATTAAATAGTCGTAATCTGGCCATTAAAAAGAGACATCTTTGAAGATTTATAAATTATAATGAGATGAAGACCAAATTCTTACTAATCGTATTATTGTTCTGCAATGCTTTATTTGTAACGGCGCAGACCAATCTCCTGGCAGGCTGGGATGGTAACGGGGATACCAATCAAAGCACTTCTTATCCGGATCAATACGGATGGGCGGTTTCTTCCGGTGAGTTTAATTATGCCAATTCAGGGAGCGGGGTGAGGTACATGGATATCACATCCGGCCATACCTTAAACGGTTCAACTTACACCGGACGCCTTATGATGATTCGCTGGGATGGTTCCGGCGCAACAACTTCAGGTTCTGTTTTTAGTTTTCCGGTAGAACTGGAACAGAATAAACGCTATAATTTCTCCTGGATTTATGAATGGTGGAACAATGGCGCTTCGCCTGTTTTAACTGTTGGAATCAGTACAGACCGTTTGGCAGAGAATAATATCGTAACGCAGGACTTTGCATGTGGCACCAGACAACAACTTTTAGAAGGTGAAATGGAATTTGCTGCTACAGAAACAGGCTCATTTTATCTTACCATAAAAGGGGGAAGCGGAACCCTTTGTGCCCTGGGAGAACTATCGTTAACAGAAATACCACCGGCACTGAGAAGTAGCGTATCTTCCATTGAGTTTAATCATTTTTTAAATGAAACGGAAATTTATGTTTACCCTAATGGCTCTTCCGACCCGATCTCCATTACTGCCCCGGCTGATGTGAATGTTTCCCCGGCAGAACTTCCGGCAGAAGGCGGCACTCTTATGGTTTCGGCAATAAACAATACTGATTTTTCAGGGAACATTGTTATTGTGCAGGGGAGCGAGCAACTCACCATTCCGGTTACTGGAACTTTTGCAGAAAACCAACAGCCAATTGAAATAAATGAGGTAACAGAAGAAGGAGCCTGGTGCTGGTTTGCCGACCCACGTGCACTGCATTACGAAAATGAAAGTGGTACAATCAATAACACTTATATTGGCTACATTGATGTGCATGGGGCTATTAAGGCAACACAAATTGACCACATCAATAATGTGACAAATGAGGTGTTGGTTCGTTCTTATTTTCAGCCGGATGACCACAATAATCCAACTTTTTTGGTGCTTCCTGATGAGCGAATCATGATATTTTATTCGCGCCATACCGATGAAGCGTGTTTTTATTACCGGATTTCACAAAAGCCGGGCGATATTACCACTTTGGGAAAAGAAGTTCGTTTGGTAACCTCGCATAATACGACTTATCCTTCGCCTTTTATTTTGTCGGACGACCCAGATCATATTTATTTGTGTTGGAGAGGTATTAACTGGCATCCGACTATCGGGCGTTTGACGAAGCCTGACGAAAATGACGATTGTAGTTTTGATTGGGGACCAAAACAAATTGTACAGTCCACAGCCGCGCGCCCTTATGCCAAGTATGTTTCCAACGGAAAAGACAAAATCTACATGACTTACACCACTGGTCATCCGGACAATGAAGCAACCAACTATGTTTATTTCAAT
Source organism: Maribellus mangrovi (assembly GCF_037646455.1). Lineage (NCBI taxonomy): Bacteria > Pseudomonadati > Bacteroidota > Bacteroidia > Marinilabiliales > Prolixibacteraceae > Maribellus > Maribellus mangrovi. The sequence goes on along the minus strand of NZ_JBBIXN010000002.1, from coordinate 202,431 downwards.
TATATTGATGTTAATGATATGACTTTGCGCGATATAAAAGGGAAACAATTATCATCCATCGCAAACGAGGTACACAATATCGCGGCTACCTCTACATATTACAATAATAATCCTGATGCAGTGGTAGATAACTCTTCTTATCGAAATTGGGTGTGGGAAGTATCAATGGACGAAAATGGAAACCCTGTAATTGCGATGGTGCGCATCAATGGCAGTAAAACATCACACGATTACTATTACGCTAAATGGACAGGAAGCGAGTGGCGTAAAACATTCCTTGAAAACGGGGGAGGGCATTTTCACCAAACAGCCGGACTGGAACTTTGTTACAGCGGTGGTATGGCAATCGACGACACCGATCCCAATGTGATATATTGCTCTGTTCCTGTTGCGGGAAGCAACGGCGATGTTTATGAATTAAAAAAATACAGCATTGCTCAGGATGGGACACTGGCTTCCACTGTGCAGCTTACAGGAGCTTCAGAAAAAAATAATGTACGTCCATATTCCATTCCGAATGGTGGCGATAAATTGGTTTGGATGTATGGCGACTATTACGACTGGATAGTAAGCGCAACCCATCCGGAAGGCTTTGCTACGGGAGTTCGTGCTAATTTTGAATTGCCGGAAAGCGCTGTTGATTTGAATAACGGACTCGTAAAATATGAGGCCTTTGATACTACTGATGGCTTTACCGGGGAAGCCAACGTTTACGACAGTATGTTATTTATTTCAGGAAACCAAAATGCCACGATTGCTGTGCCCGAAGAAAACAGTTTTACCATTTCCATTTCTCTTTTTGTAGACAATAACAGTTATTACGGTGAACTGCTGAAATTTGGTAATTTTATTTACGGATTAAGTGAGAATGACAACACCTTTCCTTATGTGAAAACCGGGGATGTAATTTTTAACAGCAGCAATTTACTTGGCAATTCGGATGTCTGGAAAACAGAAGGCAGGGGAACCGGAGGCAACTGGCCGTCGCCAACAAAATACCGCTTTTTCAACATGGCGATGAGCTATGAAAACGGTGTATTAAAAACCTACATTAACGGTTTGCTCGACCAGTATATCGAAGTGGGCGATTTAACTTTGTCGGATATTACAATTGGCGGGTTCAAAGGTGCCGCTGAAGAATTACGTGTCTATAGCCGTGTTTTGTCGCAGGATGAGATAAAAAGTATTTCGGCGGTTACAGCAGAATCCACAGCCGGTAAAACAACAGCCACGGAATTTGGCTTGTTATCCCTGCCCAAAGATGTGCATAGCGACATTGTTTTACCCGATTTGGGCACTAGCCTTACCTGGAGTTCTTCCAATACAGGAATCATTTCCAATACAGGATTGGTAACCTTGCCCGCTACAGAAACGACAGTTACGCTTACCGCCACCTTAAATGAAGATGGCATTGATCCCCGCGTGTTCAATGTAACGGTTTATCCCCGCGATATTGATAATAACAAATTGTTGTACTACTCGTTTGAAGCTAAGGATGTATATACCGACGACGGGATAACATATGTTACCGATAAATCGGGAAACGGAAACGATGCTGCGGTTTACGGCAATGCATCGGTTAATGGCGTACTGGATTTATCATCCAACACCAACACCGGGTTTTCTGCCAATGGTTATGCCATAGCCCCGGGCGGTTTGTTAAGCGACTTAAGGAGTTACAGCTTCGTAATGAAGGTGAACCCGGTCAGGCTTACCAATCAACCCCGTATTTATGATTTTGGGACAGCCGCATCAAACAGTGTGTTTGGGCGATTAAATACATTCTCAGCTGGATTGAAATACAATGGTGCTACAACTATATTAATCAACTCTTCGACACCTCTTGCTCCCGGTGAAGAAACATTTTTGGCTTTCACTTTTGATGCCAAATCTAAAACAACGAAAATATACCTCAACGGAGAAGAGACTGCAAGCGCCACAAGTATAATGCACGAACCATATGAAATTGCTTTATTAGGTTCAGATAACCGCAATTATATAGGGCGTACTCAGTGGTGGGATTCGGGTGTAGCAAATGATAATGCCGATTTTTGTGGTACTATTGATGATTTTTACCTGTTTGATATTGCATTAACTTCGGAAGAACTGCATGCCCTTGGGAAAATATCTTCAGTATTAACAGTGTCTCAAAAAAAACTTGTTTCAATATATCCAAACCCGGTATCGAAAGGGCAAAATATAACCATAAGTTATGCTCCGGAAAAATATAAAAATGGTCTTACAGTTCAGGTGATAAATTTAGATGGGAAGGTACTGCAATCCATACAGGCAGAGAATTTTCCTTTTGAATTAAAGAATGAATTTACAAGCGGACTTTATTTTGTGAAAATAATCAATAATATAAATCAAATCCTGCATGGGAGGTTTATCGTACAATAACTTAACTTGTTCGTAAAATGGTAAAATATATTTTAAATATTCAACTGCTTTTTATTCTGGGGGCGTTGCTACTATTAAAGCCGGCTAAAGCCGAAGAATTGCAAAATCCTGTAAAAGCTGAAATTATTTCTAAAATCAGGAAGGCAAATGATTACTGGCAAAATGCAAACACACCGCAGGTGAGGTCTTTTTGGGATAACGCTGCTTATCATACCGGGAATATGGAGGCTTATTTCATAACAGGTAAGGAGAAATACCTTGATTATTCGATCCTTTGGGCAGAACATAATAACTGGCAGGGGGCCACATCAAACGACACCGCCAATTGGAAATACAATTACGGCGAAAGTTCGCAGTACGTTTTGTTCGGCGACTGGCAAATTTGTTTCCAAACCTACATCGACATCTACAATATCAAGCACGAAGAACAAATGGTGGAACGCGCCAAAGGCGTAATGGAATACCAAATGAGTACGCCAAACTCTGATTATTGGTGGTGGGCCGATGGTTTGTATATGGTAATGCCAGTGATGACCAAACTATACAAATTAACCGGCAACGAATTATACCTGGATAAACTGTACGAGTACTTTAAGTTTGCCAAAGGTGTGATGTGGGACGAAGAAGAAGGACTCTTTTACAGAGATGGTAGCTATGTTTATCCGGGGCACACCACCCTGGCGGGAGGTAAGGATTTTTGGGCCCGTGGTGATGGATGGGTTTTTGCCGGGCTTGCAAAAGTGTTGCAGGATTTGCCGGAAGACAGTGAATACCGCAATGAATTTCTCAGTATTTATGAATCGATGGCAGAAGCTTTGGCAGCCTGTCAGTTTGAGGAGGGATACTGGACGAGAAGTTTGTTGGATGAAGCGCAATGCCCCGGTTACGAAACCAGTGGTACGGCCTTTTTTACTTATGGATTCTTCTGGGGGATCAACAATGGCATTTTAGATTCTGCAAGCTACATCCCGGTAGCATTAAAGGGCTACGAGTACCTGACTAACATTGCATTACAACCCGACGGAAGGGTAGGCTATGTACAACCCATTGGTTCTGCAGCAATTCCGGGGCAGATATTATACCCTACATCAACGTCAAATTTTGGTGTCGGGGCATTTCTTCTGGCGCTTAGTGAAGCCTCAAGATGGGCAAAGGGCGAAATGCCACTTATTCCGGAATCCATAACCTTAGTGGATGAAAATAACCTGCGGGTTACATTTACAGAAGAACTGGATGAAACAACGGCAACCGTCCCTGCAAATTATTTTATTGAAAGTATAACTATTCAAAGCGTAACTTTGGAAGAGGACAAAAAAAGCGTGCAGATAAACTGCTCCGAATTACCGTTTGGGGCGCATATTTTGCGTTTGTATAATATCGAAAGCATTTCGGGCAGCAAAATTGCCGAGAGCGATTCGCTTTCGTTTACCCGTGTAAGTAAATTGGAAGTTACGGCCAGTGCTTACCAGGAAGGTAATCCGCCTGAAAATACGCTTGATTACAATTTTGGCACCCGCTGGTCGGCAGAAAGTAGCAGAATATGGGGATCACCCACCCAATATGAAGAGCAATGGATACAGTTTGACCTGCATGATATTGAAACAGTTGAATCAGTGGATATTGCTTTTTACTCGGGTGATCAGCGTACAAATACCTTTAAAATTTCCTTATCGGAAGATGGGGAAACATTTACTGAAGTTTTTGACGGTGTTTCAAGTGGTTCAACTTCCAGACTTGAAAATTTCGATTTTGATGATACCATTGCCAGATATGTTAAACTTTCTTGTTATGGCAATTCTCAAAGTGGATGGAACAGCATCACTGAAGTTAGGATAAATACAAAATCAACGGCTACTTCTGTACCTTCTATTAATAAAGCGAAGTCCTTTGATAATTTATTATTATGGCCCAATCCGTATTCAGGGGAAGAACTGTCTGTTCTTAGCAAGCTGACGGGGGCCGACGCTTCAATAGCAATTGCTGATATAAGCGGTAAAATACGATATACTCAATCCGTTAAATTACCCGGGGAAAAAAGTATCGCCTTCAAAATTCAACCTTTGGATTTATCGCCCGGTATTTATACAGTTGTCGTTTACAATAATTCGGGTTTAAAAAGCAGTACCTTACTGGTAAATAATTGAAATAATAAGCTGACTGTTTTTACTGATTTGTCCTCTAAAAAAAATAATGAAAGTATTCAACTATGAACAAACCGTTATTCAAGTTGCTATTGGGTGTTTTTATGCTAACCAATCTTAATGTATTAAACGCACAGCGCAACGTTATCGACTTTAATGTATCCTGGAAATTTGGGAATACCTCTCTTCATAACGCCATCTCGGCTGGTTTTGACGATTCCGGATGGGAGACACTTAACCTGCCCCACACTTGGAATGGCCTGGACGGGCAGGATGGAGGGAACAACCTTTTCAGGGGGGCACGTTGGTACAGGAAATCTTTTGTTGCCGAAACATCCTGGCAAGGTAAAAAAGTATTTCTGAGGTTTGGCGCTGCCAATATGAAAACAGACGTGTATATCAACGGGCAGACCGTGGGAACACATATTGGTGCTTATGCCGCTTTTATATTTGATATTTCAGAATTCCTGGAATTTGGTGAAGACAATATTATTGCTGTGAGGGTTGATAATTCGTCGGGTATAGATGCAGCCCCGCTTTCCGGCGACTTTTCTTTTTTTGGCGGAATAACCCGCAATGTGGAATTAATTGTTACCGATCCCCTTTTTATTTCCCCTCTTGACTATGCTTCGCCCGGTGTTTACCTCACCCCGCACAATATTTCCGAAGCTCAGGCAGACCTGAACATTAAGGTCTTGGTAGGTAATCATTACGAAGAAAGCAAAGATGTTGAGGTGGAGGCTTTCATCAAAGATAAGATGGGAAATACCATTAAAACCGTGAAAACGAATGTAACCGTTGATCCAAATACAGTCATCAATACTTCTATGGATACAGATATTCAGTCGCCAACTCTGTGGAATGGAGTACATAATCCATATTTATACAGTGTTGTGGTAACCCTGCGAACAAACGACAATGTTACAGACAAGGTCGAACAGCCACTTGGTTTCCGTACTTTTGCTGTTGATCTTAATTCCGGTTTTATATTAAACGGTAGTAATTACAACCTTCACGGGGTATGCTTGCACGAAGACCGTCCGGACATTGGCCGTGCGATCAGCAATGAACAGCGCAAAGAAGATTTAGGCATTCTTCAGGATTTAGGATGCACCTACATACGTTTGGTACATTCGCAACATGGCAAATTTAACTACGAATATTGCGACAGCATAGGTATGGTACTGAGTACCGAAGTACCCCTGGTAAATAGAATAAATTCAAGCGCTGCATTTACTGAAAACTCAAAAAACCAACTCAGGGAATTGATCAAGCAGAACTACAACCACCCATCTGTTATGTTTTGGGGCTTATATAACGAGGTTAATTTTCATGACGGGCCAAGCCCGGCATCACTTATTGACGAACTAAATACGCTGGCCCACGAACTTGATTCAACGCGTTTTACCACCGGGGCAGCTCAGAAAGACGAAGCCGAAACCCACTGGATAGTGGATGTGTGTGGTTGGAACAAATATATGGGCTGGTACGATGGTTCTTTTGACGATTACGCCTCGTGGGCTGATTGGTTGCGTTCTGCCCATCCGAGCACAAAAATTGGCATGAGTGAATATGGAGCCGGGGCCAGCATCCATCACCATCAGGAAGTGTCCATCCGGCCCAATCCGGGCGGGCCATTCCACCCAGAAGAATACCAGGCGAATTATCACGAAGCTTATTATCAAGCAATGCTGGAAAGACCTTTTATCTGGTCAACAGCAGTGTGGGTCGCATTTGACTTTGCTTCTGATTACCGTGCCGAAGGCGATGCTCTGGGTATTAATGACAAAGGATTGGTTACCCGCGACAGAAAAGTAAAAAAGGATGCCTTCTATTTCTATAAAGCGCATTGGACCAAAGAGCCATTTGCTTATATCTCAAGCCGCCGTTTTACAGAGCACACCAGCAAGTATACTAAAGTAAAAGTATATTCCAATTGCGATTCTGTGGCATTGTTTGTTAACGGTAATCCTTTTGATGTTTTAACAAGCGACAATCATATTTATACCTGGCCAGACATTAAATTATCCGAAGGCGAGAATAAAATTGAGGTAAAAGGCTTTTTTGAGAATAGTACTTTTATGGATTCATGCTTTTGGAATTATACGAAAGTCGGGAACGATACTTTGCTTGCCGGAGACCTGCAAATTAATTTTCAGACAAGCGGTGCTGCTACTCCCGTGGGTTATTTGCCCGATGTTGGCGCTGCATTCGGAAACAGGGGAAATGGCTATTCATACGGTTGGACTCCTGTCAATACCGTCAATACGCGGGAAAGGAATTTTTCGCCAGACCAGCGTTTCAATACATTTAACCACATGCAGAGAAACGATGTAAACTATACATGGGAAATTACTGTTGATAACGGGGTCTATCTATTGGGTATCGGGTGCGGCGATCCTGACTATACCGATAGTTACCATAAAATATCGGCTGAGGGGAAATTGGTTCTGGAAGGTTTCCATACAAATACCTCCATGAAAGTTTCGACCGATACAGTTACAGTAAGAGATGGCAGACTAACCATAAGCCCGGCACCGGGAGCCTCAAATACAAAAATCAATCTTATCCATATCACTAAACTTGATAGCATTCTTCCTGCAAAACTCGAAATCCAAAATGGCAGTTTTGAGCTGCCCACGGATGATGTGAAATTCCGTGCCGATGGAGTGGGAGGCGCAATGGTATTTAATGGCAATGTGCCGGGCTGGTGGGCCGATCCGGGAGCGACTGATTGTGGTCGCCAAAATACAAGCAAGCCCGCCCATGATGGGAATTATACGGCCTTTGCATATAATAACGATGGTGGATCAATATGGGCTATTGCAGGCACTGTGCCTGAAAATATGAGAGATTTGGTTTTGTCGTTTTATGCCTGGGAAAGCTTTCCGCAAGAGCAAACCGGAGTTGATATTGTCGCTAAATTTGCCGTGTATGAGGGTTCCGATCCTGAGAATTTTACCCTACTGGAAACCTTAACAATACCTTTTAGTTCGACTAGTTTGGATAATAATGGCTGGGGTAACTTTATATATTCCTATACGCTGCCCAAATCTACTGTAGGTAAAAACCTGTTAATTGGTTTCGATATAGTTACTCAAAGTAATGCTGATTCTTGGTTTAGCTTTGATAATTTTACACTGTCAGTCTCCCCGGTAACAGCAGTAATCGATAATGCTTCAACCCTGCAAGTCATTAATGTATTTCCCAATCCGGCACGCGATTATTTGACTATACTGATGGATCCCAACACTTTTGCCAAGTACACGTTCTATGATGTGTCAGGCAGGCCAGTTCTTTCGGGGAGTATAGCAGACAGAAACCATACTATAAATCTTAATTCATTAAATAAAGGAATTTATTTTTTAAAAGTTGAGAATCCACTTGGGACAAAGGTGATAAAAACCATAGTTAAATGGTAATGTACATCCTGGAAAATCAAACTTCTTTCTTAAGGTATATTTTAGAATTTTATGTAAAAGTTGTTATTTTTACGATGGTTAGTTCATAACGCGTTATATTGCAAGAAATCATTTAAATTGCTATTTCCAATAGATTTTTTAAAATAAACTGTTACAAATAAATCTTTAAAGTTAAACCGCATGAAAAAAATTTTACTTAATTCTTTTACGATTATTGTCCTGCTTTTTACCTCATATTTTGTAAATGGCCAGGATTTGGTGGATGCTAATATTGCGCCGAATGCATCTTTAGTAGAAGCACATTACACTTCTGCATGGAATAATCTGAGTGCGATAAATAATGGCGTTGTAGGTTATGGAATTATCGCCGCAGAAAATGGGTTACCAAATGATGAAACCTGGGGGTGCTGGCGAGGCGATGCAGATCGTACACCTACAGGTTGGCTCTCCTATGAATGGGAAGATGAATACGATATAGATAAGGTTACCATTTATTTTTGGATCGATGTTGAAGACGAAAACGCAGGTAACGGTGTTGCCCTGCCGCAAAGTTATGTAATACAATATTGGGACAGTGAAATCGAAGACTGGGTTGATGTTACTTTGCTCGATGAGACAACATATCCCAGAAATGCTTATGAACCTAATGAAGTTGTATTTAACTCGGTTACGACCAGTAGAATGAGACTGTTTATGAATGCTACTACCGACGGTAATACATATGCGGCTTTAGGAGTAACCGAATGGGAGGTTTACGCACAAATAACCCCATCGGCATCCTTAGATTCATTGTCAAGTAATGTTGGGGAATTGACACGCGAGGGCGAAGATTATATTTTGGTCGTTCCATACGGAACAACTTCTGTTCAACTAACTCCGGTGTTAAGCGGGATTGGAGCAACGGTTAACATGTATTATGGAGCAGGTATCGAAGCGGTTGACGGCGTTATCCCATTTGATGGCGATGGAATTGATGTTGAGATCGTTGTAACTGCACTTGATGGCGCGCAATTTTCATATTATGTTGCAATTGATTACGGCGACGGACAAATATCTGCCGACCTTTCCGGCATTTCGCTATCTGCTGGAGAGGTAAGCGATTTCGATGTCAATACGTTGAATTATTCAGTTCTGCTTCCTTACGGGACAACATCGGTTGAAGTTACTGCGACTCCTGCATGGGGAGGTGCAACCGTAAGTGGTGAAGGTACCATTGATATTATCGATGGTACAGGTAGTGCAACCATTGAGGTTGTTTCAGAAAACGGGGAAAACAGCAAAGAATATACCATCGAGTTCGCTGTTTCTCATGTTGATTATGGAGAAGGAAACTTCTACTATTTTGTTCAGGAAGTGTCAGGCTATGTAATAGGTGAAAGTCCTGAAGAGGATCCGGAAGGAAGTTTTCTCACCCGCTTATATGCACCGGTCTATAATAAGGAAGACCAGTTGTTTGAGCTTATTCCAAGTGGAGTAGATAACCAATTCTTTATTCGAAACAAAGAGGGGAAATACCTTTCACACGTACCCACCAGCAACTGGCTTATGATGATGATTGATGATCTGACAATCGATCTTGATAGTTGCCGTTTCCAGGTCAACGAGTTTGAACCGGGTAGATTTAGAATAGAATCTGTAATACGACTTGGACAGAATTCACGTTTTTGGGGTACAACAGCACCTCAAAGTGGTATAATTGTCGTTGGTGACAGACCTTTGAGTGACGGTCCCCGTTTGGTATGGAACATTTTAACTTCAGATGAAGTGGTGGACCCTGTTGATAATTCCCTCTCGGAACTGTCGGTTGATGTAGCCGGCATGAAACCTGAATTTGATGGTTTTATAAAAGATTACAATGTTACGTTACCTGTCGGTACAACTACGTTTACAGTTACGGCGCAAGCCAATGATCCGGCAGCAACAGTTACTGGAGGTGGCGAGATTACCGTATCAGGAGATGGAGGTTCTGTGATGGTTACAATCAGCAATGTCGATCCGGAAACATCTACTTCTTATTCACGCGAATATACGATACATTACAGGGTAGATAAACCCCTTACTTTAAAACACTCTTATACCTTTGCTGACGGCACGGCTAAAGATAGCGAGGGAAGTGCTGACGGTGTTGTAAATGCAGGAACTTTTGCTGATGGTGCGTTTATTGCCTCAGCAGAGGGCGATTATATCACCCTGCCCGCAGATGAAATTGCACTGAAAAACTATACTTCAATCACACTCGAAGCTTATGTTTTGACAGGATTTAATCCCGGATGGACCATGTTTGCTTATTTTGGTGAATTGGAAGGTGACAGTACGTATTGGATGTCCATAGCCAGAGCAGATGATGTTAGTAAAACGGCAATTAATCTAGGCAATAGCATGGAAACCGGACCTACCGGGTTTGAACCGGCAGAAGGTGAAGAACATCATTATGTAAGTGTACTTTCTTATGACTCTCTTGCCTTGTATATTGATGGCACATTAGCCAATAAAGTGGCTGTACCTTCAAGATTTGATATTTCGGATATTAGCGACGCTAATGCCTGGATATGTAAAGGTGGTTATGGTGCTGACCCTTCATGGATAGGTAGCGTTTATGAGTTTAATATTTATGAAGGAAAGATGGATTCAGCAATGGTTGCAGAAAGAGCTGCTACCATCCCGACTTCTGTTATTGAAAATCATATTGAAGCAGATGCGGCTATTTATCCAACCATATCGTCTGACGGGACGTTTCAATTTGTAACCGGAGGAAATTCAGGTATGCTTACCGTTTATAACCTAACCGGAGCGGTGGTAAAACAAATGTCGGTCAACACTGGAACAACAACATTCTCTTTGCGTAAATCGCAAATGTACATTGTAAGAGCAGAGGTTGACAGCAAACTTAAAATATTCAAAATAATAAGGAAATAATAAGGCTGTTGGTCTTTAAATTAAGAGGTAAGTCTGTTCTCTTTTCGAGGATAGACTTACCTCTTTTTTTATACAAAAGTTTAGAACATACCATTTTGGTTGTGATTTCAGCGCTGACTTTTAACGAATAATGCCTTTTCAACAGTCATTATTATCAATTAACAATTGGAAACTTCTTTTTTACAGATTCCCAAGCGCTTGTCAATTAAACTGTACATAATAACAAAATTCCCATTACAGTTTTATTGCGATTGTCAAGCTCTTTACATGCTCAAATTTTAGACGAATACTGCGAATAGTTTTATCTTTGATGTAATTATTCATTAAACCGTTTCTATAATGTCAGAATTTAAATACCAAAAACCATTTCCCATTTTAAAAGACGATACAGAATACCGTTTACTCACCAAAGATTATGTTTCAACGGTTGAGCTCGACGGACGTAAAATATTAAAAGTCGATCCGAAAGGCCTGGAATACCTTGCCAACGAAGCCATTAGCGATGTTTCGTTCTACTTACGTTCGGCTCACCTCGAAAAACTTGCAAAGATTCTGGAAGATCCGGAAGCAACCGATAACGACCGTTTTGTGGCGCATACCATGCTGATGAATCAGGCTGTTTCTGCCGAGGGTGAATTGCCAACCTGCCAGGACACCGGAACGGCGATTGTGATCGGCAAAAAAGGAGAGAATGTGTTTACAGGAGCAAATGATGCCGAATACCTTTCGAAAGGCGTTTACACCACTTACGACGAGAGAAATCTTCGTTACTCGCAGGTGGTCCCGTTTAGCATGTTCGAGGAAAAAAATACAGGATCCAATCTTCCGGCTCAAATCGATATTTACGCTGAAGAAGGGAACAAATACGAGTTTCTGTTTATAACCAAAGGCGGTGGTTCAGGAAATAAAACTTTCTTGTATCAGCAAACCAAGTCGCTGTTGACCGAAGAAAATCTCGCTAAATTTGTACAGGAAAAGATTATGGACCTTGGAACTTCGGCTTGTCCGCCGTATCACCTGGCACTTGTAATTGGTGGTACTTCAGCAGAAGCTACACTGGCTACGGTTAAAAAAGCTTCGGCAGGTTACTACGATAATTTACCAACTGAAGGAAATGATGGAGGACAGGCTTTCCGCGATTTGGAATGGGAAGAAAAAGTGACCAAGATATGTCAGGAAAGCGGAGTAGGAGCGCAATTCGGTGGTAAATATTTTGTACACGATGTGAAAGTGATCCGCTTGCCGCGTCACGCTGCTTCGTGTCCGGTTGGACTCGGAGTTAGTTGTAGTGCTGACCGAAACATCAAGGCTAAAATTACCGAAGACGGAATTTACCTGGAGCAGCTGGAGAAAAATCCGGCTCGTTTTCTGCCTTCAAAAGCACCTTCGATGCAACCGGCAGTTGATATCGATCTGGATCAACCAATGGAAGATGTATTAAAAGAACTCACAAAATACCCGATAAAAACCCGCCTGAATTTGAGCGGAACTTTGATTGTTGCCCGCGACATTGCGCACGCACAGATCAAGAAAATGCTGGACAATGGCCAACCAATGCCGGAATACTTTAAAAATCACCCGGTGTATTACGCCGGACCGGCAAAAACACCAAAAGGAATGGCTTCGGGTAGTTTCGGTCCAACCACAGCCGGACGTATGGATCCGTATGTCGATGTATTTCAGGAGCATGGCGGTTCAATGATCATGCTGGCCAAAGGAAACCGTTCGCAGGCAGTGACTGATGCTTGTAAAAAGCATGGTGGTTTTTATCTCGGTTCTATTGGCGGACCGGCAGCAATTCTTGCCAAAAACAGCATTAAATCGGTTGAAGTGATCGATTTCCCGGAATTGGGAATGGAAGCCGTTCGCAAAATTAAAGTGGAGAATTTCCCGGCATTTATTATTGTCGATGATAAAGGAAACGATTTCTTTAAAGCGTTGTAAAAGAAATATTTATATGCAAAGAAAGAACTGTTCTTTTTCCATAGAATGGTTCTTTTTTTATTTGCGCAAGGCAAACAATACGTCGAGTATTTCAATATCAGGCTCTTCGATTAACTGATACGACTGCGGAATTGTAGCAGCCAATTCCGATTGACGAAATTCCTGCAAAGCTTCTTCCGTTTCCCAAATATAACCCCCACCATATTCTCCATTGGCTCCGGTTTTTACATAGTATTTTTGTACCAACCCGGGGATGGCTCTGAATTTCGGGCTGCGTTCATGCGCTTTTTCTAAAAGCTCTTGCTCTGTTAAAGCGCTTTTCAGTTTAATAATTTGAATGATCATTGCACCAGATTTTTGTTGAACAAAATTGTATTTGTTTAACGGTTAAGCAATGATATTAGTTCAGCTTGAAAAGTCTGTCAATTTAGTTGATACCCGATATTTAGCTTCCTCAGCATGTCGAAACACTTCACCTGATCTGCAGTTTTTACAAATGGTTTATTTGTGGGTAAATGGTGCAGATTATCTAAGCGATATTAGCCCAATTCAACTACAGTAATTTCAGGAGGCATTCCAATGCGCCCCGGGAATCCAATATAGCCAAAACCACGGTTTACATAAAGATATTGTTTTTGTTCTTTGTATAAACCTCCCCAACGCGGGTATTTGTACTGCACCGGGCTCCACTTTATTCCGGCACGTTCGATGCCAAACTGCATACCGTGTGTGTGGCCTGCGAAGGTCAGCTCAATGTCTGTTTTATCCATTACTTCGGCATCCCAGTGCGATGGATCGTGGCTCAGCAACAATTTGAATGAATCCGGATCGATTCCTTCCATGGCTTTCTTCAGGTCACCGTGTTGCGGGAAGGGCGGTTTGCCCCAATTCTCCACACCGATCAGACTGATCTCGTCATCATTAATGCGGATGGTTTCCGTTTCATTCAGTAGCAACTGAAAGCCCATTCTTTTATGAAATCCTTTTATCTCAGCCAGGTTTTTGGCTTTTGCCTCGGGTGTTTTCCACTCCGAGTAATCGCCGTAATCGTGATTTCCCAGGATGGAATATTTGCCAATTTTGGCCTTCATTTTCTTTAATATGGGTGCCCAGCCTTCAGTTTCCTCAGCGAAATTATTCACCAGGTCGCCCGTGAAAAAAATCAGGTCGGGTTCCTGCTCATTAATGAGTTCAACTGCTTTTTCAATAGGCTCGTATCGTTTATTAAAACTGCCCAGGTGCATGTCCGATATTTGAACGATCTTTAATCCTTTAAACGATTCGGGCAGGCGATTAAAACTTAAACGCTCGCGCATTACCCGAAATTTGAATTTTCCTTTGGTTACCCCATAAAGAATTGATGCAAACGGAATGGCCGCCAAAAACAGCCCCATTTGATACAAGAATTCTGCTCTCTCCATTTTTCTTTCCGACTTAACTTTTTGTTCCTTACTCTTTTTATTCTTTTTTAACCACCTGATCAGTCCGCTAATGCCCAGTTGTATATCTTTTATCAGCACAAAAATTATAAACACAAATTTAGGCAGATAAAACAGGGCAAACCCTGCTACTAACCAGCCGGCAAATATATAAGCTTCAGCTTGTTTTACATGTTTTATTCTAAAAACAAAGAGGGTAAATGCAGCAAAAATTAATATTGAAATTCCCCAGAAAAGAAAACGTAGAAATTGACGAACCGGTAGGTATTTGATTCTGGCCACCAGCGGTTTAATTCCGCGCCAGGTATAAATATCTACCAGCAGCATAAACAATATTAGAGGAATCAATAAAAAAGCACTTGCTCTCATACCAGCTTAAACGCGTTGTTGTGGTTCTGGCAATACAACAGTTTTTTAGGTAAAATGTTGTTTCGTTTAACTTTTATTAGATGTTGGAACCGTGATAAACATTATAAAACTATAATCATTACATTTGAGAGACAAGAATGTAAATAATGAAAGCCGTTTATTACGAAGAATTTCAGGGGAAAGTGGATGTTCGGGAAGTTCCCGATCCAACGGTTTCTGCTGATAGCGTGATCGTTAAAGTAGGGGCCACCGGGCTTTGCCGCAGCGACTGGCATGGCTGGATGGGCCACGATCCGGATATTATTTTGCCACACGTGCCGGGTCACGAACTGGCCGGAACTATTGTTGAAACCGGCAGTAACATCAAAAACTTTAAGGTTGGCGACCGCATAACCGTTCCTTTTGTAAGCGGCTGCGGCCACTGCCCCGAATGCCGAAGCGGCAATCAGCAGGTTTGTGATAACCAGTTTCAGCCGGGTTTTACGGCCTGGGGATCGTTTGCCGAGTACGTTGAAATAAAATATGCCGATGGCAACCTCATTCACGTTCCCATTGAAATCGACTTTGTTACAGCTGCCAGTTTGGGCTGCCGCTTTATCACATCATTTCGCGCGATAATTGATCAGGGAAAAGTAAGTGCCGGACAGTGGGTAGCTATTCATGGTTGTGGTGGTGTTGGATTATCAGCCATTAACATTGCTGCCGGCGCTGGTGCCAAAGTAATTGCCGTTGATATTGATGATGATAAGCTGAAGCTGGCTCTTACGCTGGGAGCTAATGAGGTTATTAATGCACGATCGGTGAAAGATGTACCGACAGAAATTATTCGTTTGAGCGGGAGAGGAGCACATGTTTCAATCGATGCATTGGGCAGCCAGGAAACCTGTTTTAATTCGGTTGCTTGTTTGCGAAAACGAGGCAAACACATTCAGGTGGGGCTAATGACCGGCGACCATCAACACCCGGCAGTGCCGATGGACAGGGTAGTGGCACAAGAACTGGAAATGATCGGGAGTCATGGTATGCAGGCTTTTCGTTACGAAGCTGTTTTCGAAATGATAAAGAGCGGAAAAGTACAGCCTGACAAGATGCTCGGACGCACCATTTCGCTGGAAGAAGCACCCGAAGCACTGGTGAATTTGGATAAGTTTGAAAACCTTGGTGTTACTGTAATTGATAAATTTTAATTGGTATGCAAAACCTGAAAATCACCATCATTCAACCCAATATTTTTTGGGAAGACATACAAGCGAACCTGGACAAATACAAAACCATAATCTCCGGTATTCATGAAACTGATGTAATTGTACTGCCCGAGATGTTTACCACCGGATTTTCAATGAAAATCGACAAATTGAAAGAATCGATGGACGGCCCGGGCGTAAGTTGGATGAAACAGCTGGCCAAAGAAAAACAGGCTGCGGTGGTTGGAAGTTTGATTATCGATGAGAATGAAAAGGTGTATAACCGTGCAGTTTGGGCATTCCCGAACGGAAGTCTTAGTGTTTACGATAAACATCATTTGTACACGATGGGGCAGGAAGCCGACCATTACACGGCCGGAACTACAAAAACAATAATCGAATATAAAGGCTGGAAATTCTGTCCGCTGATCTGTTACGACCTGCGCTTCCCGGTATGGGCGCGCAATGCCGAAGATTACGATGTACTCATTTACATGGCCAACTGGCCATCACCCCGTCATCATGTTTGGAAAAATTTGCTGACGGCACGTGCGATCGAAAACCAGAGTTATTGCATCGGCTGCAACCGCACCGATTCTGATGGAACGGGACTAAGTTATTTGGGTGACTCAGCATTGGTTTCACCAAAGGGATTTGCTGAATTTATGGGAGAACAGGAATTAGTTCAAACCTTTGAAATTTCATACAGCGAGCTCCACGATTTCCGAAAATCTTTTCCGCTTTTAAACGACCGCGATCAATTCAAAATCCTGTAAAAGTTCAAAAAGCTACATTAAAGAACCTACTTTTTAACCGTTTCAATTTTTATTTTTTGTTGATCATAACGTTCATCGCCAGGCGTTTAGCGTAATATTTTAGTCTAATTCAACTAAAATATTAGTTCTTGCAACTTCCTTTTAATGAGTTTGGTATGAACTTTGTTCTGAAATAAACTAAAGAGTTAGTTTGTAAACTAATTATTTAGTTATACGTTTGTAAGGAACATGGATTAAAATGAAATTCGCGCGAATTAAAGCTTTGAACATCTGAACGGTAAAAAAAGGATTGTTGAACTTAAAATTAAAAATTCATGGAAAAGAAAAAATCGCGTAAAGCCGATCTTGAAGTAAAAAGAAACACCTTCTTTTTGATTGGTCTTGTACTGGCATTAGGTACTACACTGTTAGCTTTTGAGTGGAAAAGTAAACCGCCAAAAGTTGATTCGCTCGGTGATCTGCAATCGGTTGAAGTAGAGGAGGAGATCATTCCTGTGACACGTGAAAAACAAGTGCCGCCACCACCTCCGCCGCCACCACCTAAAGTTGTTGAAGTGCTGAATATTGTGGATGATGAAGTGGAAATTGAAGAAGAATTGGAAATTCTTGACTCAGAAGCCGATGACAACACCTTTGTTGATGTGGCTCCGATAATAGAAACTACCGATGAAGAAACGGATTCGAATGATCCGGTTCCTTTCTTTATTCTTGAACAACAGCCGGAGTTTCCCGGGGGGATAGATGCCCTGAAACCGTTTCTGGTGAGGCAGATAAATTATCCTATTATTGCTCAGGAGAATGGAATTCAAGGGAAAGTCTATTATTCTTTTACGATTGAGAAAGATGGCTCTGTTACAGACATTAAAATTATAAGAGGAGTAGACAATGCTATAGACAATGAAGCGAAACGAGTTTTGAGAACTATGCCTAAATGGAAACCTGGCATGCAAAGGGGGAAAGCTGTACGTGTTTCATTTAGCGGAGTTATCAATTTCCAATTGCAGTAATATTTGTGTAACAATTAAAATTTTGAGATGATGAAAAAAACTTTAATTCTAATTCTGATGATTTTTGCGGTAGCGTTTACCGCAAGTGCTCAGGACACCGAAAAAGAGAAAGTGTATACCGAAGTAGATGTTATGCCTGAATATCCCGGTGGTCAGGATGCTTTTTTGAAATTTATCAGCGAAAATGTAAAGTATCCCGAAAATGCCAAAAAGAACGAAATCCAGGGAAAAGTTTTTGTCAATTTTGTAGTTGATGAAACCGGTGCAGTTACCAAAGTTAAAGTGGTTCGGGGAGTTGATCCTGAATTGGATAAGGAGGCCGTTCGTGTAATAAAGTTGTTGGAAAAGTTTACGCCCGGCACAAAAGACGGAAAAGCGGTGAAAGTAAAGTACACCGTACCGATCAATTTTGCCCTGAGTTAATTTTTTTCAGTAAAATACCTAAGATTTTAGTTGTTCGACTAACATCTTAGGTATAGTTTTTGTTATTTGCAGGTAGTCAATATTCAAAATTATGAAGGAACTAACCAAGGCAGAAGAGCAGGTAATGCAGTTGCTCTGGAAGCTTGAAAAAGCTTTTGTAAAAGACGTGATCGAAAAAATGCCCGAACCAAAACCCGCCTATAACACGGTTTCTACCATTGTTCGCATTCTGGAGAAGAAAGGTTTTGTGGGGCACAATGCTTACGGAAAAACACACGAATATTTTCCGCTCATCGGCCGAAAGGAGTACACACGCATGTTTATGAAAAATTTCATGCGCAATTATTTCAGCGGATCATTCCAGGAAATGGTATCATTCTTCGCTAAAGAAGACAACATGAGCATTTCGGAACTGGATGAACTGATGGAAGATGTAAAACGTGACCTGGAAACTGAAAAACCGGAAGACGATGAATCACGCAATTAATTTTCTGGTAGAATCGGGGATAAGCCTGGCTGTTTTCTCCCTGATTTACATCCTGTTTCTGAGAAAAGAAACCTTCTTCAGGCTGAACCGGATATTCCTGTTGGTATCGGTAGCTTTTTCCTTGTTGCTGCCGTTTCTGCATTTAAAAGTATACGAACCCAAATCCATACTGCTTTCAGAAGTTACCGTAACTCCTTACCGAAATTTGATTGAAGCAGTTACTATTTACGGGCAGGATCTTTCGGGAAATGTGGTGCACCAGATCAGTTCCAGCCGGCTTATAGTATTTGTTTATTTGCTTGGTTTACTGTTTTTTATGCTGAAGTTTGTCATGCGAATTGCACAAATTCGAAAACTGGTTCTAAAGAATAAAATCAGGCGGGTGGGCAATGTGAAATTTGTGCTCATCCACAGCGAGTTTAGTCCGTTTTCTTTTTTGAATTACATTTTTATTAATCCTGAAAACCGGAATAACGAAGGCTATGAGAAGATCATCGAACACGAGTTGGAGCACATTCGCCAGGGACATACTTACGATGTGGTTATTCTTGAGATTCTGACCATTTTGCAGTGGTTCAATCCCTTTATGTGGATTTTGAAAAAAGTCATTCGCGAAAACCACGAATTCCTGGCCGATAAAGCTGTCCTTGATTCAGGAGTTACAACAACGCAATACAAAAAATTATTGCTGAATCAGGTTGTTGGCTTCGATGTACAACTGGCCAATAACTTCAATTCGTCGCTGGTGAAGAAGCGCATTAAGATGTTTTCGAAAATGAAATCGTCGAAACTGGCTAATTTCAAATATGTTGCTGGAGCACTCAGTTTTGTTCTGCTGGTTGTGATTTTTGCCTGCGAGCAGAAGGAGGGGATAGAACCTACTCCAACCAATAACAAGCAGGTAGTATTAAATATTGAAGGAAAGCAACTTACAATTACCGGCGACGATATAATGGATATCTTAAAAGATTTGCTGAGCGCAAAAGACTATACCATCGATACGATGAAAGAAGACGGGATCACTTATGTTTCAGCCGAGAAAAATGCCGAGACCGATGTTATGGTCAGTCGGGTACTACCCGATAAGGCTGAGGTCTTTATTGTGGTGGAAGAGATGCCGGAATTTCCCGGGGGTGATGCTGCATTGCGACAATTCATTGTTAACGAGGTTAAATACCCGGAACTGGCACACGAGAATGGAATACAGGGAAAAGTATTCGTGAATTTTGTTGTGACCAAAAGCGGCAGTATTGCCAATGCACGGATTGTGCGAGGTGTAGATCCGATATTGGATAAAGAAGCCTTACGCGTGATTAACACTTTGCCAGCCTGGAAACCCGGAAAACAAAAAGGACAGGCGGTGAATGTAAGTTACACTGTACCCATAAATTTTGCACTGAATTAAATTCGTACAGTTCAAAGTGGGATTCATAAAGCGAGTAAAAACATAAAACAATAATCAGAAACCTTCAAAAAAATGCCCGGTAAAATCTACTATATTCTATTGCTGCTCATGTTTCCGTTTGTAGTTCAATCTCAAAACCGGATTGATCAACTCATTCTGAACAAAAATTATGATAAAGCTTTGGTGGAGATCAACAAAGAAGTCACAAGAAATCCATCAGCCGCTCTGTTTCTGAAAAAAGGATTGGTTTACAAAAATCTTCAGGATTATCAGAATGCTGTGGCTGCCTTCGCCGAAGGGCTTACTTACGAGCCGAACAACATAAGTTTGCTGGAAGAAACAGCCGAGAGCTTTTCAGTTTTGGGGAACAACCAGGATGCGATTTCTTTTTATAAAAAGGCGGTTGATCTGGATACCACCAACCTGAAACTGGCCGGTAATCTGGGACGAGTGTACATTAAATTAAAGCAATACAAGCCGGCATATCAGGTATTTTCATCGGTTTATGCCAAAGATTCGAGCAATGTATATTGGAACAAACAACTGGCTTTTTGTGCCTTTCGTACCTTTCATCGTGAGCAGGCTGTGGATCTTTACGAGAAAGTACTGGAAGCAAATCCGCGTGATCATACTTCGTATGTTAACCTGATAAATTGTTACAACTGGAAGAAAGAAGGAAACCAGATAATGGCTGTGATACATAAAGGCTTGCAGGAATTTCCTTCCGATCCGGATTTGCTGTTCGAAGAAGCTACCTACCTGTACAGGACAAAGCGTTACGGACCGGCTATGGTACGGTTTGAAAAATACTTCGAGGTTGAAAAACAGCCGGATTATCAGACGATGATGGATTACGGAATTGCCACTTATTTTGCGGGTTTCGAAGAAAAAGCGCTTGATATTTTTGGCGAATTATTCAACCAAAATCCTAATGATCCACTGGTGATGTATTACCAGAGTTTATGCTATAAAAAATTAAAGGATTTCGAAAAATCTGAAAAGTTGATGAAATGGGCCATTGAGGGATCGACACCCGATTATGTGGCCGAAATGTATCATCACCTGGGACAAATTTACGGGCAACAGCGAAAATTCAAGGAGTCGGTTAAAGCTCTGGAAAAAGCTTTTGAGATGAATCCGGATAAAGTAGAAGTTTTGTTTGAGATTGCTACAACTTACGAGGAATTCAATTCGAATAAAACGCTGGCACTGAATTATTACCGTATTTACCTGGAAGAGGCCGGTGAGGCAGGCAAAAACACTACCTATGCACTCGAGAGAATCGAAAAATTAAAAGAGGATTTGTTTTTTGAGGAATAGATCTTTATTGTTTCCGACCCGTTTTTTCGCGAACCAGGTTACTGAGCTGAACACGGCTTTTTACGCCCGTTTTTGTAAAAATACGATGGTTATGGTCTTTCACAGTTTGCAGCGTGATAAACAATTTTTCGGCAATGGCTTTGTTGCTTTTACCCGAGCAGATCTCCCGGATAATTTCAGCTTCCCGCTTGGAAATTTCATAGGTGCCACAAAAAGCTTCAAAATCCATGTTCTGTTTTTCATCCGAAAATTTATTCCTGAAATTGATCGTGAGGGGTATAAATATTCCGGCAGCAAATATCAGCGCAATGGCAATGCAGGTCGAAATAAATCCAAAGAAATTGAAAAAACTCATGGCTGCCGAGTACACAATAACAGCTCCAAAAAACAGGATGGCGTGTTTTCGTGAAAAACCGGTTTCTTTGATTTCCGTGGACTGCTTTCGGTTCCTCAGGAAAATGAGCAGAAATAACAGGTGAATCAACAGGTTTAATCCACTCAAAATACGTATAACAAACAAGTCGGCATTGCCCGGAGTGGGTATAATTTCGCGCTGATAAAGAACAGCAAATATGGTAACCAATGCAACTAAAGTTGGAAAGAATACGAATCCGAAGGTTTTTGTGGAGTCGACACCATTGAGTTTAAGTGCAAATTTTAGCAACATGAACCAGCTAACCACCATAAACGGAATTCCGATAATGGGGATGAAAAATGCCAGCTTTGACGATATTTCTTCGCTCAGTTGAATGTCGCTGATTAAAATTCGCAAAGTAATGTTTCCCCAAATGCTGTAGATCAGAAACGAGAAAAGAAAGATTTGCTGGTAGAGCAAAACCGCAAGTACCGGCTTTTTGTGGCGTTGATACAGTTGAACCGAAACAAGAATACCGAGTGCCGACATTCCGGCCGACAAAATAAACGTAACAACGTATGAAAGATTCTCAATCCACATAGGTATCAACTAAAGTAGTGTACCACAAGTTTACAAACTCCCTGTGTTTACTGCTAACTACGAAAGTAGTGATTTTACGAAATCCAACTTTGGTAGGAAGGAAATTTTTATTGTTCAGCGTACATTTGAACTATCGAAAACAAAAAACAATGTTCAGTTTAACTTAAAAAATTTACATCATGGAAAGCAACAATTTCAGGAATTTGGTGCCATCGGTTGGAGGGAGTTTCAGCCATGGTTGGAGCAAAATATTCGGTAAGGCATTTTTACCACTCTTGCTCACGGTAATTATAATAGGATTATTAAGCGGACCGGCATACAGTGTGAAAATGGATGAGCACAATTGGGGACCAATGTTGTTTTTATTGCCCCTGGCTTTATTTGGCCTGGCCTATCTGTTTTTATTCTACCCGGTACTGGAGTTTGGCAAAGACTTCATCTTTGTAAAAGCTATGCGCGACGATGAAGTCGATCTGAAAACACTTTTTGAAGGATTTAAAACCAAGTACCTCAATATTATTCTGGCCAACCTGATTGTAAGTGCGCTCGTCATTCTGGGGACGATGATGTTGATTATTCCGGGAATTATCGTAGCCTGCCGACTTGTATTTGTATCGTACCTTGTAATGGATAAAGATATGGATGCGATGAAAGCCGTTGAAAAAAGCTGGCAAATGACCCGTGGTCATGGTTGGAAAGTTTTCGGAATGGCCATTCTTTCATTCTTTATTTTCATTGGTGGTTTGATCGTATTTTTTGTCGGATCAATAATCGCACTGATGTGGATACATTCAGCTTTTGCAAGCCTTTATCTGGCTGTCCTTAATGAAAACGATGACGACAATCCGATACCTATTTTGGGAGTTAACGAAGTAGACTAACAAATAAAAAAACAAAAAACAAGCAAACACAGAGGCCCGGAATTTTTCCGGGCTTTTTGTTTTTTATTAAAATGGTTTGTGTATTTTGGATTTTCAATTTTTTAAAGATGAAGAAGCTTGTTGTTGTATCTGTTTTGCTCTTATTTGTGCTAATTTCCAAGGCTCAGTATTTTCAAACAGGACAAGACCCGGCTTCGATCAAATGGCGTCAGATTAATACCAATAATTTCCAGCTTATTTATCCCGATTATTACGAAGAACAGGCACAGGTTTTGGCACAAAAACTGGAGAAAGTTTATGATTACGCCAGCTACACCTTACAACACAAACCTCACAAAATTTCTATTCTATTGCACACGCAAACGGTAAAATCAAACGGCCTTGTTGCCTATGCTCCAAAGCGTTCTGAGTTTTATACCACACCAAATCAAAGTATTTATCCACTCGACTGGCTGGAGCAACTTGCTGTCCACGAATTTCGGCACGTGGTGCAAATCGATAAAATCAATACCGAAATGCCTGCAATCATTAAAATTCTCTTGGGAGAACAGGGAACTGCGCTTGTGTTTGGCGCCTATCTTCCCTGGTGGTTTATCGAAGGTGATGCAGTGGCTACTGAAACGGGATTGAGCAATTTTGGCCGCGGACGTTTGCCTTCTTTTCTGATGGAGCATCGGGCACAGGTTGTCGAAAAAGGAAAGTATACTTACGACAAAGCTTACCTCGGTTCTTACAAAGATTTTGTTCCGAACCATTACCGGCTGGGTTATTATTTGGTTGGGAATACACGCTGGCGTTACGGTGACGACGTCTGGGAAAAGGTATTAACGCGGGTGGGAGAGAAACCATTTTCATTTACTCCTTTCAATACGGCCCTTAGAAAAACTACGGGCTTGGGCAAAGTTGAATTGTACAATTCGATATTTGACAGTCTCGCCAATGTTTGGACAAATACAGATCTTGTACCGAATAATAAAATTAAACCAATATCAAAACCGGAAAAAGTTTACTCGAACTACACCTTTAATCATTGGCTTGAAGACGGCGAAATTGTGTCATTCAGAACCAGCTTAAATAAAATTCCGGCCTTTGTGAAGGTCGATTCAAATGGAAATGAAGAGATCATTCATCAGCCCGGAACTATTTTTGACGAGTCGGTGAATTATCGGGGAGAATGGATAGTGTGGTCCGAGCAGGTTCCGGATCTTCGCTGGTCGCACAGTGGCCATTCAGCAATTCGGTTGTTTAATATCGAAACGAAGCAGAAATTGATGATTCGGCCCGAATTCAAAGCTTTTGCACCGACTATTTCACCGGATTTAAACCGGGTAGCCATGGTTGAAGCCGACTTCTCGAGCAATTATTATTTGTCAGTTTACGATTTGTTTTCCGACCAGGTTGCTAGCAGGATTCAAACACCCGACAACGATTATATCCTGTCACCCGAATGGCTAAACAACGATGAATTGGTGGCAATAATACTTACCAAACAAGGAAAACGGCTGGCCAAATTCGATTTAAAAACCGGACGACATGAGCTACTCTATCAGCGCGACCTGGGAAATATAAAACAGTTGAAAGTTGACAGAACCAATGTTTATTTTATTTCGGGATTCTCAGGAGTTGATGCCTTGTATAAATTCGATCTGAAAAGTGGTGAGACGGTGCAGTTGTTTGAGCCGCGATTTGGTGCAGCTTATCCGGCCATCAATGCCGAAGGTAAAATTGCATTCAGCGATTACACTTCCGACGGTTATCGCCTGGTAGTTTTGGACGAAATTTCACAACAAAATATAGAAGATATAAGAGTTGCGAAATATCCTTTGGCCACAGCAATTGCTAAACAGGAAATGGGCGTTCCCGATTTGGATGTATCCGATACCATTGTCTTTTCCTCAAAGAAGTATAACAAGACCAAGCATTTATTGAATTTTCATAGTTGGGCTCCTTTGTTTGTCGATGCATACATCTACGAATTTACTCCAGGTGTAAGTGTAATGTCACAGAATATTCTTGGAACCGCCGAAACCGTTTTGGGCTACAAATGGAATACATCAGAAAGGACCGGACAGGTTTATGGACGCTATGTTTACAAGGGGTGGTATCCCGTTCTCGATTTTGAAGTAAGCAAAGGAAAACGCGCATCGCAATACAACCAGGTTACAGAATATATTGATGACGATGGCCAGGTAATAGCCCGCGACACCACAACAAACCGCTTTACCTGGAACGAAACCGGTTTGTCAGTCTCGGGGAAATTGCCTTTTAATTTGACATCAGGTAAGTATTCTCGACTTCTTCAACCACAAATTAAATATGAATATACGCTGAATAAAAAAGACGATTCAACTCCCGACGGATTTTCCGAAGGCAATTTTTCTTCCTTATCGTATCGACTGTATTTTCACCAACTGCTCCGGCGAAGCTATCAGGACGTGCAAACCAACTTTGGTTTTATTCTTGATGGCAGTTATTATCATTCCGTTTTTGGTTCCGGCAATATGGGATCGATATCCGGCGTTCAAAGTATTCTTTATCTTCCCGGAATAATGCCCAACCACGGCACTACCATTTATGGAGGAGTGCAACAACGCTCAAATGGTTATCACTATAGTTTTTCGGATGTCATTCGTTTTCCAAGGGGATGGGCAAGTGTTTCTACCAAAGAATTGTCAGTTTTTCAGATGGATTATGAGTTGCCGCTATTAAATCCTGATTGGAGTGTCGGCGGACTAACCTATATTCGGCGCATTACGGCCAACTTGTTTTATGATTACGGATACTTAATGCGTTACCAATATCAGAACAATGCAGCCGTGAGCACATTTACGCAGAGCATTTCTTCTTATGGGGTGGAGTTGATTGGCGACTTAAATTTTCTTCGTTTTTATGCGCCTGTTAAAATTGGCTGGCGAACATCGTATTTACCCGAGATCCAGGATTTTAGTTTCGACTTTCTTTTATCTGTCGATTTTAATGCTTTGTAAGAACAATCATCCATTAATCGGTCGTATTTGCCATCAGTTGAGCTCGAATATTCTAATTGAAGCGAATTTCAATAACATCCTATCGCGATGAGTTATTGTGTAATAATCTTAATTCCTGATTTTTACGATAAAAACTATTAAAATTTAAGCGCTTGAGAATAGGATATTTTTACTGAATTAGGCATTAGTACATAAATAGAACAGTTCTGTTTACTGAAAAAGGTGAAATAGGGTAAAAGTGCGATTGATGTAAAATCTAATTCATCAGAAGAAGGGGATACCATAGCTAAACATCAGTTAATACAAAAGTAAAGTTATCCAATAACAATTCTATAAATATGTATCAGAAGCTTAATATACACATGTTATAGGTAGTCTTCAAAATTGTTACATATGTACTTATAAAGTTTTCATGATGCCGAATACAAATTTTGCGACTTATTGCAGAAATAAATGTGAATTACAGCATCGTATTCTTTTGTATAGTATTATTATCAATGTAAATACATCACTTAAAATGTATTTATTATTCAATATACCAGTGCATTACAGTAATTATTTAAATTACTTTATACGTATTTGTGTAAAAATGTAGAAAAATGTCTAAAAAAATAAATATTATTTTATTTAATTATTGTATTCCAGTATTTTATAATCTTTATATAAAGTATTTAATAGCTTGAATTTATTATTATTGAATTACATATGAGATAATTTTAAAAGTGATAGGATTGCTAATATTAAAATAATTGTTACATTTGTATTGTATGTAGGTTAACAGTTTAGATATACAACTTAATTGCTTTTAATAATTGTATAGCTAATAAAACAAGTATGAAGGATCGAATACAGGAGTACATGGACTATAAAAGCATTAATGCTGGTGAATTAGCACACAGCCTCGAAGTGCAGCGTTCAAATATCTCTCATATATTGAACGGTAGAAATAAGCCTAGTGCTGCATTTATTGAAAAGATGTTAAATGTATATCCTGATCTTAATGCCAGGTGGCTATTAACCGGACAGGGTAGCATGCTTGAAGGCAGTCAAAGCGGAAATAAGGAACTCAATGTACAGATACCAAGTACTACTGAAAAAGCTCCAAAGCAAACGAAAGACATTCCGCAAGAAATAAAGCAATCCCAAACAGACTTGGAATCCAGTAAAAAGAATGTAAAAGACACTAAGTATACCGATGAAGATGTAAACAAGGTAGTGCTGCTATTCAACGACGGTACTTTTACTACGTACAGGAAGAAATAATCTGTCGAAAACCAATCATAGATTTAGAGTAACATTTAAAGGACTTTCATTTTGGAAGTCCTTTTTGCATTTGTAAATTTAATAGTTTATATTTGTAATGTTGTTGTAGATATAAATGTATCGATCATTGATCGAACCTCCATCAAAATAAATAAAAGATGGAATAGAATAGGAAGACCGGCTGTGATAGCTGGTCTTCCTGTTTTATTATATCTGATCAACCTCCGGATTTATGCGCAAGCAAATACTACTTATAGGTATGATTGATTCCAGGTAGCAATAATAATGTCTCATTTGTAACGACAGAAACATCTCTATTTACAAGTCAATAATTATCCACCCAAAAATAATTTACAAATAAATAGAAATAATCCATTAAAAAGTTTGCATATGTAAATTATGCGTATTACATTTGTATCGTAAGATTTTTATAAAAGTTATTAGACAAGATGATCACAAGAATATAGATCAATTTACAAACCCAATTTTTTTTAAGTAGATAAATCCAGAAGTCGCTTTAGGCCACTAGAAATAGTGGCCTTTCTGGTTTTTAAGTGGGTAGGTCATAACGTAGAAAATATTTTATTTTTATTTGCATATGTAAAAACTGTTAATTACATTTGTATCTAACTATTAACAAATGACCCTTATTTTTTATCAATCAATAAATTTCACAATAAAAATAGACCGTTCTACGCGGTCTTTTTTTTTGTATTTCTATTATCTTTGGCGTCAAATTAAAAACAGATGCCAAAAAAGTTTGTTGCAGAATTTCAAGTGGTAGAAAATATTGCACTAAATACCACCAATTTTCTAATCAAAGTAAAAGCACCATCTGATCTTCCTGAGATAAAACCCGGCCAGTTCGTCAACGTTGAAATTCCTGAAGCTCAGGATGTATTTCTACGGCGACCTTTTTCTGTATTTGAAGTCGATTATAAAGCCAATACGCTTTCGATGATCGTTAAAATACTAGGAAAAGGTTCGAAGAGACTTACCGAAATCGAAGTTGGAAGTAAGCTAAGCCTGGTTTACCCCTTAGGTAAAAGCTTCAGTTATCCACAAAAAAATGAAAAGATACTTCTCGTTGGAGGAGGTAGTGGTGTTGCTCCGATGTTGTTCCTTGCTAAAGAATCGGGGTTGCCTGCAGCACAGGTCGATCTGATACTGGGAGCAAGGTCGCAGGAAGATCATGTGAAAGTAGATGAATATGCAGAATATGCCACTCTGCATTATGCATCAGAAGATGGTTCGTTGGGTGAAAAAGGTTTTGTTACGCAGCACTCGGTGTTTACAACTAAGCTCAATGCTTACGATAAAATATATGCCTGTGGTCCTGATGGAATGATGCGTGCCCTAGCAAAAGAAGCTAAAGCTGCCGGTGTTTTCTGCGAGGTCTCGCTAGAAAATCTGATGGCTTGCGGATTTGGGGTTTGTCTCTGCTGCATTGAGCCCACCAATAAAGGAAATTTATGTGTTTGTACCGATGGCCCGGTATTTAATGTTAACGAATTGAAATGGTAGATTTAAAGGTTAAAGTACACGATTTAGAGTTCAAGAATCCGATAGCGCTGGCTTCCGGAACTTGTGGATTTGCGCGTGAAATGGCCGATTTCTTCGATCCCGGATTGCTGGGAGGATATTTCCTGAAAGGTACTACCCTTAGAAACAGGGATGGAAATGACTATCCGCGGATGGCTGAAACTCCCTCGGGTATGCTAAATGCAGTTGGCTTGCAAAACAAAGGGATCGATTATTTTATCGAAAATATATATCCTGAGATCAAAGATTACAACACACAACTTATTATAAATGTAAACGGATCGACGGTTGAAGATTACATTGCTCTGGCCGAAAAAGTAAACGAACTCGACAAGATCAAAGGCATCGAGTTAAATATTTCCTGTCCGAATGTAAAGGAAGGTGGAATGGCCTTCGGTGTGAGTTGTCCCGGTGCCGAAATGGTAACCCGCGAAGTGCGCAAGGTCTATGATAAAACTTTGATCGTGAAATTGTCGCCAAATGTAACAAGTATTGTTGATATTGCCCAGGCAGTAGAAGGGCAGGGCGCCGATGCTGTTTCGCTGGTCAACACTTTCCTTGGAATGGCGATTGATGCTGAAACCCGTCAACCAAAGCTTTCAACAATAACAGGAGGCTTGTCAGGCCCGGCCATAAAACCTATTGCACTTCGCATGGTGTGGCAGGTAGCTAACGCCGTTAAAATTCCGGTTGTCGGCATGGGAGGAATTATGAACGCCGTCGACGCCATTGAATTTATGTTGGCCGGAGCATCTGTTGTTCAGGTCGGAACAGCGGTCTTTAAAGATCCCTTAATTGCCGTACAGATTGTTAACGATTTAGAGGACTACATGCAACGGCATCAGTTAAGTTCAGTAACAGAAATTATTGGTGCGTTACAAGTGTAACAAGATCTGTCTCAGAGAATCATAACTTATTAACCTTTTCCAACAAGCCCTGATTTTTAGTTGCTGCGAATGGATGCTTCCATAATCGAGTTTATCTATCGTAGATAAATACTTTTTAGTGTTTTTTAACGCTCTCACGCACAGTTAATATTCCTTTAAGACTATATTTGCGCAAAATTAAGATTGCAATGTGAACATTTCAATTTTGGTTTCGTTATATAAACTGCAAATAGCAAAATAGACAATTAAAGAATTAATATTATGGCAAGTTTTAACATTGTTATGCCCAAATTAGGTGAGAGTATCCAGGAAGGTACTATTACCAAATGGTTTGTAAAAGAGGGAGATACAGTAGAAGAAGATGACATGCTGTTCGAAGTTGCTACCGATAAGGTAGATTCGGAGATTCCCTCGCCGGTTGACGGAGTTATTACCAAAATTTTATACGAGGAAGATAGCCTGGTTGCTGTAGGTGAAGTACTTGCGGTTGTTAGTCTTGATGGCGAAGAGGAAGTGTCGGCTGAGGCTGAAGAATCGGCGTCAGAAGAGAAATCCGAAGCCAAGGCTGAAACAACCAGTGAGAGTAAGGAAAGCGATGTGGATGAGAGCAGAAAGCTTTCGAATCGTTTTTATTCGCCCTTGGTAAAAACCATTGCAAAAGAAGAAAATGTTTCGCTGGAAGAACTGGAAAGCATTGAAGGTTCGGGTGCCGGTGGACGTGTTCAAAAGAAAGATATCCTTGAATATCTGGAAAACAGGGGAAGTACCCAGCCAGCTGCCAAAGTTGCTCCTCAAAAACAATCTGCGCCGTCAGCACCATCGGTTGAGAAAAAAGCACCGATGCCTGTATCGGTAGGCGAAGGCGACACTGTGGTTGAAATGGATCGCGTGCGTAAGCTGATTGCCGACCACATGGTCATGTCTAAGCAGGTTTCACCGCACGTTACCTCTGTAGTTGAAGCTGATGTTACCGAATTGGTGCAATGGAGAAATAAGAATAAAAATGCATTCCAGGAGAAATACGGCGACAAAATCACTTTCATGCCGATCTTCACGGAAGCAGTTGCCACCGCACTTGCTGAGTTTCCATTAGTGAACTCTTCGGTTGATGGCGATAAAATAGTAATGAAAAAGGACATCAACGTAGGTATTGCTGTGGCAAAACCCGATGGAAACCTAATTGTACCGGTAATTCGGAATGCAGAGCAGAAAAACCTGGTTGGGTTAACAAAAGACCTTAACCGACTGGCCAATGCTGCCCGAAACAATCAACTCGATCCGGCCGCTATTCAAGGAGGTACTTTTACGATTACCAATTTCGGATCATTCGGAAATATTATAGGAACACCAATTATTAACCAACCTCAGGTTGCTATTCTGGCTACCGGTATTATCGAAAAGAAACCCGCAGTGCTGGAAACTCCGAGCGGAGATGTAATTGCCATCCGTCATAAGATGTATTTGTCGTTATCTTACGACCACCGTATTATTGATGGTGCACTGGGTGGTGCATTCCTGCGCAGAATTGCAGACATACTGGAAAATTTTGATACGAACCGCACAATATAATTTGATATGAAGGATTTGAAAATACCAAAAATATACACGATCAAGAAAACCTCTAAAGACGTTTTGGAGAACTGGTATCGTTTGATGACCATTGGGCGAGCCATCGATGAAAAAGCTCCAAATTACCTGAAACAGGCTATCGGCTGGTCATATCATGCACCATATGCCGGTCACG
This sequence comes from Maribellus mangrovi, assembly GCF_037646455.1. Classification (NCBI taxonomy): domain Bacteria; kingdom Pseudomonadati; phylum Bacteroidota; class Bacteroidia; order Marinilabiliales; family Prolixibacteraceae; genus Maribellus; species Maribellus mangrovi. Next base: position 170,939 of record NZ_JBBIXN010000002.1, on the reverse strand, counting down.
ACGGAATACAGCTGGCCATCGGACAAAATTTCGAGAAAAAGAAAGACCATGTATTTCCATATTACCGCGATATGCTGACTGCACTTTCATGCGGAATGACTGCGGAAGAAGTAATTCTTAACGGTATCTCGAAAGCCACTGATCCATCGAGCGGAGGACGCCACATGTCGAATCACCTGGCAAAACCCGAATGGAACATTCACAGCGTTTCCTCGGCAACAGGTAACCACACGCTTCATGCAGTGGGTGTGGCTCGGGCCATAAAATACTACAACGAAAAAGTGGTATCTATCAGCAGCCAGGGTGAATCTTCGGTAAGCGAAGGGTATGTTTACGAAGCCATCACCGGAGCTGACAAAGAAGAATTGCCTGTAGTTTTTGTATTTCAGGATAACGGATACGGAATTTCGGTTCCGAAAAAGGACCAAACCGCGCAACGTAAAGTGGCCAATAACTTTATCGGTTTTAAAAACACCCGGATCATTCACTGTAACGGAAAAGATGTTTTTGATTCGATGAATGCCATGGCCGAAGCAAAGCGTTATGCTATTGAAGAGAGCAAACCTGTTATTGTGCAGGCCAACTGCGTGCGAATGGGGTCTCACTCGAATTCCGATGATCACCTTCTCTATCGTTCTGATTCAGAAAGAAACTATGTAGTGGATTACGATCCGCTTGCAAAATACAGAAGACTCTTGTTGCGTTATGAGCGTTTTACTGAAGAGGAATTGCAAGCCATTGAGGCCGAAACAAAGGCAACCATTAAGGCCGCACACAAAGCGGCCATGGCAGCTCCCGATCCGGACCCGGCATCCATTTACGACTTTGTTTTTGCTGAGCCCTATGTATCGGAAAAATATCCGGAAGGTTTGCAGAACGAGGAAGGTGAAAAGAAGAAATTTATTACTGCATTGAATGAAACGCTGAAGGCCGAATTCAGGCATAATCCGGATACATTTATCTGGGGACAGGATATGGCCAACAAGGATAAAGGTGGAATTTTCAACGTATCGAAAGGTATGCAACAGGAATTTGGTGATAAACGTGTCTTTAACGGACCGATTGCCGAAGATTTTATTCTGGGTACCGCCAACGGTATGTCGCGTTTCGATGAGAAAATTCGTGTTGTTGTTGAAGGTGCCGAGTTTGCCGATTATTTCTGGCCGGCGATGGAGCAATACGTCGATATCAGCCACGACTATTGGAGATCGAACGGGAAGTTTGCTCCAAACGTAACCATTCGTCTGGCATCCGGTGGTTATATCGGAGGCGGTATGTACCACTCTCAAAACATTGAAGGATCATTGGCAGCCATTCCGGGAGTACGCATTGTTTATCCGTCGTTTGCCGACGATGCAGCCGGTTTGTTACGCACATCTATTCGTTCGAAGGGGCTGACGATGTTTATGGAACCTAAAGCTTTGTACCAGGATCCTAAGGCAGCAACCGTTGTTCCCAACGATTTTGAGGTACCTTTTGGAAAGGCTCGCGTGCGTCGAGAAGGAAAAGACCTGACCATTCTTACTTATGGTAACGCCACGCATTTTAGCCTTAAAGCTGCTGATAAGCTGGCGGAAGAAGGAGTTGGAAATATCGAAGTAATCGATTTGCGTTCGCTGGTGCCATTGGATGAAGAAAGCATTTTAGAATCAATCAGGAAAACAAATAAAGTATTGATAGTACACGAGGATAAAGTGTTTGGTGGGTTTGGCGGCGAATTAAGTGCCATCATTTCTGAAAAAGCTTTTGAATTCCTCGATGCACCAGTTAAGCGTGTTGGCTCTCCGTTTACACCGGTTGGTTTTAACCGAATTCTGGAGAAAGCCATCTTACCCGATATGGAAAAAGTCTACAATGCAGCAAAAGAAATTATCGAATTTTAAACCGTAAGTCATGAGTAAAAACGCTATTATATACAGCTTTCACACGCAAAAGTCGAAAAAGGTTGCTGAAAAAGTAATCGACGCTATTGGAAAAGATAAGATCGATGTGATCAATGCCGAAGAACTAACAACAGAAAGCATTGAAAAGTATGACAATTTCATTATAAGTGCTCCAACCTGGTTCGACGGAGAACTACCCAATTACTGGGATGAATTTCTTCCTGACCTGGAAGAGATGGATCTTTCAAAGAAAACCTTTGCCATATTTGGGCTGGGGGATCAAAAAGGATATCCGGAGAATTTCTGCGATGCCATTGGTTTAATGGCCGAAATTCTTGAAGGTTGCGGTGCTAAAATTGTTGGAGAAACATCAATCGAGGGATACAACTACGAATCATCGAAAGCACAGCGTGGTAATGTATTTGTAGGTTTAGCTATTGATCAGGAAAACCAGGCAAGACTAACAAAAAAGAGAGTTAGCGACTGGGTTGAAAAAATAAAAGAAGAATTCTTTAATTAGTTAAGGTTTTCTATTTGCAATAAGTTAAGGCTGTCCGTCTTCAGATGGATGGCCTTCTTTTTTTTAAACTGATCATCAAAAGATTAGCCAATTCCTCAGTTTCATTTATTACTCCTTTTAAAACCTTCAATCATAATTTTGCAGAGCGAAAAAACATTATTAGATACCCTGTTGCGCGTAGTTACAAAAGTAAAATATGCGTGCAACATAATGGAAGCAGCCTAATAAAAAGTATTTTTTAATACTCAATGGCGCTGTAATCTACATATAATCAGACGCTAAAAGCGAATGCATGAGTATAGTTAAAATTTACATATGTAATCACATGTGTAAACTGGACTAACGAATACATTTTAATCATTTCTTTTTTTTTGTTGGTTCTTTGATGATTAAAGCTATAAAATCTAAAAAGTCAATATTTAACCTCCTGTAGATCTCATTAAAAAATATTTAAAGGAAATGCATTTAATTATTGTTAAGTAAATAGAAGTTGTCAAAAGGCCGTTGTTGTTAACTATTCACAATCTCGGGTATTTTAATAAACGTATAGTTCATGGTTCAGCAGATTTGATTAATTTTGTGGCTTCAAATTCATAAAGATTTTTGACGTGCCTGAAACAAGATACATATTCGTTACCGGTGGAGTTACTTCATCGTTGGGAAAAGGTATTTTGGCTGCATCTTTAGCCAAACTATTACAAGCCCGTGGCTACAATGTCACCATTCAAAAACTCGATCCGTACATTAATGTGGATCCCGGTACTCTGAATCCCTATGAACACGGGGAATGCTTCGTTACTGAAGACGGAGCGGAGACTGACCTCGATCTTGGGCATTACGAGCGTTTTCTGAACGAAACGACATCGCAAGCCAATAATGTAACAACAGGTAGAATTTACCAATCAGTTATTGATAAGGAACGACGTGGCGATTATCTGGGTAAAACGGTTCAGATCATTCCGCATATCACGGATGAAATTAAGAGACGAGTCAAAATTCTGGGCGGCAAAGGAAAATATGATATTGTAATTACCGAAATTGGTGGTACTGTGGGCGACATTGAGTCGTTACCATATATCGAGGCAGTTAGGCAATTAAAATGGGAGTTGGGAAATAAAGCCATGGTTATTCACTTAACACTGGTGCCGTATCTTTCGGCTACAGGCGAGTTAAAAACCAAGCCTACCCAACACTCGGTTAAAATGCTCCTCGAAACCGGAGTTCAACCGGATATTCTGGTACTTCGGACCGAGCACGACATAGATCTTTCGATACGTAAAAAAGTAGCACTGTTCTGCAATGTTAGCCTCGACGCCGTCATTCAGTCGGTTAATGTGCCGACTATTTACGAGGTACCTCTAAAAATGCTCGAAGAGAAACTCGACATTACTGTACTGAAAAAACTTGATCTGGCGATTAATGAAGAGATTGACCTCGACGCCTGGAACAATTTCCTCAACAAGCAAAAAAATCCGACAACTACTGTTGAAATCGGTTTAGTTGGCAAATATGTTGAACTGCATGATGCCTATAAATCAATTGCCGAATCGATTACCCATGCCGGGGCTGTTAACAGGTGTAAAGTAAACCTGCATTGGATCCACTCCGAAGAAATTACTACCGACAATGTGGAGGAAAAGCTTTCGAAGTTGAACGGTATAATTATAGCGCCGGGATTTGGTCATCGGGGAATGAAAGGAAAAATACTGGCAGCGAAATTTGCCCGCGAGAATAACATTGCCTTCCTCGGTATTTGCCTGGGAATGCAGGTGGCGGTAATCGAATTTGCACGAAATGTATTGAACCTGGAAGGTGCCGATTCGTCGGAAATGAATCCGAAAACTCCGCATCCGGTTATCGACTTGATGGAAGAGCAAAAAGGCATTACCAACTATGGTGGCACCATGAGACTGGGAGCCTATGAATGTCGCATCATCGAAAAGGAATCGAACGTTTGTAAAGCATATAATAAATTAACCGTACACGAGAGACACCGTCATCGCTACGAATTTAACGAGATGTACCGCGATCAGTTTGTCGAAAACGGAATGGTACCGGTTGGAATCAATCCGGATACTGATCTGGTTGAAATTATGGAAATTCCTTCGAATAAGTGGTTTGTTGGAGTACAATTTCACCCCGAATACCGCAGTACGGTGCTTAATCCTCACCCGCTTTTTGTTGATTTTATTAAAAACTCAATTGTTGAAAAATAAGAAATGGATAAAAGATCGATTATAGGAATCGTACTGATTTTTGTGATTTTGATGGTATTTTCATACCTCAATAAGCCGTCGAAAGAAGAGATTGCAGCCGCAAAAATTCGTCAGGATTCCATAGAAAGAGTAGAAGCACAGCGAGCACTCGAACAGCAAGAATTGCTTGAACAGCAGGCTGCTGAGGAAGAGACCATGGAGGTAGGAGATACTGCCCAGCAAAGAGAACTGGAGCAGGAAAAGCAGAACGAACTTGGTGTTTTCGGAAAAACTTCAATTGGAAAAGAAGAATTCTCGACGCTTGAGAACGATCGGATGATCATCACTTTCTCCAATAAGGGAGGACGAATTTATTCGGTACAATTAAAAGATTACAAACGTTACGATTCAACTGCTCTGGTTTTATTTGATGGACCGGAAACCCTGTTTGGATTGAATTTTTTCGCTCAGAATCGCAGCATCGAAACCGACCAGCTCTTTTTTAAACAAGTTGGCGGACGAAAAAATGTGGTTGTAAGCGGGCCTCCGGTTAAAACCGGCGACGAAGGAAAAATAAAGGTTAATCGCGAAAATCCGGGTGGAAAGGAAACGGTTACATTTCGTTTAGAGCCCGAACCCGGCAAATACATTGAATACGTATACACGCTTTCGCACAACTCTTTTATGGTTGATTTTAGCGTGAATATGCAGGGAATGAACGATTACATCGCAAGAAACCAGTCGTACCTGAATTTTACTTTGGCATACGATGTGCCTCGGCAGGAACACTATTCGCGTTTTGGTGAGGACAGGTACACCAATATTACTTATAAGTTTTTTGAAGACGAAGTAGACAATCTGAGTAAAGGAAAATCTGATGAAGAGGACCTCACTACAAAAATAAAGTGGATTGGTTTTAAACAGCTTTTCTTTAGTTCAACAATTATTGCCGACGAATCGTTTCCTAATGCATCTGTAAGTCAGGAAAAATACGAATACGAAAATAATCCGAATTACCTGGCCTATTTTAAAGCCGACATTGCAGTACCATACAATGGCGACGCAAAAGAGAATGTTGGTATGCAATTCTATTTTGGCCCGAACCATTACCAGATCCTAAAGCAGTATGATCTGGATATGGAGCGCCAAATCGACCTGGGATATGCCATTGTCCGCCCGGTAAATAAATACGTGATTATTCCGGTATTTAACTTCCTGAGAAGATACATCGACAACTTCGGTATTATCATTTTGATCCTGACACTGTTGATTAAATCGGTATTGTTCCCGTTTACTTATAAGTCGTATATGTCGCAGGCTAAAATGCGTGCGTTAAAACCGGAAGTCGACGAGATCAATGCTAAATACGGCAGCGAAAAAGCCATGGAGAAACAACAGGCGACGATGAATCTGTACAAGAAGGCGGGTGTTAACCCGATGGGGGGATGTTTGCCAATGCTTCTGCAAATGCCGATTCTGTTTGCCATGTTCTTTTTCTTTCCAACTTCAATCGAATTGCGTGGAGAAAGCTTTTTATGGGCCAAAGACCTGTCGACTTACGATTCGATCATTAGCTGGAATTTTGATATCCCGCTGATTGGAAGTTTTATGGGGAATCACCTGAGTTTATTCACCATATTAATGACGATCACGACCATTATTTCAACTCAGTTGAGTCAATCGTCGGCGAGTACGCAGGGAATGCCGGGAATGAAAACCATGATGTACATTATGCCTGTTATGTTCTTTTTCCTGTTGAACAGTTATCCATCAGGTTTGAGTTACTATTACTTCTTGGCCAACCTGATCACTATCGGACAAACTTATGCCATCAGGCAGTTTGTTGATGACGATAAAATAAGGGCGCAGTTGCAGGCCAATAAAAAGAAACCGACAAAGAAATCGGGCTTTCAGAAACGACTGGAGGATATGGCCAAGCAACAGCAGCAAGTACAGAAAAAGAAGAAAAAATAATCTACAGCGAGATATGGAAAAACAGCGGCAGAAAATTCTACCGCTGTTTTTTTATGCTGTTTTCGAGACAAAGCATAAAAAAACCGTTCCGGAATAACAGAACGGTTTTATCAAATCTTATTTATAAGTTGAATTGCTTAATCGTAACGATGTTCATCGGCGGTAGGCAGTAAATCCTCTCCACATTCGCAATCTTTGTGCAGGCCTTTTTCGTATTGCTCCAGTGCTCTCAGGCTCATTCCCATATTCGAGAAACCTCCATCGTTAAACAGGTTTTGCATGGTTACCTTTTTAGTAAGATCCGAGAACAGGGTGATGCAGTAATCGGCACATTCGTCGGCTGAGGCATTTCCCAAAGGCGACATTCTTTCAGCAAAATCCAGCAGGCGGTCGAAACCTTTTACGCCGCTACCGGCAGTAGTAACTGTAGGCGATTGCGAAACAGTGTTTACGCGTACCCGGCGTTCGCGACCGTATATGTAACCAAAGCTACGTGCAAACGATTCGAGCAATGCTTTGGCATCCGCCATGTCGTTGTAACCATAAAACGTACGCTGTGCAGCCACATATGATAAAGCTACTACAGATCCCCATTCGTTAATGGCATCAAGCTTTCGTGCAGTTTGCATAACCTTGTGAAACGAAATAGCTGAAACATCAAGTGTTTTATCGAGATAACTATAATTTAAATCGCTGTAATGTCTTTCTTTTCGTACATTTGGCGACATTCCGATGGAGTGAAGTACAAAGTCAATTTTACCTCCCATGAAATCTATGGCTTCCTTAAAAAGATTTTCCAGATCTTTTACATCGGTAGCATCGGCGCCAATTACTTTGGTTTTTAACTTCTCGGCCAATGCATTGGTTTCGCCCATACGAATGGCCACAGTAGTATTTGTTAATACCAGTTGTGCACCTTCTTCGTATGCTCTTTCGGCTACTTTCCAGGCAATTGAATCAGGATTCAAAGCCCCGAAAACAATTCCTCTTTTTCCTTTCAGTAAATTATTACTCATTGGTTTGTTTTTATAAATAACTTAAGCTGCAAATTTAATTGAGTTTAAATAAATAGAACGAAAACTGTAATGTTTCCTTTTAAAACTTCAGCTTTATTAACCGTTTAAGCCGAATATTGTTCGCTTATGTTCAAAAATTAAGTAATTGCATTAATTGTATAGAAATCCTTAAAATTGAGTATTTATAATTCTGATACTGTTACTTTTAGGTACAAAATATATTAGCATGAAACTGAAATTACTTCTATTTGTTTTGATCGCGAGCCGGCTAACAACATATGCACAATACGATAAAGGAATGATCAAACAATTTTTCGATGCGGCATTAACCGACCGAACCGCCTACGAAAACCTGCGGGTTTTGTGTAAAGAGCACAAAGGCAGGATCACCGGTTCGCCGGAAGCAGAAAAAGCGGTTGAATACACGTACAATCTGATGAAAGAAATGGAACTGGACAATGTATTTAAACAGTCGGTTCAAGTTCCGCGGTGGGTGAGAGGAGAGACCGAACGAGCTCACATAAATTCCTCAAAATACGGACAAACTGAAGTGCCTGTTACTGCCCTTGGAACAAGCATTGGTACTGGTAATGAGGGTTTGCTGGCGTCAGTTATTGAGCTCAGAAGTTTCGCCGAAATGGAAAAAGTCGGCGAAGCGTCGATCAAAGGAAAGATCGTATTTTTTAATGAACCGATGGATCCTACGCTTATCAATACTTTTGCGGCTTATGGCGCGGTGGGTGCTTACCGGACAACCGGAGCTGCACGCGCTGCAAAATACGGTGCTGTGGGAGTTGTGGTTCGTTCATTAACCACCGCCCTCGACGATTATCCGCATACCGGAGTTATGCACTACGATCAGGAAGTGAAAAAAATACCGGCTGTAGCCATAAGTACCAATGGAGCGGACATATTGCATAAACTACTTCAGGATGATCCGGAGCTTAAGTTTTATTTCCGAACTACCTGCCAAAATCTCCCGGATGTTGTGTCACACAATGTGATTGGGGAGTTGCGTGGCAGTGAATACCCCGACGAGATCATTACCGTTGGAGGGCACCTCGATGCCTGGGAGACTGGAGAAGGTGCGCATGACGATGGGGTGGGTTGTATGCAAAGCATTGAAGTCCTTCGCCTTTTTAAACAGTTGGGTATACATCCGAAGAGAACAATTCGCGCGGTGATGTTCATGGACGAAGAAATTGCCCAAAGTGGTGGTAAAGTTTATGCCAACGAAGCAGACGAAAAAGGAGAACAGCATTATTTTGCACTTGAGGCTGATCGGGGAGCTTTGGTACCAAGAGGGTTTGGAGTAAGCGGACCAGAAGAACGTGTAGAGAATATACTGGCACTAAAAAAGTATTTCGAGCCTTATGGAATAAGCGAATTCAAAAGAGGCGGCGGTGGTGTCGATATCAGTCCCTTGCAACGCTTTGGAACGCCCCTGAGTTCATGCATACCTGACGATCAGCGGTATTTCGATTTTCATCATTCTGGTTCTGACACCTTTGAACAGGTGAATTTTCGCGAATTTCAGATGGGAAGCGCGGCAATAGCATCGTTTATCTACTTAATCGACAAATACGATTTGTAACCTTTAAAGTCCGCCATAAAATATTGAATGATAGCCTGTAAATCCCCGTATTAAACAATGTATAAAGTACCGTTTTATTGTACTTGTTTTCATGTGTTTTAATTGTGTAGCCCTGATAAAATTTCACTGAAAAAAACCACTCCCGCTCTTGAAGTTCATACTCCGTTATTGAATAATTGATTGATATTTAGTAAATTGTAAATATCAGTTTATTGTCAAACCAGATTATTATTTCAACGATTCAACTAAATACAATTTCAAAATGGGCACCGTTAAAGATTATATTGATAAGGGGATTGAGCATCATAACAAGGGAGAACTGGTAAAGGCGACGGAGCTGTATCAAAAAGCTTTGGAGACTGAACCTGAGAACTTTGTTGCACTCCAAAACCTTGGCAACGTTCTAGTCAAGCAGGGAAAGAATAAGGATGCAATACCGGTATTTGAAAAGGCCTATAAAATAAATCAAAATTCAAGCTACTTACTTAACGGTTGGGGAAATGCACTAATGAATTTGGACGAGAATGAAAAGGCTATAGAAAAGTATGAAATGTGCCTGAAAATAGATCCGAATTACAAATGGGCCTTTTACAACTGGGGCGATGCACTTCGAAATCTGGGAAAAAATGAGGAGGCAATAAAAAAATATAACAAATGTCTTGAAATCGATCCGGAGTATAAAGAGGCTTATAATAGTTGGGGAAATGCACTAAAAGACTTGCGAAGATTTGAAGAGGCCATTGATAAATATGAAAAATGTATTGAAATTGATCCCGAATATAAATATCTATACTATAATTATGGCAATACCCTGATTGAACTGGTAAGAGATAAAGAGGCAATTGAAAAGTTCAAAAGACATATCGAGATCGATCCTGATGACAAAAATGGCTATAAAGGATGGGGAAACGCTCTGAAAAATTTAGGCAGGAACAAGGAGGCCATCAAAAAATATAAAAATTGTCTTGACATTGATCCTGAGAATAAGGCAGTTTTTAGCAACTGGGGCTATGCGCTATTCAATCAGGGTAAGTTCGATGAAGCAATTGAAAAATTCAACAAGAGTCTTGAGATCGATCCAGGCTATTATTATGCTCATAATGGCATAGGAATCTCCTTGATGAAACTTGGTAAGTATGCCGATGCCATTGAGGAATTCGAGAAGAGTATTGAAATCGATCGGAATTATTTATGGGCCTATATTTATTGGGGAAATGTGCTGGAAGAGCAGGGAAAACCCAATGAAGCCATTGAAAAGTACAACGAATGCATCAAAATTTCTCCCGATGATCAGTGGGGGTATTATTATTTGGGAAAAGTACATTTGAAAGAGTCGCCGGTTAAAGCAATTGACTATTTTACCGAAAGCCTTAAACGTGACAAAAAATTGCAGGACGCCTATTACTCGGTTTACAGTAATTTAGGAAGGATAAAAGACAATGAAAAGATTATTGACAGCTTTGCCGAACTGGTAAAAGAAAATGATAATCCGGCAGGCTATGTCAACCTTGGCCATATCTATACTTTTATTCAAAACGATTTCAAGAAAGGATTATGGTGTTACGAAACAAGTGTTGAAAAAGGTGAGTACCCCGGACTTTGTCTCGATCTGTCGAATTATTACGATGCAGCAGCCGATCTGGAAAAAGCAATTGAGGTGCTGAATAAATCGATTATGGATGATCCGGAATATATTTATGCTTACCATAATAAAGCCCATTATCTGTTTAAAAAAGGCGAATACCGCGAATCAAGAGAATTATGGCAACAGGTCATAGAAAAATACGAAAAAGAGTTTGAAGGTGATAGTTTCTACACCTACAGCTCCGAAACCTATTATTATTGTGGGTCTGTTTATTTTGATGTACACGGCGACTTTGAAAATACCATTAAATGGTTTGAAAAAGGCTTGGAATTTGACAAGAACAATATGCAGATTTTATCTTCAATGTACCTGACATACAACGAAATGGATAAGCGGGTAATAAATCCTGATCTGAGCCAGTTCTGGAAGAAAAACTCTTTTCTGAAAGCATTGGAAAAATGCTTTCAGCGAATCCCGCATAAGGAAGAGGAACTCTGTGTGATGGCAGAAGTTTATATTGCGGAGGGTGAATATGACCGGGCAGAGGAATTATTGAATGAGTGTTTGGGAATGTACCAGTTAAAATCGAAAGCCTACCATTTGCTCGGACAACTCTATTCCGAAACCGGTGAATACAGGAAGGCGGTGAATGCGCTCAAAAAAGCATTGCAGCATGAACCGCACAATTTAAAAATACGTGTCAATCTTGGTAATGCCTATTTCAGCGATAAAAAATATACCAACGCCGAACAGGTTTTTAATAAAGTACTGCAAACCGACCCGAACAATGTTGAAGCCCGAATCGGGCTGGCGGATATTTTCTTAAATCGGGTTGAAGAACGTAATGAAACAGAATATTTCGAACAGGCCGAGAGAAACCTGAACAAGGCTTTAAGTTTGGGTTTATCGGACAAAGGATCTAAAAAGCTGAATTTGTATAGCCCCAAAACTGCTGCCAACGGGAAAAATGCCGGTGACAGAAAATACAAAGATCTCAAGTTTTCAGAAATCTATTACTCGATGGGCTATATAAAGGCCAAAAAGATGGAACAAAATCTGCTCGATTACAATACCAATTCGTTACAGGAAAGTTTAATCTGTTTTAAAAATTCTGCAGAATGTAATCCCGATAATATAAAAGCAACTACTGCAATTACAAAAATTACCAATAACATTAATAGCAGGAAAAGTGCAAATAAACGCGAGCATGCCGGAACTTTGCTCATTACCGGCCTGGCGATCGTTCTCTTTATATTTGCCCAGTATTTTTTCTTCTTCAATACCGGTTCAGAGCGATACGAGTTACAACCCGATCACATTGCTTATGTTGCTGCTCAATTCCCAAACGAAATTTCTGCTGAACTGGAACCTGAACTTAAAAAGATAGCCGGATTTTCTTTTTCAAACAAAGCCGAATTTCTGAAGGCTCTGAATAATAGTATCGGAGAAAATATTGTTATGCAGGATCCGAAAATATTAGAGCAAATGGATCTGACATCCATGTTAAAATCAGACGAGAAGGAACTTCTTTCAGTTGGTTACTATGTTTTAATTTCATTCGGCTCAATACTATTTATGATTGCCGGCCTGTATCTGCCTCAACTACTTAAGATTAAGGTAGGGGTTGTTGAAATTGAAAAAAGCACCCTGGCCGAGATAAGTGCAGAACCTTCATTCGGAATTTCCAGGTGATAAAGCATGGTGGGTTAATCAGCTGTTTTTTATCCTATTATTTTATAGTTTTGGCCTAATTTCAAATCTACCTAAAATGAAGAAGTATTTTATTCTGGTACTGGCCTCAATGATGGCATTTTCATGTACAACAAAAACAAACAAAGAAAGCAACAGCGCGAAAATGGAAAACGAAGAGATCAAACAAAAAGCTGAGGAATTTGCATCGTTTAAACTCACCACTGATTTAAGTGTGCTTTCGGCAAAAGAAAAACAAATGCTGCCACTTTTGTTCGAAGCGGCCAATATAATGGAAAACATATACTGGGAGGAAGCTTTCGGCAATAAAGAAGAATTGCTTTCGAAAAACTGGGATGAGTACACCAAAAAATTCATTCGCATTAATTACGGTCCCTGGGAACGTTTAAACAATAATGAACCATTTCTTCCCGGTTACGGTCCCAAACCCGAAGGGGCAAATTTCTATCCCGTGAACATGACAAGGGAAGAATTTGAAGCCTGGGACGATCCGACAAAAACAAGCCTGTATACTTTGATACGCCGCCACGAAGACGGTAAGCTGCAGTCTATTCCGTATCACATCGCATTTAAGAAGCAGGTTGAAAAAGCGGCCGATCTTTTGTTACAGGCTTCCGAACTGGCCCAAGATCCGGGATTGAAGAATTACCTTGAGAAACGATCGGAGGCACTGCGCACCGATGAATATTACGAAAGCGATGTAGCCTGGATGGAAATGAAGAACAACACCATTGAATTTATTATCGGCCCCATCGAAAATTACGAAGATCAATTGTACGGATACAAAGCTGCTCACGAATCGTTTATACTGATCAAAGATAAAGGCTGGAGCAAGCGACTTGAAAAATATGCTGCTTTATTGCCGGGCCTGCAACAAGCCCTGCCGTGCGAACAAAAGTATAAGAACGAAACGCCGGGAGTTGATTCGGATATGAATGTGTACGATGCCATTTATTATGCCGGAGACTGCAATGCCGGAAGTAAAACCATTGCAATTAATCTGCCCAACGACGAGAAAGTTCGTGAAACAAAAGGAAGCCGTAAACTACAGCTGAAAAATTCGATGCAGGCCAAATTTGATAAGATTCTGGTTCCGATTGCCGACTTGTTGATCGCCGAAGACCAGCGTGAACGCGTAAAGTTTGATGCTTTTTTCGAAAATACTATGTTTCATGAAGTAGCGCACGGATTGGGGCTGGGGAACACCGTTGATCAGACTACCACTGTTCGCGAAGCTTTAAAAGATGCTTATACTTCAATTGAAGAAGGCAAAGCCGATATTCTGGGATTGTGGTGCGTTTACCAACTCAACGAAATGGGCGAACTTGGTGAAAAAGATATGATGGACAACTTTGTAACTTTTATGGCCGGTATTTTCCGTTCGGTGCGTTTTGGGGCAGCCAGTGCCCACGGAAAAGCCAACATGATGCGTTTCTATTATTTTCAGGAAGCTGGCGCGTTCACACGCGACGAAGCCACCGGAACTTATCGTGTTGATTACGATAAAATGAAACAAGCAATGTTCGATCTCTCGGAAACTATCCTGAAATTGCAGGGAGACGGAGATTATGAAACAGCTGATAAAATGATCGAAGAAAAGGGCGTAATTCGTGAAGCACTTCAAAACGACCTCGACCGAATTGGGCAAGCCGGTATTCCTGTTGATATTGTTTTTGAACAGGGACCCGAAGTGTTGGGATTGTAAACTCAAAAATAACAGGCAAAAATGAGAGGAGAGAAGTTAATTTTCTCCTCTTTTTTTGCTGAAACAGTGCCTATTGAGTTTCTAACATTGAAGGTTTAGATATGAATCTGCTCTTTTTAACAACCCATTAACAACCAAAAACTCTTTTTCCCTTTATATTTGTATTATGAGACTTCTGCAAAACATGACTTTACTGCTGATCGGGGCAATATTTCTGTTGTCGTCGTCGGGATATGTGTTGTACAAAAGCAGTTGTTTGTGTACCGGCGAAGAACAAACCACTGTATTTATTAAGCCGGAGACTTGCGAAACCAACTTTCACGAACACCATCAACATCGTGCGGATGGAAGAGAGCAATCCTGCTCGGCTAGTACTTGCCACGATTGCTCGGGGCATGCTGAAGATTGTGGTTGCAACGAGCCCACCGTATTCTTTTTTAAACTGTTGGATGAAGTTACCAACGAGAGTGCGAAATTCATAAAAACGCCTCCGATAGTTATCGAAGTGGCCAAACTGGAGGTGTTCGAACGATTAGCTTTGGAAATTCACGATGATCACGGGGAGGTTGTATATCCCGATCCGCCACCGGTAAAAAATAAATCACTCGACTTTCTGGTCGAGATCCAGCAACTTAAAATTCCCGTTTTTAAAGCTTAAGATTTTGGTTTCCCTGCAAGGGCAGGGAAACGATGAAGTGATATTGTGTTTGATGAATGACTGATGATGTGATCAGACGATCAGGTTAACAATCTTAAGCAATGCAACGATTTATATTTTTATTACTTATAATGCTTCCTTTTTTCTCGTTTGCCGATGAGATTAGAGGTTTTGTGTTCGTCCTTGAAGAAGGTGAAAAACAGCCCCTGCCCGGAGTAAATATCTACTGGGAGGGGACAACAATGGGAACGGCCTCGCAAATCGATGGCAGTTTCAATATTCAACAAAACGACGGCCAGCATATGCTGGTGTTCAGCTTTGTAGGCTACAAGCAACGGGTGATTCACGTTAGCGAAACAAATGCTTTGGAAGTGCTTTTAGAACCTAACCTGGAGTTGGAAGAAGTCACTGTTGTCAAAAAAGACCGTGGAACTTATCTTTCGGTAATTAATCCAATACAAACCGAAAGTATTAGCGGGGCAGAGCTTCACAAGGCAGCTTGTTGCAACCTCGCCGAAAGTTTTGAAACAAATCCTTCAGTTGACATGAGTTACAGCGATGCGGTGACCGGTGCCAAGCAAATACGGTTGCTGGGACTCGACGGGACTTACTCGCTGATGCAGGTGGAAAACATGCCTAACTTGCGTGGTCTGGCAACTACCTTCGGTTTGACTTACATTCCGGGACCATGGATGGAATCGATACAGGTATCGAAAGGGGCAGCATCGGTACTGAACGGTTACGATGCCATTGCCGGGCAGATTAATGCTGAGATAAAAAAGCCCGACAGCAGAGAGAAACTCTTTTTGAACACTTTTGCAAATATGGAAGGTCGTTATGAGTTCAACGGCAATACAAACATCCGTTTACAAGGCGATACGCTTAGCACCGGTATTTTTGTGCATGCCAGCCAGCTTAATAAAAAGAACGACCATAACAATGATGGTTTTCTGGATTCTCCCTTGTCGAAAACGTATCATCTCAGCAATCGCTGGAAATACAACAATCACCGTGGATACATGTCTCAGTTAGGTATTTCATACCTGCAGGATGATCGTTTGGGTGGACAAACCGTTGCTGACTGGGACATGACACCAACTGTTAACGAACCTTATGGAGTGAGTATTGCCAACAAGCGATTTGAAGCTTTCTATAAATCCGGCTACGTATCGCAAGACGGCAAGCGCGCGTTCGCCTGGTTGTCAAACTTTTCCCGACACGAAACTGAGTCGTTTTACGGATTGACCGATTATAAAGGCGATGAAACCCGGTTTTACGGTAGTGGAATTTATACCAAATACATGGGGCCGATAGAAGAACACACCTTAAACGTTGGAGTAAGCTTTATTTACGACGATTTTAATGAAATGCTTTATGGCGATGATATACAGCGCACAGAGAAGGTGCCAGGTGTATTTGCTGAATACACATTTAAGCCCAACGATAACCTGACATTGATGACAGGGCTGCGTGCTGATTTCCACAATATTTTCGGAACCTTTGTTACGCCGCGTATGCATTTCCGTTATCATTTTGCTGAACACTTTACCATTCGGGCCAATGCCGGGAAAGGTTACCGCACAGCGAATGTATTATCAGAAAACACCTATTTACTGGCTGCTTCGCGGGCCTTGCAATACACAAGCGATGTAATGCAGGAAGAAGCATGGAACTATGGGTTTTCGTTGATTCAGAATTATACGTTTCTGGGGCGCGATCTGACATTGAACACTGAATTCTTCCGCACCAATTTCAAAACACAGTTGGTGGTCGATCGCGAAACGTCGGCCTATTATGTGATCCTGGCTCCGCTCGACGGCACTTCGTACGCCAACAGCCTGCAATTCGATGTGCGCTGGCAGCCCATCGAACGACTCGACTTGTTGCTGGCCTACCGAATGAACGATATTAAACAGACCATAGGAGGGGAGTTGCGCGACAAGCCCCTGCAAAGCGATTACAAAGGCCTAATTAACCTGAACTACACCACTAACCTAAAAAAGTGGATGTTCGATTATACCATTCAGTTTAACGGGGGAGGGCGTATTCCTTATGTTTATGAAGACTGGATGAGTCGCGTGGATATGTCGTCTGATTACGGTCATTTTTCTCCATATACGATCATGAATGCACAGTTGACCAAGTATTTCCGCTATTGGAGTATTTATGTGGGAGCTGAGAATTTAACCGACTTTACCCAGCCCAATCCCGTAGCAGGTGCAAACGATCCATTCGGGCCCGATTTTAATGCCACGAACATCTGGGGGCCGGTGATGGGAAGGAAAATTTATTTGGGATTACGATTTAATTTGAATTATGAATAACAAGCTGAAAGCATTTAGCCGCAAGTTACAAGTTGAAAATACTTGCAGCTTGTGGCTCGAAGCTTAAAGCTAAAACTAAAATGAAATGAAAAAATTATTGATTATTACTATAGCATTGCTGGTTGGTTTTGCTGCCAATCCGCTATATGCACAAAAAAAAGAAAACAAAGTGGTATGTTTTAAAAGCAATATGGATTGTGCCAATTGCGAACAAACCATTAACGAGTACCTCAAATTCGAAAAAGGGGTGAAAGACCTGAAGGTAGACCACGCAACAAACACGATTAAAGTGGAATACAAAGAAGGAAAGAACAACGATGATGATCTGGCTAAAGCCATTGAGAAAAAAGGATATAAAGCCGAAAAGATCAGCCTCGAAGACTACAAGAAAATTGTTGAAAAGTCGGCTCACCAGGGGCATGATCACGACAACGAAAAGCATCGCGACCGATCGCAGAATTAAGGCATCTTTAAAAAATAAGGTTGCCCGGTCATGTTTGTTTCTGAATATAACAACTTTCAATGCAAATTTCGGATGAGCAAGGATGACATTCTGGTACTTCGAAAGGCTTAAATTTCTCCTCGGCGATTTGAGGGGTTTGACTGAAATTAAAAAAACAAAAAAGGCACCCAACTGGGTGCCTTTCCGGGAATGTGTAATCCTGTCATTCTTTCATCGAAACAACAGGGCTGTCCTCTTCCACTAAGTTTTTATTTAATTGCAAAAGACCTTCTGCAAATTGTCAATGTCTCTCTGTTCTTAATGTTCATGCGATAATTGTGTCTTTTATGTTATTCTTAAACGGGCTTCTGTTTGGGAATTCAGAAACGTGTTATCAGATTATTTTTTTGATAAATAAAATTATGCTTTTCCTGAATAAAAGTCAAGTTTGAAAATATGTTACTGAACAAATATCTGATGGCAAACAATCAGCCAAACTTCAGCAAATTGTATAGATCATTTTATTTATTCATCTCAGAATGCAAAACCATTTTTATACTCAAGTGTTTCTAGTTCCGAAACTGAAAAAATAATGAATCCAACAGTTGATGCGTACCTGGCTGATGGTTGCGGTCGATGTGCGTTTTATGCCACTACCAATTGCAAAGTCAATAACTGGCAGGAAGAACTAAAGTTATTGCGAAGGATAGTTCTTGACTGTGGCCTTAACGAAGAGTTGAAATGGAAACAACCCTGTTACACCTGGAACAACAAAAATATTCTGTTGGTAACAGCTTTTAAAGAATTTGCTGCTGTTGCCTTTTTTAAGGGGAGTTTATTAAAAGATCCCAGGAATCTGCTCACAAAACCTGGCGATAATTCACAGGCCACGCACCAGTTCCGATTCACGGATATAGCTGAAATCAAGAAACTGGAAGCCGATATAAAGGCGTACATTTATGAAGCTATTGAGGTAGAAAAAGCAGGATTAAAAATTGCTTTTAAAAAAGAACAGGAGCCCGTTCCCGATGAATTACAGAAAAAGTTTGATGAAATGCCCGAGTTTAAAATAGCTTTCGAAGCCCTTACTCCCGGAAGGCAGCGTGGATATATTCTTTATTTTTCGGCAGCTAAACAAACTCAGACACGCGAATCGCGCATTGAAAAGTATATGCAGTACATTTTCAATGGAAAAGGCATTCACGATCACTAAATAAATGAATAATTGATGAGTAACAATATAACAACCTCGGGAATATGGAATGTCGTCAGTTGGGTATTTGGCTTAGCAGTATTCATAAATGGCATTCTGAATATGTTTTTGGGCAATGATTTTGCCTTAGGGGTAACTTTTGTTTTATTGTCGGTGGTATATTTTCCTCCGGCAAATCGCTACCTGAAAAAGCGCTTTGGCTTTTCCTTTTCTCCGTTTCTGAAGATATTGGTTGCCGCGCTTCTTTTGTGGATTACCGGGGCCGTTGGTGCCATTGCTGAAGGATATGTTTTTTAGCGTTTCTTGTGGAAGTAGCGACTTTATAACTACTTTTACGTTGAACATAAATTTTAGATCAACATGGACATTGAAAACTCCGAAAACATTCAACCGGAAGAAAATAACAATCAAACAGTACCCCAAAAGCTTGAAGTGAACGACCAAATTATAGAACAGTTGATCAGTGCAGGCAAGTGGGCTAAATTTTTAGCTATCCTGGGTTTTGTTTTTATTGGTTTTATGGTGCTGATGGGATTTATGATCAGCGTTATTATGAGTTTTATGCCTTCCGGGCCGTTTCGGCATATGCCAATTCCGGGATTCTTATTTGGTTTTGTTTACCTGGTAATAGGAATCGTGTACTTTTTTCCGATCCTTTATCTTTTGCGTTTCTCAACAAACATTCAACAGGCCATCTCAACAAACAATACACTAAAAATGCTAAAAGCATTTGAAAACCTAAAATCACATTACCGATACATCGGAATTGTGATGATCGTGATGTTGGGCTTGTACCTGCTGACCTTTGTTTTTATGGTATTTGCCGGAATGCTGGCCGGATTTTCCGGTTTTACAGGTATGCAGGCATAAAACCTCATTTTTTATTGTCTTTACAATAACCTCACTAGTGGTAGTTAAAAGATGCAAAAAACTAAAAGCTCTTTCATTCCTAATAAATCGTTACCAATCGATTTGATATTGTAAATTCATCGTTAAGGAGGAAGGTAATACTTAGCTTTGCACAAACATTTCGCCCATGCAGATCAAAAAACGGCTGAATAAATTTCCATTCGATCCTGCCAAAGTACCATTTTTTTACGGCTGGATAATTCTGTTTGCAGCCACCATTGGCGTGTTGGGCAGCGCCCCCGGACAAACCACAGGCGTATCCACATTCACCGATTACCTGATCGAGAACATCGGCATCAACCGCGATCAGATCAGTATGGCTTATATGTTCGGAACCATTGGCAGCTCGCTGATTTTAACCTACGCCGGAAACCTGTACGATAAATACGGAGCCCGCTGGGTAGGAATGGCAGCGTCACTTGCACTGGCGGCGGTGCTGATTTTGCTCAGTCAGTCCGACAGGTTGATAAAAGCCATTGTACCGCAGCATTCGAACCTTTATGTTGGAGTGGCCATTGCCAGCACCATCATCTTTTTCTTTATGTTGCGCTTTTCCGGGCAAGGTGTACTTACCATGGTTTCGCGAAATATGCTGATGAAATGGTTTATCGCTCGTCGTGGACTAGCAAACGGTATTTCTTCGGTTTTTATTTCGCTGGGATTTTCAATTGCACCTCTATCGTTCGATCTGCTGATCCAGGGAACAACATGGAGAATGGCCTGGTTGCTGATGGCACTCGGAATCGGAATCGGCCTTTTTGTGTTTATTTTCCTGTTCTTTCGCGATAATCCCGAAGATTGTGGACTAATCCCTGACGGTGAAAAACATGCCAACAAAGAACATGATGTGATTATTAGACCTTTTAAGCAATTCACATTAAAAGAAGCCCGCAGCGGTCTCACATTCTGGTTGTTTGTTCTGCCTTCAGCCATTTATGCGCTGTTTATTACCGGTTATGTATTCCACCTGATCTCATTATTTGGTGAGGCGGGAATCGATGAAGACCGGGCTTTGTCCATTTTTATTCCTATTTCATTTATTTCGGTAGTATTGGCTTTTGTTGGCGGATGGATCAGTGATAAAATCAAGTTGCAATACCTGTTGTTTCTTATGCTGGCCGGTGAAGTAGTGGCGTTAATCTCGCTGGCCAATATCAACGATGGCTTCTTCTATTATGCTTTTATCATCGGAAGTGCTGTTCCAAGTGGTATTTACAATGTTTTACTAACCGTTACCTGGCCACGTTTCTACGGGCGCGAACACCTTGGGAGAATTACAGGCTTTGTTATGGCCATCATTGTTTTTGCCAGTGCTTTGGGGCCTATACTTTTTAGCCTCTCGCATTCGCATTTTGGCACCTATTCTTACGCCAGTTACTTGTTGCTTTTATTGGTAATCAATATCTCAGTCTTTGCTTTTAAAGCCCATAATCCTCAGGATAAGTACGAAGTTGATACCGGGGATGAATAAAGACCTGAATGGCTTTTGTTTTTCCATGTTTCGCTTAACTTTGTGTAGTTCCAAATAAATTCATGATTATGAAGAAGACTTTTGCTCTCGTTTTGCTGATTTCGCAGGTATTAATGTTCGGTTGTGCTCCAAAAGAAAAGACGCTGCCACGGGTGGCCATTGCTGGTTTAGCCATCGAATCGAGTACTTTTTCGCCGGCACAATCAGGCATCGATGCATTTCAGGCACGCAGGGGAGAAGAGATTTTTTCGTATTATCCGTTTATGTCTGAAGATGCGCCAACACGACAGCGTGCTAAATGGTTTCCAACTTTGCGTGGCCATGCTCTGCCCGGTGGTATTGTAACACGCGAAGCCTACGAAACACTGGTGAACGAAACCCTTGATCGCCTGCGTAATAACCTGCCATACGACGGTTTGTTTTTTGATATTCACGGCGCCATGAGTGTGGTTGGACTCGACGATCCGGAAGGCGATTTTATCACCCGTATCCGTGAAGTTGTCGGCCCGGAAACAATGATTTCCACCTCAATGGATTTGCACGGAAACGTGAGCAAAACACTGGCACATCAGTCTGATTTGATCACCTGTTACCGACTGGCACCACATGAAGATGCACTGGAATCGAAGCAAAGAGCATTGGAGAATCTGCTTGATCGTCTGGAAAGCGGCAAAGGTAAACCCGAATACAAGGCCTGGATTCCGGTTCCGATCCTGTTGCCCGGAGAAAAAACAAGTACACGTATCGAACCCGGAAAAAGTCTTTACGCACAGGTACAGCCATTGACTGAGCAAGAGGGAGTGATTGATGCCGCCATCTGGATTGGCTATGCATGGGCCGACGAACCCCGAAACCGAGGAGTAGTTATGGCCTATGGCGACAATGAAGACGCTGTGGCTTCGGCAGCAGAACAACTGGCAAACAGCTTTTGGAACGTACGTAATGATTTTGAGTTTGTAGCCCCGGTTGCCACTCTCGAAGAATGTCTCGATACGGCTATTGCTTTCGATGGACAACCCTTTATCATCAGCGATATGGGCGATAATCCTACAGCAGGAGGTGCCGGAGATGTCACATGGACCTTAACAGAAATACTTAAGCGTAAAGAGTTTCAGCGTGCCGACAGACCGTCGCTGATCTATGCTTCCATCCCGGGGCCCGACCTGGTAAAAAAAGCAGTTGAAGCCGGAGTTGGAAATGAAGTAAACGGACTTGCAGGAGCGATTGTTGATAATCGATACGCACCACCAATAGAACTTACAGGAATCGTACGAGCCATAAAACAAGGCGATAAACATGCCGAAACAGAAGTGGTTGTTCAGGTGGGCAGTGTACAGGTAATCGTTACTAAAAAACGTAAGCCGTATCACTACGAAAAAGATTTTACCGATCTGGATCTGAATCCACGGAAAACCGATATCGTGGTCGTAAAAATAGGCTACCTGGTTCCCGAATTGTATAATATGCGGGCCGGCTGGCTGATGGCACTTACCCCGGGTGGTGTCGATCAGGATCTCGAAAGACTGCCGTATAAACGTATTATTCGCCCGATGTTCCCATTTGATAAGGATATGCCGGATCCCGACCTGAGTGCCCGGTTTATTCCACTGGCCGATAAAGACTTAAACCAATAAATCATAACCGAATTAAAACTAAACCAATATGAACCTTAAGAAATCTTTTTTAGGACTAATAACCGTTCTCGTACTTAGCGGATGCAGCACTAATACGCCTGTAGGACAATGGCAAAGTATGTTCGATGGAGAATCGTTAACGGGCTGGAAGAAAGCTGCTGAAAACCCGGAAAGTATCAGTGTTGAAGATGGAATGTTAAAATGTTCAGGTGAACGCTCACACCTGTTTTACAAGGGCGATTTTAAGAATTTTGAGTTTGAAGCGGAAATAAAAGCTAAGGAACATTCCAATTCAGGAGTTTTTATTCACACCGAATACCAGGATGAAGGCTGGCCCGCAAAAGGCTACGAAATTCAGGTAAATAACTCATACCGTGGCTCGGCAGATCATCCGGAAAGAAGAAAGACGGCAAGTATTTATAACATCCGAAACATTTATTTCCCGCTGGCAGAAGACAATGAATGGTTTACCATGCGTATAAAAGTGGTGGAAAATTTCGTTGAGATTTTTGTAAACGATGTGAAGGTTAATGAATATACCGAGCCTGAAAATCCCTGGCGATGGGAAGGTGGCGAAAACACAAAACTCAGTCGCGGTACAATTGCCTTACAGGCACACGATCCGGGCAGTACAGTCTACTTTCGGAACCTGCGCATCAAATCTTTACCCGGGGGCGGGGGCGAACGTAAAAAAGTAGAAGATCAGACGTGGGATAATAAAGTTACAAAATTAATGCGGGCCGGATTTCCGCTGGTGGATTATCATGTGCATTTGAAAGGTGGTTTAACGCTGGAAGATTGTGTCGCCAATTCGCAAAAAGCAGGAATTAATTACGGCATAGCCCCGAATTGCGGACTGCATTTTCCGGTAACCGACGACGAGTCGTTGTACGCTTATATGAAAGAAGTTCAGGGCAGTCCAACTTTTAAAGGCATGCAGGCTGAAGGTCGGGAATGGATCACACTGTTCTCGCCGGAAGCAGTAGCAAGGTTCGATTACGTGTTTACCGACGCCATGACTTTTACTGATAGAAAAGGACGGCGCAACCGTATCTGGATCCCTGAAGAAGTTTGGGTGGATGATAAACAACTATTCATGGATGATCTGGTGGCCAAAATCGAAGCCATATTTTCGCAGGAGCCGGTTGATATTTATGTAAATCCAACCGTTTTACCAACCGAATTAATGTCTGAATACGAAGAGTTGTGGACAACAGAACGTATGAAACGCGTGGTAAAAGTTCTGGCAGAAAACAACATTGCATTAGAGATCAACGCACGTTACAAAACACCAAATGCTGAGATGATTAAAATGGCGAAAGCAGCGGGTGTGAAGTTTACCTTTGGAACAAATAACGTAACCCGCGATTTGGGAAAACTCGATTATTGCCTGCTAATGCTGGAAGAATGCCAATTGACCCCCAACGATATGTTCGAAATTAAACCGGATTCATTGAAATCCGTTCTGATAAAAGGGTTGCCTGATAAAATCACTGGATGATAGGGGAGTTCGGCAGCATTAAAAGAACTCTATTTTTTGTTTGTAATCGGCCAGTATTTTTTTCTTTTCGATCGCATATAGTATCAGATCAACGCAATCCTCGGTATTAAAAGTAGCTCGGTTAATCGTCATATCAAAATTGTCTTCGATCTGAGGATCTGCTTTCAAGGCTTTTCGAAACGAAATACGTTCTTTTTCTACCTTGTTGATAAAGTCTATAGCATCATTACGGTTCAATTTGTTGTTTACCATAATCGTATCAATGCGGTAATCCATTGGTGCGGTCAAACGTATATGAAAGGCATTTTTAATATCGTGTGCAATAATATGACTTGCTCTTCCAACAATAATGTTATACCCGTCAACCGAAAGCGAATGAATGACGTCGCGAACTGTTTTTGATATCTTCGCTTCGCTTTTATAGCGTTTTTCACCAAAGGCAGTTAGGATTTGTTCAAAAATATAGTTATCCGCTTTTTTAAACATTTTTCTTATTTGTTCAGGCTCCAGGTTTAACTCACGGGCACTCCAGAAAAATACTTCTTTACTGAGCACCTTCCATTCGGTGAGCATCTTTTGCTGATTTAATTTAGCAGCCAGTGCACGCGCCAATGGTATGCCGTTGCACCCCACCTGACGAGAGATGGTGATCACAGGTCCGGCCGGACCTAATCCGGACTTACGAAAAGGCTTTGATTCTTCCAGGCGCTTGTTCAAATAGTTTAACAATGCATTTCCCATAATTCAGGTTTTTGTTCCTTGATATATAATTTACGTAGTATTCTGAATTTTTGTTATGTTTTATAGAAGATATTTTTTAGACCTTCTTTTACAATCCCACAAAAACAGTCAGTTCAGTGTTAATAACACATAAATTCATTGATGAATGATATGCGTCATCGAAAAATCCGGAAGATATTTCTAATTTCACGACTTGGTTTTTGAGCATCTAAAAAAGATCAAGCATTATTTTAATTAGAATTATCATAAAAAAACTCAGGATATGTTTAACAAAGAAACGTACATAAAACGACGTAAATCATTAAAAGAAAAAGGATTAAATGGAATAGGCATTATTCCGGGAAATGGTGAGTCGCCAATGAATTACCTAGATAATACCTATCATTATCGTCAGGACAGCAATTTTCTGTATTTCTTCGGTCTCGATTTCCCCGGATTGATTGGTGTTATTGATTTCGACAGCGGAGAAGACTATTTGTTTGGCGACGATTTTGATATTGATGACATTATCTGGATGGGGCCACAAGCGAGTCTGAAAGAAAATGCGGCAAAAGCGGGTATTGAAAATACCGCGCCTTTTGCTAAAGTTTTTGACCTGGTTCGCGATGCGCAGCAAAAAAACCGAAAAGTTCATATTCTTCCACCATATCGTGGCGACAATAAAATCCTGCTCGAAAAACTGACCGGATTATCGGCATTGTCAATAAACGAGCAAGCTTCATTAGATTTCGTAAAAGCAGTTATTTCCATTCGCGAAATTAAGGAAGCAGCTGAGATTGTTGAAATTGAAAAAGCATGTGCTACTGGATATGATATGCATGTTACAGCCATGAAAATGGCCCATCCGGGAACCTGGGAACAAAAGATTGCCGGTACAATTGAAGGCATTGCGGTCGCAGGTGGTTCGATGGCAGCATTCCCGATTATTTTATCGCAAAACGGAGAAACACTGCATAATCATAATCATTCGCAATACCTCGAAAAAGGACGCCTGATCATCACTGATGCCGGGGCTGAATCACCAATGCATTATGCCAGCGATTTTACACGGACAACTCCGGTTGGAGGTAAATTCACGCAAAAACAACGCGACGTATACAATATTGTACTGGCTGCGAATAACAAAGCTACGGAACTCACAAAACCTGGAGTAACTTATTTATCCGTTCACCTGGCTGCAGCCGAAGTAATTGCATCAGGTTTAAAAGATCTCGGGCTGATGAAAGGTGACGTAAAAGAAGCGGTTCAAAATGGCGCTCACGCCCTGTTTTTCCCGCACGGATTGGGACATATGATGGGACTCGATGTGCATGACATGGAAGATTTGGGCCAGATTTATGTGGGCTACGACGATGAAATTCGTCCGGTTGATCAGTTCGGAACAGCAGCATTAAGACTGGGAAAACGCTTAAAACCGGGCTATGTAATAACCAATGAACCGGGATGTTATTTTATTCCTGCCCTGATCGATAAATGGCAGGCTGAAGGAATTAATAAAGATTTCATCAATTTTGATAAAGTAAACGAATACCGCGGATTTGGTGGAGTTCGTTTAGAAGATGACATACTCGTAACAGATACGGGCAGTAAGATCATTGGAAAGCGAATCCCGATAACTCCTGAAGAAGTTGAGTCAACAGTCAACAATCAATAAAAAATAACAGAGCGTTTAACAGACGCTCTTTTTTATTATCCTGGTGTAGAAATAATCCAGTTCATGCACCAGTTCGTCGCGCACTTCGCGGCATTTTTGCCGGATTTCGTCGTGTGATTTCGAATTTCGGTACGGACTTCTGAAACCCAGGTGTAGCTTTCTCCTGAATTCGATATTTGGAATTTCAAATTCGTCGCGCGTATTTTCGCTTACAACTATCAAAAAATCAAAGTACTTAGGCTTGATTTCTTCCACATTTTTGGGCACTCCCTGATGTAGATCGATCCCAATTTCCTGCATAACTTCAATGGCAACAGCACTTATGTGATCGGCTGGATCGATGCCTGCGGAACAGATTTCAAGACTATTATCGAAACTTCGCAGAATGGCTTCAGCCATCTGACTTCGGCATGAATTACGTATACTTAAGAAGAAAATACTTACACTCATATTTGTCTGTAGTTACTGTTATTGAGCAACTTAATATAAGCAATATCTCATTTTCAAACCATGCGCAATGTCTTCCTTTTGGTCCTGCCAGCCATGTTTTCGAGCATAAGACATCAAGCTCCTAAAATTCTATAAAAACTTGTTTTCGAATCGAAAATATCTATTGTAATTAATTCGATTAGAGACAATTAGCAAATATTGAACAGTTGTGTTTTTCATCCAAAACTCTGAAAGTCAATAAAAAAACATTGGATCGCCTGTTTATTTCAACATAAAAATTGAGTATTCGTATGCTTTTACCTATTTTCGTACAGAAATGATTACGATGCACACCATGTTTGAATGGTAAAAATAACTACGTATGGAACCTAAAGATCTAAAAAACTCAGATGAGTTAAAAAGTCCGGAAAAGGCGGACCTTAAGAAAGAGAATGTAAACGAACCGGTTTCTGATACAAACCCAAAAAATAAACCGGTTAAATCGGAAAATGCCCCTGAATCTGAAAAAAGCGGGGAAGACAAGGCGAAATCAGCCGACACAAAAAAATCCGATAAAGAAAAGTCAAATAAAGTCCCTAAAGCTGAGAAAAAAACGAAGGACGAAAAAGATACCGAAGAAGAGGTTCCTATTGATACGGTTCCTGAATCAGTTCCGGTGATTGAAGAGACTTCAGAAAAAGAAGTACCGGCTGCCAAAG